>CAWBCD010000015.1:0-188134 GCA_963787205.1 uncultured bacterium
TGCCGGATTTTGAAGGGTATGGGGGGTGTTAGCCTGCGTGGCCTGGCTGATATTGATGAAGAACGCAGGAACTTGCTAAGCAAGGAGTTCGAGACAACCGGATACGCAGATTACAGGGAACTCATGGATCGAGAGAATCCTGATTTTGTAACGATTGCAGTCCCTGTGAGACAACATTTCCCAGTTGCTTCGGAATGCCTGGACCGGGGAATCCATGTGTTGCTCGAGAAACCGGCCTCGGATCGAATAGAAGAGATCGAAAAGTTGATTTCGTCATCCCAAAAGTCGAATTGCCTGTTAACTGTTGGGCATGTTGAACGGTTTAATCCGGCCGTGAAGGCACTGAAAGAGCTTATAGATAAGGATGAACTGGGGACGATCACCAATCTGGTGGCGAGGCGCGTTGGAGGCTATCCTCCAAAACTTACCGATATCGGAGTGTTCGTTGATCTTGCCGTCCATGACATCGACGTGTTCCGGTATCTGATAGGCGTGAATCCGGATAAAATAGAGGTCCAGCGGCTGAATGTTCACTCCAATACGGTTGAAGATGCGGCCACGGCTTTTTTGCAATATCCGTCGGCCAGCGGGTTCATACAGGTCAACTGGATAACACCGGTCAAGATCAGGCAATTGTCTGTGACCGGTACGAAGGGGCACGCAGAGCTGAATTATATCGAACAAACTCTGGATGTTTATGAGCACAATGTAAATCCTAAAGATTTCAGTGAGAAGGATTTCGTTGAGTTCCTCAGAAAATATGGAAAACCCACCAGCAGATCAGTAAAAGTGGAACGCGCAGAACCGTTGTCGCGGGAACTGGAACATTTTATACACGCAGTCCGTGGCGAGGCAGTGTTGCTGGTCAAACCCGAAGAAGTACTTGAAACCATGAAAATAGTGTTATCAGTATGATCGTAAGAGATCAGGAATTGGATGAAATCGACGAGCAGGAATGGGAGCGGTTCATTACCGATTCAAATAACGGAACCATGTTCTCAAGTCCGCGTTTTTATCATCATCATGATGAGCCTGTTCCTGTCAGATTCATTGGATGTTATGAAGGGGAAGACCTTGTGGCTGGATTGGTGGGAGCCTTTAATGATGACGGCACGGAGTTTGTCTCGCCCGTTAAGGCAAGTTACGGGGGACTCATTCTTCCGCCTGCTGCGTTCTCGGATACTGAGAAGGCACTGACTGTTATCCTTGAATATTTCAAAACGATGGATATCCAACGGATACAAATGACGTTCCCTCCATTACTTTATCAGCGTCAGCTAAACCAGGATTTGGATTTTCTGCTTCGTTATTATGGTTTCCGGGAGTCTCGGGTCCTGATATCATCGATTGTATCAATGGACGAATATTCTGAGAAAACGATAAGCCGGGACAACTGGAAGTCGATCAAAAAAGCACGTAATTCGGGTGTACAACTAAGGCCTCTGGACGATTTTGAAGCTTTTTATGAGTTGCTTCTGCAAAACAAGAGTAAATTCAACCTCAAACCGACACACAGTCTTTCAGAGATTAAAGAGCTGTTCAAACTGTTTCCGGATGAAATGGATTTGACCGGAGCCTGGCTTGATGGTAAACTGATAGCGGCCACGATGACGATGCATTGCCATCCAAAGGTATTGCTCGTCTTTTACATCTGCTCTCTGACCAAATACAAACGATATCGTCCGGTAAATCTGATGATGCACGAGATCTGTCTCCGTTCAAAGGATGAGGGTATCGCTGCAGTCGACTTCGGTGTTTCCATGGAGACCGATACCGATAATCCGATGGATCCCAGGCGTTCTCTCATCTATTTCAAGGAGCACTTCAATACCCATGGTTTTCTTCGGGTCACTTACGAATGGAGCAGAGGTCAGTTACCAGTTAGCAGTAAACAGTAATAGTATTTCCGATTCAGATCGGGAATTCAGGGGATGACTATCGCTAGTATTTACAGAAGAATTCTACGGGTTTAACCATGCTGATGAGGGTGATAGATTTTCTGTGACCTTCGTGAATTCTTTGTGAACCCGGTGGTTCCCTTTTGGTCCCTTAAGAAACCACAGTGGACACTGAGATCTCACAGAGGTCGCAGGGGCTCCATTAAACCTGAGATAAAGAAGACCTCTCCGAATTATGCCAGCAATTCCGGTTGTGCGACAAATTTCTTGAAGAATCGATAAACCAATGATTTGTACCGGTACGGGTGAAATAGTGTCCCATAAACATGCTGGTCCGGTTTACGAAAAGCGACAACCTGGCCGGCATGGGTTTCTGCGAGCGGAATTCCCCAATCCCTGTTGAATAATGTGAACGGCTCAAAATAACAGGCTGAATAAAACAAGTCATCCATCGTGCTGAAGATGGTGTCCTTCTTTCCTTCATCGGTGAGTCGGATCCTCAGGATCTCTGGCGTATCCAGCCGTTTCAATATCTCCTGTTCCGATAATAAGACGGAGGCACCGGCCTCGAAGGCCCATACCGGCAAGTCTTTCCCCAGGATGGTTTTCCAGGGATCGGTATCATTTCGAACACTCTCAGGGTATGCTGTCAACCCGCCGAAAATCAGGGAGTCCGTTGAGTTTAGATTAAGTGAATCTGCTTTACTGACCGGTAAGACGTTAATCTGTTCCTCCTCGATCTGAATCATTTCGAGTACGCGTTTATACTGTTCCTCTGAAAAGGGACCGTCATCGGAATGGATGTAGGTTACCATCATTTCAGGCCATCTTTTTTGGGGCTTACTCATAGAGTTTCCTGCTGGTACGACGATTCAGGTTCACAGGAATATAACAGATAAAAAGCAGTGACAGTAATGGATGATTTCAGAAATATGAAAGCAGATTTATCGAAACGGACAAAAAGTTTCAAAAAACTGTATCTTCCCGACTCATAGCTGTCAGTTAGATATAATGAGGATATTTGCTCTAGACTGATTGTCGATATAAATCGTTAGCATAAGAATAGTAATAACATAGAAGAAGCGAAGAAAACCGTATGTCAGCGTATAAACCTTCTGAGATTGAGCCGAAATGGCAAGAGTATTGGTTAAAGAATAAAACATTTAAAACAGATGATTCCGACCGGGAAAAACCGAAATTTTATGTACTGGATATGTTTCCATATCCAAGCAGTTCTGGTCTGCATGTAGGTCATCCGGAAGGTTATACCGCCACTGACATTACTGCCCGTTACAAACGGATGAAAGGTTTCAATGTGCTACATCCAATTGGATGGGATGCCTTTGGTTTGCCTGCGGAACAGTATGCTATTAAGACGGGTACGCATCCAAAGGTAACCACAGAACAGAACGTCGAGCGTTTCCGCAAGCAGCTACAATCGCTCGGATTTAGTTACGATTGGGATCGTGAGGTCAACACAACCGATCCCAAATACTATAAATGGACTCAATGGATTTTCCTTCAGTTGTTCAAAAAGGGGCTTGCCTACGAAGATTATGCCCCGGTCAACTGGTGTCCGGATCTTGGTACCGTCCTTGCCAATGAAGAGGTGATCGATGGTAAAAGCGAGGTAGGGGGCTTTCCCGTAATCCGTAAGCCTATGCGGCAGTGGGTTCTTAAGATAACGGCATATGCGGAACGTCTTCTCCGGGATCTGGATGATCTCGATTGGCCGGAGTCGATCAAGGAAATGCAACGCAACTGGATTGGTAAATCGATCGGCGCGGAGATCGACTTCCCTGTTGCCGGGTCGGGTGACAAAATTCGCGTTTTTACAACGAGGCCTGATACGCTGTTCGGTGCGACATACATGGTGCTGGCTCCGGAGCATCCACTGGTTGATGCGATGACGACCGATGCTCAGAAAGAGGCCGTCGCGTCATATCGCGAACAAGCGGCCCACAAGTCGGATCTGGACCGGGGAGAACTGAACAAGGAAAAGACCGGGGTGTTTATCGGTGGCTATGCCGTCAATCCGGCAACGGGTGGGAATATACCCGTATGGATTGCCGATTATGTGCTGATGAGCTACGGTACCGGTGCCATCATGGCTGTACCGGGTCATGATGAACGCGACTGGGAGTTCTCGCAAAAATTTGATCTCCCTATCGTTGAAGTTGTTGCCGGCGGCGACGTGACAAAGGCAGCCTTTACGGATACCGAAGAGGGCACCATAGTGAATTCATCGAATAATGAAGTATCACTAAATGGATTGTCTGTACCCAAAGCCAAGGAACAGATTGTCGACTGGCTTCAAAAGAAGGGTTTTGGAGAAAAGAGTGTAAACTACAAGTTGCGCGACTGGCTGTTCTCGCGCCAGCGTTATTGGGGCGAACCATTCCCCATTATTCATGTAGATGGCAAGTCCGGCGCTCTGCCCGAAAACGAATTGCCTGTAACATTGCCCGAAGTAGACAGCTATCAGCCAACCGGCACGGGCGAGTCACCATTGGCAGCAATCGATGAATGGGTAAATACCATAGATCCTGAGACAGGGAAGCCGGCTAAACGCGAGACCAACACCATGCCGCAATGGGCCGGGTCGTGCTGGTACTTTCTGAGATACATCGATCCCAATTATGAACAGGGACCAGTGAGCAAGGAAAAGGAAAAATACTGGATGCCCGTCGATCTGTATATCGGTGGCGCCGAACATGCCGTATTGCACCTGTTATATGCCCGTTTCTGGCATAAAGTGTTGTACGATATTGGCGTTGTTTCCACTAAAGAACCCTTTCAGCGTCTTGTGAACCAAGGGATGATATTGGGCGAGATGGAGTATACGGCCTATACGGATAAAGACGGAGCGTATGTGTCTCTTGACGAGAGCGGCCCAAAGGAGGGATGGACTCCGGTCAAGCTGGATGAGTCGCAGGTCGAGAAAAAAGGGGATGTTTTTGTCATCAAAGGTACAAACAACGTTGTCGATGCCCGATCCTTCAAGATGTCTAAGTCGCGTGGCAATGTGATCAATCCGGACGACGTGGTCAAGCAATACGGAGCCGATGCCCTCCGGCTCTACGAGATGTTCATGGGTCCGCTTGAACAGGTGAAGCCGTGGAGTACGCAGGGTGTAGAAGGCGTATTTCGCTATCTGAACCGTGTCTGGCGTCTTATCATTAATGAAGAGACCGGCAAGTTGAACAACGATGTCGTTGACTCTGAGCCCGACCGCGGACAATTGAAAGTGTTGCATGAGACCATCCGCAAAGTCACCCGGGATATCGAATCGATCAAGTTCAATACCGCCATATCTGCATTGATGATCTTTAATAATGAGGCTCAGAAATGGCAAAAAAAACCGCGTGAGATTATGCAGACTTATATGAGGCTGCTTTCACCATTTGCCCCACACGTCTCCGAAGAACTGTGGAACCGTCTTGGTAATGACAACACATTGGCTTACGAACCCTGGCCGGAGTGGAAAGAGGAGTATCTGAAAAGCGAAACTCACGTCTATGCCATACAGGTAAACGGTAAAGTGCGGGGACAAATCGAAGTGCCCAGCGAAAAAGCTACGGATAAAGTGTATGTGCTCGATCAGGCCCGACAACATAAAACGGTTGCCAAATATCTCGATGAAGGGAATGTGGTAAAAGAGATTTTCGTACCTAAAAAGATCATCAACTTCGTTGTTAAGTGAGGATCATCTAAAAACGAGCCTTGAGTATATAACCTGACAACCAGTCCTGCACTCGCTGGTATCTTAGGGTAAAATAATTGTTCTGGCGTTGCAGAATGTAATTGTCGAATGGATAGAACTTGCTCGGTATCTTAGGTTCAACGAAGTAAAAGTTGCGGTCCGGATCGGATCGGTCGTATCCGTAGGTCCACTGCATCTGATTGAGCGATCGGTAAACATAGTAGGGCGGGCCGAATAAGATATAGATCATGCCCGGATCCGTTTTCCAGCCGGCCTTGTAATTGCTGAATTGCATGTTAGCTTCTTCGACATGCTTATAATAGAGCTCAATTACCTGCTTGGCGATCCTTTGATCCTTGATATGGCTCAGCCAGAATTCATCCATGTAATATTTCATGGAATCGGGATCGCTGTAGCTCATTAGCTTTTTGTACTGCTTGCGATCCATGAGATAATACAGCGGGGCCGCCAGCTCTCTGACCGTTTCTACATAGGGATAGTTGGTGCTTTTAACGCCAAAGTCACGGGCTTTGAAGTCTGTTTTTGATACACTTTTGCCTGAAATGTTAACCTGGAAACGATAGTTGCCTCTTGGTGGCCTTGGAATCGGGTATTGGATAAGAATATTCCCGGTTTCCGTGGTAAGGATACGCCGTTGTTCCTGTACTATCGTCCTGCTGTCGTAGTCTATGCCCTTGTATTGAATGTTAGACGGACTAGGCATCGGAGCAGACATCATTCGTGGCGGCATCGAGTCGGCGGCAAACTTAATGAGCTGCATCCTCACTTCCACGCGATTCTTTCCCGTCGGTTTGTTTAACTGAAATTCGAAGCGGAGGGTGTCGAGCTTTGCAGGGACATCGTACGTAGTGACCGGCAGAAACCTGTTTTTGGTTTCACTCTGATTATTACGCCCGAGCATGAGCACATTTGTCATCGTTGTAGTGGTGGAGTTGGGAGCCGGTAGCTCCGCCTCAGCAACACGTACTGTCTGTTTCTGGGAACTATTGTCCATGACCGTTACCTGGACTTTGTAATTTCCCGGGTTCACTGCAAACCGTCTCTCAACGGTGTAAGTGTCGCCACTGTGGACAATATTTTTATTTTTGCGTGCAATCGAGAACGTGTATGTGTGCGTTGATCCACTGCTGCTGGTATCACCCTTTTCAGGGGTGATGCTTATATCGAGGCTAAAGCCGGCAGTGTAATCAGCAGTGAGTTTTTTCCACACCAGGCTCTTATATACAACGTCCGTTGTCACATCGATGCCGGGATTTCCCTGCGCGTCGAATAATCCTATGGCTGCAACACGAACTTCGGGATAGCCTTCCTTGAAAAGATAACCCGAACCCATTTCGATATTTGGATTTCGTTCGTTACTACAGGACCACAGTATGAAGCCGGAGAGCAGGCAAAGAGACAGTATGCGAAGGCTTTTTAATCTTTGTGACAACATTGACGTGGCCATGGCGTATAATCTCCTTAGCAGATTGATGACTGGCAATTTACATCGATAACACAAGCCGACAGAGACACGTTTCCGACCTGCCTGTTTAACCTTCTGGTCATAACACACACCATGTAATGACAGATATTATTCAAAGTTACTTCCCTTTTCGGCGTTTGTCTCTGATATAAATAGACTTACCGGGAGCATTTTCGTTACTTCGTTCATCAATATCAAATAATTGTATGGCTTCAATGAGCTCCGCAAGTTTTTTATAGCCATAGTTCCTGGGATCAAATTCGGATGACTTATTGGCTATATTCTGTCCGACATTGCCAAGGTATGCCCATCCGCTCTCATCGGCGGAGTCTTCGATTGCGTCCCGGAGCAGGTTAATAAGCCTGGTATCCTGTTTCAATTGATTGGCAGATTTGCGCTTAGGTGACTCACTTACTTCATCCTTACGCAGTATCTCAGTATATATAAACTTATCACATGCCCCAACAAACGCCTTTGGGGTTTTTTTCTCACCAAATCCATAAACGGTATAACCAGCCTCTCTCAACCGGGCTGCCAGACGGGTAAAGTCGCTGTCACTGGATACGAGACAGAATCCATCCAGTTTTTCGGTGTAGAGAAGATCCATAGCGTCAATAATCATCGCGCTGTCGGTCGCATTCTTGCCGGTTGTGTAACCGAACTGCTGAATAGGTTGTACCGCATACTCAAGCAAAATCTCTTTCCATCCGTTAAGATGAGGGTTGGTCCAGTCACCGTAAATCCTTTTTACACTGGCTATTCCATACTTGGCAACTTCTGCCATTAGCCCATCGATTATTGTAGGCGTGGCATTGTCTGCATCAATAAGAATTGCCAGTTTTTTCTGTTCTCCATCATTATTCATAAAGCAAAATATATAAACGTATTGAAAGTGGTTAGGTATCCATCTGTTTTTCCACAATTATTTCATAGAAATATTCCTCATTCTCTGTTACAAGACGACCGCCTGCAACTTTCAGAATATCTCCCTGCTGTACCGGACAATAGTCAGGTAATTTATTGAATGTTTTCGGATAAATTGCCCCGCCTTCATTTTCCCAGTTGTTAAGATCGGGTTTTGTACCCCATTTTTCCATTGGCTGAGGATCTATCTTGATTTTCAGATGAATTGGCTGGGACATAATATTCCTTTTTTATATGAACTCGTTCGCATGATTAGCGTTCCTGCAACACCCGTACTCTGGGCGAAAGGCCTGCCGGTATAATCCCCAAAAAGAAAGCATAAATACCGATCAGCTATGTCATTGCGAGCAGCCCAAGTACTATGGCCGACAGGCCGCGTAAAAGAATGATCCACCATTTTTCGATATATCGTGTAAGCATACAATCAGCGTGTTTAACTATTTGAGCATCACCTGAATGATATTGTCCATGTCGTCAAGACGTTTGAGGCTGCTGCTATCCGGAGTCTTATCCAGCACAAGGTTGCACGAGGCTGCATGTCCGCCATCAAAGATCGTGTTTTCCATCTCCTCAACATTGATTCCGACATTTTTGAGTACATCCAGCACGCCGGCCAGCACGCCCACACGGTTGAAATGGCGAACCACAAGATTGATGTGGGAGCGTTTGCCTCTCAGGTTAACCGAATGTAATGGTCTTCCTGTATTCAGGTAGTACTCAACGTTGTCAACCACCCCTTGGGCAATGGCTTCGGAAGCCTGCTCGGTGGACGCCCCAATATGCGGTGTGCACATGACGGCGGCCGCGAGTTCCGTATCGTGAAATTCAGGATCACTGCTGCCGGGTTCGTTTTCATAAACATCCAGGCCAACCTTCAACCTTTTTGTAGTAATCGCCTTTTTCAGAGCCTCTGTATCGACAATTTCCCCACGTGAGGTATTAACAAAAACAGCCCCGTCTTTCATTCGTTCCAGAAAATCAGCATTGACAATGTGCTGGGTTTCCGGAGTGGCGGCAAGATGAACGCTTACGATGTCAGACTTCCCTGCAAGTTCCTGCAGCGTCTGGCAAAATCCTATCTCCATCTGTTCAGCCAGATCGGGGGTCAGGCTGCGGGACCACCCGATGACATTGATGTTGAGTCCCTGTGCTGCTTTCGCCAGTGCCTTGCCAATCGATCCAAGACCAATAATGCCAAGGGTACGATCTTTTAAACCACCGGCCTTGCCATATTCTTTTTTTTCCCATTTCCCGTCGCGCATGTCAATCGTTGCATTCGGGATTCGGCGGTCGCAAGAGATGATCAGACCCAGGGCCAGTTCAGCGACGGCCGCCGTATTCAACCCGGGACAGTTGGCAACGTGTACCCCATGGATGCTGGCAGCCTGGAGATCGATTGTATTGACACCGGCACCTGCCCTGATAATCAATGAGAGGTTATGAGCGGCTTCAATCGTTTCAGATGTCACCTTTGTAGATCGTACCACAAGAACCTCCCTATCCCCAATAGCACCCGGCAAATCGTCCGCCTTTAAATCAGCATTGAACTCAATTTCTGCCCCCAGTTTTTCCAGTTTTTCAACAGCGACAGGGGATAGCTTATCAGCGATTAGTATTTTTATCATGACTCTGCTTAATATTGAATATTAGGGATGCTCAAATGTTGAGATTGATCGATTTCAATTTTCAACATCTGTATTTGTTAACTGATGTATAGTAAATGCTAATACGGTTGAACCAGAATGAACAGCGTGATACTCATGGCAGCCTTTTTGTAAGTATTTCGTGCTCTTTCGGTAAAGATCCAACACTCAAGACAAAGTAGATACAATCTCCCCATCTTTCCACTATTCCATCATCCCATTTTCTGTCATAAAGTACACTAATTCAAACAGTAAGCTATTTGTTATTAATATCGGAAGGTGGCTGCAATTGTGTTATGCCCCGGCATCATTTCACTTGGCAGGACAAAAACGCTACTGCCGCTGCTCATAGCCTTGCATGCTGTTGCATTCAACAGATCATATGCGTGGTCATCGTCGTTGGCGTGAATCCAAACCGAATCCTGATCAGGATCGTATTTACCCCACTGCTTGCTGTCCCGGGCGATAAACAAACGATCGATCTTTGCATAATGAGCCGCTTTAACAACTTTATCAAGATCATAGGAGGCCTGGTTGCTGCGCTGAAGATCTCCGAATTGCGATACAGCATTTTGAAGAGAGGTGGTGATCAATGGCCGGAGGACATCACGTGCCTTATCCAATAGCTCGTTTTGGTCAAGGCTTGCAGGATTCACAGTGATCGGTGTTTCAATCAGATCGTTATAGTGATTTGCCTGACGGTAATGAGAGGTGATGGTTTCCGAACCGGCCAGAATTAATGGATAGGGTTCTTTCTGAATAATATTTAGCACCCCTGAATCAACTCTGGCAAGGAAACTGATAAGTTTTTTCTTTTCCTCATCAGTCACGGATTGCCCATGGAAAATGGCTCCTCCAGAAATCGAACGCGTCTGCTGATGTTTTTCATGGACATCATATTTTAAATAATCCTCAAGGCTAACCGAGGTATTTTCCAGGAGTCTTCGATGCAATCCATCCTGATCACCTTTGAACAATTGAATATCATTTTTATTCAAGGTCAGCAGATAGAATGATTGATTTTCCTGGGCGAGCGGGATCAATGGGGTAATTTGAAAATAGGGTCCCATGTAGATCTGTTCGTTGAATCGCACCGGACACCGGAAGGTTTCAAAAACATCGGCATTACGGTAAACGGCAAGACCCTCTCTTTGATGTTGCCAAAAATCATCTTTGGATATCATATCCCTTAGCGGTTCGATAAGACTATCAATAAGCCGTTCATCAGTGCCATAATTTTTAAGATTCTGCGTTATTCTACCGACGTAGTTCTTAAATCTCAGGCTGTTTTGTTTAACCAAATCCCCTTTAATTTCCATTGGAAGAAACAAGGAGATATTCAAGTTGTTTTGATTATGAATAAGCTCGAGTAGTTTTTCGCGGGTAATCATAAACGCTCCTTTATATTCATGAATCGAAGTTTTAGATGATGTATCTATTTTTTATAACAGCACGGGCTCATAAAGGATTCACAGTCAAAAAGGAAGAATGAGCCTTCGATTATATTGTCTATTTTTAACCTTCACTGTGGAACTTAAGCTGGCAAGAAGTTGGCCACTCTTTATCATTCCGCTGTATCGAAAGTCTGGAATATCCTATTTTTGGGTGATGATTACGCTATTACTCATTGGAAGTTAGTTTTCATATATGTAACCTTGCCCTTTAGCAAATAATTAAGAAACCGCATGAGGAATATTAATCGACGTACGAAGATAGTCTGCACCATTGGTCCGAGTACAAACAGCATAGATAAAATTGAAGAGCTTGCACGCAACGGGATGAATGTGGCTCGTCTGAATTTTTCACACGGCACGCACGAAGGTCATTTAAAAGTCATCCAGGAAATACGGAAGGTTTCATCGAAGCTTAAGTCCAGCATTCCCATCCTGATGGATCTCCAGGGGCCAAAAATTCGTGTTGGGATGATGAAGGATGGTGCTCAGCTTCTTAAGAACGATACCACCGTCACCATCACACCTGAAGATGTGGAAGGCAGCAGCAGTGTCATCCCTATCGATTATGAACGGTTGGTTGATGATGCCGAAGAGGGCAACACGATTCTCATGGACGACGGCTTGCTGGAGTTGCGTATTCTGAAGAAGAATGCGGAAGCTCTGACAGCAAAGGTGATTGTTGGGGGGATGTTGAAATCGAGGAAAGGTGTCAATCTGCCTAATGTCCATATTTCCATTCCGTCACTCACTCAGAAAGATATCGAAGATCTTGAATTCGGACTTTCGAAAGGTGTAGATCTGGTGGCCCTCTCGTTTGTGCGGTCGTTTCGTGATGTGCAGGATCTTATCTCAAGGATCCGCGCCAATGGAAGCAATGCAGGTGTCATTTCAAAAATTGAGAAACCGGAAGCCGTTGACGTAATTGATCAGATTATTGAAGAAAGTGACGGTGTGATGGTGGCTCGTGGCGACCTTGGAATCGAGATAGCCAGCGAACGGGTGCCTCTCATTCAGAAGAGTATCATCAGGAAATGCAGGAATCTGGGTAAACCGGTGATAACGGCAACCCAGATGCTGGAATCGATGATCACCAACCCTCGTGCAACCAGGGCGGAGAGCTCTGATGTGGCAAATGCAGTGATGGATGGTACCGATGCCGTGATGCTGTCGGGTGAGACGGCCTCAGGCAAGTATCCGATGGAAGCAGTGCAGGTGATGGACAGGATCTGCCGGACTGTTGAACAGCATGAGATGAGTCTCTATAACAGCTTGTCTTTCCATGTTCCCGAATGGAAAGAAAAACAGGTTATTGAATCTTTGAGTTATTCCTGCGTACGTTTATCAGAGAACATCAATGCGAAGGTGATTGCCACCATTACCCATTCGGGAACAACGGCTCGGCGTATTGCCAAATTCAGACCCCGTGTTCCTATCGTGGCATTTACCGAAAGTCTGGAGGTGCTTCGACAACTAAATTTGGTGTGGGGCGTTACACCGGTACGCCTGGAACAAATTTTTGATACCGATCAAAGTGTCCAGCTTATGGAGAACTACCTGAAGAAGGAAGGTCTGGTAGAAAAAGGTGATCGTGTGGTAATAGCGACAGGTATGCCCATTGCCGAGCGTGGACGTACCAATATGATAAAAATTAGTACTATATCTTGAGTGTATCGTCATCGAAACATATTTCCGTTTCTGGTAGCATCGTCGCTGCTGGTGTCTATGAGTGGTTGCCACGGTGTTTTAAAAAGCTCGTTGAATAATTTCACCGCTTATTACAACACTTTTTATAATGCGAAACACCAATATGAAGACGGACTGAAACAGATCGAGAAGCAGAAGGTCCCGATCAATGTGGAAGAGCCCCTGTCTGTGTTTACGAAACCCCTGAATGTCGGGGCGGATAATTTTGATCAGGCAATCAGCAAAAGTGCGGACATACTCCGGAATCATGCTACATCAAAATGGGCTGATAATGCACTTCTTCTGATAGGACAGTCCTATTTTTATGAGAGCAAGTTTTTTTCTGCGTCACAGAAGTTTGATGAGCTGTCAACTACGACCAAGAGCGCTGCAATGCAACAACGTGCTGCCTTCTGGAAAGGACGCACGTACATAGAGATGAAGTCGTACGATGAAGGCATCGATTATCTGCAACGCAAGTTAGGGGATACGGATATTCGATGGAACAAGCATCTGAGATCAGAGACTATCATGGCATTGGCGGAGTTGCAGGTCGGTGCCGAAGAGTATGGATCGGCTATTTCGTCTATTAAAAAAGCTCTGCCTGAACTTAAGGATCGCTTGATTAAAGCACGTTCCTGGTTTCTTTTAGGCCAGCTCCAGGAGAAAGCCGGCGATTTTGCCGATGCTTTTAAATCATATGGTCATGTCGACGACACGCACCCGGAATATGAATTGGTCTCAGCGGCAATGAAGAAACAGGCAATCGTTGCACGAGAAGGAGGACATCCGGGGCAGGCGCTTAGGATATTTACTGCTATGAGCAAGGATGACAAAAACTATGATATCCTTCCCCAGCTGGAGTATCAGATTGGCCGGACACTGGAAGCGATGAACCGGTTCGGCGAGGCACTGGATGTTTACAAGCAGAACCTTCACAACAATGTCAAGCCACCGGACGCGAATACCAAAGCTCAGATTTACTACGGACTCGGTATGATTTATCGGGATCACTACCATAATTTTACAACAGCCGCCGCCTATTTTGATTCTGCTTCCTCGACCGCACGCGACCTGGCAAAGCTGCCCACTACATTTAATGCAACTGAACTGGCGAAGTCATTTGGTGAGTATGCAAAGTTGCGCAGGCAGATTCACAATTTAGATAGCCTGTATTGGTTGGGATCACTTCCCAAACAGAGGTTTGACTCCGTTATTGCGGTAGTAAAAAAGCAGAAACTCGAACAGTTGAAACAAGAAATAAAAAGCCGGAATAACCAGAGAAACACATTAGTGAATGTCGACGAGATAAAGAACAGGGAGCAGCAACAGGGTGATTATGGTTTTTTGAACTATGAGAATCCCTCGCTGGTACTCCAGTCCAGTCAGGCTTTTCGTGCGATATGGGGCGACCGGCCGCTTGTTGACAATTGGCGACGGATGGCTGCTGTACGCAGTGAGCTGGCACGGGCGGGGGCCGATACAACAACGGTCGTCTCAAATGCTATGTCAGATCAGGAACTGCAAAGAAACATTCAAGTCGATCTGTCGAATGTACCGCTGACATCCGATGCCCGGGCCAAGACACGCAGACAGATTGCGGAACATCAGTATGAACTGGGTAATGTATTTTATCTCTCACTGAATATGCCGGACAGTGCCATCAGCTACTACATCAAAATAATTCATAAATATTCGGATACGGACGTGTCTCCACAGGCGATGTATTCTCTTACACAGTTGTATAATGATCGGGGTGACAGTACCCACGCAAAGGCATGGGCCGATTCTGTTGTATCCATGTATCCCCGGAGTGCCTATGCCATGCAGCTACAATCGTTAGGCCTCATATCGGATTCCACAGCCACAGCCGCGGCAAACGGGGAAGACGTACTGGTTGCGTCCGACACATTGCGACAGTTCTATTATCAGCTTCTCGATTCAACAAAGCAGATGCTGCCTGTTAAAGCTGCCGAACGTCTGCGTTCTTTTGGTCTGAACTATTCCATATCTAATTACGCACCAGATGCGCTATACAATGCAGCACAATATTATATCATTGCGGCTAAAGAAGATACCAGCTACAAGCAACTCGCCGATAAATGGAATCAAATGCATGAGAAATGGCAGCAGGAAGAGGACCAATTTCAGAATCTTAAAGATACGGCACAGGTGAAGCTGCGAGACACCGGCAAACTCAGTAAGGATGAACAGAAAAAATGGAAGCAAATATCGGATTCAACCCTCACCCCACCTCCGTTTCATGAATACTATCCCTATCAGGGTGCCTATTGGGATAGCGCCCGGACGATCCTGAATCAGATCACAAGCTATTTCCCGACGTATAACAAGAGAGAGGATATCCAGGCTCTTGAAACAGCGATCCAGAAAATGCCCAAGGAAAAGGCGAAGAAATAGACATGAGACATTAGATATGAGATATGAGAGGGGGAGTGGTTGCGTTGTTTCCCAGGTCTCTCAATTGTTTTGCAGGTACTTCCTAAGTTCAGGCATTTTTATATCGTGTTGAGTAAGGAAATGATCCAGATGGCGGTTAACCTGTTTGATAAGGCCGGGGCCCTCGTAAATCAGTCCGGTATATATTTGTATGAGATCGGCTCCCTCATGGAATTTATCCAAAGCCGCTCCGAATGAATCGATCCCGCCTACTCCGATGATTGTTCGCTCATCAGGTACCTGATTTCGTACTGTTCTGATCAACCGGTTGGCTGCTCCTGCAACTGGCCGCCCGCTTAACCCGCCACTCCCTATTTCGTGGAGTTTCCCCTTTGGTGTTGTGAGATTCGTCCGGTTGTTTGATGTGTTGCCGCATACATATCCGTCGACTCCATAATGTTCACATACCATTACCAAATCAGAAGTTTCGTTTTCATTCAGGTCGACGGAAAGTTTAATGAACAGGGGTGGATCGTGCGACGTTCGTTCGTTGAATATGGCATCCAGCAGGTTTTTTAAAGCAGCCGGATCCTCGAATGTTTTTCCCTCACTGGTGTTGGGACATGAAATATTTACGGTGATATAATCGGCGACTGTGGTGGCGATTCGATAGCTTGTCAGGTAGTCTTCGACAGCTTTTTCTCCGAAAATCGACGGATCATGCGTTTTAGCGATATTGACCCCGATGGGAATGCCTGCTATCTTACCCCTGATTCGTTCTGCAATTCGGGATGCCCCCTCGTTATTAAGACCCATTCGATTGATTAGGGCATGATCTTTCGGAAGGCGGAAAGCCCGGGGACTGGGATTACCTGAACTTGGGAGTGCTGTGATACTGCCAATTTCTGCGTAACCTAATCCAAGCGACTCGTATAAGCCAATAGCTTCTGCGTTTTTATCGAACCCGGCAGCAAGGCCTATCGGATTGTCGAAAAAGATACCGGATCGCACCTGTCCCAGCCGGGCGCTCTGAAAATCGTAGAGACTGTGTGCCAGGCTTTTAAGCAATGAATTCGAGCCGGAATACCGGGCAAACATCATTGTAGAATGATGAGCCTTTTCCGAATCAAGACGAAATATTACGGGGCGAATTAACCTGGAATAAAACATAGAGAATATTGGAATGACACAATGTTGGAATGATGGAATAGTGGATGAGAAAAACACAATCGCTGTTTATTGTCGGCTATGAGTTCCCCGGCAATCCGTTACACCAGCATTCAGCTATTCCTCTAATATATGGATAAACAATTTTCTTTTAATACCATTGAGGATGTTGCCGCATGGCTTAACCGAATCCCACGTTTCCAGGACGTAGGCGCTTCTGCTGCGAATATGGACCTCGGGCAGATTACCAGTCTGTTAAACAGGCTTGATAATCCACAAAACAAGTATCCCAGCATTCATGTTGCTGGTACGAATGGTAAGGGAACGGTCTGTCACATGCTTGCCAGGGTTTACAGGGACCGTGGACTAAAAGTGGGCTTGTACACCTCGCCTCATCTGATTCGTCTGAATGAGCGAATCAGGATTAACGGAATCGAGATCCCGGATGAAGAAATCCTGTCTTTTTTCAAACAGAATGAAGAAATTCTCAGTCAGCAACCCTGTACCTATTTTGAACTGCTTACGGCTTTGGCTTTTTGGTACTTTGCAGAACAAAAAATCGACCTTGTGATCCTGGAGACCGGACTCGGGGGCCGGCTGGATGCTACCAATGTTGTTAGTCCGTTGGTCAGCGTCATTACGAGTATTGGAATGGATCATAAGGAGATTCTGGGTGACACCCTCGAAAAAATAGCGGCTGAGAAGGCAGGTATCATAAAACATAATAAACCTGTTGTTCTCGGAGCAATTCCGTATAAAGCATTACGGGTAATTCAGAACATTGCTGAACAAAAAAATGCGCAAGTGATTGCATCAAGCCTTCTTGAACCTCGACAAAGAGACGGAAAGTACTATATTAACGACAATAATAAGGAGCGTTATTTAAAAAGTGATTATATTCAGGCAACGGGTGCTGTAAATTTTGCTATAGGGTGGTCGGTTGTTAAACAACTTTTTGCGATTTATCCCGTTACTTGGAATGAATACGCCGCTTCGTTACACCATTTCCCAACAAACGCGGAATTATTTGGTCGTTTTGAGCCTTTAATAAAGGGAAGGGAATGGTATTTTGATGCTGCTCACAATCCAGAAGCCTGGGAAATTCAGAAACAAACCCTCAGGGAATGTTTCAAAGGACAGCAACCAGTGCTAATTTGTAGTTTAATGAATGATAAACTCACCGATAATGTGGGTGAGTGGTTTTCGGATTTCAAAAAAATCCTTTATTATAATCTTAAGACACCGCGAGCAGCTTGCTATGTTGATGTTGCGTCAATTTTCGGGAAGATTGAACGCTTACCTGACAAAGAGGATGAGGTAGTCCTGATACTCAACCAACTTAAAGATGATTTCGTAATTTTCGGTGGTAGTTTTTATCTTTACTCTACTGTCAAAAGTTGGATTCATTCTCTCAATCCCATTTGAAACGGTAGCTGTGGTGTGACGCGTGGTCGAGCAGTATTATTCCCCTTACATAGTGTTTAGTACAAAATTTTTTCTTTGAACATATCTTTTGGTTGCATACCGAAATAACGCAAATTTGAAACGTATACCATGTCTGAGGTCCATTTGATTGAGTTGGATCTGAACGATCTGGATTCACTGCATCAAAAAACCCTGAAAGAACTTCAACAGCTGGCTAAGACTTTGAGAATTAAGCCGGTTACGGGTATTAAAAAGCAGACCCTTATCGATCGGATTCGTGAATATGTAAACTCCCGTTCACAAACTGAACTGGAATTTGGCAACATATCGCACGCCAATAATCACAAGAATGGCGTGCAAGCGAAGACAAATAATGAAAAAGAAAGAGAGTCAACGGAAGGTAAACGAAGTTATGTTCACCGTTCACATCGACACGAAAATGCTTCAATTATGTCAAACGAGAAGCCGCAAGAGCAACAAATAGTGGATGCCTCGTCCGAAAAGCAGCAACCGCAGCGGCGCGGTCGAAAACCGCAGAGTAACTCAAAGTCGAACAGGCAGACGAGTAAGGACGACCGGCCTGGTCAACAGAGTAATTCGCCACAGCCGGTTCCAAACGGACGATCAAACGACAAACGGAAAGTGAATGAGGCCCTGCCGGAATCTACCGCCTCGACGCTCGAAGAACGAGTCGCGGAAATCGAGCCTCAGCTTGGCGGTTATCTGCTTAATGAAGGAACCCTTGAGATCCTGCCTGATGGGTATGGATTCCTGCGTTCTGTAAATTACTACTACGCTGCCAGTCCTGATGATATTTATGTCTCCCCATCTCAGATCAAACGTTTCCGGCTGAAACAGGGAGATACCGTTCTTGGAATCATTCGTCCTCCTAAGGTGGGAGAGCGTTATTTCGCACTGCTTCGTGTTGAGGGAGTGAATGGAAAAATTCCCCGGGACATGGATTCCCGTAAAGATTTCGAAGACCTGCTGCCGATTTATCCCAACGAGCGTTACAAACTGGAACGTAAGCCGGCAAGTTATCTGCCGCGTATTATCGATCTGTTTGCTCCGGTGGGGAAAGGACAAAGGGGATTGATCGTTGCCCAGCCCAAGACCGGTAAAACGACCATCCTGCGGGAAGTGGCCAATTCCATTGCTGAAAAAAATCCGGAGACAAAGATCATTATTCTTTTGATCGACGAACGACCGGAAGAAGTAACCGAGATGGAGCGATCCACAGTCAACGCTGAAGTGGTGGCATCCACGTTTGATCAGAAACCGGAAAATCACGTCGGTCTTGCCGAGATCGTCTTCGAGAAAGCGAAACGAATGGTCGAAAGCGGATATGACGTGCTTATCCTTATGGATTCACTCACGCGTCTGGCAAGAGCATATAACATCATCACCGACAATACGGGTCGTACCATGACCGGCGGTATCGATTCACAGGCCCTGAAGAAACCACGCCAGTTATTCAGTTCGGCGCGTAATATCGAACACGGGGGAAGCCTCACCATTATTGCTACCGCTCTTATAGAGACCGGTTCGCGGATGGATGATGTGATTTTCGAGGAATTCAAAGGAACGGGTAACATGGAAATCGTGCTGGACCGCCGACTGGCAGAGCGACGCATATTCCCTGCGATAGATGTTTTCAAAAGCGGAACCCGGAAAGAGGAGTTGCTTGTCTCCGAGTCAGAGCGTGAAAAAGTAGTTCTTCTCAGGAGGTTTCTATCAACTATGAATCCCATGGAGGCTATGGAGTTCCTGCTTGATAAAATCCGTGGAACCCGGAGTAATGATGAATTCCTGATCTCGATGAATCAATAAAAGAGAGTATTGAGTCCTGAGTATAGAGTATTGAGCTGAGTTGCCTGCCTTTCTGTTGAAGACTGTTTCTTCCATGAAGTTATGATGGACACTGTATACTCGATGCGGAAGTCATTAAGCTTCGTAGTCATTTTAAGATAATGACAACTGAGCGACAGAAAACAAGACCCGCAATCCCTAATTCAAAATTCATAATTCAACATTTAAAATTCTCTAAATCTTCCTTATCACTCTATTTCCTTCTTTCTCACGTCCATTACTCAAAGGTCCGTAGTAGTTTCAGCTACCCTTCCCCTGAAGGACGTAATTGCGGTACTTATCTTTCGCCAGCTTTCCCGACTTCTGATAGACGGAATGATAGAATAGTAATTCTGCATCTTCTTCCCAGGCCCTGCGTAACCAGGTGAGCTTCATTTGACGGGTCCGTGATGTATCTTCATCAAGAGGCGTAGCCCCGGTGTTAAGCAGGAGCTCGTTTGGCACCAAGTCTCCAAGATAATAAGCAGTGTCGTCATCGCAGGTCAAACGAACGATTTGATGTCCGGGCGTATGTCCGCCTGTCCAGATCAGGTCAATTCCGTCTGCGAGTTTAAAAAAATCCTGGTCTATGAAAATGAACCGGTCGTCTGCAACCAGACGATACAATTCATCAAGCTCGTAAGTCACCCCTAAATGTTTGTCAGGTTTATCAACCTGGGTGAGCGCATAATCCCATTCTCTTTTTTGGACGAAGCAGAGCGCATTGGGCAGGGTCGGTTGCGTGTTCAGATTATCATCGTTGTATGTGATTCCGGCAACATGATCGTAGTGAAGATGGGAGAGGACTACATGCGTTATATCTTCAGGTTCGAGTCCAAACACCTCCAGATTGGTCCGGATATTCGAGATTGAATTACTGTAACCTTTGTTATCCAGCCCCATCCCTAAACCGGTATCGAGCAGAATTTTCATGTCATCCTTGATGACAAGAACAGGATCAATACCGACGGGTGGATTATTTACACCACTGGCCCGGAGTCCAAAAGCTTTAGGGACGGATTCCCGGAGTCTTCCTCTTTTTAAATGGCGGTTATTCAGTTTGTGAATCGAACCGTCACGGCCAATCTCAAAAAGGCCTTCACTAAGTTGTTCAATCGTCAGATTACCGATCTTCATACAGTTTAATGAACATCAATCGTAACCGGCAAAAGGGCCTGGACCTGCCGGGGATTTTCATGAATATAACGAGCAATCCGACTAATTTCATGCCCTCCCGGATAGAATGTGTTGAGCCAGGTTGAGGTCTGTACATCAAGCGAGCGGGTGAAGGCCTCCAGGAAACTCTTGGGATGCGGATACATAACGACCGTATATTTTTGTATTCCCGCTTTTTTTGCGGCAATGCCAATAGCATCATCCAGGTCACCGAGAACATCAACAAGGTGTTCCTTGAGTGCGTCCTGTCCGGTCCATATGCGGCCTTGTGCCACCGAATCAACGAACGATGGTCGTAGACCACGACTTTTGGCTACGCGACTGACAAAGGTGTGATAAAATTCATCAATGAAATGCTGAAATGCCTTGGCTTCGGTATCAGTAAATGGTTTGGTCTGAATCATCCAGTCGGCATATTTGCTGGATTTTACTACATCGAAGGTGATGCCCAGCTTGTTATTGAACATTTTTTTTGCGTTGAACTTGGTCCCGAAAACCCCTATGGATCCGGTTATGGTATTGGGCATGGCCACAATTGTATCGGCCGCCACGGATATGTAGTACCCACCGGATGCCGCAACAGAACCCATGGAAACAATGACCGGCATTTTCTTTTTGGCATCCTCAAGCATCTTCCATATCAGGTCGGATGTACTTCCGCTGCCGCCCGGACTGTTGACGCGTACGACCAATGCCTTGATATCCGGATCCGATTCTATCTCGTTCAGTTCATCTCGAAAATCACTTGCCGTGATATATCGTGTTTGATTCAGAGGTGATTCGGTGGGACTCATCGGCACAATTTCTCCTTCAGCGTAAATGACCGCGATACGATTTTGTGTATTCGGGATCGTTAATCCCGCTTTTGATGGACTTACTTTTGTATATCTGTCGAAGGATATGGTACTCAGATGCGAAAAATCACCAACGCCGAGCCTGTGCTTCAGATGCTGGCTGACTTCATCCGGATAAAGAAGTGCATCGATCAGGTGATTTTTGAAGGCGTATTGAGCTGTTATATGAGGTGATTCATTCAGCCATCCTTCCAGTTCCTGTTCGGAATGACCGGATCGTTCAGAGACGGCTTTCAGAAAAGTGTTATTGACATCTTTCAATAATTCATTTAGCTGCTGTTTATTGGCTTCTGAATAATCCTTGCGGATAAAGGGTTCAACTGCCGACTTGTATTTACCCTCTCTGCTTATCTCCGGTTCGATGCCAAGTTTGTCCATCAATCCCTTGTAGAACGTTGTCTGAAGGTAGAACCCGTCAAATTCGAAATACGACTCGGGAGGGGAGAAGATCGAGTCGGCTGCCGTAGCTACGTAATAGCTTTTTTCGTTGTAACCAATGTCACTCGTACTGCAGTAAATAAATTTCCCGGACTTTTTTTTGAACTGGATGAGTTTGCTTCGGACATCCTGAAGTGTGGCCCAGGATGCCGTAAGGTAATCCATCTGTAGCCATATCCCCTTGATGCGCTTATCTGTGGCAGCCTTCTCAAGATTCATTTTGAGGTTTTTCAGGGAGACTTGTGAGAGTTCTTTATTGCGTAATAATTTGTCAAATGGGTTCTCCTGTACACGGTCCGGAATATTCCCAATGAGCTTGATAGTAAGCACAGAATTGTTATTGACATATGGTTCCGGATTCGACGACCAGCTAATACTTATAAGGATGAAAAATCCAAGAAGGAAGAGAATAATCACACCCAGAATGAAACCAACGAAGCTGGCAAAAACGGTCTTGAGAAAATTCATATGTCCCTGTTTCCTTGACGATTAAAATTGAGAATCCACTAAAATCATGTATTGTCCGTTCAAAAACAAGAATAGTAGATGCTTATTAGAATTTAGATACCATTATTAAGCAAGAAGGCATATTCGGGAGGAAAAATATACAAGTTAACGTGAGTTCGAGATAAAAGTCATTTGATAAAACACAAATCCCAAAATGTGATTCACAAATAATTCTCAATATCCAATAAGATAAATGATAAACCCTAGACATAGGAAGTAGGGGCCGGTCGTAATTCCCCGATTTATCCCATTTTTTTATTTTCAGCAGACGGTAAGTCCATCTTTGAATTGGGGTGATGAAGAAACAGAAAAAATGTTTTTAATAATTTTTCATAGTGCTTATCACAAACGCATACTATTTTATATATGTTTCTGTCATGCACAATGTAACAGGTCTTATTTTAGTTATATAAGCAACGAGAGGAAGCAATTATTGGAGTTAATCCTTGGTTCAAAGCAACGAAGAAAAAGCTCAGAGTACAAAGAAAAAGAAGGATTCTAGGTGGTATAATTTTAACCTTGTCGGTTTTACAATAACCATTGATCCTATGATGCCGCTAATTGTTGTATTGGTGGCATGGCTGCTGAGTGCGCGTTATTATCCTCAGTTTATGTTCATGCATAACAAAGCGGACTACTGGATTATGGGAGGGGTTACTTCTTTACTGCTTACCGTATCCATTCTTGTACATGAACTGGGACATGCCATAACGGCAAGGTATTATGACCTGCCCATCGAGCGGATACACCTGTTCCTTCTGGGTGGGATGGCCGAGTTACGACATCGCCCCATTCGTGCGTCTCATGAATTGATGGTTGCCATTGCCGGGCCAACTACGTCTATGCTGTTTGCCGGTATGTGGTATGTGCTGGCTACCGTGCTTGAGCCCGTGAATCATGTCGTATCCATTGTCGCGTGGAACGTGGGACTGGTTAACCTGATGCTTGGCGGATTCAATCTTGTTCCCGTTTTCCCACTCGACGGAGGGCGTGCACTGAGAGCGTTAATCTGGAAAAAAAATAAAAGGTATTACCGCGCTTCTCAGGCCACTTACCTGGCAGGCAAGCAAATCATAGGTCTGTTGTTCATCGTGGCAATCGTGTCTTATTTCTTTTATGATCGCGATCTGACCTTCTGGCTTGGGTTGTTTGGATTGTATATGATGTATACGATCTTCAGCGGCCGCAAAGAGCTAACGTACGTCCCCAAAATTGAAGATCTGGTATTAAATATTGAAGATGACTCCACCCCCCAGTCTATCATAGAGCATATTCGCAGCAAAGATGAACGATATTTACCGAGAACCATCATTCCTATCATCAATGGTGAAGGGTTGGAGCACATCGTTTACGGTCACGATCTGACAAATAACTGGAATGCCGATGAATCATCCCTGATGGAAATTTACAAACCCGTTGAAGCAGGTACTTTTGTCGAGATTGAAAACCTGGAGACATACGATCCTCAACTGAGTTATAAAGCCGATTTTGTTCCAGTCTTCCAAAATGGAGATATGATGGGGTTGTGTGATGCACATGAGATGCGTTTTTGGCTGTTAGAGCAGTACCGGACGCTCTAGGGAAAAGGTGAGGAGTCATTGGTTAGCGTGTTAACTCGGTGCGACTGTATCCGGTAACGAGAATCCCTATATTCCATCATTCCATTATTCCATTATTCCCACACTGCATTTTTTATAATGACTTCTGAACCTTATCTCTACAATTCGACGGCTATCATCTATTTAAATCGACTGGAACATAATGTTCAATTGCTAAAAGAACATATTGGCAAAGATGTCAGGCAGCTGGCTGTCATCAAGGCCGATGCATATGGACACGGTGCGGTTCAGGTAGCTCACTTCCTGCAAGACAAGGTTGATTGGTTTGCAGTGGCTTCAATGCAGGAAGCGGTAGAAATCAGAGAGTCGGGAATTAAAAACGACCTGCTTGTCTTCGCCCCGCCAACGGTTCACAGCGGCCCTTTTTATGCTCAACTTGGGATTACAGCCGTCGTAGGTCAACTCTCCCAACTGGATTGGCTGGGCGAAAACACCTCCTATCACCTGCAGTTCGATACGGGCATGGGACGTTTCGGTTTCTACCCGGAAGAAGCTGTTGAAGTGGCTGAGGCTATTCGTAATTATCCCGGACTCAGGCTGACGGGCATCATGACACATTTTGCCAGTGCAGACAATCCAAATGATCCGTCGGTAGACATACAGCTCGGAAAGTTTCAATCTATACAGGATATATTTGGCAGGAATCTTATCTATCACTCGGCAAACTCCGGTGGTGTCCTGTTTTATAAAGACTCACATTTCTCGATGGTACGGCATGGCATCAGCATGTACGGCTATCGGCCCGGGGATGCTGCCGTTGAGGGGCTGCAACCGGTTATGGAGTGGGAGTCATATCTGGCAGCCGTCAAACCCATCAGAAAGGGAATGAAAGTCAGTTACCATTCAACGTGGACGTGTCCGGATGATGGCTACCTTGCCGTTGTACCTGTCGGCTACGCAGACGGGTACCTCCGGAATCTGACCGGTAAGGCCAGGATGATCGCAGGAGGAAAGTCATACCCCGTAGCCGGCATCATCACGATGGACTATTCCATGCTTTATCTTGGCAATGATGATCTGAAGGTGGGTACCCCTGTGACTATCATGGACCAAAACCGGATAACGGCTGATGATCTGGGCAGCGCCATCGGAAGCATATCCTACGAAATTTTATGCGGGATTTCGAAACGACGGGTCCGGCGCGTGTACCGCGACAATGGCTGAATCGAATAACAGATCTGAAAGATTATTTATTGATATGTAACATATGAATGATTGAATGCATGAATTTATACAATCATTCATGCGTCCCTTGACTTCCATACCTTTCAACTTCCAAAGTAGTTTCAGTTAAAAACTGACCAGTTGTACATCGTAGTACAGGGTATCATTGGCGATAGATGCCGTGCTGCCTGCATACCCAATAGAAGGTGGAACGATCAGTACTTTTTTTTCACCCAGGTGCATCCCCAGCACTCCTTCACGGAATCCCTGAGTATACACCAGACGGGAGGTGTTGCTCAGATTAACGGATAAATTATACACAAAGGGGAGACCATAGCTGCTTTTCTCATAAGAGCTTGAAAGGATCTTGCCATGTTTGTCCCTCAGAGTGTATTGGAGCTGGACTCCGGTCGTCGCATCGTTCGGAACAACTTTAAAAGGGCCGTATCCGGGGTCTATGGTATAATAGACCAATCCATCGCTCAACTGTGTGCGCGGTGTACCCGTCGTGTCGAAGGGTGCCGGGACAAGAGAGTAATCGGGGCGAAAAGGGTTTTTACCGCATCCGCCAAGCATTACAGCCATAAAGAGTGCGGCAAGCGATAATCGGAATATATTACTGATTTTCATTTAGTTATGTCGTCAATTTTTTCTTTAAAAGCTTTCTTTTCCTTGAAGTAGTAACTGCCGGTACCTGGTCCATTAAACCCAACATGAATGTATTTTATTGCATGATCGGGTCCGGCAAAATACGCCGTCGGGTAAGAAATCAATTTTTGGACAAATGGAAGACTGGATAAGACATCACTAGCCTCGGCCTTTCCGCCAATAACGAGTGTCCATGGGATATTAAAACGTTTCTGGTACCGGCGTACCATTTCTGCTTTCTGTTTAAAACTGTCAAAGTATTCGAAGGCAACCCCGATAATCTTCAAATCTGTATTTTTGTATTGAGAATACATCTGTCTGAGCATGGCTGTCTCGTCAGCGCAATTGGGGCACCAGGTTCCGAAAATATACAACAGAATCGGTTTACCTCTAAATTGGGGATCATTGCTGCTGATCATATGGTTATCGACATTCGGCAGATTGAATGTGATATCCGGATGCTTAGGATCGATTTTGGCAATGGCAAACGGATTACGCAGTTCATTGCTTCCCTTTTTAGCCGTCCATGTGTCACGAGAGGTATACGACCAGAAGTCACCTTTTATCGTACCGTCTTTCTGCAGGTGCCCCTTAAACAGGAACACATGAGCGCCATCGAACGTAGACAGGGTCATCGTGCTGTCCTGCGCATAACCCTGAAGAAAGCGAAAATCGCCCGTCTCGGTAAGGAAGGTACCGTATAATTTGCCGTTGTCCGTGTAGAACTCACCGGTTGCCGGGTAACTGTGTGACGAGTCGGCCGTTGTAAACGTCGTAGGCCATTCGCCATCAAACACGTCGGCATCTGTACTTTTCTCGGGATACCGGTAGGTGACACCCTTCTCCGCATGGAATGGCAAGTTCAGGATCCGTGTACCAATGGAATGTTTGGTCCAGCGTCCCTTCAGATCACCGTTGGGCTGGACGGCAGCAATCAGATGAGAATCATAAAAACTGAAATCAAGCGATACGGAATCGGGTCCGGCTTTGATGCCGGAGAATGACAGGGTATCGGTCCCATTGCTTACATAGCCTGTATAACCGCTGTCGGTTTTGGCGATGGTGATAGGGAATGCAAGTTGCCCACCCGGACTTTCAATGACCCCGCGGTAACGCCCTGCTAAATCCGGGTTGGCTGAATTTTGACAGCCTGAAAAAATGGCAAGTACGATAACCAATAAAGAGAGGTGTACTGTAGCTTTCAAAGCCTTAAATGACTGGTGTTGCATTTGGAAGGTATCTGTCTGAAAAGAAAAATATTCATCCGTTAAAGAAACATTTGAAATGGAGTTCGTATCCAAAACCGGCATTCATGAGATGATTCTATAACGGGTTCTCCAATCAATCATGAAACAGGTTTTAAGCATAATGGTAATTAAAGCCGTCATGAACACGTGGAAATTACAAAACTTGATGGTTTTGTTCCCGGATTTCTCGAACATATTTATCAAGATCCGTGATGGGGGCATTGCACGAAAAATGCCGGCAGATATAGGCTGTTGTTTTACCATCAATCGGATTTTTTCCTTTCAGAAGCGGCAGATCCGATTTTGAGAATCCATTGCCTTCGATGAGGATATCGTGAGGAGTGTACATTTCCGACCATTCAGTACGCCACCGATCACGTTCATTATCCGGACCTGCAATGATTATTTCATGCTTCTCAGCATACTCGTGTACAAGGCTTTGAAGCAGGCATCCAAACGAGGGCGCGTTTTCAGTGGCCGTTTTGTTTAATTTTCCGATGGCCGTTACCGCTATCTCGTGATATTTGAATTCACCGGTCAGGTCGCTGACACGGAGCAAGGCTGTGATAGCAGACGAATTTCCGGATGGAGTAACATTGTCGAATATATCCCTGACGGATTTCAGCGGGGTATCCTGACCATGATGATTATAGTAAAAGGAGTCATTTTCCGGATCATGGAACAACCGCAACATCTCGTCCGTCAGTTCCCGTGCTTTTGTAAGATAATCCTCCTGCGCTGTTGCCTCAAAGATGAAGGTCAGGGCCTCGATGAAACACCCGTAATCATCCAAAAATCCGGTCTGCTGCACGTTGCCATCCCTATATACACGGTGCAGGGTGCCATCCTTATACATTGTATTGAGAATGAAATCAGCCGTTTTTTTTGCTCTTTCCAGCCAATCTTTACGGTTAAACGCTCGTCCGGCACGGACCAATGATTTGATCAGCAGGCTGTTCCAGACAGTCAGAACTTTGTCATCAGTACCGGGACGCACTCTCTTTTCCCGCACCTCCAGCAGTTTGTTTCTCAAGCGTTGCCAGTCATCGTCTTTGGGAGAAAAGTCAGACTCTCGGGTGAAGGATGTTTGCGGGAGTTTTCCCCGGTTCAAAATGATAAATCCATCCCAGTTTCCATCCTTATCGATGGGATACCATTCCTGCAGTTTCGACAGATCCTCATTGCCCAGAACCTGTTCGAGTTCCTCTGATGTCCAGACATAGAAACGGCCTTCCTCGCCATCACTGTCGGCATCGAGTGCGCTGTAGAAACCGCCGTTTTCATCCGTCATCTCGCGCTCTAGAAAACCGATCGTTTCCTCAACGGCCTCTTTAAAAATGGGTGCTTTACTGATCTGCCATGCGCTGGTCATAGCGGAAAGCAGCAAGGCATTATCGTAGAGCATTTTTTCAAAGTGGGGGACCAGCCAGTATTTGTCGGTGCTGTATCGGTGGAAGCCGCCGCCAATCTGATCGTAGATTCCACCGCAGATCATTGCCTGAAGTGAATGCAATGCCATATTGGCTGCCAGCTCGTTCCCTGTAAGGGAGAAGTACTGGAACAGGAACTCGATAGTCATGGGGTGAGGAAATTTCGGGGCCTGCGAGAACCCGCCGTACCTCACATCATAACCATTTTGGATGGCGACGAACGATTGGTCGAGGTCCTTTGGATCAAGTGGTGATGCCTTCAAATGATCCAGAATATCAGCTTGTAAAGCATCCTGCATTTGTGAGACATGATTTGACAGTTGCTCCGGCTCATTATTGAAGATGTGCACCAGCCGTTCCAGGATGGTCATGAAATCGGGTCGTTGCCCCGACCCCGATTTATCGTGGCGTGACCTGGGAGGGAAGTAAGTTCCTCCGTAAACAGGAACAAGCTGGGGGGTAAGCCACACATTAAGCGGCCAACCACCCTGACCACTCATCAGCTGCACGGCATCCATATAGAGCGCATCCAGGTCCGGTCGTTCTTCCCGATCCACCTTCACGGGGACAAAATGCTCGTTCAAATATTCCGCAACACCGGGATCCTCGAACGATTCGTGAGCCATAACATGGCACCAATGGCAACTCGAATAGCCGATACTGAGGAATATCATCTTGTTTTCATTCCTCGACTTCTCAAGAGCTTTCTCACCCCAGGGATACCAGTCTACCGGGTTGTAGGCATGTTGTTGTAAATATGGCGAGGACTCGTGTATCAACCTGTTAGGTACACGGTCTGGTGCGGGTTCAGACATCCGAATCAAGTTATTGGCAGCCTGTTTGTAGCAAGCAGACTGCTGATTGCTGAATGCTGACAGCTGTTCAGTTGCCAGCGAATTCTTTACAGTAAATTATTATCTGATGGCTTGTGAATGACTTGTCTGCCTGTCGCATTCGTCAGGTCGGTCTTCCGGCTTCACCAAAGATCTCTTTATCGCGCCGTTTAGCTGTTACTTTCGATATAAAAATGGAAAGTTGGAATAACCCTATCAACGGTATGGCTACCAGAGCCTGAGACAGGGGGTCGGGCGGTGTCAAAGCGGCACCAAGAATAAAACAGACGACGATGGCATGCCTACGGTATTTAGTAAGAAATTCAGGGGTTAGAATACCGATTTTGGTCAGGAAATAGGTGACCATGGGCATCTGGAAGATGACGCCGCAGGCAATGATCCACATGGCCATCGAACTGAAGTACTCGTTGATATCGAAATAGTTGCGGACAAGGTCGGACAACTTGAATTGTGTAAAAAACTGCAGGGCAAAGGGAGTAAGGATCAGGTATCCAAACGCAACACCCAGGATGAAAAGAAAACTGATGACCGCCACGATACCCTTGGTCTTACGGCGACTGTCCGACTCCAGCGCCGGTTCGATAAATGCGTAAAACTGGTAGAAGAAATAGGGCGCTGCAATGATGCCTCCCATGACTGCCAGTGTGCCCCAGTACGCAAAAAACTGCCCGGGGAGTTTCCTGCTTTGCAAGTCGATATTCTCCGCATGGATATGCAGGAGATGATAGATAAAGAAATCCTTATGAGCCGGACCCAGCAACACTTTATCGATCATGAAACCGGAGAAAATGAAAGCGATAACGATGCCTACGACAATCCCGATAAAACCTTTGATGATACGCCACCGCAACTCCTCGAGGTGATCGAGAAACGGCATATTATCGTCCATCTTAGCCGGTTGTGCCTTTGGGGGCTCGCCATTCATAATCTGGCGTGTTTCTTTGGTTTCAGTGCTCATATAATATTTTAATGCTGCGCAAAAATCTTAACCGTTAAACGGACGATTCCGTAGTTAGGTTTCAATTCGTTCGTACAACGCTAGACAGTAACAAAATCGTACAATGGATACTTATTGCAAAGTTCATTGACTTCACCTGCGGTTTTACGGATTACCGTATCATTTTCAGGATTCATTAATACCTTGTCTATTAATTCCACAATATAACGGAATTCATCCGGACCTAAGCCGCGGGTGGTCATTGCCGGGGTACCGATACGAATGCCGGAGGTTACAAACGGGCTTTCCGTATCAAAGGGAACCATATTCTTATTCACCGTGATCTGTGCCTTGCCGAGGGCCTCTTCGGCCAGCTTGCCTGTCAATCCTTTATTGCGAAGGTCGATGAGCATGAGGTGGTTATCCGTACCGCCGCTGACCAGGTCGTAGCCCATTTCCAGGAATTTGTCGGCCATAGCCTGGGCATTTTCCAGGATGCGTTTCTGATAGGTTATAAAGTCGGCCTGAAGAGCCTCTCCGAAGGACACCGCCTTAGCCGCGATGACATGCATCAACGGTCCGCCCTGGGTTCCCGGGAAGACCGACGAATCGAGCAGTTCGCTCCACATCTTGACGCGGCCCGACTTCGGTGCCACCTTCCCGATCGTGTTCTCGGCGTCTTTGCCGACCAGCAGCATGCCACCTCGCGGCCCCCGAAGCGTCTTGTGCGTCGTTGTTGACACCACGTGGCAGTAGGGCAGGGGATTATTCAAGAGATGTGCAGCGATAAGACCGGCCGTATGAGCCATGTCCATCCACAGAAAAGCACCCACTTCATCGGCGATGCTGCGGAAGGCCTCGTAATCAAAATCGCGCGGATAAGCCGATGCACCGATCGATATCATCTTCGGCTGTACTTTCTTCGCCACTTCCCGGATCGTATTCATATTGAGCCGGCCGGTGTCTTTGTTGACCCCATAAAATTTGGCGTTGTAGTTGATCCCGGAGAAATTGACCGGGGAACCATGCGTCAGGTGGCCGCCATGGGCCAGGTTTAACCCGAGGAAGGTATCACCCGGGTTCAGAAACGTGAGATAAACCGCGGCGTTGGCCTGGGCGCCCGAGTGCGGCTGAACATTAACCCAATCGGCTCCAAACAATGCTTTTGCACGTTCGCGCGCGAGATCTTCAGCGACATCCACAAACTCGCAGCCGCCATAATAACGTTTGCCGGGATACCCCTCGGCGTATTTGTTGGTCAGCACAGTACCCATCGCCTCGAGCACAGCCTTGGATACAAAATTTTCGGAGGCGATAAGCTCCAGGTTATTGTTTTGACGATCTGTTTCTTTTTCTATGATGGCATAGACTTCAGGATCCTGAACTTTCAGACTTTTCATAGTTGCGTACTATGTTTTAGTGATGGGTCAATGCGTAAATCTTTTGAACACGTCGTTCGTGTCGGCCTCCCGCAAACTCGGTCTTAAGCCAGGTCAATACAATATCCTTTAATTCCTCGTCATGAGAGAAACTTGCCGGGAAGGCACAAGTATATTGGCATTGTTATGCTTGCGGCTTAATTCCGCCATTTCATGATTCCAAACGAGGGCGGCGCGAATCTGATCGAATTTGTTGGCGGTCATACAAACGCCCTGACCGGATCCGCAGATCAGGATTCCGATTTGATAATCCCCCCGATCAACGGCTTCGGCGACCTGAACGGCAAAATCAGCGATAGTCGACCGATTCGGTAGAATGAGTTCCGTAATCAACCGGCATATACCCATTTCCTTCCAGGATCAGCTTTACTTTTTCTTTTGCCTGAAATCCTGCGTGGTCGCTGGCTATTGGTATAATCATATTAAAGGCTATTGGCATGTATTTATCACGGCTAAATATCCAAAAAATTACCGTTCAAAAAAATGCATATCATCACTTAGGGGTGAGTAAGAGTATAAACAAGCAGATTGACCCCCATCTTCAGGGCTTCGGTTCGTTTCCATTCCGGTACCTGGTGCAGATCCTCATCGGCCCAGCCGTCGCCCAGATCCGTTTCGTAGCTATAATAGATCACCATGCGTCCATCCCGGAACATGGCAAATCCCTGCGGACGGTCGCCGTCATGCTCCATGATCTTCGGGATTCCATCCGGGAACTGGTATACCTGGTGATAAATCGGATCGGACGCCGGCAGTTCCACAAACTTCTCGTCCGGGTATACTTTTTTAATTGCTTTGCGGATATAGGGATCGAACCCATAATCGTCATCAATATAAAGAAAACCACCGTTATCGAGATATTCCCTCAGATTTTGGGCCTCCGCATCATTAAGAGTGATGTTCCCGTGACCCGTTATAAACGCCCACGGATAGTTAAAGAGATCCCTGCTGCCGATATCAACGTCATCATATTCAATATTGATGTCGATCGGAACATGTTTTTGAGTATATTTGATCAGATTGGTCAAGGAGGATGGATCATTATACCAGTCGCCACCGCCGCGGTACTTGAGCCGCGCAATCTTGAAACTTTTGAACTCCTGAGCATGCCCCATAGGAGGATGAATCACAAGAAAGCAGAGCACAACCAGTAAGAGGCCCAGCTTCGCTGCCATGCCTTGTTGCTGCCCAATAGTTGTGATTGAAGAGACGGGACGCATATCAGGATTAAACTCTAATCTAGTACCGAAGACCTTATTTCTTTAGTAAAGGTAAGGAACTGTCGGCAAAATTTGTGATAAGAATTCGTATGAAAGCAATTTTTAAGTCTTTAAAATTTTTTCGGGCAATAGTGCTCTGTTATTTTTTTGCCTTAGTAATGTAAGGGCTTACAGTCAGGCGAAGATTGAACGAATCGAACCGGCCTTCTGGTGGACCGGCATGAAAAATCATGAGTTGCAACTGTTGGTGCATGGAAAAGACATCGGAAAAACCAAGGTATCCTTTATTATCCCGGGTGTGAAGCTCGAACGGCAGGTGGATGTTACAAACCCGAATTACACATTCGTCTATTTCAATATCAGCGACCGGGCGAATCCCGGTTCTTTTCAACTGACATTCAGCAATGGCAAGGATGTTCTTCACCGGATCTATCAGCTCAGGGCTCGCAACAAGGAGAAAGACCGCAACCAGGGATTCAGCAGCTCGGATGTCATTTATCTGCTCATGCCCGATCGTTTCGCCAACGGCAATCCCCAGGAAATGATTACGTGGAAGGGATGCTGGAGCATCCGGACAGGCAGGATCTGAACGGCCGGCACGGCGGGGATTTCAAGGGCATCGAGGATCATTTCGGATATTTCAAAGATCTCGGAGTTACGGCATTATGGATGACCCCCGTCTTCGAGACCGACATGCCTGCTTCCTATCACAGTTATCACGGTTATGCCAGACGGACATGTACCGGGCCGATCGCCGATTTGGAACCAACGAGGAATTTCTCAACCTCGTCAAAGAGGCACACAGGGACAGCCTGAAGGTGATCATGGACATGATCCACAACCATATCGGCAGCAGCCACTGGTGGATGTAGGATCTGCCGACGCCCGACTGGGTCCATTCCCTGAAGAAAGATGGAAACACAAATTACCGCGCCGAGACGGTCTCGGATCCGTATGCATCCGATTATGACCGCAACAAGATGACCGACGGCTGGTTCGTGAAAGATATGCCCGATCTGAACCAGAAGAACCCGCTGCTGGCCACCTACCTGATCCAGAATACGATCTGGTGGGTTGAATATTCCGGTGTCGACGGCATCCGGATGGATACGTATCCCTATCCGGACAAGACCTACATGGCCCGGTGGGTGCAGGCGGTACTGCGCGAGTTTCCCCGTCTGAATATCGTCGGCGAGGCCTGGGTGCCGGAGATCCCTGCCGAAGCCTGGTGGCAGAAGGACTTTCCGCTGGGCGGGGGGTATAACTCGCATCTTCCAAGTGTCACCGATTTTCCCCTGCATTATGCCATGGTATCCGCCTTCTCAACCCCATTTGGCTGGGACATCGGCCTGTCCCGGCTGTACCTGACCCTCACGCAGGATTTCCTGTACCACAATCCGAACAAGAATGTGATCTTCCTGGATAACCACGATCTGGAGCGGTTTGCTTCATCCATCGGCGATGATCCCGCCGATTATAAGATGGCGATAACGTTTTTGCTGACTACGCGGGGCATCCCGCAGATTTATTACGGCACGGAACTGATGATGACCGGTACCAAACAGGGTACTGACGGCAACGTTCGCAGAGATTTCCCGGGAGGCTGGCCGGGCGACTCGCACAATGCATTCACAGAAGCAGGAAGAACACCGGGCAGAACGAGATCTTTAATTACATGAGGAAATTACTTCACTGGCGGCAGGGAAAGAAGGTAATCTCTGAAGGTAAACTCATGCAGTTTATCCCGGAGAATAATTTGTATGTCTATTTCAGATACAATGATAATCAGTGTGTGATGGTAGCGTTCAACAGTGCCGACAAGGCACAAACGTTCTCAACGGATCGGTTTCAGGAGCGAATGACTGGATACTACTCGGCTATAAATGTGGTTACCGGCGGAGAAGATCGTAGATCTGAAAGAGCTGAGTATTCCGGCGAAATCGGCGATGGTCTTAGAGTTGAAGAGATAAGGATACCACATTTGGCTTTGGCGGACTTAAAGTACTTCCTATCCATACGATACAAAATGAGGCTTGAACTTTACCCTTCATCCGCCATAAGCTAAATGCAATAATGTGGACTGGTTTATCTACTACCTACTGATCGAAGTATTTGTTTGGTTGTCCAATCACCAGTCTCGAGGTCACAAAATAAAGGAGGGAATCCTAAATCTATTTTACAATTCATCTGATAAAGTTAGAGCAGATAAACAAAAGCTTTAAGTGTCTATACTTTATTAAGTACACTAATAACCGGAGCGCTTGTGACACCCGCTTTTTTCATGTCTTCCTGCACACTTGGGTTATTGGTGTAAGCCTCTAAAACATCAGCACCGGGAGCTTCAAAAATCATGGTTACATCGTTTGTATTTTTCACAGATGTATAAAGTCCCAGTTGCTTAACGCCTGCTTTCGCACGATTGGATTCATCTGCATCAAAAACTACTTTCCATTTGGAGAAGTCTTTGACTTCGTGTTGCATAATTACTGTTATCATTTTTTTATTTTTTAGGTTTTCTATTTGTTAGGCTATTAGGAAAAGCCCCGTTTTTTAGAGTGGGTTCTTGCCTCCACTATTTGTTGGCCGAATTTGAAATCCTTTTTAAAAGAGTATCAAAGACAAACTTTGATGGTTTTCTTATCTGTCCGCATTGTTTTATAAACCTGGCCATAATGTTGGTACGACGCTAACGCTATACTCGTAATTTACAAAATAACCCGAATAAAATGAAGAAATTGGAGTTAGTATCAAAATATAAACATCGTCTTATCCTAAAGAATTAAAAGAAGACATTAGCCAACTTATTTAACGCGAGTTCGAGATATCGAACTCACATTAAATGGATATGTTCATCCCGGGACCTGATTCCCAGTTATCCTGGCAGGTATGGGTTAGTCAACAGCATTGTGAGTTAACGGTTTTAAATCAGTAGCATCGAAGGATGTCTTACGTACGAAATTACCAATACCGGATGTCCAGGGAAGTTAATTCCCTATCCGTACATATTTTTCAATATTGATGCGATTGACGTTTAACTTGTCCACTTTCTCAATCCCCCTGATGACTAACGTATCCCCACTGATGGTTACGGTAAAGACGAAATCGTTGTTTTCCCATTCCCTGTAATTGCAATACTCCAGGTGTTCTGTATACTTGTTTCCATCCAGCGAATACCTTCCGCCGCCGGATACAAAAATTGCATTTCTGCTATCTTTTCCCATGTCCAAATCATGGTTGAAAAAAGCAAAATGGGTATCGTTGATGATCTTTATAAAGCTCTGGCCTTTCGTATAGTCGGTAACAACGGTATCCTTTCCTTGTATCGTTGTTCCAGTTAGTAATTTCCAGGTGCCAACAATCGGCAAGGATTGTTTCATTGCATCATCATCCCTCGTTTTATTAGAGCAGGAGCAGAGGAAGATTGTAATAATTGCGATAACGTAGAGTACCCTCATCTTTATATGGTCTTAAATAATTGCTAACGTTTGTTGTGCGAAAGATGTCTTCTGATAAGTATAGTCTTTCATTCAACTTTAATGTATTAAAAAACACAAACCTTATTTAACGTGAGTTCGAGATATGAAAACCTGTCTAAACGCTCACTTGGCACGAATAATTTAAATCCGGAGTGGTAAAAACCGTTTAAAAACGGTTAAGAAGTTGACTGATCCCTTTTAACACCCGGATTAATCCGGGTGTTAAGAGTCGATGAACATTGATAAATCGTTTTAACGATTCCTCCCAACGTTTACGTCGGACTCATGTTATTTACTATTGCTTCATTCGCAATTGCCCTGTAGAAAAGGCAATAAGATGATATCAGATGGGAAGCCAGGCGGGCAAATGGGACCGATTTTAGAGACATTGTGGCTGTCTCAAAAGTGTTAATAATAAAATTGAGCCTTAATTTATGAAGGTTTAGGACAGTGGTTGCACAGTCAAACCACCCCCGCGATTCATTGTGATAAACTTGGTCATACCTCCTATAAGTCTCCGCCACGGAACAAGGAAAGAACGGTTTTTCCCGCTAGATAAAGCTTAGAGCCCTGATATTTTTAGGTCTATTACTATTGGTCATGACTTTTGGGATAGCCCCGGTGTAACCGGTTACTTCGAAAACGCATACTCATACACACCCTTATTGGTTCCGAAGAACAGGACCTCTTTGCCATTTACCGCGGCAGCCACCAAATCATTGGTGGTTATTCCGGTGGGCCCGGTTGTGTCAGCTACTGTTTGCCAGGTATCGCCGAAGTTGTTACTGGCCGCAAAGAAGAGAGTCTGCGAATCATTCAGTCCGCTGGCATAGACAATGCGTTCATCTTGAGTATTTTGAACTAGGGTGTTGATATCAGCTTCATTGTAGACCCCTATCCATGTTTTTCCATCATCGATCGATTTACTTATCCGGATTGAATCGGTATAGGAGGGTGAAAAACTAATTAACATATTATTCATATTGCCAGGCTGGGTAATCACATCCGTGCATAATGAACTAGCATATAAGTCACTTTTAGACCAGGTTAACCCATAATCTTTGGAAATCATTAAAAATGATATTAGAAAGCCGTTTGATCCAACAGAAATGATTCTTCCCTCATGATACGGATCGACATAAATGTGCTCGATACTTCCTCCATAATAGCCCCAATAGGGTGCCCCGTTCACGATATTCCAGCTTCTTCCTCCATCTATTGAACGCGCGATCATGCAACATGCCCCACCATCAGCTAACAATGTATCTCCACCCTGTCGGGATAGCGTAACCAATCCTCCAGCATAGGCCGTTATTTGAGGGCCACCATAACCATTCTGGAAAGGTTGCCAGCTTTGTCCGTGGTTTACCGTAAGAAAGAGGGTTTTTTCACCATTGCCGAAACCACTTGAATCGACAGCAGCAACCAGCATGGAATCACTTGACAAAAAGACAACACCAAAAATCTGTTTATTTTTAAGTCCGAGGAGAGTCCAGGATTTTGCCGTGTTGTTTAATGGTTGAACGTAAACACCTCCGTTAGTTGCCGCATACAAACTTCCTTCGAATAATGTGAAATGCTTCACAGATCTTTCAGAAAGTCCGTCTGTCTTAAATACTCCTGACAGAATGAGGCGCGGATTGTTATCGACCGGGTTACGTGTACATCCCGATATCAGAAAAATTGCCGCCGCTGCAATGAGTAAGGATTGGAACCGAATAGGAGCCATTGTCTTAAAAATTTTTTGAAACAAATCGTCTGTAAGTGTCTCTTAATATAATTAGGAGCCTTCCCTGATTATCACATCTCGAAAGACTTCATCACTAAAACCGTTCACCTTTAAAAAGGAGGTTGTGATGAAACGTTTGAGTCTTCATCTAGTATTCCTTTCAGGAATGGCACTGGCCCTCATGGTAATGGGCTGTAATAACAAAGGCTTGATTCAATCTACCCACCCCCGGTAAAAAGTCAAGTTTCTTCCATATCATCTGAGCAGACGGTATCTGCTGTTCCGGATTCTGATCTGATTCCGGGAGCGTATGAACGGTTATCACTCGGCAGTTGATGTGATATCAGGGGAGACCATTACTGATCTGAAGGAACTGAACATTCCGGCCAAAGCGGAAATGGTGCTGAAACTGGAATGTTAGCCGGTAACTCCGAAAAGGGTGTGGGAATTTTATGTTTATGTTAACATCAGTTCGGCATAAAAAAGGATAATATCATTTCGCTTATTCATTAAACAGGTAGATTTTGTGGGGAGGATATTAAACCCCAATCGGGGTTTAGGTATGCTATAGCCTACTGAAGAGATCTTATCCCAAAGGAAGACCAAAATCCGGCGTGGTGGATTTAATATGAATAGCCCCGTTTACCAATCGGGGTTTAGATTTATAACGCCAGATCAACTCCCGAACGCTTTCGCGATTGGATAGACGCCATCCTCTTATCTTGAACTTCACGTTAATGTATAGGTCCAACTTAGATAGTTGAGTTTGACAGACAATATTGGAGGGATGTGAATACTCACATCCCTCCAATTGTCGGTTGTCTCTGAGCTACCCTGGTTCACCAGCTCCGGCAACCGCACCGGTTATGTCTGGCGTTTCGTTGATTACAATCGTTGATTTTAAAGAGGAGCCCTCTTTTACAAACAGCCAGAAGAAGGCTGAAAGGGCCAGCGACACACCTGAAATCCAGAAGATGATGTTTTTGTCCGGCGCAAGATTGATGAAATAACCAAGCACGAGACTCACTATCAACTGCGGAAGTACAACGGAAAGGTTAAAAATTCCCATGAAAAAACCCATTCGACTTTTGCGAACTTTCTCCGACATAATCGCAAAAGGAAGGCTAACCACTGCCGCCCAACCGATTCCGAGAACAGCCATCAGGAAATAAAGCATGAAGGTTGTCGTTCCCAGGCTGATGATCAGAAAATAACCGGCAGCCATCACCACCATGCAACCGAAATGGGTCTTGACGCGGCCAATGCGTTCGGTCAGAGGCTCCAGGACCAGTACGGGCAGGATAAACCCGACCGTATTGAGGATGGCAAAGGAGATGGCAATGATCTGTCCCGTCTGGTTGGCATCTGCCGGGTTGAGCTTCTGCTGGATAAATGCGATGATGTACACGAACATCGTCTGCACGCCGATCCAGGAGAACCCGTGGGCCACATACAGCTTCATAAGCTGTCCCCAGTCGGTCGTATCCATTTGGGAAGTATCCACGTCCGGGTTGGCAATATTGATCGCCCGGGCATTCCGGAATGATAGAATAATCGAGGCGATATGAATGATGGCTGCAAGAGTGATAATCAAACCGAACAATAGTGGTGACAGTACCTTGCGCTCGGTAAAGGCTATGACATACCCGGCAACTGCCGGCAGAAGATAGCCAAGGGCGCGGAACGGCTTGCTGAGATAGAAGAACCCGGTGCCGGGCATTGCGAAGGAAAGCACGAGAGCCGTAATCGGATCTCTGAAATTGGGATCCGTGGTATCATGCAGCTCAAGATCCCGCGGCTCCTCGATGAGAAGGGTGGGGATGATGGAAAAGAGCAGCACGAGGACGACGCCCGTTCCGATAAGCATATAGTTGCTCCAGACGGCGCCTACCACGTAGGCCATCACCCCGAAGAAGCCCGAAATCGTCTGCATCCACGTGTATCCTTTGGTTCGCTTGACGCCCTCGGGAGTGACATCGGCGATGATCGAACGGGTCGGGTTGAAGCTGATATTGATGGCCATATCAAGGGTGAGGGCCACAAATAGTGCTACAATAAGGATATCACTTAATCCGAGAAAGTCGGTGATCTGCTGGATGTTAGGCAGGGCGAAAAACATCAGGCTGGCCAGAACACCTCCTGCAAGAATGAACGGGCGACGGCGGCCGCCCCAGAACCAGACCTTGTCGCTTATCAGGCCAACGATAACCTGACCGAAGATGCCGGCAAGCGGTCCGGCTGCCCACACGATTCCAATTTCGTGGATATCCAGACCATATTTCGTGCTGAGAATCCAGCTCAGAGCGGATATCTGAACCGACAAGGCGAATCCCATGGCCGTCGACGGCATGCTCAGCAGCACATAAAACGGATTCGATAGTTTCTTTTGTCCTTTAATCATATACCCTTATAAAAACTTTCTCGATCGACAAGCTGATCCTGATGCTACATGAGTTCAAAATGTTTGAAGGTAAAGTAGCTTTATTCCCGGAAAATGGAAACGCTTACATAATTTTACCTCACCCCAATCACATTTCTTCATCTTTGTGAACCTGGTGTCACCTTTGTGCCTTTTGTGGTTATTAATAGTGCTTCTCAGGGAACCACAAAGTTATACAGAGAGATACCCTAATAACCCAGTAACCCAATAACTTAATAACCTGGCCCCGGCCTTATGAATGGCTTATAGATCATGACACGCGGGTTACAACCCCCTTCGCCCTCCCGAAAGCATTCGGGACAAGCTATTTATTAAGGGGGAAAAACAAAACTCCCCTCCTGGGAGGGGTGCAGGGGTGGGTTAACGCGCGTTTCAGGGAACCACAGAGGGGACAAAGAATTGCACAGTGCTCACAGGAAAAAGTCTTAATAACTCAATAACTCAATTCCCAATAACTAATTTCTAATAACACAATAACCAATTTATAACAATAACTAATTTCTCTTGATATACACATTCACCGTATCGGTGGCCATGGCGCCGAAGATGCCGATGCCTCCCTTGACGTGCATGATCGCGTTCTGGATCTGGCCGGGGGGCAGGGTGTTTCCGCCGGTCTGTACCGACTGGGAACGAACGAAATCGTACACATTATCATCGATGGCATTCAGCACCAGGCTGTTTGATCCGTAATAAGCGATGCCGATCCAGGGGAAATTAATCGTGATGGTGCCATCGCTGTTTATGGTGAAGTTCTTCGCATTAATGATATTGGAATTATTAATCTGATAGTCACTCAACTGGTTGGCACTGTTCCGGCTGTAGATATCGGCGTAGAAAGGGGTGAGGCGTGTGGAATCGAGGGTTCCCTGGGCTACCGTCGAGGCGATATATTCGGTTTGTCTGCCGGGGTAGTAGCTCGGGGTTACCTGCAGTTTGATGCCGTCGCCGGATTGATACACGACGCTGTCGGGTGGATTGTTGACCGTTTTAAAAGACCTGGGCACAATGGCAGACGCTTCGATGGTGTCCTGGTAGCCGGGAACCGTTACGATCAGGCGATATTTCCGCATGGACTGGACAATGCCGCCGTTCTTTGGCAGGTAGAATCCTTTGGCATACATGTAGTAATCGTACGTTTTCTGCGGGTTGCCGGAATCATCAAGCAGTTGAATCTTAACGGTGGCGCCGCCTACGGCCTGGTCACTGAAATTGAATGACTGGTTTACCGCTACAGTCGTGGATACACCGACGGGCGGCATTCCCATGCCGGCAACAAGATACGATTCAACAACATATTGCTGCTGATATTGATCCTGCTTATACGGATTACATGCGCTCGCAAGCACCAATAGCAGGAGGACTGATAGTAGAGCAGTGGATCGCATGGTCATCTGAATTTGATCGTATAGGTGATGGATGGAATGATCGGGAGCATGAGTACCGATTTTCTCTGAATCGGGTTCTGGTTGAAATCATAGTTGTAGAACCAGACGTTGCGATGCGAATAGACATTGATCACCTGCAACTGAAGCTGGGCCGGCCACAGGCCGAAGAACGAACCGGTGCGTGTAAACCCGATGTCCATGCGGTTGTAGGAGGGCAGGCGCGAGGCATTGACCTTCCCGACTGTCAGCAGGTCGAGCCCGCCCGAAGTGAAAGGAGCCAGGATGATGGTACGCCCCAGCGGCTCGGTGTAAGCCTGTCCCGTTGCATAGGTAAACACGAAGGTGGTCTTCCATCGCCTGCTCAACTGGTAATTCGCAACCAGCGTAACATCGTTTCTGCGGTCGTAGCGGGGCGGGAAGAAACGGTCCTGGTTGAACCCCGGAAACCGTCTGCGGGTGACACTGTATGTATACCCGATATATCCGTTGAATCGTCCTGAGCTCTTCTCCAGCTTCGCCTCTACGCCATAAGCATATCCTGTACCGAAACGGAACAACTGCCGGTATTCGAGACCTGCAGGATCCGGAATGAAAGGATTCAGCTCGAACAGATGGTCCATCGTCCGGTAATAACCTTCCACATTGATATCGTAGCCGTCCCAGGGTTGCTCCTTCACGCCAAGGACGTATTGGTCGCCGTAAGATGGGGGTACTCCTTTCGCCGTGGTGAGCCAGGTATCGAAGCCGGAAAAGGCCTGGTTGGTGACGAGGGTAAGAAACTGGTCGTACCGGCCATAAGCTGCCTGAAAACGAAGATTGGAGAGGGGCCGGTATTCGACCGACAAACGGGGAGCCACGCGGAGGTAGTTCCCCCGTGAGAAGTAATTGAGACGAACCCCGTAAATGAGCTGCCAACGGACCGATGGATCCCACGTATCCTGGGCGTACACGGAACTGTAGCGGCTGTGAATACGGGAAGCAAAGACATCCTGGTTGTTGAAATTATCTTTCAGCTTCAGGGTGAGCATGCCCGACCAGAAACCGGCCTCAAACTGATGCTGCTGGTTCGGTATGTATTGGATATCGCCTCTAAGTGACAGATCATACACGTTGTTGGAACGGCGAAATGGGGTGTTGGCAATATTGAACTGGGGATAGTTGAAGTAGCGCGATCCGGTGAGCATCAGGTTGGAGAATACTTTGTTCGAAAACAGGTGGGTCCATTTGGTGCTGAAGGTGTTGTTCCCGTATTTCAGGCGAATAGAGGCATCGCTTGCAAAAGGAAAATTTATATAATCCTGGCCCGCATAAAAGGCCAGGGAAAGCTTATTGGCGTCGTCGGCATTGAAGTTCAGCTTCCCGTTGGCATCCCAGAAGTAGAAGGACTTGGGTATGTTGCTGATGGTCTTGCTCAGTACGGCCAGTACCGGCTCCAGGGTTGACCTTCGGATGGCCAGCATCCAGGATCCCTTGCTGTACGGACCTTCGGCAAACGCCCGCGATGCCAGCAGACCAAGAGTGACCGATCCGTCGGTATGCTTGCTGTTTCCGTCCTTGTTGTAAATGGCAAGCACGGATCCCAGGCGCCCCCCATATTTGGCCGGATATCCGCCTTTATACAAACGGACGTCCTTGATAGCGTCGGGGTTAAACGTGGAGAAAAATCCAAAGAAGTGAGTGGGATTATACACAGTAGTGCCGTCCAACAGGATGAGGGTCTGGTCGGGACTGCCTCCTCGGATATAGAGCCCGCTCGAGAAATCCGATGCTGATTTGACGCCCGGCAGCAGCTGGATCGAACGGAAGACATCGGCCTGAAGCACAGAGGGCAGTTCCTTAATCAGGTTTGTCGAAATCCGCGACATGCCAATTTGGTTTTTCTCTTCCTTGTCGGCTTTTGATTCTACGACCACGCCTTGTAATTGCGTTCGTTCGGGCTGCATATCGATGTTAAGACGAAGCGTCTGTCCCGGTTTCAGTGTGATTTTTTTACTGTAGCGTGTATAGCCGATGTAGCTGCAAAGCAAGGTGTAGGTACCCGGATCGATATCGGGCAGTGTGTAGTATCCGGAAGTGTTTGAACTGGTGCCTATAGTTGTCCCGTCGATTGCAATATTTGCTGAAATAAGCGTTTCCCCGGTTGTTGCATCCTTGACGTATCCATTAATCGATGCCTTCTGCTGGGCACGTACATTACCCGCCAAAAGCATAAATAAGCATGGAATAAACAATAATCTCTTAAACGTGAACATAAAAAAGTGGTAGTACTGGGTGGGTTGGAACTTTCTGCTGATAATGAATTGATGGAATGTTAATACTTTGGTGAGTTAATCAATGTTCCATGCCCCAGCGTTTCATTTATCCAAAAATAGTTGTGGCGGGTGAACGCCGTTTTTTTATATTACAGAGAGAACAAGTATACGAAAAATAAGCTGAGGGGCGATGAAACGAGCTTTATTTTATATCGTCGCGTTAAGCCTTTGGTTCACAAGCCAGGCATGTCTTGCTCAGTCGAGGGTGTATATAATAAATATTAATGGCCCAATCGACAATGAAATGGCCAAGACCGTCAAACGAGGTATCGACCAGGCCCATGAGCAAAAGGCTGAAGGACTGATATTTCACATCGATACATATGGGGGACTTCTCGAAGCGGCCGATTATATCCGCAAAGATATTCTCGAGTCATCCATCCCAAGTGCCGCCTTTATTGATAAGGATGCGGCCTCCGGTGGTGCCATGATCGCGCTTGCCTGCGACTCGATTTATATGTCACCCGGAGCATCCATGGGGGCCGCAACCGTAGTGGACGGATCAGGAAATAAGGCTTCGGAGAAGATGCAGAGCTACATGCGCAGCCTGATGCGCTCGACGGCCGAAGCCCGTGGACGTAACCCGCGCCTGGCCGAGGCGATGGTGGAGGAAAACCTGAGTGTCGACAATATCGTATCGGCGGGCCAGCTGCTCTCCCTGAGCACGAATGAGGCGGTTCGTTATCATATGGCCAACGCAGAAGCAAATTCGCTGGAACAAGTCGCTTTCAAGATGGACTGGGGCAGCGCGCGGCTCATCCATGAAAATTCACGATGGCAGGAGGTGCTGCTCACTTATCTTGCCAGTCCCGTTGTCAGTGCACTCCTGATGCTGCTTATGCTGGGTGGATTATTTTTCGAACTGCATTCGCCCGGTCTCGGTATCCCCGGACTCATTGCCGCGATGGCTGCACTGCTTTTCTTTGCCCCGCTCTATGTGCTGGGGCTGGCCCAGGGATGGGAGATCGTCCTGTTCTTTGTGGGGGTGCTCTTGATCATACTGGAGATCTTTGTCATACCCGGTTTCGGTCTCACCGGTATTTCCGGAATCATCCTGGTCGTGCTGAGCCTCGGTGCAGCACTGGTTGGCAATATCGGGCTTGATTTCCCTTCGCTAAGCAACCTGAGTTCGGCGATATGGACCATGCTCGTCACTTTACTGCTCTCCGTTTTGATGATTGTCTCACTGGCCCGTTACCTGCCGGGTACCTCCCGGTTTTCCAGATTGATTCTGAAGGTCCGGTCGGGTGATGAAACTGACTATCTTACCGCGTTATCGACAGAAAACCTTCTCGGGAAGGAAGGGGAAGCCCTCACGGCACTCCGGCCCTCGGGGACCGTTCTGGTCGACGGGGACCGTGTTGATGTGGTATCAAACGGTGAGTTTATACATAAAGGAGAAAAGATCCGGATCACGGAGGTGAGCGGCAACAGGATTGTTGCTGCCCGGGTGGACGGAGAGGACCCTGCTAAACAGCCTCCTAAAGAGGATAAAATCGATAGTTAATACTAAAATTTAAACTGAGTTAATATCATGGAACCAGCCTGGGGATTATTTTTGATTGCTGTCATCGTTGTTGGTATTGTCATCTTCTTCTATTTCATCCCGATCGGGTTGTGGATCACGGCCACCTTTTCCGGTGTTAAAGTATCCATCTTTCGTGACCTGGTCGGCATGCGGCTGCGTAAAGTGTCACCGGCACCCATCGTCAGAGCCGTGATTACGGCCACCAAGGCAGGTATAGATCTGGATATCAGCAAGATCGAGGCCCACTTCCTGGCCGGAGGGGACATCCATAAAGTCGTCCAGGCCCTCATCTCGGCGGATAAGGCCAACCTGGGACTGACCTTCGAACGGGCTGCTGCCATCGACCTGGCAGGTCGTGACGTGTTTGAAGCGGTACAGATCTCTGTGAACCCGAAAGTCATTGAAACCCCACCCATCACCGCTCTTGCAAAAGACGGCATCCAGGTGCGTGCCGTGGCGCGTGTTACGGTCCGTGCCAACCTGGCCCGGCTGGTTGGCGGGGCGACCGAAGAGACGATCCTGGCCCGTGTGGGTGAAGGAATTGTGACGACCATCGGCTCCTCCGAGACGCACAAGTTAGTGCTCGAAAACCCGGACAACATATCCAAAGTAGTGCTCAGCAAAGGACTCGATAGCGGTACCGCCTTCGAGATCCTCTCCATCGATATTGCCGATGTGGATGTCGGTGATAACGTGGGTGCCAAGCTGCAGGCTGACCAGGCCAACGCCGACCTGAAGGTTGCCCGTGCCAAGGCTGAGGAACGTCGTGCCATGGCTGTGGCTAAGCAACAGGAAAACAAAGCCATAATTGAAGCGATGCGTGCAAAAGTCGTGGAAGCGGAGTCGGAAATGCCAAAAGCCATTGCCCAGGCATTCAGAGATGGGAAGATGGGTGTGATGGACTATTACAACATGAAGAACGTGATGGCCGATACCGACATGCGCGAGACCATCGCCAAGAGCAGCACCCAGAGAGAACAGCCGAAAGAAGACAAAGAGCAACATAATACGTAGGAATGGATCGTTGCTGCGGCAATGGAATACCCTGCGGGCTTGTGTTAGGGAAATTGGTTATTGTTTAGTTATTAGAATTGGGTTATTGTGTTATTAAGGATTTGCTCTGCGGACTTTGCGCATCCTTTGTGGGTTCCTTTAAACGCCCGTTGACCCACCCCCCGCCCCTCCCAGGAGGGGAAGTTTCGTTTTTCCCCCTTAATAAATAGCTTGTCCCGAATGCTTTCGGGAGGGGCAGGGGGTTGTAACCCGCGTTTCATGATTCATAAACCATTCAAAAGGCCGGGGCCAGGTTATTAAGTTACAGGGTTACTGGGTTATTAAGGTTTTTCCCCTGTGAACTTTGCGCGTCCACTGTGCCCACCGTGGTTAAACTCCCCTCCTGGGAGGGGTGGGGGGGGTTCCCCGCGTCTCATTATGCACCAAACCACACATTCGGAAATCAACGCCACTCTTGTGTAAGAAATGATTACTGGGTTATTAAGGTTTTTCCCTTGTGAACTTAGTGCATCCATTGTGCCCACCGTGGTTAAACTCCCCAAAATGTCGCAAGTTTATAACTTGTGACAAACCCACCGTATGCCACGCAAATTAATGCGTTTTAATTAATTTCCGTGCACTAAAATCAGATAACTATTTGATATTTTTATATTTTAATCCATACATCAGGAAAGAAAACTTACGACAAACCTCTATTCATCATGAGCCGGGCTTATAAATTTTGGGACCAAACCTTGCCGTATTTCGTCACTTTCGCTACAGTATATTGGATTGACGTATTTACACGACGATGCTATTTCGATTGCGTTGTCGATAGTATCAATCACTGTATCATTCATAAAGGATTGTGTATAAGCGCATGGTGTATTATGTCGAATCATGTGCATCTTATAATGGGTACAAATGATAAACCAATGCAGGATATTCTGAGGGATTTGAAAAAATACACGTCAAAGGAATTAATCAGAACTATTCAGTCGAATCCACAGGAGAGCCGTAAAGAATGGATGATACCAATGTTTGAGCGGGCAGGCAGGAAGAACGGCTGTAACAAACATTATCAGTTCTGGCAGCAGCATAACCAACCGATCGAGTTATACAATGCAGGGCTTGCTGAACAGAAGCTTCAGTACATACATTATAATCCGGTTAAGGCAGGTTTTGTGGATCAGCCTGAGAATTATTTATACAGCAGTGCCAGAACTTATGCGGGGATGGACGGATTGGTACCACTGGTATTGATTGAATAGATGGAATGTTGGTTTTGATGCAAGAACTATTCGATGGGTAGCGATTAATTACGTGGGGATATGTCACAAGTTGCCCCGATTTTCGGGGCGACATAAGGGTTGGGTTGAGGTCTCGTCACAAGTCACAGACTTGCGACATAACATTCCCGATATGTCGCAGGTCTGTGACCTGTGACTAACCCATCCCTGACATAACCGGCGAACCGGTAAATTTTAATCCCCGGTCCCGGGTAGCATTCCGACTCTTCTTCAAAAATATTGGTTGCCTTTCTGATACTAATAAGAAGATTTAGATACCTTTCAGTATAAGAATTACTCAATCGAGTTTACTAATATCGAATGCAGAAAGCGCTTGCCGCCATTTTTTTGTCATAAATGAACACGAAAAAAAGGATGAAAAAAACGACATTCCTCTTTATAGTTTCGTTATCGATCATCAGCCTTTTTATCAGTTGTTCGGCAACCAGGCAGAAGGATAACCTCGACAAGATCGTCGATCATGCGATCAATACGTCACTGGAATGCATGAAGCGATCGACCAAAGAAGTGGGAAGCCCTTCTCTTTATCCAACGTACGGAACGAAAGATCTGAAATGGAAACTGGACAGCGCATCGAATTGGGTCAGCGGCTTTTATCCGGGGTGCCTGTGGTATTCCTATGAGCTCAGCAAAGATCCCAGGTTCAAAAAATGGGCGGAAGAATGGACCGCCGGTATTGAATCACAAAAATACAATAATAAAACCCATGACCTCGGGTTCCGCTTCGGCCCCTCGTTTGGCAATGGTTTGCGGCTCGCTCCCAACGACTCTGCAACAAAAAGGTATAAAGATATCTTATTAACCGCCGCTGCCACATCCGACAGCCGTTTTTTCAAACCGGCTGGAGTGTACCCTTCCGATTGGGATGCGCATCCCCTCCCAAATTCGGAGCCCATGGTGATTGATGTTATGATGGATCTTCACCTGATGATGTGGGCATCACAACACGGAGGCGACCCGGCTATGATGGATCGGTGTCGTTCGCACGCCGATGCTGCTTACCGGGATTTGATCCGGAAAGACGGCGGAAGTTTTCATGTTGTCCGCTATGACAAGGATACAGGGGCGGTACTGGGCAAGGGGCAATTGCAGGGAGATACGGATTCAAGTACATGGTCGCGCGGACAAGCCTGGATGGTGTACGGCCTTGTCGTGATGTACCGGTACACAAAAGATCCGAAGTACCTGCAAGAGGATATGAACGTGGCCGACTATTTCATTAATCACTTGCCTAAAGACCAGATAGCGAATTGGGATTTTCAGTCTAAACTGGATCATCGCGACGCATCAGCTTCGGCAGTCGTCGCATCGGCGCTTTTTGAGCTCCAGTCTTACCTCAAGGATGCTCAAAAAAAGAAGTATTACCTGGATGAGGCTGAAAAAATACTCCGATCACTCTGCCTTCCGCCTTATTTTTCAAATGGTGAAGGGACGAACTGTTTGCTGCTAAGATCGACCCAGTATTTTCGCAAAACCGACAATACGGATGTCCCAAGCATATTTGCAGATTATTATTTCCTGGAATCTTTGGTGCGATATAAGAGAATCCGTGCGGGGAAAGCGCCGGTCGACGTACATGCGAACTACTAAGTTTCGTATCCAGATACCTGAAAACTTTACCAAATAATCAAACGAAAGCCATTTTAATCTTCCTCACCTTCTGAGCCTGTTCGAAAAGTCATTGTACCTATTGAGCTTCCTAAAAAATTAGGATCCCCAACCTTCATTACGGAACAAGACGTTCTTTCCCCCTTAGAAAAGGGGGTGAAGGGGGTTGTTCCCCAGCGTGATATATTAGAAACCCTAATTAAATTAGGCTTCAGCTTTATCATTTATGCTTCTGGGACAGCCTCACATCCTAATGTCAGTAACCCTACATGTCGCAAGTCTGTGACTTGTGACGCAGTCTCACGTCAACAACCATCTGCAAGAACCTATACCGCCCCAAAACGTGACCAATCCCCATGAAAAGGCTCCGCGGCTGATAGCACTCATCCCCAAAATCATCCCGATATCCCAAAGCCGTCAGACGGGTATTGCAAAGGCGTTCCCCAATCAATTACCTTATTCCAAAACTAACGCGGGATGGAGAAATCACCTGCTTTTGTTTAATTTCATTAAGTTTAGATTAAATACATAGCCAAATGAATATATCAGATCTGAAAAACGAAGAACTCGAACAGGCCTGCAAGGATTATCAGGTCAGGGAGCTTTATGTTTTCGGGTCTGCCGCATCAGGAACTCTTACGGGAAGCAGTGATCTTGATTTTTTGGTAGAGTTCAACAGAACCGGATATGAAGGGGCATTTGATCAATATATGGGCTTCAAAGAGAGACTCGAGGAAATTTACGGACGACCTGTAGATCTGCTGCAATCCGGAACATTTAGAAATCCCTTATTTCAAGAGGAAATCGAAAAGTCGAAAGCAATCCTCTATGCCGCATAGCGCCAGAAAACTGCTGCTTGACATTAGTCTTTCCTGCCAGGAGATAATGAAATTTACCGAAGGCAAAGACTATGAAGATTTTCGGGAAGATCGTATGATGCAACTGGCTATTGAAGGGGATTTGAAATTATTGGAGAAGCCTTATACCGGCTTGAAAAGATCGAAAAAGAAAAGCTGAGACTAAGTTATTAAGTTGCTATGCTATTGAGTTATTAGGATTTGTCACTGTGAACGCTGTGCATTCACCGTGTCTTCTGTGGTTAAAGAAAAACTTCCCTTCCGGGAGGACCAGGCGGGTACATGATGCAATCCTATTCTCCCGTCAGACGGCTGATAGTACTCATCCCCAAAATCATCCCGACATCCCAAAGCCGTCAGACGGGTATTGCATAAAAAAACCGGGCGGCACTTTGTACTTTGTCCTTTTTACTTTAAACTAATCCATTGAGAGGCTTGGCAAAACCTTTATTTGGACCTCGCCAAACCTCTCCTGATTTACAGGAGAGGCTTATGAGGAGGGTTTTGCAAAGCCTCCTATGGGTGTGATTGACAGAAGAGAAGACAGACGGCCTGGCAAATGAATCTTGATTCCCAGATACGAATGGCGGCATTTGATTGGCTGACCGAACAGGTAAAGCTACACGATGATGACGTTTTGCCTCGCACGTTATTAGCCCAAGGCTTTACCTTTCGTGGGGAAAGAATCCCGTTAGTCTCTCCTCAGGGGATCTTCAAGCCAAGACTGATGGAATACCCACTGACAATCACGACTACCGCCGAGGGTCCGTATGACGACAGTTTTGATCAAAACGATCTTCTTCTTTACAAATATCGTGGAACGGATCCCAGGCATCGTGACAATGTCGGACTTCGCAATGCCATGCAGAATGAAATCCCGTTGATCTATTTTCATGGAATTGTACCAGGTAAATACTTAGCGGTTTGGCCGGTATATATCGTAGGTGATGATCCTGGTTCATTGTCTTTTAAAGTCGCTGCTGATAGCCAGATAACGATCGAAGAGCCTGAATTTGTAGTCCGTGAAGATAATTCAGCCCGGCGAGCATATATCACATCAACCGTCAAGACCAGGTTGCATCAGAAAGGTTTTCGAGAACGGGTGATCGCCGCTTATCAATCGCAGTGTGCTTTCTGTCGCCTTAAACATGCCGAACTGCTGGATGCCGCTCACATCATCCCGGATGGAGAGGAGAATAGTCAACCAACAGTGGATAACGGATTGGCACTATGCAAAATCCATCACGCAGCTTTCGATCATTACATCATTGGAGTGACGCCAGATTATGAGATAAAAGTCCGGGAAGATATTCTCAGAGAGATCGATGGGCCGATGCTGCAGCATGGCTTGCAAGAGTTGCATAACCACAAGTTGATTTTACCAAGATCAAAGAACCTTCGTCCGAACCGTGATTATTTGGATTGGAGGTACGAGCGGTTTCGGAAGGCGATGTGAAATTAGATTTTCTTTTAGGACATAAATAAGCATTGCCGCTTCGAAAAATATATGGTTAATTGAGGATGGGTAATTTTCTATGTTTGTATAGAGCTATGTCAGGCAATTTATTAAGCACCATACTAAGGCACGATACTAAGCAGAACAGCTATAAAATAGCTCTACTTCGATCTATTAATGATGTTGTGATGAATTATCCAGATGCGGCTGATCTGAATAAAGACATTGCAATTCCACTACGTTTACTTGCTGATTATTGGATTGCCTATTACTGGCCTTTCGTAAAAAAGGATCAACCTATCTACCAGGGACATCGTGCAACTGTTCAAGGCGTAAGAAGAAATGATGTGTCTTTTCGGCCGGAATTAACCGAGTTGAGGTCGGAATGGGAAAGTCTCAATCCTGGTGCCATGAGCCCGTCAGACGGGTATTATTTGATTAATGAGTCTAAAATTAAAAGAAAGTTAATCACATACCCTTCGGATTTTTTCAAGATATATCACTCTACAAATAGGAAAATTCGCACATCACTTGAAATGCCGATTCGATATGCGGGACCGGGCAATTGGGAAGTTTTTCAGCGTCCGAAAGTGTTACGATCATATGATAAGACTAAAATCATTGCTTTACCTGGTTCTAAAGGCAATGAGAAATGTTTGTTAATTAAGCGTGATCTGTGGAAGTCATTTCAGGATCTATCCCTTTGGATTGAAGCACTTTGTATTCATCAATGGAGTTTGTTTGCCGAACGCGTTGAAAAAGAATACAATCGTGGATTCATATATCAATTACTCACGGATAGACCGGACAACCGGAGACCATTAAGTTGGGAGCGTAATCAAATTGATATTCTACTGATGGAAGGAACAAGATTTGAATGTCCCTGGAGTGGTTACAAAATACAAAAGGGTAGTAAATATGATCTTGATCATATCATTCCGGTTTCGCTATATCCAATCAATGAAATGTGGAATCTTGTTCCGAGCAATCCGAGATTTAATTCACATAAAAAGAGGGATAAGTTACCTTCTTCGGAAACACTTTTGACAGCTAAACCCAGACTTATTCGTACCTATGACAACTATTTGTCGTATCCTAATCTTGCCAACGTGATTACGGATGATATGAATAACAGATTTTTGAAAATCGGAACTGATACTTCTGATTCTGCTATGATTACCGATATGGTCATCAATTATGTTAATATTCTTGCAAATTCTCGGAACATAGCCCGTTTTTGATCATGAACTTTAAGTTTCAAAATCCATACTCTCATCTCACAGCAAAGGAGCGTAGTAAAGCTTCATTTCCGACAATGAAACTTTATCGGCAGGGTTTTATCAAAGGAAGAGTGTTGGATTTTGGATGTGGTTTTGGGGCCGATGTTTCTTTCCTGAAATCAAAGTCGTTCGATATTCAGGGTTATGATCCAGCGTATGCACCTGATTATCCAACTGGCACATTTGATACAATTCTCTGCAATTACGTCCTGAATGTATTGTTACCTGATGAGCAAGCCGAAGTCTTGATGCAAATTTCGGAGCTGATGAAACCAAATGGTAAGGCTTATTTCACAGTAAGAAGAGACCTCCGTTATGAGGGATTTAGGATGCATAGAATGCACCATAAAAAAACGTATCAATGTAATGTGAAGCTGCCCTGGAAAAGTGTCTTCCTGAATGAGTTTTGCGAAATCTACGAATACCAGCGCTATCCGATAACATCACAATCAAACTCAGAGGCTTGTCCTTTTTGTAGGTTACAATCAGAATCAAGCTTTATTACGGAGTCAGCAACTGCTTTCGCCATTTTTGATAAATATCCTGTCAGCGAAGGACATTCATTAATAATCCCCAAAAGGCATATCGGGAACTATTTTGAATTGACTTCAAGAGAACAATCAGCTCTTTGGTTGATGATCAACCGGGTTAAAAAGAAAATCGATAACGAGTTTGAAGTGGATGGTTTTAACGTCGGAATCAATGTCGGAAAAGAAGCAGGGCAAACGGTAAATCACGTGCACATCCACTTGATTCCACGGTATTCTGGAGATATTGAAGACCCAACCGGGGGAGTGCGTAATGTGATTCCTGGGAAGGGACCATACTGAATAGTAATTAATAATTAAATTGAGTATGTATTTATGAGTAAGTGGTCAAGAGATGAACTAATCGTGGCTTTTACGTTGTATTGCCAGACGCCATACGGTAAAATTCATTCAAGAAATAAGGCAATCATAAATACAGCCGACTTCTTAAACCGTACACCATCAGCATTGGCAATGAAGATGCTAAACATAGCAAGTCTGGATCCAGAAATTCAGAAGAGTGGGAGATCTGGGCTTGGTAATGCCTCAAAAGGTGATCAGGAAATCTGGGATGAATTTCATGATAATTGGGATGCTGCTTATGAAGAGGCCGATAGAATAACGGGAGACAACTTGATAAATGAGGTTTCCGGAACCGCTGAAGATTTTGAAGAAGAAACATCGTATGCAATGCAAGTATCAAGAAAGAAACAGGGCTTCTTCCGAAATTCCATTTTAGCAAGTTACCAGAGTACTTGCTGTATCTCTGGAGTAAAATTTGATAAACTGCTCATAGCCAGCCACATTATTCCATGGAGTAAAAATAAGAAACAGCGATTGAACCCGAGTAATGGACTTTGCCTTTCGGTTCTTTATGACAAAGTTTTTGATTTAGGATTGATTACAGTGACACCGAATTTTGTTGTTGAGGTATCGCCGAAATTGAAAGAATTGGCCAATGATTCATTTAGTCAGAGGAATCTGCATTCTATCCATGGAAAGAAAATAAGATTACCTGAAAAGTTTGCTCCGACAAGAGAATTTTTGGAATATCACAATGAATACATATACCAAACATAAACAGGATGGGTTATACTATTCTTCCTAATCACACGGATCATTCGGTTTATCGATATAAAAATCGTCCGAATAGATCAGGCGCAGGAGTTGGTCGGCTGTCACTGTTTTGTAATAGAACACGGATGACGCGGACAACACGGATTTACGCGGAGTGAATGTTGAAAGGTATGATTGGATGAATGAAAGCGTTTATCTTGGCTATTTCGGAAAATACAGACAGCGATGGAAGGTGAAGCAGAGAAAGCCGGATTAAAAACCGAAGAAGATGTTGTAGCGTTCGTAAAAAGCATCCGCAAAGAGCGCAGGGAGAAAGAGCATGAGGGTAATAACTGATACTATATTTTAGTCTTTATAAGGTCGTTGTAAGCCGCACAGACTCATGGTAACTTCTTGTCATCCAAATTCTTGCTGGATCGAAAAACTGTCAGGATTCGGATGTGCTCCTGATTCAATAGCTGATACACAATTCGATAATTTTTATAAATCAGCTCTCTTATGTCTTTTCTTTCAATTTCGGGAACAGATCGACTACTTAACGGGAAACGTCAGAGTTGATCAACGCAGTAGTAGATCTTCTCTACAAAAAGTTTCGCGGTGGGACGGGAGTCATGACTGATGTACTGAAAAATAGATTCTAAATCATCAATGGCCTGAGGCGTCCAGTGAAGGATTACCATTTTTCAATTTTCTTCAGAACTTCTTCATGAGAGATTACATCATCTTGCTCTGACTGGTTGAGTCCGACTTCAATTTTGTGAATAAAATAGATACGCTCCATAATATCGTCCAAAGAGGCATTCTCGGGCAGCTTTTCAAGGCTGTCGATAACTTTTTGTTTTAGAGAGATCTCGGACATTTTGGTACCATCAGTTACTTATGAATGCCTGATACTTGTTAAACGGTACTGAATTATGAGAATTATCGCAATTTCAGAGTGTCATGGAATCACAAGAGTTATCTGGAAATTAGAACACGGACAACGCGGATTTAAGCGGATAGAAATTCTGGCAAAACCATCCCTTCCGGGTAGGTGGGGCTTGATTTCTGTGTGTTCACTTTTCCCAGAGCGCTCTTCAAGATCGGTGTGCATTATGTATTCTTCTTTTATTTTATTTTTAGTACAGAAAAATAAGTTGATTATGAAGACTTTAACATTAACCATACCCGACACCGTCGACGAAAAAGAAGTGAAAATGCAGTTGGCGGCCCATCTCTTCGAGAAGGGAATATTATCCTCAGGACAAGCAGCCGATTTAGTCGGGATAACAAAGAGAGAATTTCTGGAAAATGTCGGGAAGTACGGCGTCTCAATATTTGGGGAAGGTGCAGACGACATTGAGAAAATCATAAGTGGATAAACTAATTATTTCGGATACGAGCTGTCTGATTGCACTTTGTAATATCGGTTTGCTTCATATTCTCAAAGACGTGTATCAGGAAGTTATGATCACTCCGGAGGTTCAAACCGAGTTTGGAGAAAGTTTACCTCAATGGATAATAGTCACTAATGTAAAAAATCAGTCGAAACAGGCTGAGCTGGAAATGCGGTTAGACAAGGGGGAGGCCAGTTCTATTGCACTTGCATTAGAAAATGAAAGTTCAGTTCTGGTAATTGATGAGGTAAAAGGCAGGAGAATTGCAAAGTCCCTTAATCTTCAAATAATAATCGTCCAAAAAGATCAGTCGCAGGTGATGGTCCGGCGTGAGCAGGGGATAGTAAATGCCCGTGGTTGAATGCTTGCCCGGTTGTTGTGGCGGGGCGGGAACTGGGCGGCTGTCACTGTTTAAAGAATAGAACGCGGACAACGCGGATGACACGGACTTCCACGGATAGGAATGTTGGAATGCATGACTGGATAATTGAAATCTTCCATCTTGCTATATCGGAGGGCATTGGGCTACTATCTTCTAATTGTGGAAAACTCCTGAAAAATGTAAACTTAAGGTAAAGGAAGTAAAGAATTCAAAGAAAAAGGAAAGATGATATGGAAATTTCCCGGATATCTTCAAAGGGGCAGGTTACCATACCCATTGACATTCGAAAAAAGCTGAATCTAAAAGAAGGTGATAAAGTTTTGTTCGTGGAAGAGGAAGGTAAAATATTTATCACCAACGCCTCCTTAGTCGCTTTCCGGAAAATACAAACAGCAATGGAAGGTGAAGCAGAGAAAGCCGGTTTAACAACCGAAGAGGATGTTGTAGCGTTCATAAAAAGCATTCGCAAAGAGCGCAGGGAGAAAGAGCATGAGGGTAATGACTGATACGAATATATTGGTCTCGGCAATTATTTTCCCAAACTCAATCGCCGGCAAAATCTTAGAGAGAATTATAGTTGAACACAAGTTAGTATTATGTTCCTACATTATTGATGAGTTGCACGATGTTTTTGAAAGAAAATTCCGGCATAAAATCGAAGCATTAGAAATTTTTTTAGGAGAGTTATCCTTTGAAATGGGTTACACCCCGAAAAATATTGACCCCGGTGAGTACCCGGACATAAGGGATAAAGATGATTTGCCAATTTTAGCTTCCGCAATTCTTTCGGAGGTTGATATTTTTGTTACGGGCGACAAAGACTTTCATTCAATGAGAATTGAAAAGCCAAAGATCGTTACACTTAAAGATTTTGGACAATTTGACTAAACGAGAGGGCATGGAACACTGGTATCCTGATATTCGGTCATCAACACGAAGAATAAGAATTGATTATGATTAATGAGCACGAACGAATAGTATTAACAACTGATATACCCGAAGCAGGGCTGAAGGCCGGGTATGTCGGTACGGTCGTGCACAGGTATAATGAAGGTCTTGCGTATAAAGTTGATTCCGTTACGCTTGAGGGCAAAACGGCTGCCGTGGTAACGGTCGAAGCAAGTCAGGTACGGCCGGTGGGAACTCATGAAATCACCCACGCTCGCGAGTTGGGCCCCACATCCCGTTAACTCATGTTGATTACGATACACGCAACCTGATCAGGCCGGAGACATATTCGGTACCTACGGCACGGCATTCGAAAAGGGAACCCGGATTTTCTACCGATATTTAATCCTCCCGAAGGAATTCACGGCAGCGGAGGGCGACACGAATATGGAGAAGGATGGGGTGAGGTACCTCAGCGAATGACAATTCCGGCAAGTGTTAACCCGCCGGTGCGGTTGATGGCACACAAAGATGAAGCGATATTTAGACATTCAGCACTCAGGGTATAACACTTGTCCCGTTTCACTTCTCTCCCAGGTGTTGTTCAAAAAACCGCGTAATTATTTTATAGCAATCCTTGGATTCGGGTACATCGGGGTTATAGAAGAACCCGTGAAACAGGCCGTCCCAAACTTCCAGATCCGACTCGGCGCCCTGTTTTACAAGTTGAGTGTGAGTATAGATGGCTGAACTCATAGCGAAGTCGCGTGTGCCCGTAATGATCAAAGACGGCGGAAACTTGGCGAGTTCATCCGGATAATCGGCGACGGAAATCAGCGGGCCTTTTACATTGGCACCCTTGAAATAAGGTAAGGCAGATTCGTGATTTTTACCGGCTTGTGGAGGTTGTGGCATACGGGCCTCACCGACGGGCAGGGCCAAATAACCGGAATCCCCGCCGAAACCGGTGGATGAGATGGTCAGCCCGGAGCAAAACATACCGATAGCACCGGGCAACGAGACGTTGTGTTTCTCAAACCAGGCGATGGATTCACCAGTCAGCATGCCGCCGGCCGAACAGCCATAGATCCCAATATTTTTGGGACTGTGAGTCTTAAGAAGCTCATTGTAGACCGTTGCGACATCTTCGCTGGCCGCCGGGAACTTATACTTGGGGCCTTCTCTGTAGTCTACACTGACGACCTTAAAACGACCTGCCCCGGCAATGGGTATGGACTCCAGCAAGGCGCACCCCGGCCAGCAGCCCATAAAACCTCCGCCGTGGAGGTTGATCAACACTCTATTCTTGTTTTGCGAACTTATTCCGGACTTCGGCGTGAAGATGATGACATGCACGCCCCCAATATGCGTGTTATCCTCGTTCACTGGATAGAGTTCCCGCTGCCGTGCCAGGTAATGCTCCATAAAGACCGGGACACCGTTATGCTGAACAAGCCGCTTTGGGTGCTGCATGTCTATCAGGTGCTGGGTGACATACGCCTTGCCCGCTTTGCTGAGAAATGATGACTGTGGAACCGTCATAGCCGGAAAATGGACGGTGCCGTTCGAATCGATTTTAACCGGATCGGCATGGCTGCCATGCTTCTGTGCATGCGCTGAAAACGTCACTGCCAGGATCAAAATTAAAAGCCACAGAAATTTGTGTTTGTAAGTCATGATTTTCCGATTCTGACTTGGCATGATGTCTCCTGGTTAAAATTTATGGCCTGGAAAAGCAGAATAAGTGATTGGTTCGTATATACTTGGAGAATATATATCCGTAAAGAATATATCAAGGTTATTTTTATCACAGCCTCTTTCTGCAGGAATCCCATGGGGTGCAAACGCTCGCATAACCCCCGGCGCAGAATAGACAGTGAGAGACTCATGATACTATTTCATTATGTCGGACTGACGTTAACTTATAGGCATGATTCCACGGTTTACTGACAACTGTCCCACTAATTTGCACTAAGCCTGGAGCTGTCCGGGGATGTTGTTATATTAATTTTCCTGAATATAAACATTGGCGTAAAGACTATGAAAACAATTCTTTAATAGCATGTATCGATTAAACGAAACGGCTTATGACCAGTCCCAATGATACTACGATCACTGTGCGTGCCAGTCGTGCACGTTATGGGGGGCTTGTCCTCTTTAAGATTCCGGGCGGATGTCTCTTTCAAGCCCTTGTAAGGTGCACAGACTCACGGTAATTTCGTGTTATCCGGATTCTTGCCGGAGCGAAAAACCGTTAGAATATGGAGGTGCTCCTGATTCGATTGCTGATACACAATTCGATAATTTTTATAAATCAACTCTCTGATATCTTCTCTTTCAATTTCGGAAACAGATCGACCACTCAACGGGAAACGCCGGAGTTGATCAACGCAGTAGCAGATCTTCTCTACAAAAAGTTTTGCGGTGGGCGGACAGTGAATCCCTGCGAAATCCCGCACTACTCTTATACTTGACCGTTGTATGAAATTGTAGGGACTGGTCAAATCAATAATTTACCTGACTATATAAATAGAAAAACTTGCGTAAAAGCAACTTCGGTGTTGTCGTTTATTGTTGCGATAACCATTTTAGTAGCATGTGAACCATAATGTCCTTCTTGTGTTAGGTTGTTATGGGAACAATTAATCTGTGGGATCCCGGGGCCCGGGTTTTTTGGAAAGATCAATTGATAATGAGCGAGAAAAAAGAGGTTTTAGATACTTATTTAGATAATCACTACATACACCGAAGTAATTGGCTTCGGGCAGCGGTTCTTGGTGCAAATGACGGAATTTTATCAACAGCAAGTCTTGCAATAGGGATAGCGGCCGCAAGTGTTGCCAGAGAACCAATAGTGTTAGCCGCTTTAGCTGGATTAGTTGCCGGTGCTCTATCAATGGCAGCAGGTGAGTATGTTTCCGTAAGTTCTCAAACGGATGTTGAAAAAGCTGATATTGAACGGGAAAAACAAGAATTGAATGAAATGCCCGAAATTGAATTGCAGCGATTAGCGGAAATTTATATAAAAAGAGGACTTAAAAAAGAAACGGCATTAGAAGTCGCAAAAGAATTATCTGAAAACGGTGCATTAGGTGCACACATCAGGGACGAATTGGGCATTAATGAAATTAGTAAAGCTAAACCAATACAGGCTGCCTTTGCTTCAGGTGCGGCATTTACGGTTGGGGGAATACTTCCTCTTATGGTAACTCTCTTTCTGCCGTTAAAAAGCATGGAATATTATCTGTACGGCTTTGCTATTTTCTTCCTTATTATTTTAGGTGCACTGGCTGCTAAAACGGGAGGGTCGAGTGTAAGAAAAGCAATCATCAGAATTACCTTTTGGGGTACTGTCGCCATGGGCTTAACTGCACTTGTTGGATACTTATTTAATGTAACTTTTGGATAATGATATATGATGAAAAGTAGAAATAATAAAAACATCCTTCCTTTTAATGCAACGAATGCAAAAAATCAGACGAAACAGGCTGGGCCTGAGATAATGTCTTAACTTTCCAAAAGTTTCAAACTTTGGGAAAGTTACCGGGCTGTATTCGTAAATCTGTTTCCCAAACCCTCGTCTTATTCGTATACGGCCAAAAATTCCCCCTTACAATAATCCGAGCCTTTATTATATTCCGGATGATTTGGTATGAAATCCGTCGTGTATTACTTTGACGGATGTGATTCGGTGGTTTAATTCCATTTTTATACTTTTGGATCTGTTGCAGGCGAGCGGGATAGACGGTTCTGCTCGCCTGTCAAAGATTTTTCCCCGGGATGTCGGAAAGACGTATCCGGGGCATTCATTGAAAAATTATTTGTGATATGGCGAAGAAATCCGGGCAGCAAGATTTTTTTACTTCGAGATGGGGATTGATTCTAAGCGTTCTAGGCATCGCGATCGGAACGGGTAACATCTGGCGATTCCCGCGCATAGCGGCCCAGAACGGCGGTCCGGATGGGGCAGGTGCCTTTCTTATTGCGTGGGTGGTCTTCCTGTTTATGTGGTCGATCCCGCTCATCATCGCAGAATATGCCATCGGCCGCAACGGCCGGAAGGGGACGATCGGCTCCTTCATGGTCACCGCCACCGACCAGTATGCCTGGATGGGTGCCTTCGTCGGTTTCGTGGCCACAGCTATCATGTTCTACTACAGCGTGGTCAACGGCTGGTGCATCTACTACTTCTTTGAATCGACGCTTCACCCGCTGCCACAGAACCTGCAGGCAGCTCAGACGATCTGGAGCCATTTCCAGGGTTCGTGGATGCCGGTCTTCTTCGATGCTGTGGCGATCTTCGGTGCCGGTTACGTGGTGACACACGGAATCCGCACCATTGAACGTGTCAACACCGTGCTGATCCCGCTGCTGGCTCTCATCCTGATCCTCTCTATGTTCCGCGCCGTCTCGCTGCCCAACAGCCTCGACGGCATCAAGTACCTGTTTACGCCCGATTGGAAGATGCTGGGCAACCCGCACGTGTGGCTGGAGGCGCTCACCCAGAATGCGTGGGACACGGGCGCCGGCTGGGGACTGATTCTCACTTACGCCACCTACATGAAGAAGGAAGACGCGGTGACCATCAGCGCCTTCCAGACCGGCATCGGCAACAACGCCATCTCGCTGCTGGCCGCCATCATCATCTTTTCCACCGTCTTCGGAACACTGAGCGGATCGATGTCGAATACGCAGATCCTGCAGGTGATGAAGACTTCGGGTCCGGTATCGACGGGACTCACTTTCATGTGGATGCCGCTGCTGTTCACCAAGATGACCGGCGGACGCATCTTTGCAGCACTGTTTTTCCTGGCACTGACCTTCGCCGCCTTCAGCTCGCTGATCTCGATGGTGGAGCTGGCCTCGCGCCTGTTCATCGATATGGGATTCTCACGCATCCGCTCCACGCTTAGTATCTGCGTGGTTGGCTTTTTCCTGGGACTCCCATCGGCCATCGACCTGCACTTCTTCGCAAACCAGGATTTCGTATGGGGTCTCGGACTCATCTTTTCCGGACTCTTTATCGCCTTTATCATCATCCGGTACGGCACGCGAATATTCAGGGAGCGCAGGGTCAACACCAGTCCGGGCGACTGGACACTCGGCCGCTGGTGGGATTATACCATCAAGTTCGTGGTACCTCTGGAGGGCATTGTGCTGATCGTGTGGTGGATCTACCTGAGTGCCACACAGTTCGACCCGAAGAACTGGTACAACCCGTTTGACACCTTCTCCGTGGCAACCTGCTTCATGCAATGGGGCGCGGTGCTTGTGTTCTTCATCTTCATAAACAAACGGCTGGCCAAGGCCACGAATTCTAACGTCGAGGCGTCGCTTTGAGCGAGACTTTAGATATTAGAGATTTGGGTTTGGGGGGATTCGATGAAGTCCCCTTTAGGGGATTTAGGGGTACTGCGGCCACCCAAACACATACTCTGTCATCCTGATGAGGCCGGCGAAGCAGCCGATCCCGAGGAGTCGGGACGTACGCATCAGGAAACGATGGCATCAGTGGCGAGGATCGGTGCCGGCTGCAAACGGGATTCTTCGGCCGATAAATCGGGCCTCAGAATGACATACCATGTTTTGGATTGAACATGTTACTGCTGCGCAGAGAACCACAGAGACAAACGAGCCATTTCTCCGTCTACATATCACCCTAACTTCCTATCTTCCGTTGTTCCGGTCAGACGTTTTAGACCTTCTGACCGCTTTACCACGAATTAATCGAAGAAAATGGTTCTATTGATTTGCTTACTAACGCTGATACGGCCGGTCAGTGATTCTCTGCGGTGGGTGACGCCTTTTGAACAATCCAATGGCAGGGAGACGGCTACATACCATCAGGCGATATCCTATTATCAGAAACTGGCTAAGGCTTATCCGCAAATTCAGATCACAAAGTCGGGCATGACCGATTCGGGGTTGCCGCTGCATGTGGTGGTGATATCGAAGGATCGTCGTTTTGATCCGGTGCAGCTTCGCCGGGAAGGGAAGGCGGTACTGTTTATTGACAACGGGATTCACCCCGGGGAGCCGTGCGGCATCGACGCAAGCATGATGCTGGCCCGCGACCTGGTGCAGAAGCCGGTGATGAAGCGGTTGCTCGATCATGTGGTGGTGGTGATTATCCCGATATACAACATCGGCGGGTCGCTGAACCGGAGCTGGCCGAGCCGGGCCAACCAGAACGGTCCGAAGTCCTACGGCTTTCGGGGCAACGCGCGCAACCTCGACCTGGACCGTGATTTCATCAAGTCCGATTCGAGGAATATGAAGAGTTTCGCGCACATCTTCCATCGATGGAATCCCGATGTAATGGTCGACAACCACGCCTCCGACGGTGCCGATTATCAGTATGTGATGACGCTCATCGAGACCCAGCAGGATGTGTTCAATCCGGTGATGCGCCGATACTACGAGTCAACGATGCGTCCGGCGTTGTATACCGGCATGAAAGAACAATGGCTTCCCGATGACTCCATATGTGGAGAAGTTTCCATAAAACTCGCCAGATTCGGGCATCGTATCGTTCATGGATTACCCGAGATATTCGAGTGGATATGCGGCGTTTTCAACACGATCAGCTTCATCACGGAAACACACATGTTGAAGCCGTACAGGCAACGCGTCGAGGGCCTCCTATCAATTCATGAACGTTATGCTGAAGGTGATGAACCGGAATTATCGGGAATTTATTGAAAGCACGTTCCGGATGCCGATCGATATGTTGCCGACCAAAAGGAGTTTCGTTATAACTGGAAGATGGACACGACATCGTGGAACCCGCTGGAGTTCAAGGGATATGCTGCAAAATATCATAAGAGCGAAGTGACAGGGTTGCCGCAGTTGTTTTACGATGAGCATGACCCTTACACCAAACAAATCCGGTATTATGACCGGTATCTGGCGCATCGGACAGTGTGAGAGCGCCGAAGGCATTTATTCTGCCACAAGCGTGGTTTCGTGTGGCGGAGCGTCTCCGCGAAAACGGGGTGATGCTTCAGCCACTGAAGCATGATACGACGATGATGGTTACGGCCTATCACATATCGGATTACAAGACCTACTCCCGGCCCTACGAAGGACATTATCCGCACAGCGATGTGACTGTGGAGCCGATCCGGGTTACGCTCTCATTCCGTAAGGGGGATTATCTTATCCGGATGAACCAGAAAACCAACCGGTACATCATGGAAGTGCTGGATCCGAGGTTTACTGACTCTTTCTTCCGGTGGAATTTCTTCGATTCAATCCTGATGCAGAAGGAGTACTTCGAGTCGTATGTGTTTGATACCGTGGCGGTCCGTATCCTGCACAATCACCCGACACTGGACCGCGAGTTTCGCGCAAAGCAGAAGAGCGACACCTCGTTTGCCAGTGATGCCCGCGGGCAGCTGAACTGGATCTACCATCGTTCGAAGTATTTCGAGCCGGAGTATATGAGGTATCCGGTGTACAGGATGAGTAGTGAGTAGTGAGTAGTGAGATTTGAGATTTGAGAAATTAGAAAATAGGGGGAGTCAACGTAGTCCACCCCAAACCCAATGGCTGTCATCCTGAATTTCTCCGGTTTACCGGAGGAAGTAGGATCTCGTGGACTTCGCCCACCATAGGGATAAACAGGTTGCTTTGATCTTGTGAAGTTGGATTGCGTAGACAGTCAAACCGATACACAAGAAAGGCTACGTCCCCCGAAGGTGGGATCCGGCACCGATGGTTGCAGGTGATGCCTTCGTTGCCCGTTGCAAACGAGATTCTACGTTTTTTGCAGGCAAAAAACATCAGAATGACAGTGATCCTCTGTGGTTTTTTGAGTTCACTGGGTAACTAAAAGAAATGACACCGAGTCATCTCATCTTCATGTTAGAATGTATTTGATATCAGATGATCTATAAAAAGATTTAATGCTGCCAGCGCGGGTATACGGCCGGCAAATACTTTCGAATGGCACAGGGGCGGGGTATATTACGGGCGAATTTCAACAGAGTCATTAATTGCCTGTGTTAAAAGGCGATAATGCGTTGTACTCCATAAAAAAGAACACGAGTGTCCCATATTGCTCTGCTATCGATACTATTAAGACGGATGGCAATATTGACGCTCTGACACCTGAACTCATCAGTACTTTTTAGAATGAAAAAAGAATTACTTAAGAAAATTGAGAACCGGACATATAAAGTGGGGATCGTAGGTCTGGGTTATGTGGGACTTCCACTTGCCATCACATTTGTCAATAAAGGATTTCCGGTTGTAGGGTTCGACATCGACCCTGAAAAAGTGACGCGACTGAACAAAGGAGAGACTTATATTCGCCATATTGGTGCTAATAAAGTCAAGGCTATGAAAGATTCGGGAATAGCCGAATTTACGACTGATTTTACCCGTATTCCTGAAGTCGACACTATCATCATGTGCGTTCCGACCCCGCTGGATGATCATCGCGAACCGGATATGACTTATGTGGTCGATACGACAAAGTCGGTGGCTCCATATATGCGAAAGGGCCAGCTTATCGTGCTTGAGTCGACGACCTACCCAGGTACCAGTGATGAAGTGATCCGGCCAATCTGCGAGGAAGCAACCGGACTCAAATCCGGTGAGGATTTCTATATCGCCTATAGTCCGGAGCGTGAAGATCCGGGTAACCCTGATTTTGAGACAGGTACCATTCCCAAGGTCATTGGAGGCGATGGTGCTGATGCCCTGGATATTGCATATGCACTTTACAGTTCGGTGATTGTCAAAGCCGTGCCGGTATCCAACACACGTACGGCAGAAGCGGTGAAGTTGCTGGAAAATATCTTCCGATCGGTTAATATTGCTCTGGTTAATGAGCTGAAAGTTGTGTTCCAGGCCATGGATATCGATGTTCACGAGGTGATAGATGCTGCAGCCACCAAACCGTTTGGATTTATGAAGTTTACCCCGGGTCCGGGTTTGGGCGGGCACTGTATCCCAATCGATCCGTTTTACCTGACCTGGAAAGCGCGCGAATACGGTTTGAATACCCGGTTCATCGAGCTCGCCGGCGAGGTAAATACCGATATGCCGCGCTATGTGATCAACCGTACACTTGAGGGGTTGAATGCTCACAAGAAATCGCTGAACGGAAGCAAAGTGTTGGTGATTGGTCTCGCATACAAACCTAACGTGGACGATATGCGTGAGTCACCTACCTTTCATATCATGGATCTGCTGGAAAAATATGGTGCCTCTGTGGACTATTACGATCCGTACATTCCGGTGATAGGTCCGACGCGTGAACACAAACACTGGACAGGTCGAAAGTCGGTAGAATGGGGCAAGGATATTGTCTCAGGATATGACGCTGTGATTATCGCCACCAATCATAAAGACATCGACTATAACGAACTGGCGGAGTGGTCTGATTGCATCATCGATACCCGCAACTCGCTGAAGGATGTAAAACCACGTGGTGATAAGCATATCTGGAAGGCGTAGCAGAGACGTTAGACATAAGACATAAGACATAAGATTTTAGACATTAGTATTGAGTATTGAGTATTGAGTATTGAGAGGGCGGTCACTAACCAGACCGCCCTTAAAAAAACGTCATTCTCAGCTTGACTGGGAATCTCCGTGAGTTCCGAACGTGTCGGGTCTGCCCAGCTTTTCTGCGGACTTGGTACCAATGAATGGATGTAAAAAAACACGGATGACCAGGTTTTTCGTAGACGAAAGTCCGTAAAAGAGTTGCTTGATTTTTCACTTTTCCATAGGAATCCCTTCAGAGGATAAAGAGGAGGGAGAGGCCGCAACAAGTCCTTTTCGATATTCACAGGCATAAAGCTTGCATTTATCAATGAAATATTTAGCTTACTCATAACAGGCTAATAAAAATAAAATCAAGAGAGAAAAAATGGAGCGTGCTTATCGTAAGAGGATTTTTACTTTTTTTCTGCGTGGATTTGTTGTGTGGCTGGTGTGGTACGTGTTGTACGACCTTTGGCTGGAGCCTCAGGGAACCTTCGATCACACGCTGAGTCATAATCTGGTGAGCGTCAGTGGAGACATTCTGAGTTTTTTCGGTTTCAAGACCTTTGTATCCGATCGGGTTGTTGGTTTGACCGGAATGCCAGGAATCATCATTATAACTCCGTGCGACGGTATGGAAGCGATGGGCCTGTTTCTCGGCTTTATTCATGCCTTCCCGGGAAACAGGTGGCGGCGCTGGCTGTTCAGCTTAGCAGGTTTGCTGGTTATATATCTGACAAATATCGTCCGTATCATCGTACTCGTCCTTACACAGCGATACTGGCCCGGTGTGTTTGATTTCACACATCATTATTCTACGACAGCCCTATTCTACGTAATTGTATTCCTGTTATGGGTGATCTGGGCCCACTGGGGTATCAGGGATGCCATTTTTAGCAGATCGGTTCGAAGTGCATCACTTCAAGAGAAGGGGGAAGTGGTATGAATAAGACTTACATGCGAAAATTTGTTAGCAGGTTTATACTGGTCATTATCATTATGATGGTATATTTGGGGCCATGGCATCGCATGCGATACTATTTTGCAAAGGATTGGTTTATGCCTATGATTGTAACGTTGGATACGGGGCATTTCCATAATCTCACAGTTGGCGGCTATGGTAGTGGTGTCGGCTTTGAACTGCATTCGAATGAGGGAAAACGAATTTTTACGTTTCGTTACAAAGTGGCAGGGGGATGGTTTCTTTTACTGCCTCTGGTGGTCGGCATCTTTATGGGCATGAGCATGTGGCATGGAATCGAACTGATTTTGTTTCATGCAACCGTTTCCTTTCTTAATGCGCTCATCTTTTACATTGGTGCGGCTTATGCGAATCTCCTGCTGGTATTGGCGGACATGAGCTGCTACTACCTGGTACCGGCCATTTCCCTGGCTGTTATCCCATTTTTGATCGTTCAGAAAAGAAGACGTGAGGGTTTAAAGTGTTAAAGTGTTTGGGTTTGATTATGGGGCAGTTATAGGTCGTTGTACTTTGTGCCACGTAGCCATTGCCCTTTAGTGCCTGTTTCGATTAACCGCAATGGACAGCAAGGTTTTCACAATGGACACCAAGGGAAAGCCTCAATAACCAACTAACCTAATAACTCAACAACTCATTGATTGACAGGAATTTCTTAGTCCGTATATTGTTACATATGAATGACAGGGTAACCTGTTGCACAGGAATGGGAAAAACTATGGATGACGTATTAGACGATATAACAAGGCGTTTGCAGGAACTGGTGGATAAAGGCCGTGATTTTGTTGAAGATGAGGAGTTTCAGCAAAAGTTGGATCAGTATAAAAAACAGGCCGGAGATACCATAAAAAAGTATCCAATCGGTAGTATTGCTGCCGGACTCCTGGCCGGTTACTTGTTAGCAAGATGGATCAGTCATAGTGATGAGTGAACGTGAGAGTCATAATGATGGTGTAAACAAAGAGACTTTTCGCAGGTTATCAAGCGAGTTGCGTCGTTATGTAGAGAAACGCATCGAGCTGTTTGCCACGGAGATGACCGGTCAGTTCAGCATCATGGCATCAATCACCGTTCTTCGAACGGTTGGGCTGGTGATCCTGCTATTTGGGGTGCTTTTTCTTCTTTTGGCACTTGCCTGGTATCTGGGTAATCTTTTGGGGAGTATAAGCCTTGGTTTTTTGCTGGCTTCGGTTCCTCTGTTTGTTGCCGGAATTGCACTCGTCTTATTGCGGCCCAGGCGATTATTCCACCGTGTCCGTTTACAATTTTTTAGACAGTTTATGAGGATGGTTCCGTACATTAGTCCGCAAGATTTACCGGATAAAACCGATGAATCTGCAGATAATGGTTCCCAATCATTGAAGAAACAAGAAAACCGTCATGGCTGAAAAGAAGACGACTCCTGAAAAGAAGATGAGTGCCGTTCCCGGGAAAGATCATGTCCGGCAACGTCGTGAAGCGTTGAAAAGGGAACTGGACGAGCTTCAGGGTCAAATAGAAGACTCGGTTGGACAGTTAAAGGGAGATGTCAAAACCCGCCTGGATGTTTCGTATTGGATTGGGAAATATCCGTTGGGAGTTGCCGGATTGTCGGTCGTTGCCGGCTTTTTACTGGGTATGAAATGGCATTCAGATGGCCACGATGTACGTGCTTCTGCAAGAAAAGAACACTATTTGTTGTCAGAACTAAAACGGGCAGTCACCCGAAAAGCAATTCAGAGGGTGATTGACCTGTTGGATGAAAAGGTTGATCAATTGCAGAAGAAGGATCATACCGAGTAATAACAACCGGTTTGAGCTTTCAGAAAGAGAGGTCACACCTAAAAAATTGAGCGTCAGTGAAACCCGGGCGTCTCTTTATCGTTTAATGGGAATAGTATTGTGAAAAACTGCTAATTATAAGTTCTATGTCTAAATACCTTTTACTCTTATTGGCGGCACTTGTCATCACAGGAAATGCGATGGCACAGGATTCGACGATGGTATCAAATTCTGCCGATACAGCCGCTGTCAGGTCTATTACATTACCGCATGCCATTGATATTGCTCTGAAGAATAATTATCAGATCAAAAAGGCGGAAAATAATCTTGGATTGGCTGACATGAACCATAAAAGTGCCATGGCAGATTTTCTGCCGAGTATAAACGGAAGCATGAATGCCAACCGCCGAATTGGTAAACAGTTTAACAACGTTACCATCACTTACGCTAATCAAACTACAAATAATATCAGTGGAAGTATTTCTGCGGGTATAACCATTTTTTCAGGTTTGCAAAATATATACAATTTGCGTCGGAGTGATCAGAGCCAGTTGTCTCAAAAAGAACAACTTCGTCAACAAAGACAGGATATCATCTTCACTACTGCTTCCAGTTATCTTCAGGTACTGCTTGATCAACAACTTCTTGAGATCGATCAGGAAAATGTAAAATCATCGCAGAGTCAGTTGGATCAGGTAAAAGCGGAAGTTCAGGTTGGTTCCCGTCCAATAGCTGATCAATACAATCAGGAAGCCACAGTTGCACAAAACCAACTCACGTTGATTCAGCAACAGAACAAACTGGATATTGATAAACTGGCACTCGTTCGACAGCTTCAGCTCAACCCATTGAACAATTATTCATTCGTCCGCCCCCAACTGGATACGGCTGCTATTCATGAGGGTGTTCCCAACCTTCAAACTATGATCAGTACTGCTCTGGAAAATCGAAGTGACATTATGAGTCAAAGGCATGCTATTGATGCTTCCTACTACTCCATGAAAATGGCCGAATCCAGACGTTATCCAACATTATCTTTTAATGCAGGGCTTTCCGGTGATTATTCTGATAGTTACAGACATTTGGGACCGGATCCGAATAACCCTCAACAAATTATTGCTACCAAGGTTGGTTTCCTGAACCAAATGCTCAAGGAAAATGTCAACAAATTTCTAGGATTTAATTTGTCAATTCCCATTTTTAGCAATCTAAATACGAGTTATAATATTCAGAGTGCCCAAGTGAATTACGATAACATGAAGCTGGATATGCAAAATATGCGGCTGAATGTGATCCAGGAGATTCGGCAGGCGTATAACGACTATAAAAACTATGCCGAGCAGTTGAAAACTACAAAAGTTGCCCTGATTTCTGCCCAAAAAGCGTATGAAACACAGAGAGAACGATATCAGGTTGGTGCCGGTACACTGGTTGAGCTTTCTCAGGCAAATGCACTGTACTTTCAGGCAAAGTCCAATAGACAACAAGCTCTCTATCGGTTCATCTTTCAGGAGCAGTTAATTAACTACTACATGGGACAAATCAGTGCCAATATACAGATCAAGGCACTTAATTTTAATAATTGATACCTAATATTTGACGCTATGGCTAAGAAACAGGGTGCAACCCGAAGACTGTTTATAATTTTAGCAGTTGTATTGGTGTTGCTGGTAATTTTGGGTTTGATCGGTGTGAAGTCTGGTTGGTTTGGCAAGAGAGCCGATGCAAAAGAGGTAGAAACAGCCAGTGTGCGTCTCAAAACGATTACACAACTTGTCTCGGCGACCGGTACTATTGAGCCGGTCACCGAGGTTAAAATCAGTCCGTCTGTATCCGGAGAGATCATCGATCTTCCGGTGCATGAAGGCGATTATGTCCACAAGGGCGACTTGCTGCTTCAGATCAAGCCTGATTTGTATAAGGCAAGTATCGATCAGCTGCAGGCAAATCTTTTGGCTCAAAAGGCCCAAATGGAGCGGAATCGCGCTGATTTACTGAAGGCTCAAGCCAGCTATAAGCAACAGAGTGAACTCTATCAGAAGGGATTGATATCCGAGATGGATTACATCTCCTCGAAGAGCAGTTCCGAGGCTGCCGAAGCCAATTATAATGCCAGCAAATACCAGGTGCAGAACGCCGATGCGCAATTGCGCCGTGCAAAGGAAGAACTGCAGCAAACAATCATTCGCGCCCCGATGGACGGCACCATCAGTCAACTCAACGTTAAAAATGGTGAGACCGTAGTCGGCAGCAGCCAGATGCAGGGTACCGATTTAATGCACATTGCCCATATGGGACAAATGCAGGTTGAGGTCAAAGTCAATGAGAACGATATCGTTAATGTAACCGATGGAGACACCACGCGTATCTCGGTGGATGCGTATCCGAACAGGAAGTTCAGTGGTATCGTCACACAGATCGCCAATTCGGCAACGGTTACCGGTCAGGGTACCAATGAACAGATGACCAACTATCTCGTGAAGATAAAAATTATCAGCCGTCACAACGAACAGTTTGGCGAAGGCAACAGCATTGCAAAACAGGTCCCGCTTGAGAGTAAAGGAAAAGCGTTTATGCCCGTCTTCAAACCGGGTATGACAGCATCGGTCGATATTGAAACACAGACAGTTAAAAATGCTATTGCTGTTCCTATCCAGGCTGTTACGGTGAGAGATTTCAGTAAGGTAAAGGCTAACAGCAAAGATTCGGCCACCGCTAAGAATGAAATGGCGAGCAATGGCAATAATAACGCAACGAAAGCTGATACTTCTTCGAGTGACATGCTGATACCCAAAGAAGACCTGCGCAAGGTTGTTTTCATCCTTGATAAGGGGAAGGCAAAACGGATACAGGTTAAGACGGGTATCAGTGACGAAACCCATACCCAGATAATAGAAGGCGTGAAACCGGGTGATGAGGTAATCATTGGTCCGTACCGGATCTTATCGCGGGAACTTTCTGACGGCGACGCCGTAAAAGTAAATAACAATAAGTACAAGTTACTGGCTGATCAGGAAAAATAAGGAGATTGTAGCACAATGAATAACTCATACGTCATTCGAATAAACGATCTTTATAAGATATACCGGATGGGAAGCCAGGAAGTCCAGGCTCTCAGGGGAATCGATTTGAATATCGGTCACAACGAATTTGTTGCGATTATGGGGCCGTCAGGTTCCGGTAAATCGACACTTATGAATATCATCGGTTGTCTGGATACACCTACCTCCGGCGAATATCACTTGAATGACAAAAATGTGAGTGAACTCAGTGATAACGAATTAGCACATGTCAGGAATCGCGAGATCGGGTTCGTTTTTCAAACATTCAACCTGCTGCCTCGTGCCAATATACTTGCCAATGTGGAACTGCCGCTTGTCTATGCGGGGGTAAAAGCTTCGGAACGAAAGGAGAGGGCGCTTAATGCCCTGGATCATGTTGGATTGGGTGATCGGGTTCACCACAAACCCAATGAGCTTTCCGGTGGCCAGCGTCAGCGTGTGGCTGTGGCACGCGCACTCGTAAATACCCCGTCTATCCTGCTTGCCGACGAGCCGACCGGTAACCTCGACAGTAAGACGGGCGAAGAGATCATGGAATTGTTCGAGGAGCTTTATAACCAGGGTAATACGATCATCCTGGTTACCCACGAAGAGGACATTGCCGATCATGCCCGCCGTATCATCCGCTTGCGTGACGGCAAGCTTGAGAGCGATAAACTCATCGAGAAAGAAGTGGCAATGGGTAATTAGTTATTAAGTTATTGGGTTAATAGGTTATCTGATTTCCCCCTTTGTGTTCATTGTAGTTAATGAAACCAGGTACAAAGGATCAAAGGTGCTGAGATGGTTATCTGCGTGTGGTGGACAAAACAGGTAACTTAAAAATGAACCTCTCCAATATTGTATCCAAATAAACGTATATTCCCCGGAACGGTTTTTAATGAACTAAAAATTTTAGCATTTGGATTCACAGCAAGAATATCAACCTTATACCCGATTTTCTCTTTTCCCGCCTGCGATAAAACATCTTCTAATTATTAATCTGGTCTGCTTTGTAGCTTTTCAGTACACTTTTTTGGGGCCATTCATGTATAAGTACTTTATGCTGTGGCCTATCAATTCGGGATATTTTTATCCCTGGCAGATGGTTACTTATATCTTTCTCCATGCCAACTGGATGCACATACTTTTTAATATGTTTGCATTATGGCTTTTCGGGCAGGGAATTGAAAATTTATGGGGCACCAAACGCTTTACCATTTTCTTTTTTGTTACAGGTGTCGGAGCGGCAATTACCCAGCTTATTGTTGGTGGTGGGGAACCGGTTATCGGTGCTTCAGGAGCTATCTTTGGTATCTTGCTCGCCTTCGGAATGATGTTTCCTGATCAGTACATTATTCTTCTGTTTCCACCCATTCCGATAAAGGCCAAGTACTTTGTGATTATCTACGGCGCTATAGAGCTGATCAGTGGTGTGGGTAACTTCAACGTTGGCATTGCTCACTTTGCACATCTTGGCGGTATGTTATTCGGTTACATAATGATACGCTATTGGCGCTATAAAGGTGTCTTGTATTAGCTGAAAGAAGAATTTTCTGACGGGAAGTGGCGTTTTAAAAAAAAGAGCATGATAATTTTGGATGAAATCAGGGCGTTAGAACCTGATAAAATCAATGATTTATTGTAATTTTTTATGAGGATGGCTGTGTTCGTCATCGAATCAGCTAACTATTGAAGGATCAACTCCTTGAGATATGTATAACGAGACTTTTGGACAGACAGTACGACGGGCATACAACAACTGGCCGGTAGCTTTACGGACTATCATCATGGTTACAGTTGTTGTTTATCTGGTGCAGGTTCTTGTCGGTCAGTCCCTTGATAATACAATCATCCGGTATTTCGGATTTATTCCTGATTGGCATACGAGCCTGGTTCAGCCCTGGCGGCTTGTTACATATATTTTCCTGCATGCCGGTATCTGGCACATCCTGTTCAACATGCTTTGGCTATGGTGGATGGGGCGTGCGGTAGAGGAGGCGCTCGGGCCACGTCTGTTTACCGTAATTTATTTTGGATCCGGAATAGGTGGTGCCTTTATCAACCTGCTGCTTAGTTCTCTTTTCGGGAACGTTATCGTCATTGGCGCCTCCGGGGCCGTCTTTGGGATCATGGTAGCTTTTGCAGTGATCTATCCAAGAATGCCTATCATGCTTCTTTTCCTTCCGCCTATTGAAGCGAGATTCCTTGTTGCCGGACTTATTGCCTTGCAGGTATTATTCCTCAATAACGGAGGCCATGTTGCCCGGGTCGTACATTTGGGCGGTGCATTGTGTGGATACCTCCTGTTAAAGGCCTATTACAAAGGCTGGGATATAACAAAGGTTTTTTCGGTATTTGACCGTATGAAAGGGAAAATGCGAGCGCCCCGAAAGAATAAAAATATGCATTCGGTGTCGGATGCCAATATTGTTGAAGAACATGAACAGTCAGAGTTGGACCGCATACTGGATAAAATTTCCAAAACGGGCTATGAAGGTCTGACCGATGAAGAGAAACGAATTTTGTTTGAACTCAGCAAACGTAATTGACTTCATTTTCGTTAACACGTACTCACTTAAATTGAGCACCCCATTAAGAACACGTCTTTTATGTGTCCTATTAAACGAAAAAAAACAGTACAGGTACAGGTTGGCAATGTAACGGTAGGTGGCGGAGTCCCTATTGTTGTTCAATCGATGACCAATACAGATACCGCCGATGTTGACGCCACCGTTAAACAAATCATCGAACTCCATGATGCAGGATCGGAGCTGGTCCGTATTACGGTGAATAATAAAGAGGCGGCCGAAGCTGTACCGTTCATCATTGACAAACTGGATAAGAAAAATGTGGAAGTGCCGGTCATTGGCGACTTTCATTACAATGGACATGTACTGCTGACACAATATCCGGAATGCGCAAAAGCCCTGGCGAAATACCGGATCAATCCCGGCAATACCGGTACCCGAACACGGGATGAAAACTTTTGTACGATTGTGGAACAGGCCGTCAAATGGGATAAACCTGTTCGTATTGGCGTGAACTGGGGATCGCTCGATCAGCAGCTTCTTGCCGAAAAGATGGATACCAATAATAACCTGCCGGAGCCGAAATCATCCAAGGAAGTGATGATCGATACGATGATCGAGAGTGCCCTGCGTTCAACGCGTCTGGCTGAGGAAGTGGGACTGCCACACAACAAGATTATCGTCAGCTGCAAGATTTCCGGGGTTCAGGATTTGATCACCGTCTATCGCAGGCTTTCGGATATGTGCGACTATCCGCTGCATCTGGGGCTCACCGAAGCCGGCATGGGGATGAAGGGGATCACAGCTACAACTTCTGCACTTTCGATCCTGCTTCAGGAAGGCATTGGGGATACGATACGCGCCTCACTGACACCAATGCCCGGTGGTGACCGCGCAGAAGAGGTCCGGTTGTGCCAGCAGATACTGCAATCACTCGGGATTCGGAATTTTATACCGCAGGTCACGGCTTGTCCGGGTTGTGGGCGTACCAAGAGTACCTACTTCCAGGAACTGGCGGACGAGATTCAAAGATACATCGTTGAGATGATGCCAATCTGGCGTCAGATTTATCCCGGTGTCGAAGAAATGCACGTGGCCGTGATGGGCTGCGTAGTTAATGGTCCCGGTGAATCGAAGAATGCCAACATCGGTATCTCACTTCCGGGAACCTTTGAAGAACCCAAAGCCCCGGTTTATGTCGATGGCGAACATTACACGACCCTGACCGGTGATCACATTGGTACTGAGTTCAAGAAATTGCTTGAAGACTACATCCTGCGTAATTATGCAGGCAAGGCGGAAGCCGTCAATTAGTTATTAGAAATTGGTTATTGAGTTACTAAGTACCTCGTTGTGAACTCTGTGTAAGTCTTTGTGGTTAATTTTCAGGATAAAAGGCATTTGACTGAATTTACAGGAGCCAGCTATAGTAGGATTTATTCATCCAGTTGACAACGGAGATGCCGTAACCGGTTTTGTTCTGCAGATATTTATCCTGGTATTCCTTCATGATGTCCCCAATCTTATCGAAATCCGTTTCATTTTTGTAATAAAAATATTTGGCCGGCATATCATAATAATGGCCGTCTGAGGCTGTCGGATAGGGGATTTTACCGGAATCGGGGAAGACGAATTCCTGCAGGTCAATTTTTGATTTCAACGTGTCCAGGAAATCGGTACAGATGGTGGAATCCTCGGTTAGTGTGCCGCACATGTACACGAATGAATTCTGTGGATAACGCCAGTACAAGCGATAGAGTGGCTGAGTTTCTGGGTAGGAGCTTTGGTCAATGCTTATTGAACGGTCGCTGACGGACAAGTTATAGGTGTTACTGAAGTCGCCGGAATGCAAAACCAGCTTGTAATTCCCATTTGACAGATCCAGGCTGGTTTTAGCTGTAGCTGGACCCAACGCCGTCAGGCAAATTTCCGGGATGGTAACACCCGAAATCCGGACATCCACCGTACCGTTTTTAATCGTTGCCGTATAAGAAATCTGGTAATTCACGCAGCCGTAGATTTTTTCGGTTTTCAGATTAAGGAATATCTGTGGAGGGGAGGGTACGTCATATTTCTCATACGACTCGGAGATGCCAAACTGCAATTTCCCATCAATTGGTTCCTGCCCGAGGTGGGTTTTGTGGGTAATATTACACTCTGATGACAGGATCAGAAGTAGACAAACAGACAACCCAAAACCTGTTTTCCTCATTTTTTACTCCTTTGATCTGATGCTGAGAATAGCATTAATTCTTATCAGAAACTGAATTATAGATAATCTAATTAACCAGAAGAGAAACATCACTCTAAAGAAAGATAAGGATAATTGAGCTGCTTATTTAACGCGATGTCTATCCAATCCCGAAAGCGTTCGGGAGTTGATCTGGCGTTATAAATCTAAACCCCAGAATGGTATCCGGGGCTATTCAAATTAAATCCGCCGCGGCGGACGGTGGCCAAATCAGAGTATACACAAACCCCGAATGGGGTTTAATGTCTTCCCGGGAAAAACTGCCGGCTTTATAAACAGAATGGAACACGGACAACAATTTAAGAAAGTCACTCTCCACGATTGAGGAGAGGGGTTGGGGTGAGGTAAACCGGCTAGTCATTTAAATAAAAAAGGTTACCACAACATAGAGGTAACCTTTTATGCATAAGCTTTTCCGCAATAAATAAGCTCAAATCTTTCTGATTTCTGGAGAGCCTCAGTTAATCAGCGCTGAGATGAACCTGGGACTCATGTTCTGTTTCCAGTTCTTTTATATCACTGGCAATCATATCGCCGACAAGGTCGTCCAGGTTGTGTTTTGGCTGCCAGCCTAATTTTTCTTTTGCTTTGGTGGCATCGCCAATGAGCATCTCAACTTCGGTAGGGCGGAAGTAGCGGGGATCGATTGAAATGATTTCCTTACCCGTCTTCTCATCGATTCCATTTTCATTGACTCCTTCGCCTTCCCAGCGTAGTTGTATCCCGACATGTTTAAAGGCTTTCTCGCAGAAGGAGCGAACAGTGTGTGTTTGACCTGTTGCCAGTACAAAATCTTCAGGGATATCCTGTTGGAGAATGCGCCACATGCCTTCCACGTAGTCCTTGGCATGTCCCCAGTCACGTTTTGCGTCGAGATTGCCCAGAAATAGCTTATCCTGCATATTTCGGGCTATACGCACTGCAGCACGTGTAATTTTCCGGGTAACAAATGTCTCACCTCGCAGTGGCGACTCGTGATTAAACAATACCCCGTTAACAGCAAACATGTTATATGCTTCCCGATAGTTTATAGTAATCCAATAGGCGTACAGCTTAGCAACGCCATACGGTGATCGCGGGTAGAATGGAGTTTTCTCGGTTTGTGGTACTTCCTGGACTTTGCCGTAAAGTTCTGATGTTGAAGCCTGATAAAAACGCGTCTTTTCCGTTAATCCTAAAATCCGGATAGCCTCAAGCAGCCGAAGAGTTCCAAGTGCGTCACTGTTGGCAGTGTACTCGGGCGTTTCGAAAGATACCTTAACATGGCTTTGAGCAGCAAGGTTGTAAATCTCATCAGGCTGAACGTCTTGCACAATGCGAATGAGATTCGTGGAATCGGTCAGGTCGCCATAATGAAGATAGAAAGGCAGACCTTTGAAGTGAGGGTCATGGTATAAGCTGTCGATTCTGCCGGTATTAAATGAGCTGGATCTTCTCTTGATACCATGTACGACGTATCCTTTTTCCAAAAGTAAACGGGCAAGATAGGCTCCGTCCTGACCGGTTATCCCTGTAATGAGTGCTACTTTGTTGTTCATGTGAAGGTCTTCTGTATGATTATTAAAAGTTTTTCCCGTGATCGTATGAACCTGTCATTCAAATTCTTGGACAAGCTTTGTTATCGGTACTAAGATCATATATTCAAAATGATGATAAATATACAGATCCAAGATACGACGAATCAGTTTTCGATATGCACCTCTTTGATAGAGTCGTGATGGGCCAGGAACCATTCATAGGTCATCCGGATGCCTTCTTCAAGGCCGATTTGAGCTTTCCAACCTTTCTTATTCAGCAGAGAGACATCCAGCAACTTGCGCGGTGTCCCGTCCGGTTTACCATCATCCCACTTTATCAGGCCTTGATGTCCTACTACCTTTTGTATCAGTTCGGCCAGTTCTTTGATGGTTAGATCCGATCCGGTACCCACATTGTATAACGAGCCTTCGACGTTCTGCTCGAGGACAAAACGAACAGCCCGGGCCAGGTCGTCGACATGCAGAAACTCGCGCATAGGTGATCCGGTTCCCCAAAGAGTGACAGGAGCGTTGTCTTTGATCCGTGCATCATGAAACTTGCGAATCATAGCCGGGAGAACATGGCTGGTTTTCAGATCGAAGTTGTCACCCGAACCGTATAAGTTTGTAGGCATCAATGAGATGTATGAGCGTCCATATTGTTTCCTGAGGGAATCACACAGCTTGATGCCCGTGATTTTTGCAATGGCATACCATTCGTTTGTCGGCTCCAGTGGACCTGTCAGCAGATATTCTTCTTTCAGCGGTTGAGGCGCCATCTTCGGATAAATGCAGGAACTGCCAAGGAAAACAACCCGCTCGGTATCATTCTGATGGGCAGCGTTGATCAGGTTGGATTCGATGATCAGATTATCATATAGAAACTGATACGGATAGGTGTTATTTGCCAGGATCCCGCCTACACGCGCAGCGGCGATGATTACATAATCCGGCTTTTCCTGTTTCATAAACCCGTCTACTGCGTTCTGATCCCTGAGATCAAGCTCCTTGCTTGGACGATAGACGAGATTGTGATATCCATGTTCCTGAAGATCTCTGACGATAGCTGATCCGACCATTCCTCTGTGGCCGGCGACATAAATTTTGGCTGATTTCTGCATAAATGTTCTTTGAAAACTCTGATTAATACAAATAAACAGGTTCCGATTTATCGGGATGAGTAGCTAAATTGCGATTTTTACGGATTCAATCCAAGTGAGCCATGATTAGGAGTTCTTATCGGATTCAGAATAGGATTTCTCCAGCTGAGAGTGATAAAGGTTCATATTAAAAAAGACTGTCAGCGAATATCTTTCATAATCTTAGATGGTAACTTATTAACCGCAAAGATCGCCAAGATGCGCAAAGTATTGTAATAGTCAAGACGCAGGAAAAAGGTATAAAGAACGATTGCTACGATTTTCTTTTACGTTAGTTAATACGAGCCTTGTGAATACCTGATTTATTGACATGACCAATGTATTTCCCGATGATACGCACCTCCTCAAAAATATCCGGCTGAACGGTAATGCCTTCGTATTCATCATTGGCCGGTTCCAGGCGCAGACCATCCCTGTCAAAATAAATGCGCTTCAGGCTTGTCTCTCCATTGTACAGGATAGCTCCGATATCGCCATCATTCAGTTCCATATCCATTAGCAGGACGAAGTCGCCATCCCGTATGCCGACGTCCTTCATGCTCATCCCCGACACACGCAGTGCAAAAGTCCGGTCAAGATAGGGGAAAAGGCTTTGCAGCGTTATTTGACCCAGATCGGTTTCTACAGCTTCCTGCAGATAACCGGCAGCAATGATTCCCCTGATGGGTATACCAGCGGCTGCGACGGGCTCCTTAAACAGCCCTTTTTTCTTAAGCTCGGGATTCAGATCATACTCATCATCATCAGTCTTGACAAGGTATCCTTTTTTTAACAGGGCTTTAATATTTTGCGTTACACTGTTTGGTGACTTATAATCAAAGGCCTCGGCAATTTCACTATACGTCGGCCAGACCTGGTTTTCATTGCGGTATTCAATGACGTAATCGAAAAAAGCCTGTTGCTTGCGCGTTAATTGTGTGTGATCCATAAGTCTGATGTTTATGTGTAATATATGTGCATAATTACGGAATCGTTTTCAAAATTGCAACTATGAAAAAATGGAAGGGACCTTTTTTTGTTTTGGGGATTGTGATCATCTTGCTGGCAGCTGGATGTAAGTCACTGCATTTGACCGGTTCCCCGCCTATTGAGCCGGATGACTCCCTGCGCATCTCAGAATTGGACACGCTTTATGCCTCCATTTCCGTACGTGACGCATATGGAATCATCCCTCACACGAAAAGTCCATTCAGGGTAGTCAGGCAATTGGCATGGCGGTCACTGCATGTGACGAGGGTACCATCGGACACCTTATTCAGGCTGGTTGAAAGCAGTAAAGATGATCTCAGGTGGTTTGCACTGGCGGGACACGTACTCAACACCCAGATGATCGATTCGCTTGAACATCAATGGCTGACACAGCCCGTCCAGAGGTCAGGTATCGGACTGGTTTTCGGTATGCAGGGTAATAAAAAAGTATTAACCTTTCTGTCAGATCATATCGGCATCCTGAAAAGCAGTTTGTCTGAATACCAGAATGCTCTGGCATTGAGCCGGCTTTATCTGAAATATCCCGATACCCCTTCGTTTTATCCTACTCTGATTCACCACATCCTTACATCACCCGATTCCATTCGGCATGCCTATTTGTATGCTGCGTATCGAGGTCAGAAGACCGTATTTCCCGATACCCTGGATACAGTGCTGATCCAAGACTGGAGAGCAGGACTGTTTACCAACGACCGTCTCACACGTCAAATGATCATCCGTATACTGGCAGATCATAGGAATCCCGGCTTATTCCGCCTTTATACGAATCCTGCTCAACTGCAGGATGTAGATGTGAACGAGGCCAATGAATGGGTTGATGCCCTTTCTGATTACCCGGACAATGATACTACGTTTGCTTACTATCAGTCGTTGCTCCAATATCCGAATCCGGTCGTTGTGGGACATCTTTTGGATATGGTGGCTGCCAGGCATATCAAGAATTCATTATTAACAGATCAGATTTTGGCAATAGCCGATTCTGCAAAAGCTGACAATCCGTACATATTTGTCAAAGCCGTGAAGGCGGTTTCGAATATGGCAGATACCCTGTCCAAATCCTATCATAATGATTTGCAAGAGGCTATTTACAAGAACCACTATCTCATTGGTGATATCCTGAAAATCAGGTCCAGGATTTTGAGCCACATGGATTACGTTCGGAATGTTGAATTGCTTTCCCTGGATAATGACGCTTACACTGCCGAAACAGGGATTCACGCCATGGCTCAGTATTGGCAACATTCGGATTCACTGGCAAGGGACACCTTGTTGCAAGGGTATTCGGCCGTAATCAGTCAGACCCTTGAAACGCCGGACCGGGGCAAAATCAGTACGATTGCAGAGTTGTTGAGATATCCTTTACTAATTAAAAATGTGACATTCTCTCAAATACACTATGTAGCGGATCATCTGGAATTCCCGGGTGACATTGAGGCATTTGAAGCAATAACTCCGATCCTGATGAATAGTTACGGAGTCTGGGGCAGGAATTTGGTTGATTCTCTGGCTTCTGTTGGTTACCCACCCTACAATCGTTTCCTCGTTAATTCAGGCTATAATGATATCCCCGCACCAAGACCTTCAGATTTCCCGTTGTTTCGACCGGATTTCATTCGGCTCGCGTTATTGGGCAGACATCCTTTATGGAAGATCAAAACAAACAAAGGGATAATAACTGTCAGACTCAATACCTTTACGGCACCTGCCACCGTTACACTTATCGATAGTTTATCACGGTCGGGAGCCTATCGGAATGTACCGTTTCACCGTGTTGTTCCCAATTTTGTGATCCAGGGCGGTGATATCGAACGGGGTGATGGGTTTGGCGGTACGAGTATCCCGTTACCTACAGAACCCTCGGAACTGGAATTTGATCGCGGTGCTGCTGGAATTGCAAGTGCCGGTCCCGATACCGAGGGTCCGCAGTTCTTTTTCATGCACCAATGGAAGCCGCATCTGGATGGGAAATACACCAGGTTCGGGCAGGTGATTAGTGGGATGGATGTTGTTGACCGTATCATTCCCGGCGATCGGGTCATTTCCGATACGCTGATAGCCGTCGATCAATAAAATAAAAATCATAAAAAACAACCGAATATGCTTTTCAAGCAGATCTACGAGGAGAAACTGTCTCAATACGCGTATCTGATAGGCTGCCAGGAGACCGGTGAAGCCTTTATCATCGATCCCTTGCGTGATATCGATCAGTATTTTGAGTTGGCAGCAAAGCATGGTATGGAGATCGTGGGCGCCGCAGACACGCATATTCATGCCGATTTCTTGTCTGGACTGCGTGAGTTTGCTGAAAAAGGTGTGGTGGTTTATGCCTCAGATGAAGGGGATAAGGACTGGAAGTACGAGTGGCTGATTGCCGGTAATTATCAAAAGAAGCTTTTGATGGATGGCGACATCATTCGTGTTGGAAATATTGGGATTCGGGCAATGCATACCCCGGGACATACACCCGAACATCTGAGTTATGTCATTACCGACGGAAAAGTAGCGAATGAACCGTTGGGACTGGCATCCGGAGATTTTGTTTTCGTCGGTGATGTAGGCAGGCCCGATCTCCTGGAGACGGCGGCAGGGAAGAAAGGGGCAATGAAACCATCCGCTCAGCGTCTGTACAGATCTCTGGATCGGTTTCGCACTTTGCCTGAATATCTTCAACTCTGGCCGGGGCATGGTGCGGGCAGTGCATGTGGAAAGGCACTCGGAGCTGTCCCTGCCAGTACCGTCGGGTATGAAATACGCCATAACGCAGCTATTATTGCGGCGGAGAGTGAGAACCGGTTTGTGGATTTCATCCTGGACGGTCAGCCTGAACCACCGTTATACTTCGCGCGTATGAAGCGTGACAACCGGGAAGGTCCGGACATCCTTGGCGGTTTGCCGGAGCCTGAATCTGTCAATGCTGATCATCTGGAACGTTGGCTAACAGAGCAAAAACCGGTAGTGATTGATACGCGGCCCGCTGAAGATTACGTCAAAGGACACTTGCCGGGTTCCTTATGTATTCCTCTGGACAAGCAGTTTAACACGGTTGCCGGGTCGTATATCAATCCGGAACGCCCGACATTTTTGATAATTGATGAACGAAAGACAGAGGAAGCAGTAAGGGATTTGATCCGCGTTGGTTTGGATCATGTGGCTGGTTATCTCACTTTAGCAGAGTTCGATCGCTATCGAAACGATCACGAACTGGAAACAACCGATATGCGACTGTTCGGCGGGGTTGAGAATGCCATAGCTGATGATAAATATTTCGTTGTGGATGTGAGGAAAGCTACAGAATACGCAGAAGGCCATATAGACGGTGCCGTTCAGATATCCCATGTACGGTTACCGGAACACAGGGATGGATTGCCGCAAGATAAGATACTGCTGGTACATTGCGCTGCTGGCGGACGTGCCGCCTCTGCATCGTCGTGGCTACAGCAGCAGGGATATTCAGTCATTTATATTAATGACTCGTTTGAGAATTGTCCAGTTAATTTGAGAGTATAGGGAATGGGTTATTGAGTTATTGAGGCTTTGCATAGTGAACGTTGGGAATCCTTGGTGCACATTGCGGCTCAAATGAGAGGATGTATCTGTCGCTCCTTTGAGGTATCGATAGTGAGTATGAGTTTATAAGAATGGCATGGAGTGGTGTGCGGGTATGCGAGTTATATTTGCATATAATTCTGTGAAAGATATAGGAACGCAATGATTTCACAAGTAATTTATATATAGAGGATGATGAGAATATTAAGAGCAACAGAGACGTAAATTGTAGCAATATGAAAGAGCTTAAACCTGAAGAACTCTACACCGAGAGCCCTCTCGAGTTACTTGATTTTGAGACCACGGATGAGCTGGATGCGATAGAAAACATGATCGCTCAGGATCGGGCAGTATCGGCCATTCATTTTGGTATTGAAATGCCCCGCGATGGATACAATATCTACGCAATGGGACCGGATGAGGCGGATAAACGATCATGGATTGAAGAATTCCTAAAGGGAAACGCTGAAGAGAACCAGACAATACCCCATGATATATGTTATGTCAACAATTTTAAGGAGCGCTACAAACCCAGTGTTCTTTGTCTGCCTGCGGGCAAAGGCGTGGAGTTGCGCGATCGTATGGATTCATTTATCGATGAAGTACAGATTGCCCTGACAGCGGCATTTGAAAGTGAAGAATACCAGAACAGAAGTCAGAGTCTCGAAGAAGAGTTTAAGGAGGAGCAGGGAGAAGGATTCAATGAAATGAGTCAGAAGGCTCAGGAACAAGGTTTGGCTTTGTTGCGGACCCCTGCCGGTTTCACTTTTGCTCCAATCAAAGACGGCGACATCATGTCGTCTGAAGAGATACAGAAAATTGAGGAAGAGGAAAAGAAGGCGCTGCAGGATAAGATTGAGAAACTGCAGGCGGAACTGCAGAAAATCCTCCGTCAGATGCCTGGGAGGCAGCGTAAACTCAGAGAAAAGAAAAAAGAGTTGGACCATGAATTCGCTGAGTATTCAGTAAAAGATCTGCTTGATGAGATCAGACAGCAGTTTGCGGATATCGATTCCGTGCAGAAATTCCTGGATGATGTTAAAAAGGATATCATTGAGCATGTTCAGGAAATTATTAGTCAGCAACAGCCACAGCAAGGGCTCCTGGGAATGCTTCAGGGACAGGGGGATCAGAATCAACCGGTGAAACCGTCAGAGGACCCGGTTTTAAGATCATATCGCATCAATTTACTGGTTGACAACAGTAAGCAGAATGGTGCTCCTGTCATTTATGAAGACAATCCGAACTATACAAACCTACTCGGCCGCGTCGAATACCAGGCTAAATTTGGTGCATTGACTACCGACTTCATGTTGATTAAGACCGGTGCTCTCCACAAAGCGAATGGGGGATTTCTTATTCTTGATGCCCGCAAGGTGCTTATGCAGCCTTATGTCTGGGAAGGGCTCAAAAGGGTTTTGAAGTCACACAAACTGCGCATCGAATCACCGGGTGAATATTATGGCATGATCAGTACGGTATCGCTGGAGCCGGAACCTATTGATCTTGATGTCAAGGTCATACTAGTTGGACAGCGCTGGCTTTACTACCTGTTGAGTGCAAACGATCCGGATTTTTCCGAGCTGTTTAAGGTCATGGCCGATTTTAACGATCAAATGGATCGCAACGAGGAGAATCAGACGTTGTATGCACGCATGATCGGCAGCCTTGTTAAAAACAACGAACTGAGACCGGTTCACCGCGATGCAGTAGCGCGCCTGCTCGAAGAGAGTGCCAGGTATGTGAGTGACAGCGAGAAGTTGTCCGCACGGTATAGCCAAATTCTGGATCTTCTGCGCGAATCCGACTATTGGGCCGGGCAGAATAATCACAGCAAGATTGAAAGGGACGACGTCAAGAAGGCAATTGATCAGAAAAAGTGGCGTTCGGCCCGTGTTCGTGAACAGTTGCAGGAAAACATCCTGCGCAAAACAATTTACATCGACACGGATGGTGCCAGAGTCGGGCAAATCAATGGTCTTTCGGTTTTGACAATCGGAGATACTATGTTTGGCACACCAACGAGGATCACAGCCCGTATCGAGCTGGGAAAAGGTGAGGTCATCAATATAGAACGGGAAGTTCAACTAAGTGGACCGATACACTCCAAGGGAGTTCTTATCCTAAAAGGATTTATCGGTGAGCGCTATGCGATGAACAGACCGCTTTCATTGTCGGCCAGTCTTGTTTTTGAGCAGTCATATGGCGGGGTGGATGGCGATAGTGCCTCATCCACAGAACTGTATGTCCTCCTTTCAGCGATAGCGGATATACCGATTAAACAATCGATGGCCGTAACAGGGTCAATAAACCAGCATGGCGAGATCCAACCTATTGGTGGTGTGAATGAGAAAATCGAAGGTTTCTTTGAGATTTGTCAGAGTCGCGGGTTGACAGGTGAACAGGGAGTATTGATTCCACGATCCAATGTGAAAAACCTGATGCTGAACAACGAAGTGGTACAGGCCGTCAGGGAAAACAAATTTCACATTTATCCTGTTGATCACGTTGATCAGGGGCTGGAATTATTAACCGGCATGCCAATTGGTCAACGTGATAAAAATGGCATGTTCCCATCAAACACTATCAACTACAAGGTAGAACAGCGTCTTGTATTGATGGCAAAGACAAGAATGCAATACACCGGTATTATAACCGCAGATCGTAAAGCAGATGGACATAATGAGTGAAACGGAAGAAAAGGTCATTTTTCACCGGATACTTGTTGCCCTTGATAATTCAGAAGACAGCATGGCCGCGTTGAACATAGCTGCCAGCTTTGCCAGGCTCCTGGAAGCAGAACTGGAGGGTTTATTCGTGGAAGATGACAGCTGGTACGAGATGGCTAAGCGCGGATTTCATTGGGAAATCAGTGCTTTTACCGGAACTATTAATCCGCTCGAAGAACGTAGAATGCGTTTGCAGATCAGGGCACATGCCGAGCGGATAAAAAGAAGACTTGAAGAGATATCAGAACGTTATAATATAAACCACAGCTTCAGATCCGTAAGGGGGGAGGTACAGAAACAGATATTAAAAGCAACGGAAAAGGCAGATCTTATAACGATCGGTACATTCGGCCATTCCGTTCTACGGCAAGGCCAATTAGGAAGCACCGCACGTGCAATTTTACAGTTCGCTGACAAACCTGTTTTACTCCTTCAGCATGGTATCAGCCACGGTGACCGTCTCACGGTAATCAATAATGGGATGGAAGTTTCAGAAAGATGCCTTGAAGTGGGTAAAATGCTAAGTTCTAAACTAGGATTGCCTTTGTTGATTATTCGCTTGAAAAAAAATAAGGCCGATGAGAAAACATTACGAAACACCAAAGAAATGAGAGAGAAAATGCCGGAAGCGTTATATGTTGATCTCTCATCAAATACAATTAACCATAATATTTCATCCGTTATCCGGCAATATAAAACCGGATTACTCATCGCTAGCCGTACGTATCCGCTGTTTCAGGGAAATTCGTTAGAAAGACTGCTAATGGAACTAAAATGTCCGATGTTGCTTTTGCCGTGAATAAAACAGATTCCTTTTGACAAATAGGGGAGATCTGTAGACATTATGAATGGATTTCTCCGTTTACTGTTTCGGTATACTTTACATCTCTGTAATCTCCACTATTCTTTACTTACTGGCCAGACCCGATCGCATAGATTATTGGTGTGATCGGTTATGTAATATTGCTGAGTCTGCGTTTGCTGAGAATTTATCTCATACCGCTCGATCCACCCTCAAAAATTATCCCGTTGGAAGATCCGTTTATTGATAATCTTTTCTATGTAAATATGCATATCACAAAAGATTTATTCTTTTCGGGTCATGTGTCCACTATTTTTATATTGTATTTGGGTGTGAGATCCTCCAGACTTCGTCAATTATTGTTAATCGGATGTGTTTTCATTGCCGTACTCTTCCTATTCCAGTATGTTCATTACACTTTGGATATAGCGGCGGCTCCATTATTTGCATGTGGGCCGCCTATCGGTCAGCAGAACAGATTCACCAGGAAATGAGGCAACTTTTCGGTCAGCAAAGAGAACCAGTTGCCTGATTAAATGTTATAACATTGTGCCTTGTCAGTCCATAAATTCAACGACATCAGCTCTTACGCTTATATGAGCTTTAGCGTATAGGAACAGATTGAGGTTATCACTGTCGTAGCGAATGTTGACAAGTGCCAGTTCCTTTCCTTCAGCAGAGCCATTTTTTGCTTCATAACTCAGCCAAAGATTATGAATGGCATCGCGGTATAAGGCTTCCGACCCGTCGACACGGGCAAGGGCTAGTGTCGAATTCGTTACTCCTGTATTCCAGGTGAACCCGAGTAAATAACCTGCTTCAGCTTCTCCGGTAACATTGGTAGCAACAATTTTATAATTGGCTCTGCCCAATTCAACGTTTGTCAGGTTGGTAGCGATGAAAGCACCTGTGCTCGAACATCCTGATAATAAACTCAAAGATAGCACGGCAATAAGCAGAACAAATAAAAAGGTATACCTGGATTTATGTGTATGGATAGATTTCATGTGTATTCTCCTCCTAAAACGTGGATTTATTGCAGGAGTTCGTGAAGATTTTATTTGGATGTGATGCCGGTTTTCCCTCATTTTTACCAGCAAAAAATCTCCTTCCCTGTGTAAAGATTGACTAGGTCTAATATACTATTTTATTAGATGATAGTGGCGGGGAAAGTTATTAGAAATTAGTTATTTGAAATTAGTTATTTGAAATTGGGTTATTGCGTTTTGTCTTTGTGAAAATGGGGGGAGTGACGAGCAGGCATTTAGGCATAGAGCTCTTTGTTGCAATGAAACCCAATCAAGGAATTTTGAGCTACGATTCTTGATTCTTCGGTCCAGTGTATAACAGACTGTCTCTGTTGATGGTATTGATACTATTGTGGCCGGTGAGACCCATAGTTAGGTCGAAATCTGCTTTGAGATTTCTTATGACCTCTTTTACCCCACCTGCACCACCGAGCGCCAGTCCGTAGACATAGGGGCGTCCGATGCACACGGCAGTTGCCCCCAGAGCCAATGCCTTGAAAATATCGGCTCCTGTGCGAATTCCGCTGTCGAACAGAATGGGAATTTTCCCATTTACAGTGTCAGCAATATCCGGTAAGACCGTCAGTGCAGCAATGGAACCGTCCACCTGGCGTCCGCCATGGTTGGAAACAATAATGCCGTCGACTCCTGTGTCAATAGCCATCCGGGCGTCATCGGGATGAAGGATGCCCTTGAGCAAGACGGGCAATTGCGTGTGGTATTTCACGAAAGGGATGTCATCCCAGGTCAGCGAAGGACGAGAGTAGACCGATATAAACTGCTGCACGGCAGATAACGGATCCTGACTGCGCACTTTATCCCACATCTTGCCGGGATGGCGCCGGTAAAGATGCATGAGATTTTTGGCGAGTTGTCTGGAAACTTGTTTGAGCGAGGTCTTGGTGCGAGGTTCGATGTACTCAATCATTCCTTTAAACACCGGATCAGTGAGATACTGTGAAAGTCCCAAGCCATGTAGAAAAGGAAGCCATGCATTTTGCAAATCCCGGGATCTCCAGCCTAACAGCGTTGTATCGAGTGTTATAACTATGGCTTCACAACCGCAAGCCTCAGCCCGCCTGAGGAAGCTTTTAACCAGATCATTTGACTTACTCCAGTAGAGCTGAAACCAGCGTGGGGAGTCGTGCATGACACCGGCACACTCTTCCATCGACACCGATGCCTGATTGGAAAAGATAAATGGAACTTGCTCATCAGCCGCTGCTGCAGCCACAGCTTTGTCTGCCCCCGGATGAGCAGCTTCAAGCACACCAATGGGAGCAAGAAGAAAAGGATAGGTCAGCCGCCTGCCAAACAGGGAAATCGAATGTTGCCGGCTGGAAACATCACGTAACATGCGTGGAACAATCTGCCAGTCGTTGAAACTCTCTCTGTTTGCCCTGATTGTTTGTTCAATACCGGCTCCTCCGGCAATATAATCATAAGCTTCACGCGGCAGACGAGAGCGTGCTGCCTGTTCCAGGTGGTAGGGATTAATCGGTATCGACGGTTTATGCCCCTGAAACCCGGTTCTGTAAATTGATCCCTGACGTGCTGGTCCCTCATTATTATCCGTAGCGGCAGCCATAGTTACCTGCATTTTGTTACATGATCTACATGAATTTCCGTAATGTAACAAATTATGGCGGTCAGGAACGAAATGCTGCAATCAGTTTCGTTTGTACAGGGCAATAAGCCTGGTTTCCGCAAGGATATGTCCCTTCATGGCCTCGAGTAATTGAGGTTTACTTGCACCGGCTTTAAGATCGAGCCTGGCATCCACCGCATATAAAGTAAATCGATAGTGATGGGTTCCGGATGGAGGGCATGGTCCGCCATAACCAAAGTGCCCGAAATCGTTGATGCCTTGCAGCGCTCCGTCACTGAGCGTGTCCGTTGTTGGAAGATGTTCCGGGAGTTGCGTGATCGACGCGTCAATATTATAAATAACCCAGTGTACCCACGTCTTTGCCGGAGCGTCGGGGTCATCGACGATCAAAGCCCAGGTTTTGGTGCCCCCGGGAGTGCCACGCCAGGAAACAGGGGGAGAGATATCTCTTCCGTCACAGGTATATTTCGAGGGTATCAACTGATTCTCTTTTAATACATTACTCATCAATTCGAGATTCATATTGTCCTCCTTTTTTTGCGCGTAACTTTCAGGCACAGACATGAGGATGACCAAACATAAAATTATAAAAGAGGATACAACACGACCGGTTATCTGGTGCTTCATAGCTTATTGTTACGCTTCGAGCTCCGATTCCACCCGGCGCAATTCAACTTTCATACATCGATTTTTGATGTATGTAAAACCTGCCTCACGGGCTAAATCCTCAGCTTCTCCGGATGACACCCCCAATTGAGTCCAGATTACCGGACTTCGACCTGTTTCTTCTGCCCATTTTATGATGTTCCGTACTAGGGATGCGGTTTCTTCCGGGGGCCTGAAAATTTCCACAACATCAACGGGCTCGTCCTTAGGTAAAGATCTGAGATTGGGGTAGCAGGTTTCTCCCAGGATCTCGAGGTGGTTGGGATTGATTGGTATAATGTGGTAGCCATGTTCCTTCAAGAAAAGGGGGACATTATGCGCTGCTTTGCCGGAATCGCTGGAACAACCAACTACGGCAATATTTTTGGCTTCCTGCAGGATATCTCGGGTATTGTTGTCCATAGTTTTTTTATTAATAACACTAAAACACGCACGATTGATTCCGTCTGATTTCACCCAGCCCACAATCAATTGAAAAGAAGAACCATCGTCTGATAACAAACTTAAATCTGATCTGAAGAGATGCGTTTAATGCCGATCTGTTCCATTTCCCTCCATGCTTTGGCCACCGAACCATCAATATCGATTCCCCGCACGCCGTCTTCAATAACGTAGACCTGGAATCCCTGTTTCCGTCCGTCAATGGCCGACCATTTAACACAAAAATCAGTAGCCAGACCAACAAGATACAATTGCTGAATGCCGCGCTCGCGTAGATAGCCGGTCAGGCCGGTTGATGTCTGATGATCATTCTCAAAGAATGCAGAATATGAGTCAATCTCCCTGCGGAATCCTTTACGGATGATCATTTCCGACCTGGTTGTTTTTAAATCAGAATGGAATGAGGCTCCATTCGTTCCCTGTATGCAGTGATCGGGCCAGAGCATCTGCTCTCCATAGTTCATCTTGATTGTATCAAATGGAGTCTTCCCCTCGTGTACAGAAGCAAAGGAATGATGACCGGGTGTATGCCAGTCCTGTGTTTGCATTACATGGTCGAATTTGTCGATCAGCTTATTGATGACAGGCACAACCTTGTCTCCATCCGGTACAGCCAGGCTGCCGCCGGGGCAAAAATCTTTTTGAACATCAATAATTAATAATGCGATACTGTTCATTTCAACCTCCAGTCAATTTCCGTTGAGTAAACGGTTACGAAGATCCAATAGTTTCTTGCTGAGACCGACTTTGTAATAGTGCGGATTTTCAAAACGCAGATGCTCTTTTTGTAGTTGTCCCAATCGCTTTTGAACGTATTCAGCACTTTCCGTTGGACCAGGTAACCGGGTAGTTATTACTCCGTCATTCATTACTTCATGTAATAGTTCCTCATGCTCATAGGATTCGACAGAAGTATGTTTTTTGGGGTAAAAGGGGTGGTATATGCTAGTTATACTATCCTGATCGTCCATACAGATTCCATCTGCATAAAATGAACCATCGTCTTGCAGATAACGGTAGATCTTTTTTAGCCCCGGCAGATTCACCTTCGCGATATTTTCTGAAATTTTGAGTTTAGGCTGATTATTGATGCTGCTCAGTTTGTAAACGCCATCAAGTGCAGGACTATCATGGCCGGTCACCAGCCGGGTGCCGACTCCAAAAATATCGATTGGGGCATCCTGGTCGATTAGACTTTTGATCAGATGTTCATCAAGTTGATTGGATACGGCAATTTTAACATAATTCAGTCCTGCGTCATCGAGCATCTTGCGTGTTTTTCGACTCAGGTATGCCAGATCGCCGCTATCCAGGCGAATGCCAAGCAGTTGGTGCCCTTTTTCTTGCAGTTCTTTGGCAACTGTGATAGCATTTGGGACGCCACTATTCAGGGTATTATAGGTATCGGCAAGAAGGACGCAGGCGTCCGGATAAAATTCAGCATATTTGCGAAACGCAGTGAGTTCATCGTCAAAGGATTGAATCCAGGAATGAGCCTGTGTACCTGAGGGCTTCAGGTCATAATAAAATGCGGAAAACACATTGGATGTAGAATCGGCCCCTCCGATCACCGCAGCTTTGCTCGCCTGGATGCCGCCCCATCCCTGGGATCTGCGTAATCCAAAATCGATAAACAACCGGTCACCGGCCATTAATCGCATCCTGGCTGCTTTTGTTGCAATGAGAGATTCAAAATTGACAATGTTGAGAAGCAGAGTCTCGATGATCTGAGTCTCAATGATGTTACCCCGGACCCTCATCACGGGCTCAGACGGAAACACAATTTCGCCTTCAAACGGCGCCAGGATTTCTCCGCGAAACCTGAAATCACGGAGATAATCCAAAAAATCATCCCGAAATCCCTGACCGTGCAGATACGCAAGATCTTCGTCTTCAAAATGAACATCACGGAGGATTGGAAGCAAGTCACTCAGACCTGCAAAAACGACAAACCCACCTTCAAACGGGTTATTACGAAAAAAGTAATCGAAAGATGCCTGATAGTCCTTGATGCCGGCCAGCAGGTAACCCTGGGCCATAGTCAACTCATAATAATCGGTGAATAAGGCGGCGTGCTTGAACGTAGGCATGTAAAAAATGATTGCTGAAAAATCTTACCGTTTCCTTAAGTGTGCCAGTAAGATAACAATTGCTTAAAACATATGCCCTTTGTTATGGAAATAGGGAGTAAGTTTGATACCGGGACGTAAAGTAGTTCCGTGACCTCCCAACTTCTCAACTTCGTAACCTCCCAGTTTCCCTATCACCCTCTGAAAATTCCTCGTTTGATAACCTTTTTTATTTTTTTATTTCCAATCCATGCCTTTTCATTGGTCTCAATGTTGACGAGCTCAAGGTTGGTATCATAGAAAATGGTCGAAGTTTTTCTGCTAAGCGATTGATCGACGATGGAATTGATGCTTCCGATCAACATGAAATCAGCGCCGACTTCCTGTGCAAGCCTTTTTGCGGTATCATAACTTGAGTAACTCTGCTGATCCATCCTTTCCTCACGTATGGCTTCACGTTGTTGGGGATCAGCCACAAACCGTACTTCACCGGAGTTGATCAGTTCACGCTCGAGATCGGTAGTAAAAACTTCCGCATCAATATGTTCCATGCTCTCGTTACGAACGGGACCGACAATCACAACCGGGTTTTTCCCATCGTGGTTTTTTCGGAAACGTTCGAGCCATGGCGAACCAAGCACATCTTTGATCATGGTTTGGGCGACCAGACGTGCATCCGTGTCATTCCACCGCCCGGAAAGATCCGTGGTCGTATCCGGAGACACTCGCTCAACCTTCTGTGTTGGTCCGCATGCTGCGAGAAGGGCAACGAATAGCAGTAACAGGTAATGATTAATTGTTTTCATTTTTGTGTCATGTAAAATGGATAACGACTAATAAACAGTAACTTAACAGCTTAATTGATATGCAACAATTCACTTCTCAGAAACTTCCGGAAATCGGTTGAGATCTTTTTCTTTACGGTCTCATCGCAGCGAAGCACCGCTTCGCGGTAGGTGAGGGCGCCATCACGGCCTTCGATATTAAATGTCCGGAATGATCGACCTCCGGAGGGGTTATTGAAACGGACGTGGAAATCCCATTTTACGAACTGTGCATCCTTTCGGTTCATGTCCATTTGCCTCCACTGATACGATACGACGGCATGAATGATGGAATGGGCTGAATTTTTGGTTACTGTGAATCCTTCCTCCTGAAGCACTTTATCCATGACCGATACAATACCATCCGGCATATCATTCGCATTGAGATAGATCAGGCATCTCTTTTTTACATCCCGGTATTTTTGCAGCAGCGAGCCGTCCTCCGAAGGAAGAGCACTGATCGACTGCCCAGTCAATACTGATCGTTGTTTTCGGAGATTGTCATTTACTTCCTGGAGAATCAGCGCTTTTTTCAGATAACCAAGTTTATCCAGGATATTGTTTCCCTGATCAGCCTGATTTTCCAGGTCATTGATGTGAAGTTCATTATTTGAGATTTCAGATGAATAGATCTGTGCGGTTTCTCTCCGCTGCATGCCCATTAGCACATAGAGTGTGCCGTCTTTTGCCGTATAGCTTTCCAGCACTTTAGCATTAATCAGATTTTGGCTCGACCCTACCCGGGTGACTGACAGCAGTTGTGTGGTTCGATCCGAATTGAGACGGTCGTCTTTGATAGTTTCGTGAAATTCATCAATCAGTGTCTGATCGGTTTTTACTTCAGACTGGAAAATCCGGGACAGGTTGCCGAGTGCGTTATTGCGGGCATCCTGGTAGCTGGAACCGGTTCCAACGGCGAGCAGATAATCCGACGCTTTACCATATTTTGCAGGCTGAGTAACCCATACAGGCTCTTTCCCGGATCTGTGGCTACTCCTTTGTGCCATGCTGGCACATGAAATGGTAAGAGATAACCCCATGGTTAAAAGAAGCAGGCCGGTGTGTGATTTCATTCATATCCTCCTTGATTTTACTGAGCAAAAAGGGACTCTGCAAGATCCAGCCGGGTCTCGCCGGATATGTTTAATATCTTATCTTCTGTTATCAAAATCGATCCATTACGTCCAATATAGTAAAAGCGGACAATGTGTCTACCCGGTGTAAGCTTGGCAAGGGCTACGTAAGCTTGCCCGGGCATGGTTTGCCAGCCCCTTAAATCGGCTTTTTCTGTGGTTTCACCGATAATTGAACCGGCAATATCAATAATATCACCCAATAATTTCTTTTTTTTCTTTCTGGCAATGTGGGAAGCAGTATGTGTTGCGGCACTCTTAAACAGTGCTCGCAAGACTGCACGTCCATATATGACCGGCTGTTTTACTTTATATACATCAGCGGCGACTTCATCCATATTCTCGATCCTGTATAGATTGAGCTGGGTGGTGTCGTCAACAATGGCATATATGCGCCACACTTCTGAGGGAATCAGGCGGAGGACGGGCAGGGAAATCTTTAGGTAGGTTTTCGAGGCGGCATTATAAAAACGGGTATCAAACTGGTATTTAACCGGTGAATGTCCGCTAAATCCTACCAATAACGTGTTAAACGAATCTTCATCCTGCATTTTGTGGACCAGAGATGGATCAGGCTCAATGCCGCCAAAGTAGCGTGGTTGTTCCTGAATGGCATTCGCAAAATGTGTTGCTTCAATACGGGCATCATCAGGATGGTCTGTTTTGGCATACAAAACCGCAGACAGGAAATGACCAAAAGCACTGTTTTGGATATTGGTCCGGCCTGCCTTCCAGTCGACAACGCCGGTCGTATCTTTTTTTGAGAGCGCATCAATCAAACCCTTATACCGGATATTCAGATTTTCCAGTTTAAACGCTATTCTCCGTGCTTCAACAAGAGCATCGCTGATCTTATTTATATGAATGTAATCCAGACACTTGAATGCATTCAGATAGATATTTTCATAGTCTTCACCATCGTATGCGAGTTGATTATCATTTATCAGAACAGAAGAGACGGCCCGGCTGATACTCTTGGTGTACAAGGTCTCGATTTCGTCTTCCGCCGATGAATAGCTCTGGATGCTTGTATTATAGTCTCCCTGAAAATGTTCGATAGTTCCGGCTTCAAGGTTCATGAGTACGCGGTCTTTTGAACGATAAACCTTATCCTTCCTATATTTTTTCAGAAGATTGGCAGCTTCGTCATAATTTCCATTGGTAAAATGCTCACGCAGGTTATATTGTGCCTTATCAAGTTGGTAGGAGACACAACCTGAGAGCAGGACCAGCAGCGCTGCGAACAGTAAAAGAGGAACATATTTTTTTTCTTTTTGGGACGCTTGCATTAGTTTTGCACTGCTTTTTGTTTCACCAATCAGTTAATTTTACCGGTGGTAAAGCATCATTCATTCGATTTTTTCAAAAACGTTATGATTAAACGTCGCTGGGGTACCCGGGGATGCGTTGTTGTCTCTGCATTACTCCTGTTCTTTTTTGCTGCAGATGGATCGGTTTTTGCGCAGTCTTCCGCAGAATCTAACGGTGAACGTATCCTTGATATCAGTCTCCAAAAGCTGGATTCCAGCCGTATGATCGATACATTGTCAATTCCTGTCTACCTCACCGGAAATTTATGTGATGCTTATCGTTATGACGTAACCAAATATTTGTTGTCAAGACATAAACAGGTTTCTTCCGATTCCTCATATAATTCACGTCTCCGGTTGCAAGTTACTACTTCTAACCAATATCAGGAAGTTGGTAATCACAAAGCAATTCGCAGTATCCTCGGGGACCTGACCGTGACCCTCACCGATACGACCGGCCTTATCCAAAGCATGGCACAGTATTCGTTTGATCGTACGGACACGGTATCATCGGGTTTAAAAGATAAATTACAATCGAAATGGAAGCCCAGTCAATTCGTCGAAGTCAGGGGCAAACGTAGCTGGATTATACGCAGAGTACTTGAACCCGGTCTGCTGCTTGGAGCTCTCGGTGTTTCGATCTACCTTCTGTTTAATGTCAGGGGGAGTTGAAAAGTGAAATTACGTCACGTAACCGGATATCTCATTCTTGGGCTTTTACTCACCCAGTGTGGCACCCCCACAACTCCGACGGGAGGACCGCCCGATAAGACGGGACCGAAGGTCATTCAAATGTATCCTAAAAGCGGGACGACCAATTTTAATGGGCAGTATATAGAATTTGACTTCGATAAATTCATCACAAGGTCGACTTTTCAAACTGCTTTTGATATGGCTCCGGATCTGGGGTTGCGGTATCAGGTGGACTACGGTCGGAAATCGGTTCGTGTGAAATTTGAGAATCCACTGCCCGATTCGACAACCATGGTGTTTACGCTTGGCACCGATATGGAGGACTACCACGGAAATAAGCTTGATAGTCCGGTGACATTGGCACTATCGACCGGGCCGACTATTGATTCGGGTAAACTGAAGGGTAAAATAATCAGTGCAGTGACCGGCAAAGGACTCAAAGGGCAGACGATCTTTTTATTCCTGCCTCCTTTTGATCTGCAAAAGAAAGCCCGCTATGCTCTGCAGACCGATACCAGTGGCACCGTTACGTTTACCTATCTGAAATCGGGACGGTATCGTGCCTTCCTGGTCAATGACAGGAACAATAATAAAATATGGGAAAGAAAGATTGAGACGTCACAACCTTTTTATCAGGAGTATTTCTCATTATCACAAAATGATACGAGCGGTACGTTGGGAACTATTTATGTGATGCCGGTCGATACGGTACGTCCATCAATTCTGGGTATTGGTGTTCTGTCGTCGCGGCGTCTTCGTCTCAGGTTCAGCAAGAGGATACCATCTGCTGATTCACTCAAAGTGACCCTAACGGATACTCTTGGCAATCGCCTGTCATCAGTCATCCCGCTGTTTCGTGATCCAACCGAAGATTATGTACTGTACGCCGAGAGCCAGCAGAATCTGATTCCAACCAAGTGGTATAAAGTGCAGATCCAGGGATTTCCGCAAGACACTTCTGTATACAAACCGGACAATACGTTCCAGGGATCAAACCAGAAGGACACCACGTCAGTCAGGATTATGCGGGTTTTAAACGGCAACAGTCTGTATCCGCGGGAATCACTGAAAATCCTGTATAGTAAATTGCTGGAAGGGACTCCGGTGGTGGATTCTCTTAAAGTGGTACAAAACCAGTCTCTGATCAGCCCCTGGAAGGATGTAACGGTAGATAACAATGAGTTGATCATTCACCCGGATTCGGTATGGCAAAACGGCGGGACCTATCAATTCCGGGCCTATAACCCGGCAACCTTCCAGTATCTGAAAATTGAGCCCAAGATGTGGTATGCCGACAAAATGGGCGAACTTCAGGTAACAATTGCCGATGCCGATACAACTGGGGATACTCATTACGTTATCCGGTTATCCAATGCGGAAAACCTCATTACACGCGACACGGTCGTCACAAGCAGTCCTGTGACGTTGCATGATGTGCCGCCATTGGACTACATCGTAACGGTCTTTCTGGATTCTAATAACAATGGCAAATGGGACCCGGGAGACGTGGAACCTTATAAAAAGCCGGAACCATTCTTTATCCAGAGGGATGTACCGGTTAAATCACGCTTTACGGGTGAACTTCATGTACAATTCCGTGAATAATCACGAACGGCACTAATCACCATTAAAAAAGCGTTATATTCAAACAAAAAAGCGCTTTTGTATAAAATTTTCATGAGCATTACAATTCAACAGAAGAACGAAAAAAAAACGGCGGTGAAACAAACCGTTAACGGGAAAGTAAATAAAGAGAAAATTTACAAAACAAAGCATAAAATTCGGTTTGTAACGGCAGCCAGCCTGTTCGATGGCCATGATGCCAGCATTAATATTATGCGCCGAATCCTGCAGAGCAGTGGGGCGGAGGTTATTCATCTGGGACATAACCGGTCGGTACATGAAATTGTCAATTGTGCCGTTCAGGAGGACGTGCAGGGTATTGCCGTCAGTTCTTACCAGGGCGGTCACATGGAATATTTCAAGTACATGATTGACCTGCTTAAAGAAAAGGGAGCCTCACATATCCGAGTATATGGTGGTGGTGGTGGTGTTATTGTCGGGGATGAGATTAAGGAATTGCACGACTACGGGGTGTCACACATATTCTCAGTCGAAGATGGGCACAAAATGGGACTTCAGGGGATGATCAACCTGATGCTCACAGAATGTGACTACGACACGACGACTATTGAAGAAATTGATATCCGGGAAATATTTGAAAGAGATCCACGTGTTTTGGGACGTTGCCTGACATCCATCGAGAATAAGAAGACGGATCTACTCAATTATTCGGATGGAACTCTCACAGATGCTACCGGGAAGAAACTGGAACCGGTAGATACGGATAAAATTGTTCCCCTGATCGGGATAACAGGTACCGGGGGTGCAGGCAAAAGTTCACTGACGGATGAACTGGTTCGGCGACTTTTGACCGAGTATGATGATATGAAGATCGGTATCATCTCGATTGATCCGTCACGCAGAAAGACGGGGGGAGCCCTTCTGGGAGACCGTATTCGCATGAACAGTATCGATACTGATCATGTGTATATGCATAGTTTCGCTACGCGATCATTCAACCAGGCTACCAGTGATGCGGTTCAGGGGAGTGTTGGGGTTTTGAAAGCCGCAGGGTTTGACCTCATCTTTGTTGAAACAAGCGGTATTGGTCAGAGTGACACACAGATCGTGGATATTACTGATTTTGGTATCTATGTGATGACCAGTGAGTACGGTGCGGCAACCCAGCTCGAGAAAATCAATATGCTGGACCTGGCGGATCTGATTGTACTCAATAAATTCGATAAAAAAGGATCAGAAGATGCGCTCCGCGATGTTAGAAAACAGGTGAAACGCAACAGGGGACTCTGGGAGGATATTCCCGAGAGCATGCCGGTTTACCCGACCATCGCCTCGCACTTTAACGATGAAGGTGTTAACCGGCTTTTTAAGGGGTTGATTTGTGAGATTAATAATCATTATAAGATTGATCTTGAGACAAAGATTTACACAAATGCACAACCGGCGGAGGATCTGCATACCCGCGTGATCATCCCGCCGCGCCGGCAGCGTTATCTCTCCGAAATTTCAGACACGGTACGCGATTATCATAAATGGGCCGAGGAGCAGGTTGAAATCGCCAGGCGGCTGCAGCAGGTGGAGGGTACGATAGAGCAGTTGGAGCGATGGGCGCCTGAAGGCCAGAAATCGATTCAGGAACGGCTTGCAGAGATGCAGGAACACTGGAAGGCGCACATGGATGCCGTCAGTAAAAAAATCCTCGACGGATGGGACGATCTGAGCAGGCAATATGGTGAGGAGATCGTTGAGACGCGGATACGCGGAAAAGCCATTAAAAATGAGATGTACCGTACTTCACTGAGCGGAAATAAGATACCACGTATCTCTTTGCCTAAGTTCAAGGATTATGGCGAGCGTCTTCGTTTTGCGCTTAAGGAGAATTTGCCGGGATATTTTCCGTATACGGCCGGCGTTTTTCCATTCAAGAGGGAAGGAGAAGATCCAACGCGCATGTTTGCCGGTGAGGGAACGCCGGAACGGACCAATAAACGGTTTCACTACCTGAGCCTCGGCATGCCGGCCCGTCGCCTGTCAACCGCGTTTGACTCGGTAACGCTGTATGGAGAAGATCCCGATTATCGCCCGGATATTTACGGAAAGATTGGCAACTCGGGCGTCAGCATTTGTACGCTCGACGATATGAAGAAACTCTACTCCGGCTTTGAACTGACCAGCCCGAAGACTTCGGTCTCGATGACCATCAACGGTCCGGCGCCCATGATCCTGGCCATGTTCATGAATACGGCGATCGACCAGGAGGTGGAGCGTTACCTGCGGAATGAAGGAAAATGGAATGATGCCGTTAAACTCATGAAAGACTGGTATGCCAAACACGAACTTAAATGTCCTGAATATCAGGGACAACTGCCAGAGGGGAGCGATGGATTTGGTTTGGGAATACTGGGTTTCACCGGAGATAAACTGGTTGACAAGGAGACATACCACAACATCCGTGAAAAGGCATTGAGTGTGGTGCGTGGAACAGTCCAGGCAGATATTCTGAAAGAGGACCAGGCCCAGAACACCTGTATCTTTTCGACGGAATATGCGCTCCGGATGATGGGAGACATCCAGCAGTATTTTAATGATCACAAGGTCCGTAATTATTATTCGGTCTCTATCTCCGGCTATCATATCGCCGAGGCCGGGGCCAATCCCATTACGCAGGCAGCATTTACGCTTTCTAATGGATTGACGTTTGTCGAATATTACCTTTCGCGAGGAATGAAGATTGATGATTTCGCGCATAACTTGTCCTTCTTCTTCAGCAATGGCCTGGATCCTGAATATGCCGTCATCGGACGTGTTGCACGGCGTATCTGGGCGATCACGATGAAGAACCTGTACCACGCCAATGAAAGGTCACAGAAGCTGAAATATCACATCCAGACCAGTGGCCGATCACTGCATGCACGTGAGATCCAGTTCAATGATATACGAACGACGCTGCAGGCATTAATGGCAATATACGATAACTGTAACTCGCTGCATACCAATGCCTATGATGAAGCCATCACCACACCTACCGAGGAATCGGTGCGAAGAGCAATAGCTATTCAGCTGATTATCAACAAAGAGATGGGGATGGCAAAAAACGAAAATCCGTTGCAGGGCTCGTTTATCATTGAGGAACTCACCGACCTGGTGGAGGAAGCCATTCTCACCGAGTTTGACCGGCTGACAAATCGCGGTGGGGTCTTGGGCGCCATGGAGACGATGTACCAGCGCGGCAAGATCCAGGACGAGAGCCTGCACTACGAAACGCTCAAGCACAATGGACAATTACCCATTATCGGTGTAAATACATTTTTGAAGGAAAATGGTGAGGCTGGCGAGCAGAAACCCGTTGAACTCATCCGCTCTACGCACGAAGAGAAGGAACAGCAGATAGACGAGCTTCATACCTTCTGGAAAAGAAATGAGAATGGAAGCAAAGAAGCCCTCAAACGCCTGCAGAAAGTTGCGCGTGAAGATGGCAACGTGTTTGAAGAGCTGATGGAAACGGTGAAAACCTGTTCACTCGGTCAGATCACGCATGCCATGTACGAAGTAGGCGGGCAGTACCGGCGGAATATGTGATATATTGTCGGCAGGAGAGCTTCTCCGGCAGGTACGGCATTGCATTGGTTCCAGGCTGTTTTTGGCAGCCGCGGATTTGCGCGGATTTTGAACGTAGGGATAATCCCCTGTGATTACCCCTACCAACGTAATATGATGTAACCAGCTTTACTTCGATTTACCCTGTTCGGCCACGGCTTTGGCTTTGGCAGCGATAGCGTCCTGATCGCCCAGGTAATAATGTTTGATAGGCTTCAGATCATCATCCAGTTCGTAAACCAGCGGGATACCTGTCGGGATGTTCAAACCGACAATCTCATCATCAGATACATTATCAAGATATTTAACGAGGGCACGCAGGCTGTTGCCATGGGCGGTTATCAATACTTTCTTGCCCGATTTGATGGATGGGGCAATCGTGTTTTCCCAGTAGGGTACAAATCGTGCAACGGTGTCCTTTAAACATTCTGTAAGAGGTAGTTCATCTTCACTAAGATCACTGTAACGGGGATCCTTTCCGGGATAGCGATCATCCGATTCTTCAAGAGCCGGTGGGGGAGTGTCGTAGCTGCGGCGCCAGATCAACACCTGGTCATCACCGTATTTTGCGGCGGTATCGGCCTTGTTCAGGCCCTGAAGCGCACCATAATGGCGTTCGTTCAGACGCCAGTTGCGGATGACGGGGATCCACATCAGATCCATTTGATCCAGGGATAGCCAGAGTGTGCGAATGGCACGTTTTAAGACAGAAGTATAGGCCAAATCAAATGTGAGGCCTTCTTCTTTTAGTAGCTTACCTGCACTACTGGCTTCGCTACGACCTTTATCTGTCAGATCGACATCGGTCCAGCCGGTAAACCGGTTCTCTTTGTTCCATTGACTCTCACCATGACGTAACAAAACCACTTTATGCATAAAAATCTCCTTTTTTCATTCCAGTTGGTGTAAAAGCATTTAACAAAACGTTTATTTTGGTTGTAAAGTTAGCTAATACCCTTATAAATGACCAATGAAGAACAGGGAACAGTTAACAGCAAACAGTTTCAGTAAAGGCCGGTTTGGGCTGCAGATTTCTGGTTGTTGTGCAACATTGAAGACTTAGATTATGTATACTATGCCGATTGCCATAACGTTTTATGGTATGTTTAAATTGATGTTTTTTTCATAACAAAGAATAGAAAACCTATGTTTAGATCATCAAACCCGGCATTGAGAACTGATTATTTCCGGGATCTCGCTGGTACTGCTTCTGGCGATCAGGCCATGACGGTAAACGGAACAGCGAATAAGACAGGTTTGCTGCTATTAATTTTAGTTACAGGGGCAACCCTCACATGGAGTGGCAATCCTTCCACGATGGGTGGATTGGCAATGTTGGGAGGTATCGGCGGTTTTATCGCGGCAATGGTTACCATTTTTAAGAAAGAATACGCCCGCTATACCGCACCTGTGTACGCCTTCCTTGAAGGCTTGTTTATTGGAGCAATATCATCGATTTTTGCGGCCCGGTATCCCGGGATTGTTCAGGAAGCCGTCTTACTTACCTTTGGTACGGCCGGGGCGATGCTTCTGGCCTATCGCAGCGGAATGATCAAAGTAACACAGAAATTCAGGTTGGGTGTTTTTGCGGCAACCGGCGGTATCGCCATCGCCTATTTCCTGGGATGGATCATGAGCTTTTTCGGGGTTAACATTTCATTCCTTTGGGGGGGCGGAGGCATGTTTGGAATCCTCTTCAACCTGTTTGTTGTAGGAATCGCCGCTCTTAATCTCGTTATGGATTTTGATTTTATTGAAGAGGCCGCTGAATACGGCGCTCCGAAGTATATGGAGTGGTACGGGGCATTCGGCCTGATGGTAACGCTGATATGGCTTTATATTGAGTTTTTACGCCTTTTGAGCCGGTTGCAAGAGCGTTGATAAACAGTTGACAGTGATCACCGCGCTGGTTCAAGCGAGGACGTTTGAACCAGCGCGGACGCCAGTAACAGCGGTTTTTGCCGCCATTCCACTCATCTCCCAATATTTCAGTATTCCTTTATTATCGGGTGAAAGGCTTTCTTATTTTGATTAGTTTAAAGTGAAAGCTCACAGTTCACAATTGACGGCAACGGATTTATATCTTTTTGCAAATTCCTTATCTGAACCGAAAACAGATCCTGACCGGAATCGTTGTATTCCTGCTGGGGTTCTTTGTGGTATTTGTTTCCCGATACGGGCGAATACATAATCCACATGCAGTCCGGATCGATTCAACACGGACAATTTATATCTGGAGTAAAACCGATCTGACCGGACTCGATGAGGCGTCGCAATTGGCGGGCATAACCTACAACAAGAAACAGATGCATTGGGTGGCCAGGATGCTTGGCTGGGTCAGTTTTCAACCCGGACGTTATGAGTTCGACAAGTCGCAGAGCTTTCCTCACTTTCTGCGTCGTTTTGCTTTGGGAATTCAATCGCCAATCCGGGTTACCATACTCCCCGGACAGACTGAAGAGGGTTTTGCCAGGCGCGTTTCATCTCAATTCAGATTTAACGGCAGCCAGCTATGGGGTTTAATGCACGACACTACGGCTCTGGCAAACCTGGGGACCAATCCTACCGATCTCATCGGTCACATGCTGCCCGATACCTATCAGTTCTACTGGACGGAAACGCCGCAACAGGTTCTTCAAAAAATATTGGATGTATTTCAGAAGAAAGCGGTCGAGCCCTACCAGCAACAATATCAGAAGATGGGCAAAAGTGTTAACCAGATTTTAACAATCGCTTCTATCGTCGAATGGGAGGCTGGTGATAATGCAGAAAAATCTACGATTGCCGGTTTGTACTGGAACAGGCTGAGAAAAGGATGGAAACTGCAGGCCGATCCGACCATCAACTATGCCAAGGGTGTTAGGAGCAGGCTTTTGTTTGACGATTACTATATCAAAAGTCCCTATAATACTTATCTGCACCGGGGCCTGCCACCCGGACCTATTACCAATCCATCGTTAAGTTCCATTCGTGCCGCTCTTTTTCCTGAGAAGAACGATTACATGTTTATGGTGGCTACACCTGAGGGCGTGCATGTTTTCTCTAAAACATTTGCCCAGCATAAACGGCGTAGTGCACAATGGCGCAGATGGCTTCACAAGCAATACCGCTTAAAACGGGAAAGGGAACAAGCCAGAACCGACTCACTGCGCAAGTTACAAATGGCAAATTGAGAGCCTGGTTTTAGGCTGAATTATTAAGCACATACACGCCGTTATCGTGAATTTCTTGGTGTCCTTTGTGGTTACGGGGCGGCTTAAAAATTAACCACGATGCGCACCAAGTCAGCACGATGTTCGCAAAGAATCATCAAGACGGAAGGAATTTACTCGTGCCTATTACGCAAGAAATCCCCTTAGTACATCGTCTGAATAAGCGTTGAATTATTGGGATTCAACTGGTAGATATCGACGGCCTGGTTGACGTGAGCGCCATTGAAATAATAGTGTCCACCTAGTCCGTTATAGATGGGAGCCGTTTTTATCGCTTCTTTCAGGAGTGCCGGGTTTTGCACCTGGTTCAGAATTTGCAGCAGATAGCTTGCAACATCGTATCCGGTAATGGCAAGTGGACTGGCATCAATCTGGTACCGGTCTTTAAATCCGGTGCGGAATTGATCCATGGCATCTGAGCCTTCCTGTGGTGACCCGGGACTGCTGTAATAAATGGTCATGCCTCTTATATTTTCGGGACTCAGATTCACAGTTGGCCATTCCTGGTTGCCAAGTATAGGAATTCGAGCATTAAAAGCCTGAAAATCTGTGATGACAGCATTGATGAGCGTAGATGCAGGCAGCCCTGTGAACGGGAGATAGATGGCATCGACAGGTTTGGAATGCAGGCTGTCAACCATCATCGTATCGGGATTGAAATACTGTGTATAAGGCGACACGTTGTATCCCTGCTTCTGAAAATCCTCCAGGAAAAAATAATCGACGGTGGCTCCGAGCCTGGCCGCCTCATCGCGGAAGGCAATAGCCTGAGCTTCACCCCATGAATTCTTTTGAGCGATAACAGCCAGATGATTATAGTGCTGTTGTTTTACTGCAAAATCGGCCATTTTCTTTCCACGCACAGCCATCGTGGGATTAGCCTGAAACAGATAGGGGTTGTCTGAACTGAGGGTATCGGAATTGGCGAGGGGGGGGATCAAAGGAATCTGATAGAGCTCGGCACTGTTCGACATTGCCGCCGCTTTCTCGGAGGTCAGCGGTCCAATAACCATATCGGCATGATCTTTCCATGCTAAATCCGACATTGCGTCTACGCTGTCCGGGACGCCGGCAGTATCTTCATACCGCGTATAGACTTTCATATTGGGATGATCCCGGTTGAATTTATCTACCGCATAAGATATACCATAAAACAGACTGCGGCTGGCCTTATATTCGTCCGATTGTTTATTTACTGCAGGTAAGGCCACTCCAAGCGTGTAACTGATCCCGTCCGGAGCTTTCAACTGCATATTGTTGGTATTGACGAGATTAAAGTTGTAATGGGTAATCTTATTTTTTAGTGAGCTATAAAAAGTAGAATCGGGGCTCCCGCCAAATGTTTCTTCTGCGGTATGGAGCAGACTCATTGCCGTTGGTTGGGTGATCTTGTTGATGGCGGAGTTGATTACATCAAACTTAACTCTGGGAAATTTGCTCCCGGTAAATACCTGCATGCGCTGATCAAGGGTGAGATATTCGAGAACCTCATTGTAAAACTGACTGGCCTGGCTTTGTAGTTGACTTGCATTTTGTTGATGGGCCAGCTCATACATGTGATCAATGCAAGCGGTGAAATCATGGAGCTGAAACTCGACTAAACCGAGGGTATATTTGGTCTCATTAACAACGGAAGGATCAGCCTGCTGACTCACAAGATTCAGATAATAAAGAGCTTTGTTAAACCTGCCCAGGGAGAAGTAACTTTTCCCCGAAAACAGATGAGCCTCGTCAGTGGACAGGCTATCAAAAATAGCGGCAGCTTGCTGATATTTGTTTTGCTGATATAATTGAAGAGCCTGGTTGAATTGCTGAGATACCTGCGACTGGGTCTGTAACTGTGATTGTTGTGCCTGAGCATTGGCTGTATAAACAAAACCACCGAGTATCAACAAAATCACTGTTGAAAAAAAATAAATGCGGTCCATGGATCGGTAATTCGATGCGCTCATCTGTTTCATTGCCTGATAGTTTCAGTTAATGGATAAATACCGAATACTTAGGCTAACGAAGAAAAGTGTTGCCTAGCATACTATTCATGTCAAATATCCATCATTCCCATTCAATTGTTGACGGTGGTTTTGAACTTATATCGTAGACCACCCTGTTGATTCCCGGTACTTCATTAATGATGCGATTCGATACTTCCGCAAGAAATGTATGGGGAAGATGAGCCCAATCCGCAGTCATGCCGTCTTTACTGGTAACAGCACGAAGTCCGGCTGTGAACTCATATGTTCTCCCGTCACCCATCACTCCAACGCTTTGTACCGGCAGCAACACGGCAAAAGCCTGCCAAACCTCATCATAAAGACTGTGTTCATGAAGAGCACTGATAAAAATATCGTCAACTTCTCTGAGCACAGCGAGTTTTTCGGGAGTGATATCGGAAACTACGCGTATGCCGAGTCCCGGGCCTGGGAAGGGATGACGTTTAATAAATTCTTCCGGAATACCAAGTGCGCGACCGACGCTGCGAACTTCGTCTTTAAAAAGCTCCCTGAGCGGTTCAATGAGGTCAAGGTTCATTTCATCGGGAAGTCCGCCGACGTTATGGTGTGATTTGATTGTAGCTGAAGGTCCCTTAAACGACACACTCTCGATTACATCAGGATATAACGTGCCCTGCGCGAGAAAACGGTAGCTTTGATCGTGTTTGACAAAATCTTCAAAAACTTCGATAAAAGTATTGCCGATAATTTTTCGTTTCTCTTCGGGATCGTTTACTCCTTTCAGTTTATTGAGAAAGAGATCCGTTGCTTCTATTCCCTTGACCGGCAGCTCCAGATCTTTCTTATAGAGGGCCAGAACGTCGTGAAATTCATTTTTTCGAAGGAGGCCGTTGTCCACAAATACACACTGCAGCCGATCGCCTATTGCCTTGTGAATCAAAGTGGCGGTAACCGTCGAATCGACACCGCCCGACAAGGCACAGATAACCCGATGATGTCCCACTTGTTCCCGAATTCGGGAAACCGTCATCTCGATAAACGACTCGGCCGTCCAGTTGCCGGAGAGTTCACAAATCGTGAAAGCAAAATTTTTGAGTATTCGAACTCCCTTTTCTGTATGAGCCACTTCGGGATGGAATTGTACCCCGTAATATGGCAGCTTCTTGTGACGAACGGCCGCAACCGGTGCATTTGTTGTATGAGCTATGACTTCATAAGTATCAGGCAGCTCATGGATGTGATCACTGTGACTCATCCATACAATCGACTCGTCCTTGTAGTCATGGAACAGATCGGATGTATCATCAACCAGCAGGATAGAGCGTCCATATTCCCGTTTTTCGGCTTTCTCAACGCTTCCGGGCCGTTCTCTCTGGATAAGTGCCTGCAGACCGTAGCAAACGCCCAGAACCGGAACATTCCATTCGAAGATTGCCTCCGGCAGCCAGGGGGCATCGCTGTCATTGACGCTGTATGGACTACCGGAAAGAATCACACCCTTCGGAGGTGAGTCATAGAAAGGTTCCAGATCGTGGTTGAAGGGGTGAATCTCGCAGTATACACTTAGTTCGCGCAGGCGCCGCGCTATCAACTGGGTATATTGTGATCCATAATCCAGGATCAGGATCCATTCGCTATAGTCGATATGCATAGGAAACAAAGTTTGAAGTACTTCGAGTACTGGGAGTGCCTAAAGTACTTAAAGTTACATCTATTCTGAAAAACCATCAGGTTGGTAGTAGATTATCGGGCCTTTTCTCAGATCAGTCGGTTATTCGATAGTCCGTCGGCGTTGCTGTCATTCTCCGCCGCGGCGGACCGTTGTATCCAAATAACGGGCTAGCGAATGACGATCGATTGACCATTGAATGACTGTTAATAATCAGGCAACAATTTCCTGGTAATCTTCGGAAGACATCAGTTTCTGGATCTCACCGGCATCTTTGACCTTCATCTTGATCATCCAACCCTTGCCATAGGGATCATCATTGACCAGTTCCGGATGTTCTTCCAACTCCTCATTGATTTCAGCGATAGAACCCGCTACAGGTGCATAAAGATCCGACACTGTCTTGACAGCTTCCACAGTGCCGAATGAATCGTCCTGCTCCAGTTCCATTCCCTCATCATTCAATTCGACAAAAACGATATCTCCTAATTCCCCCTGGGCAAAATCAGTGATACCGACTGTGGCCGTGCCATCTCCGTTGTCACGAATCCACTCATGTTCTTTGGTGTAACGAATATTATCGGGATAGTTCATAAAAATTACGAATTAACGAGTTCCGGTTTATAGACAAATTCTTCGAGATAGTGGGTGTTGTGTTCCCCTGCAATAAATACGGGATCATCCATCAATTGGAGATGATACGGAATATTGGTTTTAATTCCCTCGATCACGAACTCTTCCAATGCCCTTTTCATGCGAGATATTGCTTCACGGCGTGAGGGAGCACTGACAACAAGTTTGGCAATCATGGAATCATAATAGGGGGGGACGACATATCCTGAATATACATGAGTATCCACTCGCACGCTGTGTCCGCCCGGTGGATGGAAAACGGTTATTTTACCGGCTGATGGTCTGAAGTTGTGTTCCGGATCTTCAGCATTGATACGGCACTCAATGGCGTGACCACGCATTTTCAAAGGCTTCATCTCCAGCTTTTGGCCATCTGCTATCTCAATCTGATTCCGTATCAGGTCGTAGTTTGTCACTTCTTCGGTGATGGGATGTTCTACCTGAATCCGGGTATTCATCTCCATGAAATAGAAGTTGAGATCTTTGTCGACGAGGAATTCAACCGTTCCGGCACCTTCATAATTAACTGTCTTCCCGGCATCGATAGCAGCCTGTCCCATCCGTTCCCGTAATTCAGGAGTCATCAGAGGGGAGGGGGATTCCTCAAGGATTTTCTGGTGACGACGTTGCAGGGAGCAATCACGCTCTCCAAGGTGGATGATGTTGCCGTGCTGATCACCCAGAATCTGTATCTCAACGTGATGCGGATCTACAATCAGTTTCTCAATGTATACATCAGGATTGTTGAATCCGGCTTCCGCCTCAGACCGAGCCGATTCAAAAGCACGTTCCAGGTTTTTTTCTTCCATGACGCGGCGCATTCCTCGTCCGCCTCCGCCGGCCGATGCCTTTATCATAACCGGGTATCCGATTTCAGCGGCAATTTTCCTGGCCTCCTCCACCGTTTCAACGATACCATCGCTGCCCGGCACCACGGGTACACCATTCTTGATCATGTTTTCCTTTGCCCTGGATTTATCGCCCATAGTGGCGATCATCTCCGGACTTGGGCCTATGAACTTGATGTCATGCTCCTGGCAGATGCGGGAAAATTCCGCATTTTCTGACAGAAACCCGTAACCCGGGTGGATGGCTTCGGCATTGGTAATTTCAGCGGCTGCAAGGATTCTGGGGATTTTGAGATAGCTGTCCTTGCTTTGCGGAGGACCGATGCATACGCATTCGTCGGCAAATTTTACATGCAGACTGTCCTGGTCGGCAGTTGAGTAGATAGCCACGGTGTTTATACCCATTTCCTTGCACGTTCTGATGACGCGAAGGGCAATTTCACCGCGGTTTGCAATAAGTATTTTTTTGAACATGAGCGATTAGGATGGCTCTATTTCGAACAAAGGTTGGTCAAATTCGACCGGCTGAGAATCATCAACTAGAATCTTGATGATTTTACCGGCATGTTCCGATTCAATTTCATTCATGATTTTCATCGCTTCAACGATGCAAAGAGTATCACCTCTGGCTATCGTGTCACCCTCTTTAAAGAAGGGATCACTATCGGGTGATGAGGAACGATAAAAAGTACCGACGATAGGCGAGCGAATGATGATATTCTTACTGCTTCCCGATTCTGCTTCCTGGTTATTGGAACCATTGGCTTCCTGTGCCGGTGCGGCAGCTTGTTGCGCCGGAGCCGCTGCCGGTATGTAAACGGTTGGTTGGTTACTGGTTACCTGGTCAGCCTGTTTCTTTATTTGAATTTTGAATTCACCTTCTTCAATCGTCATTTCGTTGACTTCACTATTGGAAATCAGATTTAGAAGGTTTTTTATGAGTTTTAGATCCATAGTATCCGATTAATTATTATGAGGTCTTTACTCGTTCGATGTAGGCAGAATTCTGCGTATCGACCCGAACCACATCCCCCTCGTTAATAAAAAGGGGGACATTAATAACAGCACCTGTCTCGAGCGTGGCCGATTTCGAACCTCCCTGTGCCGTATCTCCTTTGATTCCGGGTTCCGTCTGTGTTACCTCCAGGTTTACATGATCCGGAATTTCATTGAACAGAATCTTATTGTCGTCTGCATTGATGACCACGGTTATCTCCGAACCTTCCTTCATAAACGGTGCGCCATTTACCTGGTCGGCAGGGATCATGATCTGTTCATAAGTCTCGTTATGCATAAAATGAAACATATCGCCATCACTGTACAAGAACTGATAGGGATGACGCTCCACGCGTACCGTTTCAAGCGATTCACCTGAGCGGAAGGTCCTGTCGAGTACCTTCCCGTTGACCACACCTTTTACCTTTGTGCGGACAAAAGCACCACCCTTTCCTGGCTTGACGTGGAGAAATTCAATAATCTGATAAATCTGACCATCAAGAAGGATGGTAACTCCGTTTTTGATGTCAGCTGTAGTGATTTTTGGCATATATAAACATATTTAATGTTCGTGAAGTTACGTGCACTGCCTGAGTTACACAAGCCGGGAACTCAGCAGTGTTGGTTTCCACATATCTTAACTATAACAGAGATTACGAAATCACTGTTCATCGTTGGTTTTCAGTAGAAAATTCTGCGTACAGTAATAAAAAAAACAATACCTATCAAAACCGGGCAGACATACTGGATAAATATCGGCCATAATTTCCCGAAAAACGAATTTTTAGAATTCGGGTAGCCATTGTTGATTTCCATCATCGCATTATCGGTTTTCCAGATATATGCGAGGAAAAGGCTGATCAGTAATCCACCAAGCGGTAATCCAATGTCATTAAAAACGGTCGATAAGATATCAATCCAGGAAATATCAAACGAGATAAAAATCGAAATAATTAAAATTCCGAGACCAATGAACGTGGCGGCCTTTTTCCTGGGGATACCATGTTCGTCGATGGCATAGGCAACAGGAACCTCGAGTAATGAGATTGTCGATGTGAGTGCAGCCATGCTCAACAAGGCGAAGAAGGTCACACCAACGATAACTCCGACGATTGGAGTCATCGAATGAAACAATTGTGGAAGCACCTGGAAAACCAGGCCAACACTTGACACAAGAGATCCTTTCTGATAGATCTGGATACCATGATGCTGGGCAACGTAAAGAGCCGGGATGATCAGGAGTCCTGCCAGGAAGGCCACCATGAAATCGAATAATACCACGTAGGCGGCTGCCTCGGGTATGTTCTGGTTCTTGTTTAGATAGGATCCATAGGTGATCATAGCACCCATGCCCAGAGAAAGGGAGAAGAAGGCCTGCCCCATGGCATCAAAGATCATCGTGGAGTTTATTTTGGTAAAATCGGGGATCAGGTATTTTTCAAGTCCGGTTATGGCGCCATCACGGGTCAGTACATAAACAATCAGTGAGACAAGGATGACAAGAAGAACAGGCATCATCGTTTTGGTGGCTTTCTCGATCCCGTTGCTTATTCCTCCGGTGATGATTGCTACAGTTGCCCCCATGAATAAAAGGGAAAAGATGGCATTTTCAACCCCATGGCTCAAATTGGCAAAAAGCGCGGCCAGCTCCGTAAAACCGAAAAAGTGGGCGAGTTCTTCAAGGATAAAACTGAACGTCCATCCGGCGACGACATTATAAAACGCCAGGATCATCACTCCACAGATGATTCCCCACGCCCCGATCAGAGCATAGAACTTATTTGTAGATAGAGCCTTGAAAGCGCCAACCGGATTTTTGCCTGTCTTACGGCCGATGACCAGTTCCGCTACCATGACCGGGAAACCGACTGCAAAACAGCAGATGATATAGACAAATATGAAAGCGGCTCCTCCATGTTCGGCCACCACATTGGGGAATTTCCAGATATTACCCAATCCCACAGCAGAACCTGCAGCAGCCAGAACAAATCCCAGCTTGGAATTCCAGTTGCCACGGCTTACTGAGTTTGCTTCACTCAAAATATATACCCCTTATATGGTTAACTAACCGTGAAAATTTCGTCTAAAAATATTGGAATTACCGTGAGTCACGCAACTTCCGGAATACGAAACCGGATGAAGAAGGAACCTCGACTTTATCCCTTTGCCTTCCAATGGCTTGCGTGGATGCTTTTTCCGGATTTACCATCATTTCCCATTCTCCGTCCGGCAAAATAATGCTCTGGCTTGAATTCCTGTTCCCGTTAAGGGTGATGAAGTAGTCATACGGATCTTTGGAACCAGTACCGTTCAGATAGTAAGTCAGGTGTAATGCATCGGCAAAGTCGTAGAAATTGATGCAGTCGGATGAACAGCGACGCATGGCCGGAGAAGATTTTCGTAATGCGATCAATCCCTGGTAATATTCAAATAACTCTTTATTCCATTCGATCTCGTTGTAATCGAGATAATTCGTTTCATTGTCCTTTTCGTAACTGTTGGAATCTATACAGCCGGTTCTGGGATCGTTGATCGGACTGGGTGCGATAGTCTTGGATCGTGCCCATTCCTGACCTCCGTGGATCATCGTTATTCCCTGTGATACGAAGAGATAGAGCGCAGCAAGCCGGCTGATCTTCAGTTCTTCTTCATTTAGCCTGGTGACTTCTTTTTTTGATTCGAATTGCGTGTCTTCGATATCAGGGTTCAGGCAAAGCCGGATGAAGTCGCCCAGGGTCAGGTTATCATGACACTCCAGATAATTCAGCGCGTGTTCCGAAGTTTTGTATGTGCCGCTGACATTGAAATGAGTGCTGGGTGATTGCAATGTTCCCATCAGATAATTTTGCAGATCTCCGCGGGTAACGCCAGAGTGCCATTTTCCAAAAATATAACCGCAGGAACTCATCGGGTTTGAGCCTTTTACCCCATTACGAAACTTGTCATTCCATGCAGCAATATCCCGGTTGGAGTACCCGGCAGGATCGTACCCACCCAGGAACCACGGCTCAGCAATGAGAATCACATTAGGATTAATAGCACGTGCCCGGTCCCTGATCATTTCCATGGTCTCCCAGTCGATCAAAAGAGCGAGGTCGAAGCGAAAACCATCGATGTGATACTCGTGCATCCAGTGTTCTATGGAAGCCAGGATCAATTCCCTGGCGTGCTGTGCTTCCGTCCTGAAGTCGTTGCCGCAGCCGCTGAATGACGTGAATCGTCCTTTATCATCCGTGCGCAGGTAATAGTCGGCGTCGGCATACTTGAGCGGGTTCACATCATACTGCGATATATGATTGTAAACCACATCCATAATCACGCTGATTCCCTCTTTGTGCAGGGTTTTGACCAGTGTCTTCAGTTCATCAGCGGCTTTTGTTGTTTTGCCGATAGTTTTACCCCAGGCCTGATCAGCATCCGATGCATAGTACGTCTCCGGGGCGAGAAAAAAGGTGGTCATGTATCCCCAGTGGTTCCGGCCGTAGTAGTTCCATGTATTAAGCTGTCCCTGGGGCGTTGCCGTCATGTAAGGCGGTTCGAAGCGGGCGGCCTTCTGCAGGGGCAAAAGTTCGACCGCATTAGCTCCTAATCTTTTGAGATGGGAGAGAGCTGACGTTTTCACAGGCTCCAGAAATCCTTTATAACTCCCGGCATTCGGATTTTTCAGGGACGGGTGGGCCGTCATGTCCTTGACATGCGCCTCGTAAATGATCAGATCCCTGGGATCATCGGGGGCAACGAAGGTATCGCCTTCCCAATCAAACTCATCCATCGGATGAATCCAGGTTTTTGCTTTTTGAACGTGATGGTTGGCGCTGGTTACATAAGTAGACCATGGGTCTGCAAGTAATTCACCGGTAATCATAAACGATCGTGTGGGTTTATTGGGTGGAATCACCCTGTAACCATAATATTTCCCGGTAAGATCGACCTTAGCACGATACTCCCATGTACCGTCATCATTCCGACTCATATCGAAACGTTGGCCCCGTTCCTGTTCATAGGTATCAAAAATTTCTATGAGGACCCGCCGTGCTCTCGGGGAGAAAAACCGAAAACGTGTTTCACCGTTTGCTATAAAAAAGCCAAAAGGACGCTTTTTTATAGCAGCGGTCGAAGCCAATGACTGTTCATTTTGGGACTTTACACCCATATAGTGATTCGTTTAAAATGGAAGATTCCCTATAACTGAATCCGGATAGACGGAATCAGGATATTGGACTGCCGTTTTCGGCATCAGTATTCAAAAAATGGAGCTTTTCCGCAGAATCTTCTGCCATCAGGACCATGCCCTGGCTTTCGTATCCCATCATCTTACGCGGTTTCAGATTAGCAACGACTACAATCTTTTTACCAACCAATGTTTCAGGCTTATAGTGACGAGCTATACCTGCAAGGATGGTTCGTCTTTCGATACCCAAATCAACAGACAATTTAAGAAGTTTATTCGATTTGGCTATCTCTTCAGCCGCCAGAATTTCAGCAGCTCTCATATCCAGCTTGCTAAAGGTATCGTAGTTTATTGTCTCTTTTATAGCCGGTAATTTGGATTTTTCTTCTGTTTGTGATGTAACACGCTGGTGCAATTTTTCGAGCTGGGCTTCAATAGCTTCGTCTTCGATTTTTTTGAAGAGAATCTCGCCGGTCTCAATGGTATGACCTTCATTCAGCATCTCACCATTTACATTCCAGGAAATAGTATCCGGCATGTTGAGGTATCCCCTGAGTTCCTTCATACGATTGGGAAGAATAGGATCAAAGAGGACGGAAAGGGCGGCCGCGAGTTGCAGGCACACATAAATGGTATTTGCACATGCTTTGGGATCACTTTTCCGCGTATGCCATGGCTCGGTTTCGGTTAAGTAACGATTCCCCACCCTGGCGAGATTCATCGTTTCCGACAAGGCATCTCTGAACCGGAACCGCTCATAATAATCAGCGATGGCATCCCGGTGTACGGCAATGGCGGCCAGGGTCGATTTGTCCAGATCGGATGGATCTGTGAGCGGAGGGACCTGGCTGTCAAAATAGCGGCCGCAGAACGAAAGGGTGCGGAACAGGAAATTCCCAAGAATATCCGCCAGTTCACTGTTGACGCGGGTCTGAAAATCTTTCCATGAAAAGTCAGAATCCTTTGCCTCCGGCAGTGTACTGCCAAGGACATACCGGAGCAGGTCTGGTTCGAAATCTTCCAGATATTCGTGAAGCCACACAGCCCATCCGCGTGATGTCGACAGTTTTCGTCCTTCCAGGTTCAGGAATTCATTGGCAGGAACATTTTTCGGAAGTACAAATTCGCCGTGTTCTTTCAACATAGCGGGAAACATGATACAGTGGAAGACGATGTTGTCTTTACCGATAAAATGGATCAGCTCTGTATCCTGATCTTTCCAATAAGTTTCCCACAATCCGGGATTATTTTTAAGCTCGGCCCACTCCTTGGTGGCAGAAATATAGCCGATGGGTGCATCGAACCATACGTACAAGACCTTGCCTTCGGCTTCCGGCAACGGCACCTTTACTCCCCATTTCAAGTCGCGGGTGACAGCACGGTCGGATAATCCGTTATTCAGCCAGCTCTTGCATTGGCCCATCACATTCGGCTTCCAGTTTTGACGGGTATTAAGCCAGGCTTCGATACCGGGTTGAAGATCACCAAGCGGAATGTACCAGTGTTCCGTCTCTTTCAGGATCGGTTTGGCGCCGCTTATCATACTCACCGGATCCTTTAAGTCGTTAGGAGACAGGGAACTTCCGCAGTTTTCGCACTGGTCGCCATACGCTTCCGGGAAGGAACAGACGGGGCAGGTTCCCTTCACATACCGGTCGGGCAGGAACATATCGGCTTTCTCATCAAAAAACTGTTTCTCAGTCTTCTTCTTGAAAATTCCTTTTTCGTATAGGTTAAGGAAGAAATCCTGGGAGGTCTTGTGATGAACAGGAGAACTCGTTCTTCCAAAATAATCGAAGGAGATCCCGAATTCATTGAATGTCTTCTTGTTCAGCTCGTGATAGCGATCAACAATATCTTGCGGAGATACACCTTCCTTTTCAGCAGCTATCGTAATGGGGACACCATGTTCGTCAGATCCACAGATGAAGATGATATCCTCGTTGCGTAACCGGCGGTACCGGACAAAAAAATCAGCGGGTAGATAAGCCCCCGCCAAATGTCCTAAGTGAATGGGACCGTTAGCATAGGGAAGGGCTGAGGTTACAAGAGTACGTTTTGCCATCTTTTAAAATCAATCACATTTAAATTTTTTGCACAGACTGGAAAAATACGACAGAATCAGGCGAATAAAAAAAGTCAGATCAACTGGCTGTACTTGTCTAAAAGAGCATAAAGCACGATACCGGCGGTCACTGATACATTGAGTGAGTGTTTATGGCCAAACTGCGGGATTTCGACAAATTCGTCAACAAACGGCAGTAATCCTTCGTCTATACCGGTGACCTCATTCCCCAGAACAAGACATACGGCTTTATCTTCTGGTGGCGTGAAATCAATAAGAGGTTTACTCATATTTGTCTGTTCAACTCCGAGAACGTAGTAATCTTCGGATCGCAATTGATCGACTGCATCCCTGAAGTCTTCGAAATACCTCCAGGCAACGTGCTTTTCCGCGCCCAGTGCGGTTTTAGCAATCTCCGGACGTGGTGGAGTCGGGGTATATCCGGACAAGAGTAATTCATAAAGTCCAAATGCATCAGCCGACCGGAAAACGGAACCTACATTGTGCATGCTTCTTATATTATGCAGTAGAATACGTGTGCGGTCAAAACCATCCGGAATTTGGCGTGCCTGATTGTTATTAAAGATTTCCCGGGTTGTGAGTTTGCGAATATCCATCACCTTTCATTATCTGTTTGCTGGAAAGATAACGATAGGGTCTGTTGTAATACAACGCATCCGTGAACAGATTCTTTGCTGACGAATGTGCTATCAGGCCGGAACCAGCTCCTGTTTGGCCACTTCAAGCGATTTGCCGGTCTGTATGGATTCCAGATGTTCCTTTTTCAATATATCAGCCAATGTTTCCATGTAAATGATCACATCATTGAGCTTGTTTCTCCGCAGATATCTTCGGTCATCGGGCAGTGCCCTGATCACAGCGGGATCAGACAGGTATTCCAGGTTGATAACATCTTCGTAGTCGAATCCGATTGTTTCCAGGGAACGGAAAATATCATCAATTTTATGTCCGCTGCCGTCACAATACAGTTTGGCATGTTCGGTCCATTCATCCAGCTCAAAATCGATAGACCGGACAATTTCGTAATCGGACATATCTGTTACCGTCTGGATGAGGTGTCCACAATTGCAGCGCCCCATATGTCCCCATTCGTAACGGGCACCATTCTTTAATCTTTCGGTAGTTTTAAGCAGACTGTGGATAAGCCTGGGGTTTGGTTTAGCCATAATTACCTGGTTGAGTTATGGAGTCTCTTGCATTATAAACAAGTCCCTATTTCAATCATTCCCATGATTTTTTGAAAGACTCTCAAAAAATGATTTCAAACGGCTTTGCTGAATCTTTGTCCATTTAGTATCCCTGAGAACCTCCCGGATCAACTGCATATTTTGGTCGTTCCTGGCAAAGTGTCTGCAAATGTCTCTGAAAGCACCGGCCAGACGATAGTTTGCTGTGGTTATACCCTGTAGAAGGCTCCCGGCAAATGACGGGCCCAGATAGTTCATCTGCCGCAGAACCTGTGCAGCATTAATTCGTGTTTGAAAGTCGTAGGAGCAGGAGGTATAATCGACAAGTTTTTGTAGAGAGCTCTGATTCCCCAACTGCACATTGATCTCATTCCAGAGAATGCTGACCATGTGTCCGGGACCATTAACACCTTTTGTCTCATTCAGATAGTTGGAAAGATTGCCATCATGACTTTGTGCCAGGCGTACAAGGGACGTGGCGATAACCGTGTAGGAAGAGTCCGTCAGCATTTTTTCGACATCGGGGCGCAATTGTTCCGGTATTTTAGGTAAGGATGTAAGTGCCGCAAGTCGGACCGTAACGGAGGAATCCTGTAATGCCTGCTGCATGACTCCCAACGTTGCCGATGATGAGTCGGGTGCCAGTTGACGGATGATTTCAGCCTTCAACTCAGGAAAAGATTCCGAATGATAGCGGCTGATAAGAAAATTACGTTTTGGACCGACAGTTATCGAATCCATGGCTTTGATGGCATCGTACCGGTCGATCATAAATCGTGCAGATGACGCCTGTGCTTCCAGTTCTGGCAGGGTCCGCGGAAAATCCATGGCCTTGATGATGTGTCTGCATGGATCAAAGAGGATGTAGGAAGCGTTCTTACCCGATATTTTTGGGATGGTTATATCAGTTGAAGCGTTCTGAACCCAGGTTCTTACACTGTCATATTTGCCGTCCTGGTAATGCACTTCCAGATTGACGGGCATCCGGAACAGATGAGATCCGGTCGTATCGACAGTTGATTGTTTCACATGGACTACTGTGAAGTTTGCGCCAGTGCCGCTGTTTGTACTGTCGTGCCATGTGACATGGTAGTATGGCAGTCCGCCGCGATAAATCCATTCATCGAAAAACCACTTCGGACTTATCCCTAAAACATGTTGAAAGGCACGGTAAAAATCCTGAGTATCAACAAGCCCGTAGGGATGTTGCGTTAGATAGTAATTGATAACCCGCTTAAAGGCTTGTTTCCCATAGACCCACGAAAGCATGCCCAGAACAGCAGATCCTTTTTTATATATCCGCTCATAACCGGCTTTAAGAGATAATAAAGGCAGTGTTCCCTTTCTTGCGGCGTCCAGAGCTGCCTGCTGTTCCTGGTAACGCATCCATTCGAAATGGTCTTCCCCGTAAATTTTTTTCTCAAATAACTTTGCATAGTACGTGGCAAAACTCTCGTGTAACCAGCCCTCAACAGGGGCACGGGCTGTAACGTAATCGCCAAACCAGTGATGTACCAGTTCATGAATATTCGCATTCAGGTAATCCTGATCGAGCGCTTCCCGGCTGTTGACAAAATAAAAATCACCGAAAACAGTGGCGGTTGTGTTCTCCATGGCACCGTGGATGAAATCGCGAACGGGAATCTCAGAATAGGAATCCCAGGGATAAGCAAGGCCGGTTTCCTGTTTCATGAAATTGAACATCTCCAATGTATGCCGGTAGGTAGGGCCGATCCGTTCTTTCTGATCAGGATAATACCAAAGATGAACCGGAATTCCGGAAGGAGTCTTCAATGAATCAATACCATAGTGTCCGATACCGATCATCACCAGGTAGGATGACATCGGGTGATCCATTCGGTAATGCCATGTTTTAGTGCCGTTGGGATTTTCATGAACAGATACCAGGTTCCCATTCGACAAAACCTGGTAGTGGTCATTAAACGTGACAGTTGTCTCCGTGGTCATCTTGTCGTTCTGATGATCATATAAGGGAATCCAGTACCTGTTACCATATCCCTGTCCCTGCGACCAGACCTGTTTCCTGGCTCTGCCGGTCGAATCATCCCAGCCAACGAAATAGAGCCCTTTGGGAGGAGTCGCCTGGTAGACGAAACGGACACTGTCAATGGTGTTCAGCTGGAGAGGTGAGGAAGGGCAGATGGTCACCATTTTGTCGTTATTTATAAAACGGACCGGTTTCCCGTTAAGGTAAGCGTGCTTTATATCGATGCCTACGGCATTGAATGCAAGGGAATCAACCTGTTGCCGAAGTGGTGTAAATGTATGAGTAACCTCCCCGTCAACCAATCCTTTATAAGGATCAATGGTAATGTTCACAGCCATATGAAGGAAATGAACAGGATGGTCGGTAGCCGTTACCAAACCGGATACCGCACCCGCTACCTGTCCAATAACCAAAGAAGTCGTGGGGCAAAAGAGAAAGAGGAATAGTAGTAAAAATTTCAGGCTACGCCGTATGCGATATGAAATAGTAAAGGTAATAAAATGTCTCATATGGATACTGGGTCAATCTTCATATCGGGGTGTTATAAAGACAGTAGCTGAATTCCCCGGTGGGGACATTGATAATCAGAATAAAGAAATCTAAATACTGACGTCTAATATAGAATCCACGCATCAAATATCAATCCGGTGGAGTTAATACGGTTTTCGGCATATAAAAAAAGCCATGACCCCGGGTCATGGCTTCTGAGCTTTCCGGAATGATTAGCCGGAGCAAATCAGCCTTCTGCGTTTTCAAGCTCGAATCGTACAGGTATATCCATACGAACAGGAACCGGCCGGCCACGCTGTATACCGGGCGTAAATCTAACTTTTTGTACTGCATTAATTGCTGCCTGATCCAGTCCGCCTCCGACACCTCTTGCTATCTTCAGATCTATCGGGACGCCACCTTTGTTGACAACAAAAGAAACGATTACGGTACCTTCGATACCAGCCTTCCGGGCCAATTCGGGATATTGAATGTTTTTCTCAAGAGCCTGCAGCCCGCCTATCAGTTTCGGCATTTTTTCAACAACCACAAATATTTGCTGTTGTTGTTTCTTCTTTGGGTTTTTTTCTTCCGGCTGTGGTGGGGGTGGGGGGAGCTTGAGAGGAGCATCCAAATTCAATTCACTGCTCATGAAATTCGGTTGGTCCTGAATCACGGCATCATTAGGAACCGCTACCGGAACCTGAGGAACAGGTGGTGGCGGGGGCTTTTGATTTATCTTTGTCTGGACAACCTGTTGCATCTTTACGGTTTCCTGGTCCGGTACTGTAAAGGTCTCTTTATTCTTGAAGTTCAGGTGAATATTGAACAGTACGATCAGAATCAATAATGAAATAATCATTCCAAGCTCGACACGAAGCCTGTATCCTGACTCCAGATCACTTCCATTCTTCTTCCAATTGAGTATTCGCATGTTTACCTCCTCAATTGTTAATGTTTCTGACAATGCTTTAACGCCAAAACATTTTGATTTAGTCTTGTTGAGAGATAAGAAAAAATCAATAGTCACATGCGGGGGAGTTGTTTAGCATGCAGGCATAAAAAAAAGGCCGGGATTATGATTCCCGACCTTAGAAATTCTCTCAGATGTACATTAAATTATTGATTTTGCAATTGGAATCGTACCGGAATCGACATCCGAACCGGTACCGGGCGACCACGCTGCATGCCTGGAGTAAAACGTGCTTTCTTGATCGCATTTATGGCGGCCTGGTCGCATCCGCCGCCAATTCCACGTACAACGTGAATATCCGTTGGGACGCCTTGCTTGTTTACAATAAACTGAACAAATACGGTGCCTTCAATACCGGCTTTTCGTGCCAACTCCGGATATTTTACATTTGCCTGCAACGCTCTCATGCCACCTTTAAGCTTTGGCATATTTTCGACCACAACAAAAACATTCTGTTTCTGTTTTTCCTTCTTTTTTTCTTTGGGTGGAGGGGGAGGCATCTTCATAGGTTGATTCATGTTCAGCTCACTGTTCAACCCGATCGGTTTATCATTAATAACAGCATCATTGGGAACCGCTACCGGAACCTTCGGAGCAGGAGGCGGAGGGGGCTTTTTATGAATCTGTGTTTCCCTGACCTTCTTCATTTGAACGGTTTCCTGTTTAGGAGCCGAAAAATTATTTGTGTTTTTATAATTGAGATGAATGTTAAAAAGAACCAGAAGGACAAGCAGCGCCAGCACAAGACCTATCTCAAGACGCACCCTGTAACCTCTTCTTAAATCCGCCTTCGGCTTTTTATTATTAATGATCGGCATAAAATTATACCTCCCGCTAATCTAAATTAAAGTTTACTTCATTTGATCAACGAATTGGTTAGCAATATAGTTCATAAATATCCATTTTTTATTCAAAAAAGCCATTTTCTTGATAAAATAGCTATGGATAGGTCTATTTTTATATAAGGTGCATAGTGACTAGTTCAAAATTTATTAATTGATTTCTATTAGATGATTAAATATTAATGCTAAATAACGTGAGTTTGATGTAAGAGTCAGAGATTAGATGATTCCCCAATGCCATTCCGATTTGATTTTATACGACTCGCATAAAAAAAGAGACACACGTGTAACCGCATGCCTCTTCATCGGTAAATCTTATTCAAAGGCTTGATTATTGATATTTAAGCTGGAACACGATCGGTACAGTATACCACACTTTAACGGCACGTCCCCGTTGCATTCCGGGTTCGAAGCGGGCCTTGGTAACTGCCTCTAAAGCAGCTTCGTCGCAACCGCCACCGATTCCACGAACGACAACAGGATCAATAACACGGCCTTTTTCACTAATGATAAATTTCACATAAACCCGACCTTCGATGCCTGCTTTTTTAGCCATTTCAGGGTATTTAATACTTCCCTGAAGTTTATCTATACCACCAATAAGAACCGGCATACGCTCAACCACAACGAACACATCGCTGTATTCGGTTTTGGTTTTGCCGGAATCTTTTTTCATTTCTTCAGAAGAAGGTGGTGGGGGAAGTGGGAGATTAAGCGGCATATTAAAATCCAGCTCTGAACTAATATCTATAGGTGCATCACTAATAATTGCATCATTCGGCACAGAAACTGGTATCTGAGGCATTGGAGGTGCAGGTGGAAGTTCCACCTGCTTGGTTGGAACAACCTCTTCCATAGTTACTGTCTCCTGCGAAGCCTGCCGTAACATGTACTTCGTCTCAGGATTCAGAGGGATTCTGAAAAGTGCAATCAGAATGAGAAGGGCTAATATAAAACCGATCTCGAGATGAATCTGGTAATTGCGATCGACATCGGCAGTGGTTTTTTTTAGATTTGTGAGCCTCATGGGGAGCCTCCATCTCTTAATTTTCAGCCGAATTAATTACACAATAGTTAAAAGAACTTTCATTAATTACTAATGGAAGTATATCTACAATAAATATAGTAAAAATATAAGTTTTTTTCAGTTAGATTGTGTCAGGCGTCTCTGTTTGTAAAAAAAATCAAACAAAAAAAAGGGTGTTTCACAGAAACACCCCTTTACAAACTGAGCATACCCTCAGGTCTTATACGACAATCATTGATTTTTCAACTGGAAGACTATCGGGATGGTATACCATACCTTTACCGGTCGTCCACGTTGCATGCCAGGAACAAACTTGGCTTTTTTTACAGCATCCAGGGCGGCTTCATCGCACCCTCCACCAATTCCCCGGACTACTGTCGGATCAATGACGTTGCCTTGCTCATTAATTATGAATTTGACATAAACACGCCCTTCAATGCCAGCCTTTCTGGCCATTTCAGGATATGTCACAGTCTTCTGAAGTTGTCCAATTCCGCCTTTTAACTGAGGCATCCTTTCTACAACCACAAAAACATCACTATGGGCATTTTCCTCGCTCGTATCTTTTGCACTAGCCGGTGGTGGCGGCATTGGCAGGTTCAGCGGTGCATCAAGGTTCAGCTCCGAATTCAGATCAACCGGAGAATCGCTAATGATGGCGTCATTGGGCACAGCCACCGGCACGGGTGGAACGGGCGGCGGCGGCGGACGCTCCGCCTGCTTTGTCTGAACCACATCCTCCATTTTCACGGTTTCCTGTTGGGTCTGTTGGAACATGACTTTGGATTTTGGGTTTAAATGTATACGAAAGATAGTAATGAGGATTAAAAGGGCAATAACAAAGCCGATCTCGAGATTGATTGTATAGTTGGTTTCGATATCGGCATCAGGTTTTTTCAGATTTGTGAGTCTCATCTTGAGCCTCCCTTTAATATTAACTTTGCTATAAAGGACTAATTAAGTCACAATTATCTTATTTATATAAATGAATTATCTGGAAAAGCGTTTCCATATTCATTTCTCGTACCGAATATACGGACTGTTAAGCCGAAAAGTTGCGGTGTGCGAAGCCTGTATTACAGGGTTTATTTCCTAACTAAATAATATAAAATGGCATATATATAAAATTATTTAGGCTTATTTCCCTTTTATGTCCGCTATGATGAATAAATGAAATAAAAAATTGTAGTTCCTTAATACTTATCAAACAAGAAAAGTAAACAGGTGGGCAAAAAACGTTAACATAATTAAGACTATTAATTCTGAAATATGAAATTCATCTGATTCAAGGAGTGGCCCGGCAGCATATAAAAAATCCATTAGACAGAATATTTCTGGGAAAATCTAAATGATTTTCGGTTCTTTCCTGTTAATCAAACGTATTAGATAGCAAGATTTCGCCATATAACCCAATGTGTTAGAAAGGCTTGGCTTAGATATAATAAAAATTATTATCTGTTGATGATTAAAAATATAGGATTTGTTGGAACCCGCTTTCAAGGTACAGATGGCGTTTCACTTGAGAGCAACAAATGGGCGGATGTACTGGAGAGGAATGATTACAATCTCTTCTGGTTTGCCGGAAAACTGGACAAAGATCCCGATTGTTCTATGTGTATTCCGGAGGCCTACTTCGGTCACTCTGAAGTGGAATGGATAAATGCGCGCATATGGGGCTACAAAAACAGGTCCCGAATCGTAACCCGGCGTATTCACGATCTTGCCGATTATATCAAATCCCGGATATATGACTTTGTGAAATTTTACAATCTGGACTTGTTGATCATTGAGAATGCTCTTGCAATTCCCATGCATGTGCCTCTGGGTGTGGCAATAACCGAATACATGTCAGAATCACAGACACCCGTAATTGCCCATCACCACGATTTTTACTGGGAGCGAACACGGTTCGAAATCAATTGTGTCCATGATTTCCTGCAAATGGCATTCCCGCCGCGTGAAGTCTCTATGCAGCATGTGGTAATTAACCAGGCCGGACAGGAGACACTGGCATGGCGGAAGGGTGTTCCATCTATCCTGGTTCCCAATGTCCTCGACTTCGAAACCCCGGCCCCGGGAATCGATGACTATAATGCCGACGTCAGGAAAGAACTTGGCCTGTCGGATGATGATATCATGCTGCTTCAACCCACCAGGGTAGTGCCCCGTAAAGGCATAGAACATGCAATAGAGTTAGTCGAAATGCTGAATGATCGTCGCTACAAGCTGGTCATCTCACATGAGGCCGGAGATGAGGGGTACGAGTACAAGGCTTTGCTTGAGGAAATCGCAAAGGACGCCGGTATTGATATCCATTTTGTATCGACCCGTGTCGGTGAAAGACGACAACTGAACAGCAAAGGGGAGAAGATATATACCTTGTGGGATTTGTATCCCCACGCTGATCTTGTCACGTATCCGAGTTTGTATGAAGGATTTGGAAACGCCTTCCTGGAAAGCATTTACTTCCGTAAGCCGTTATTGGTGAACCGGTATTCGATCTACGCCCGCGATATTGAACCTAAAGGCTTCAAAGTGGCAATGATGGACGGATTGATTACACCTAAAGTTGTGAATCATGTCAAACGGATTCTGAATGACGAGGAATACCGCAACGATATGGTGGAAGTGAATTATCAACTGGCAAAAAAATTCTACAGCTATTCCGTTCTTGACCGTAAACTAAACTCTTTGATGGCTAATATTGAAGGAACCTGATTAATATTATGATTCGGTATTTTTCCAGCGACAAGATTGACAGTATCAGACGACGTTTGCGTAAACTCTATAACGGGCAAAACGATCAGCGGCTCATCGAACGGATGGATATGCTGGTTGGCCGGTATGGTGTGGGCATCGACCCGCAGCCTGTCGATGAATACTGGAGTGAGAAAGATAACGTACTGATCACTTACGGAGATATCATAACAAAAGAGGATGAAGCTCCATTGGTCACACTCCGGCATTTCCTTGAAGATCATTTTGATGGTCTCATAGATACGGTACACATCCTGCCGTTCTTTCCATACTCATCGGATGATGGTTTTTCAGTAATGGATTACCGTGAAGTCCGTGGGGAACTGGGCAGTTGGTACAATGTGGAAGCTTTTGCCAGCCATTTTCGCCTCATGTTCGACCTGATTCTGAATCATGCCTCGCGGGAGAGCAACTGGTTTAAAAATTTTGCGGAAGGAATAGCCCCATATCGCGACTATTTCATCACTGTTGACCCGGATGCCGATCTGTCGGACGTCGTTCGCCCGCGAAGTACCCCATTGTTGAGCAAATGTTATACCCGAATGGGAGAGAAGCACATTTGGACCACATTCAGCGAAGATCAGGTTGATCTGAATTTTAAGAACGAGGATGTGCTTTTCGAGTTTCTGGATATCCTCTTTTACTATATTTACCATGGTGTCAGGATTATCAGGCTGGATGCCATCGCCTATCTTTGGAAAGAGATCGGCACCAAATGCATCCATCTCGAAAACACCCATGAGATCGTCAAGCTTTTCCGGGATATCCTGAGCACGCTGGCGCCGCATGTGCTGATACTTACTGAAACAAATGTTCCGTACGAAGAAAATCTGAGTTATTTCGGTGATGGAGATGAAGCCAATATCATCTACCAGTTTAGTTTGCCTCCGCTGTTGTTGCACGCCCTCCAAACGAGGAACAGTTCGTATTTAACAGAGTTTTCCGGTTCTCTGCCAGCCCTGGGAAAAGGGATGACATATTTGAACTTCACGGCATCGCACGATGGTATCGGTGTGCGTCCGCTTAAAGGCCTCATACCTCAGGAGGAGTTTGATGAACTGATCGATAAGATCCGGAAACGGGGTGGTAAGATATCAACAAAGAAGGATAAGGACGGATCTGAAAGTCCGTACGAGTTGAATATCACCTACCTCGATGCATTAAGAGAATCTGATAAGGATGAATTTGTTGTCGATCGTTTCATGTGTTCGCAGGCTGTAGCCCTGTCGCTGCAGGGGATCCCGGCGGTGTATTTTAATAATCTGGTCGGTTCGCCAAATAATGTAGAGGGCTACGAGGAAACCGGCCGGGCCAGGACACTGAATCGCAAGAAGTGGGATTTCGATGAACTGATGGAAAAATTGGACGACGACGATTGCGAACAGGGTATCATTTTCAAAAGATATAAGCATTTGCTGGATATCCGCAGCTCCCAAATTGCATTTCACCCGGATGCCGGGCAGGAAACATTGAATATCAATGAGAAAATTTTTGCACTAAAACGGGTTTCTCTGGATGATCAGCAGACGATCGTTTGCTTGCACAATGTCACGGATGAGAAGGTCACTTTAAACCGGAGTCAGATACTGCCAGACGATTCTGATGACAAACGTGCGGGCAACTGGAAGGATCTTATGTCCGGCAATTCGTTTTCAACAGATGAAGATCAGTTTGAATTGGCTGCATATCAAACGATGTGGCTGACCAACGAGTGATTTAATCACTATGGGTTTAATTCCCCGCCGCTTGCGGCGAAACAAAAATAAAACCCATGTTGATACCCCGTCTGCTTGCAGCGGGGTAGTTCATTGTGTATTCGACATAAGGAAATTATAGAACAGGAGTTTCGAATACGTTGATGACGGTAGACAACAGACCGAAGACAGTAGCTTTCCGGATGCTTTTATCTTTGTTCAAAGATTGATAGAAGGGTATATAAAAACACGGAATCAGACCAATATTTACCTTGGAATTGCACGGGTGATAAAACCACTGTGGACACAGAGAATTACGCAGAGAACACAGCGATTTCAGTCTTTTTTTCTGTGAACGTTGAGTCTCCTTGTTTCAAAACGGCCCCCGTCCAGGGGCAACCGTCTTACGTCTGAGACCTTAATTGAATACTATCGAACTCACATTGGTTTATCAGATCTGAAGTGTTGCCCTCAATTGAATCAGGTCTGTAGCAATTAAATCGGGCTCAACATCTTTCATGAACGGGTTTTCGTCTCTCCAGCGCAGGGAGCGTTTGTCACCCGCAAACAGGCAGGTTCGGAATCCCAGCTTTTGCGATGGCCAGATATCATTCAGCATATCATTACCCACATAAAGCGCTTCTTCAGGTCTGATAGAATAGAGCCGATAGAGCGTATTCATGCATTTCTCAAAGAAGACCGGTGACGGTTTGGCCACTTTCTGTTCGTAGGAAAAAAAACAGATTCGCTTATCGAAGCCGAGGTCACCCAGACCTCTGTGTAAATGTGCTTCGAACAGTAATGGAGTGAAGAATTGGGCATTCGATACAATTCCGGTAACAAGACCAGACTCGCGTATGACCTCCAGGAGATCCGTGACATGTGGCATTGGCCAGGTTGGATTAACCCGGCATTCATATTCATTTGAAAGAAGCGGGATAGCCTCGATTTGAGGTTCTACGGAGACGATTCCATCGCTGTATAGTTTTTCCCATATTTGGAGCCATATATTGCGAATATCAATATCCGGATAATCAATCCCGTTTGCGCTCAGATGGCTGCGTGATTTTTCAATCGTAGTGAAGAAAAGCTCGGAAAGAGCGGATGATGCGATATCAGTATCAATCGTCTGCCCTATGGTCTGAAATGCGTCCCGTATTGCCGTGCCGGTATCCGTTTGACGGGCGATGCTCAGATCGCCGGAGCCTGATATGAACAGCGTTCCATAAACGTCAAAAAGGACAGCTTTGATGCCATTCAGTTTAGACAGTTTCTCACTTGCACCGGTTGGCTGTGGTTCCAGCGGTTCGGAAAGTTCTCGTATCCGTTCTATAATTTCTCTTTTTCGATCAGGGTAATTCATTCAGTCATTCGGATTTTAGAAGATAGAAACGCTCCGGTTTCAGAAATTGGTCCAACACAAGTTCCGGGTTGGCGTAAGATACAGGTCCGGTCTGGGTGTTAATCAGTTTTTCATAGATGTTCATTAGCCTTTTATAAAAAGCATCCGGACTGTAGTGTTGGGTTATCCGTTTTTTATTCTGCGCCGCAGTATCTTTGTGCGGAATATTTTTCTGAAGTTGATAGGGAATGAGTTTTTCAATCGCGCCGGCATCGGTCAGTAATTTATCGATGACCATGCGCTGTAATTCCTCATCCAGCCGGCCGAAATCAACACTTTCATTTTGTAGAACAGCATCCAGAAACTGTTGGAGATATTCCTTCCGGTATTCCCGGCCATATTGGCGATACATTTGTTTCAAGGCATTATCAACCTTGTCTTCGAACTTTTTTTTCGGAACCCAATCCAGTGGTATGGGCAGGCTGGAGTAAAGGTGACCAAAATCGATGCCTTTTTCCTTGAAATCCCCGGTTATCTCGGGCAAGTCGCGCCCCACCAGTGGACGGTCCGCCAGCCAGGCTTCCAGAAAGGTCAAACCAAAACCTTCGGTGATGCTGCTAGTCATAAGCAGGTCGGCCGCATGAACAATGGATGGAAAGGAATACTCTTGCTGATCTCCGGCCCCGAATGTTGCAGGAAGATTATTACTCTGTGCAAACTCTATCCATCTTGTGTAGTACGTCTGCTGTTTCGGATTTTTCGGCGCCAGCGTCATCGCGAAATGCGTGCCAGGCGCTGCTATAATGGAATGCAGCAGAAACTCGCCCATATTTTTTCGCCGGATGCCACGGACCGGATAGAGAATGAGTGTATCACATTCGGGGAAAAGTGACCGTGCGTTCTCATTCGGTTCCGTTTCTTGCCCGAGCGATACCGGGTTGGGCAACACGTGCAGGGCATCATCCTGAAAACCCGCGGCACTTAGAATCTGTTGATCCCTGCGTGTCAGTGTGGCATAATGAATATGAGGGGCCTGGGGATACAGAGGAAGGGACTGTTCCGTTTCCATGTCCCGGGCCAGGAACTGGTAGTTTGCTGCACGCCCGTCCTCGGCAAAATCATGTATCTGTAACAGTACCGGAATGTCTTTTTTTGCCCAGTAGGAAGCTAGTAAAGGAACCGTTGTATTCTTTCCCAGGCTGTGGTTGTGGAAATGCCAGAGGTCCGGTGTTCGACCAATCGTCCGCTCTATTTCGTTATCAATGTCCTCAGCGATCGAACGGAGTTGATTCTTATCCGGAGTGACATCATACCTTAGGGCATTGTGAGTGACGAGCTGATCAATGTATTCCGATTCCGTTCTTTCTCCGCATACGACGACCACATCATGACCGTGTTCTTTCAGCAACGTAACCGTCGACTCGATGACCCGTGTAACACCACCGCCTCGCAAATGATAATGTAGCAGACCGATCAACATGGTTTTTCATCTGCTGGTTTGTATCGGTTATTAAGCATTTGGGACGGTGTTACTCAACCTTGGTTTCAGGGATTGAGTATTTCTCGCGATACTCATGTATGGTGATCATGGGCGGCCGTTCATCTTCCACAATAGAAAACTCAATCTGATGATAATCCTTTTCCTGAGCCTGAAATTGCCGGAGGATCGTATGATAGTTTGGTATTTCTTTGAAGATGCCCAGTTTTTCAGATCTGCGGAGGAATGTTTGCATGATACCAAAGGCCATTTTGCCAAGATCTCTGGTCGACTGGTTGCGATGAACCCGTTGATCCAGGTCGGTCTGGGCAAATGCTGCCAATCCCCACTTATGATACACATCAAGCAAATGAGATGTCTCTACTCCATACCCAATGGGAAACGAGATGCGTTCGAGTACCTCGCGCCGGACAGCGTATTCACCCGAAAGAGGCTGAATAAGCCCGGTCAGGTCCGGGAAGAGCAGGGAAAAGAGCGGGCGAACGAGGATCTCGGTCACGCGTCCGCCTCCGGACGGGCGCACTCCATGTGAGTAGGCAAGAGGCCGGTCGTAGAATGCCTTGACATACTTCGTCTCGGAATTATAAATCAACGGAGCCACCAGTCCATAAACAAACCGGGGGTGGATGTTTTTAATGTCCGCGTCTACGTAGCAGATGATATCGCCGGTAAGTTGATAGATGGCTTTCCAGAGGTTTTCCCCTTTGCCGCGTTTGTTCTCGAGATGGGGCAGTATGTCTGTTGCGCTGTAGACCTGTGCCCCAAAAGAGGATGCTACTTCCAGAGTGTTGTCTTCGGAACCGGAATCGATGATAGCAATTTCGTCCAGCAAGGGATAGCGCTGCATTAATTCCGACCGAAAGATCACCACCTCTTTACCTATGGTCTTTTCTTCATTCAGCGTTGGAATACACAGAGATATTTTGATATTCTGCCGTTCTTTTTCCTCAACCAGTTTTTTCAGATCCCAGAATTGGGAATGGTGAAAGGTGTTGCTTTTAATCCACTCTTCAATTTTCATCACAATATCCTTTATCGATCGCCATGAGTATGCTAATGAGTTGGGCAATCCCTTTATACATGGGATCAATCAGTACACTTTCGTTGGGCTCGTGAATATGTTCTGCTTTACTGATACCCACAGTAATGGCCGGGATATCGTTAGAAATAAATGCACTCAGCTCCGAGATACTCGGACGTATTTCCGGTTCGATATCCATGGTTTTCATGATCTTCCGCGTTACATGCGATAAGGGATGTTTGAACCTGATACCACCCGGCCGGCGTGTGGCAACGATATCCAACTTCACGAACATGCCGGACTGCGAGGAAACCTCGGCTACTATCTCTTCCAGTTGATCCCGTATCTGACGAACTATTTCCGCCGCTTCACTTCTGACTTCGAATTGTAGCGTTGCTTTGATAGCTGCTGTATTATATGAGTGCCCGGCATTGATAGCTCCCATTATGATATAGGTACGGGGCCTTTTGGGCAGGCGTATGTCGATAATCTTATTAATGACCTCATTGATGGTGATAATCGCGTTGGTATCCGTCATTCGAAGCAAATCTTCTTCCTCGGGGACTGTGCACGTGATCACCCCCCGGAGCATGCCAACCGACGAGTAACTGAGTCGCCCTAGTTGTGCTCCTTCGATAGAGACGCCGGTATGGATCGGGATGGTCGAATTGCTGAGAAAGAATCTAAGGCCTTCCAGGTTGCCCTGGCCAAGACTTCGCGTGGTGCCCATGAGCAGGAGGTTGGAATCGAGTTCGATGTTCATATTCTCTAGAAAAGCGGGAATGGTACTGAGAACGGCCAGACCGAGACTGTTATCTGCCACACCGGGACCGGTTATTTTATTGGGTCCAACGGAAATGGTGTGATCCACTTTTTCAGAAAATACCGTATCGGCATGTGCGACCATCAAAATGGTCCGTTCTCCCTTTGTGCCCGGCAGCAGCCCCACCGTGTTACCCAGTTCATCCGTTGAGCAGTTCTGCAGGTTTGCCTCCGTAAACCTGTTTTTTACAAATTCCAGTCGATCGGCTTCCTGAAATGTGGGTGCTGGTATTTCCCCGATCATTACCAGGTTGGCAAGAAGCAGATCCCGTTGTTCTTTTACAACATTTTCAAATGAGGGAGTATGGTGAAGAATATCATCTCTGAATTTACTTGATTGCTTATGAGTTTCGGCCATTAGGTCAATTAGATAAAATAAATTAGTTAAAAAGGAACGATCGCTTTTAAAATATAAAAAAACAGGTTAAATGGCTGATACACTCTTAACTAGTATTTATCGCTTATCGTTCAATGGGTTATGGCTTATTGTGATACGATATCACAAGTATTCTGAAATGCAAAAAGATAGTTATAGCTGTCGTTTTTAAGCACAGCTGCCCAAAACGTTTTTGAATGTAAAAAATAATGGCATCCTGGTCTGTTTAGGACAGATTTTTATTCCTATGACGATCCTGGCAATGTGGAATGAATTGAGCACAAGTGGGCAACCGGGTAAAATGCAAAGGCAATTTATACAAGAGACCATCAGGGAAGAATTACAAAAAAAGAAATTATTGACAATGAGGGCAGGCATATGTACTATTTTTAAGCATATAACCAACCAGGCAGAATGATTAGTGATTCCACTGATACGATCTCGGGCGGAACCAGTGTAGTGGGTTATGATGATGATTACCCATATGGTTCAATTATGGGGGGTAACCGAAGCCAGACTTCCTCAGCTGAAGCCGGTTACAAGTTCACCGGCAAATATAAGAAAACAGAGACAGGCTTCGATTACTTCGGTGCAAGGTATTATGATAGCTGGACAGGTCGGTTTTTGAGTGTGGATCCTATGTCAAAGAAATATCCAAGCTTCAGTCCCTATAATTATACCCTTGATAATCCATTGAGACTCGTGGACCCGCATGGGGAAAGTATTGCAGATCCTTTAAAAGGGCCTTTGCCATGTTGCAATACTTATCCTAGGACCTTTATTGAGTGGGGTAATAATTTTACATCTTTTTTGACTACAAAAATCAAAACAGCAACAAAAACGACTCTTGAGAACGTTGCTAAATATGCCGATCAAGCTTCCAAAGCTTCTGAGACTACGGGAGAAATAGGTATTGGTATGGCTGTTGTTGGGACTGGTGCATCCATGGTAGCTCCAGAAGCAGGCGTGCCTGAAGGCACAGCAGCTACCGGTTTAGCGTTGGTAGGAATCAGTAATTCGGTTGGTGAGGGTTCAGATTTTGTTTCTACGGTTACCACTGGAGCTGATGCGCTGTTTTTTGGAGGCTCAACCAAGACCTTTTACAATCATTTAGGACAGTTTGGTCTCGATGTGATTGTAGGTAAAAGTTTGGCACGGCTTATACCTGAATCGGTACAATCGGGTTTGAAGTCAAATGTAATTTCAACTTTCAAAGAGGCAACTGATATGATAACTAAACAAATGGCTAGTGGTCTAATAAGTAAGTAATAATGATACAAACTACAGAAGACAATCTGATAGATAAGCTAATTTCTTTTCTATTGGCACACGGAATTAATCCCGTTTATTTTTTTACTGTTGTGTGTATTATAGTTTCGCTGAGTTACTATAAAGACTTAAAAAATTGGGAGAATGTCGATCCAGTAAAAAAATGGATCATAGTACCAGCACTTATCGGCACGGCTTTTTTAATACTTCTGAGTATCCTGAAGTTATTGGGGATTATTACAAAATTTTAGGACGTGGCAAATCAACATTTGAATTGCAGTAGGCGAGAAGACGAGTAAACAAATCATTGATCAACAATTAGGAGTTCAGTAATGATACCAATTTCAAAAGACAAGTTGGCGAATGACCTGCGAATTTTTCGGCAGGCACATGGAATAAATCCCGTTTATTTTGCTACTGTTGTGGGTATTCTGATTTCGCTGAGTTACTATAAAGACTTAAAAAATTGGGAGAATGTCGTACCAGCGAAAAAATGGATCATAGTACCAGCACTTATCGGTACGGCTGTTTTATCATTTATGAGTATCCTGGGCTTATTAGGGATTGCAAATTACTAGAACCAGACAAATCAATGTCTGAATTGCAACAGGTGAGTAAGGAAGAAATAAACATCTTGACAAGAACAGCAATAAGAAGATAATCCCAGATATTTATGAGCTTCATCATAACATACCAAAGAAGTCTGCAACAACCGTCATCAGGCGAAGCTGGTATCGCACGTATCTTGAATACGTTCGGAATCCGGCGGACGCAACCTTCTTTCTCTCCTCCACCTGCCGGGAATAGTTTCGTTTGTCGCCGGGTTCGGGAGGGCCAAAACTGGGAGGCGGGTGCATCGGATAGCTATAATGATAATTAAGTGAAAAATAAACAGAAATGATTGGCCCTTATTTATAGACATCTTAAAGTCAGGCAGGTCTGCTAATTCGTGATGTAAAAGGTCATCCACAAGGATAATTTCTGACAAGAAGATTTATTTATGTCGATCCAGCAAATAACAGTACCCAAAATCAATCCTGTCGTTCATGGCAGTATCAGCTCAAAAAAACTCTTTGATGGTTCCGTGGTCAGCCAGGTCAATACCATCATTCATAACGCCGTCAACATGAAAGCCAGCGATATCCACCTGGAACCCTATGATGAATCCTTCCGCCTGCGCTATCGCCTGGATGGGGTATTACAGGAAATGGGAGAACTTTCCCTGTTACAAAAGGATGCCATTCTTATCCCGTATCAAGATAATGGCCAAATTGGATATTGCTGAAAAACGCCGGCCCCAGGATGGCCGGATCCGCATCGAAAAAGATAACAAGAACGTAGATCTGCGGGTTTCCACACTCCCCACTGAATTTGGTGAGAAGATCGTTCTGCGCATCCTGGACAAGAGTGAACAACAGCTGGAACTAAGGCAGCTTGGTTTTGAGGACTCGAACTTGCACGAGTTTCGCAAAGCCATTGCCAATCCCTACGGCATGATCCTGGTCACGGGTCCAACCGGAAGCGGGCCTGGTGCGCCGAATTTGTTCGCAATGCAAAACCGAATACGCCCCGGAGGCAGCGGAGCGGCCTCGCAATCATTGCGGAGCAGAGCACCGCAACGAGGAGAAAAGAGAATAGCAGAATGATGGTTACACCAGGATGTCATTGCGAGGAATCCCTTTAGGGCGACGCGGCAATCCCGTCAGCAAAGCGGAAACGCTCGTATCAAGTTTCTTTTAGGCGCGTTGCCAATATTGACGAGATTGCCACGTCACTCGTTCCACTTCGTTCCTCGCAATGACATTATTGTGTAGGAGATCAATGCTAGACATGGCATTGGGTTTCACCCATTATCCGTCAGACGGTTCGTCCGAAGGGCTCCTATGGAGAGGCTGCAGGTTTGCACCAACACAAACGTTCTCCCTCCTGTTTTTGAATCGTAAGCAACCCCGCTAAGCTCTGTACCTACAGATTCTTAGTAGGCTCGGGAGTTCGTTTACCTTGTAAAGTTTACGAACCGACCCGAACAGTAACAGGTTCCACCTTGTGTGGATGGCAGATGGCCCGGATTGCGTGTTCCACATGCTTGAACACCCGGAACTGGCCGTCGTAGATTGTTCGAATCGTTTGATCGGTATTAACTACAAAAGTCATTCGGCTGGCCTGACCTAGCAGCGGGCGGTAGGCGTCATACATGCGACAAACCTCCCCGGCCGGATCGGACAACAATTCGAAGGGCAGAAGAAATTTTTTACGGAAGCGGCGATGCGATTCCATATTGTTCGTGCTGATTCCAACGATATCATACCGATGACCTTCGGTATCTTCCAGTCGATCAATTTCATCACGAAATGCAATGACTTCACGCGTACAAAGCGTACTAAAATCACCAGGATAGAAAAACAAAACAAGTGGATTTTCTACGTTCTTCAGTTCCTCACTAAGAGTGAAGGGTTCGCCTGAAGTAGATGGAAGCGTAAAGTCAGGTGCCTTGTCCCCAACCAGTAGTTTCATATAACCCTTGAAGGCTTTTTATGATGTGAATTTAAATTGATTGCTAATCAATGGCGGTAAAGTTACGACTTTCGCAACAGCTATACCATTACAAACGATTTCCAATCACGAATGGCTGTGACACTGTTACTGATACTGCCGATGCATTGTGCTCGGTATAACGCACACTCAAAGTCATTATTGAATGAAAGATAATCGATTTGTCAGTTCGATGAAAAAAGTTTTTTTACAAAAAACCAATTTCGATGTTCTCGTGTCCTAAAAGCCAAATTTTCCACGGGATTCCCAGGCCGAAACCGGTTAGTTTTCCGTTAGAACCCATTACCCGATGACACGGCAAAATGATAGGGATAGGATTATTTCCGACAATCTGTCCAACGGCCTGATATCCTTTGGGCTTGCCTGAACTTCTTGCTATATCCCCATAGGTCGTTGTGATTCCGTAAGGCACCCTGGCCAGCGACCGCCAGACCCTGAGCTGAAATTCCGTTCCGTTAAGATCCAGTGGAACAGTGAACGTTTTACGTGTACCGCTGAAATATTCCGATAACTCCAGAGAACATTTTTTGAGGATTGGATTATCGGTATTGGCCATGTTTTGAACGGGAGCATCACTCTGAGAAATCTGAGTGATGCCATTTTCACTTGATCCAATTCGCAACCATCCATTCGGTGACTCAAACAAACAATACTCCTGTGCCATGGTGAACTAATTTTTCGATCCTGCCCAAAGATTTCGAAGGCTGTCGGCATTAAAACGAAATGTAACCGCATTGGAATCCGTAATTACAACCTGAGCCGAGATGTTTTGGTACCGAAAATCGAGTGTGCTGAAATGCAGGTCATCATCTCTTTTCGATAAAATGAACCGGGAGATATCCAGAGCATTTTGCTTCCAAAGCGATCGTGCCAGGCTGTCACTGTTACGATACATCAGTATGCGCAGGGAATTTTCCTGGATGGATGCATGGAGAAACCGGGCGGGATATTTGGCATATAAATCACGATTCAGATTCACCAGACCAATATTTTCAGAACAGGCGGTAAAGCTCATCCCGCAAAAAAATATCAAAAGAAGTAATTTCCTGTTCAATGATGTTTGGTATCGTAAAAGCATTAAATACGCCGTATTTTAGGTGCAACTAGTATAAATAGGGCCGGCAGGGGGAAACCCCTTTAGTTGAAAAAACTAAGACATCGAGTATAAAGCCGGTTATCAGTGGAGAAAATAATACAAGTTTCAGAGGAAAAATGAACAGTAAACCTATCTCTCGTATTATCGGGATTGCTGTACTGGTTTTAGTTGGGTTTTATATTTACACCAATCTCATCAGTCCCAGGACCTTCAAAGTCAAAGGAAAGGTAGTCGGATTTGGTGCGGATCGAAAGTCCGTGATTATTTCACATGAGGATATCCCCGGTTATATGAAAGCCATGACCATGCCTTTTGCCGTGCGGGATACCTCGGAGTTGACTCATCTCAAAGTTGGGGAAGCCGTGAGATTCACACTTTATGTGACAAGTAAAGATGCCTGGATAACGGATATCCACAGTATCCCGGACTCGCTTGTGCATATCAAATCCATGAACAAAGACATGTTCGAGGATGTGGCTGATAAGGATGAGAGCAGCCTGCTTCAAAAAGGTGATTTGTCGCCAGAAGTGAGTTTGACGGACCAGGATGGCAGGCAGATGCGTACAAACGACTTCAGGGATAAAGTACTTGTGCTGACATTTTTCTATACCAGTTGTCCGCTGCCCAATTATTGTCCGTTGATGTCCAATAACTTCCGGGAAGCTGAAAAGACATTGGTTAAAGCTTACGGGGACAAGGTGCACCTGCTGAGCATCAGTTTCGACACAAAGAGTGACACCCCGGATGTCCTGAAAGAATATGGTCACAGATACGATGCACAATTTGATTATTGGTCGTTTGCATCCGGAACAGATCAGGAGATCAGGAAACTGACATCGGCATTCGGGGTTATTTATCAGCCTGTCAAAGGAACCTTTACGCACAATTTGCGCACTGTTGTGGTGGGACCCGATGGACGTGTCCGAAAAATATTTCCCGGTAACCAATGGAAACCCGAAGATCTTGTTCGTGAAGTCGCAACGGTCGTAAGCCCATAATCCCGTTAAAAGCAATTATTAGTATTCAATGTTTCTAAAATGAAAGCTATCAAATTATCTCTGCAGGTATTATTAATCGGTTTTTTATTCGCTTGCAGCAGTGCCCGTACCACCGTAAAGAGTGATTCATCACAGGCGGTGCATCAGCTTCTCCAACAGGATGTTATGGCTGTTCTGTGGTACCAGCGTGCGGCGGAATCGAGGGCGCTTTATTATCAGGCGTTCAACGTGGCCCACGACCGGCTGGAGCAGATTTTAGCAACGGATACAACGGGTCCGAAAAAAGCGGTGGTTGTAGATATTGATGAAACGGTGCTGAACAATAGTCCCTGGCAGGGGTATTCCATTTTGAAAGATGCTCCATTCCCAACAGGATGGGATCAGTGGATAAAATCTGCCGGGGCCGATGCAACACCCGGTGCGGTCGATTTTCTCCGTTATGCCGTATCACGCGGAGTGGATGTCTACTACATTAGTAACCGGAAGCAGGATAACCTGGAACCGACTATAAAAAATTTAAAACAGTGGAATTTTCCGGAAGCGGATGCAAATCACATTCTTTTGAAAACCGGGACCAGTGACAAAACCAAACGTCGACAGCGAGTCGAAGAAACGCATAAGATCGTCTTGTTGATGGGGGACAACCTGGGCGATTTTGAACAGTTATTTCAGGGGAAAAGCAGCCGTGAAAGAAATCGACTGGTGGATCAGGATTCGAATCAGTTTGGCAGGCGTTTTATTATGCTGCCCAATCCGATGTATGGTGAATGGGAGGGAGCCACATACGGATATCAGTACGATAAACCTGCCGGTGTAAAAGCGGAAGATCGTTTAAATGCCTTGCAATCTTTCGGCAGAAATAGTAACTATCAGTCAGAAAAGAATTAATTGAAGAGATCGTAATGGAAGAGAAAAAAGATATATCGCAGATTCAGAATCGCATTGTTCGGGAATTCTCCGTATTGAACGACTGGACCGAAAAATATGAATACCTGATTAAGCTGGGGCGCAAGCTGCCGGCTATGGCCGAAGAGCATAAAAGTGAAGAGAATCTTGTCCGCGGATGCCAGTCGCAGGTTTGGCTGTACGCCGAGGAAAATGGCGATCGCATTCAATTCGAGGCAGACAGCGATGCTATGATTGTCAAAGGCTTGGCGGCACTGCTGATGAGAGTCTATTCCGGACAGACCCCGGATGCCATCCTTTCCAATCCCCCTGATTTTATCAATGACATCGGAATGGAAAACCATCTTTCCCCGACGCGTTCAAACGGATTGGCTTCGATGTGCAAGCAGATCCAGTACTATGCGATGGCCTTCAAGGAAAAACACTCACAGGAAGCCTGAATCAGTTAGTATCACAATTTTATGATAAACCGCGACGAATCCCGCCAGTTACTCGAACAGTATATTGAAAATGAAAATTTGCGTCATCACTGCTACATGGTAGCCCAGGCGATGGAGGCCTATGCAGGTCATTTGAATCATCCGGATGCAGAAATTGAAAAATGGTGGACAGCCGGATTATTGCATGATCTGGATTGGGAAAAGTATCCGGATGAGCATCCCAACAAAGCCGTGAATGATATTTTCCCCGGTTATGATCTGCCAGGGGAGGTCATTGAGGCGATTAAAGCGCACGCCCCCGAGCGAACGGGAAAAGAACCGGAGACAGAGATGGAGAAATATCTTTTTGCATGTGATGAAATCTCCGGTTTCATGAATGCGGTTGCGCTGATGCGCCCGAATGGTTTTGCAGATATGAAGACGAAATCGGTCACAAAGAAATTAAAAGATCACAGTTTTGCGGCAAATGTCAGCAGGGATGATATCCAAAAAGGGGCCGAATTCATCGAAAAACCGCTAAATGAGCATATCCTTTTTTTAATTGGGGTCTTTAAAGAAGAGAACAATTAAAAAATTGGCTTTTTTAATTGTTATTATTTAACGTTGAACTAAGTTAATCGGAAATAGGTGTGACCGATTACAAAGAAGATTTTTACTAAAAAAAAACCCTCATCTAATCAAAGATGAGGGCTAATCCGGTTAATTCCGGTATACATTGGTGTGTGTCGTAGTGCACAAAAGGAAAGTTCGTTGTGCATAGTTATATACGTGTTAAACGGTCTGTTTGTTGCATACGGAGTGAAAATTTTAAGTAACTCATAAAAATTTAATCGTTTGCAATGCACAGGCTTAAAAGGCATTGAGGGTGTATTCCGACTAAATTCGGAGTTAGACTTTTCTAAGCTTCTGAATTATATAGATATTGTCCTATCCCGCCCGGTCTTCTCAAATACATAGTTTAATTCCTCGTCCCAAAACTATTATATTCACCAAGCCAGTAATGGTTCATCATCTTTGGCTGATAACCGGTTAGGTTTCACTTGGTTTAAAGAGTATTTGTTTTGAAAAATGTCATTCGCATAGCCTCCGGACAAGGATTTTGGGGAGATCTGCCGAGAGCTCCTATTGATCAGGTAAGAAATGGGAAGATAGATTACCTGGTTATGGATTATCTCGCAGAGGTCACCATGTCGATTCTCCAGAAGCAGAAGATGCGCAACCCGGAATACGGTTATGCAAGAGATTTTGTGGACGTTGTCGCTGAGGTCCTGCCCGACATTTCCCGGCGTGGCATTCGTATTATCAGCAATGCCGGTGGCGTTAATCCCATCGCATGCAAGGATGCTATTTTCAGAATAGCCGGTGAGCGGGGATTCACCAATCTGAAAATTGCAGTGATTGACGGGGATGATATCCTCGGCCAAATCAAGGAACTCATTGATGCCGGTCATGAACTGCGGAATATGGATGATAACCGACCCATAAAGGAAGTGTCGGACCAGCTGCTGAGTGCCAATGTATATTTTGGCGCCCAACCCGTAGTCGATGCACTCAAAGCAGGTGCAGATATTGTCATAACGGGCCGGGTTACCGATACGGGCTTGACACTTGCGCCCATGATCCATGAATTCGGGTGGGATGAAAAAGATTTCGACCGGATGGCGGCGGGCACGATTGCCGGTCATATCATCGAGTGTGGGGCCCAGTGTACCGGGGGCAACTTTACCGACTGGGAGACAGTGCCGGACATCGGGAACATCGGTTTTCCGATCATCGAAGCCTATCCGGATGCGCACTTTGTGGTGACCAAACACCAGAATACGGGGGGACTTGTTTCGCTGATGACGGTTAAGGAACAGCTCGTCTATGAAATTGGGGATCCGACCGAATATATAACACCCGACTGCGTTGCTGATTTTACCAGTATCCGTCTGGATGAAGAAGGCAAAGATCGCGTCAGGGTGTCGGGAATCAAAGGCAGATCCGCCACGGAGTTTTACAAGGTGTCAGCCAGCTACAACGACGGGTATAAACTTTCATCAACGTTGGTTTACTCCTGGCCGAAGGCTCTGTTAAAGGCACAGAAAGCCGGTGATATCCTGCGGAAACGCAGTAACGATCTGGGATTGGAAATCGATGAATTCCGGACAGAGTATGTCGGGGTTAATGGATGCAACGAAGTCCCGGCTGATTCGGTTTCAGAGACGGACGACCTCAATGAAGTGCAGCTTCGGATAAGCGTGTCCGGGCAAAACCGAAATGACATTGATCGTTTTGGGAAAGAGGTCGCCCCATTGATATTAACGGGACCCGGGGGGGTAACCGGATTTGCCGGCGGACGACCCAAGGCCAGTGAAATTGTGGCATTCTGGCCGGCGTTAATCAAAAAAGAAGCATGCACCCCGGGTTTGCAGATTTTCTCATTATGATATTTCGAATAGTGTGTATATTCACTCGTAAATTTTTAATTGCAGATTAAGGCTATTATGGACATAGGTATTATTGGAGCTGGACTTTCGGGGCTGGTAGCAGCCAAAATGTTATCTGAAGGTGGACATTCGGTCAGAGTGTACGAGAGGGAAGAATCGGTTGGCGGCCGGTTGGCTTCCATGAAGGCCGGGAGCAACAGCGACCTCATTGTCGATCACCGGGAGTCTTGTTTTGCCGCGCATGATCCTGAATTCAAAAAATTTGTCGATGAATTGACGGATAAAGATATACTTGGTATCTGGGATGATCATTTCCCGTTTTATAATGGTGAAGAGTTTGAAGGACGTTATCCGGCCAGGGAAGATGAAGATTATTATTATGCGACAGCCGGTATGAATCAGATCGGCAAATATTTAAGCCGCTGGGTGGATGTCGCTGAAAATGAAAGAGTTGGTGGCTTCACATTTATCGGTAGGGATCGCCACATAAAGAAGCCCTGGATGCTCAATTTAACCAGTTCCGATGTCTACGAGCTCGATGCTGTTATCGTTGCAACTCCTGCACCTCAGGCATATGGTCTGATCAACAGCAGCCAGGATGAAACCGATATTAAGAAACTGATTACCGATCTGGAGTACATAAAATATAACAGTTGTTTTTCCATGGTTTTGGTTTATGAAGGAGCCAAACAGCCTGACTGGAAAGCCATCGAATGTACTTCGGCCGAGGTCGACTGGATCATTAATGAATCATCCAAAAGGGATACGGGTGACAATTTGGTCGTTGTCATTCATTCTTCCCACGAATACTATGTCTCCCACCATGCTCAGAAACAACAGGAAACAATCAGGCAGTTATTAAATGCTGCTGCAAAGATCGCGGGCGACTGGATCAGCAAACCGGACTGGACGCATATCCATCACTGGAAGTATCGTCAGCCGATCAATCCCCTTGAGAAACCTTTTCTTGAAATAGATCGCACCGATGGAACGTTAGCATTGATCGGTGATTATTATAATGGTAAAACCATTGAAGCCGCTTATTTGTCCGGTACTGCATTGGCGAGACACTGGCTGGAGCGGTTTCCTATGAAATAACCTTTTCCGTGCGCGACCTTTTTAAACTCAACAGATACTTCAAAAAATACAAGGGTACAGTTATTCTCGGGGCATTATTCCTGATCCTCGGGAATTGCTTCCTCGTGGGGATACCCATTCTGATTCGTGAGGCGATCAATCATGTCGAAAGGATTGTTCAGCAGCAGGGAACGGTGTTCAATGGGTTGATCGACGTGTTGTCTCATCACAACCTTGGATGGGATCTCACGAGAACCGCGCTCTGGCTGGTAGGCGCTGTTGTGATGTATGCCCTGCTTTTATTTGCAACCCGCCAAACCCTTATCGTGGCATCACGCAGAATAGAATACGACATCCGTAATGAAGTTTTTGAGCATCTGTTAAAGTTACCCCAAAGTTTTTTCAGCAGCTGGAACTCAGGTGACATATTCGTACGGGCAACCGAGGATATAAGTCGGGTAAGAGATTACTTTGGTCCTGGCGTGATGTATACGATTAACACGGTGAGTCGTGCGGGTATCATCATAACGATTATGGTCATCGTAAACGCGCAACTCACATTCTGGGCTCTTCTGCCGCTGCCTGTTTTGACCATCCTTGCCTATAAGTTAAGCGGGTACATAAATGAGCGATCGAATATCATACAGCAACAATATTCAAAGATAGCCAGCCGGGCGCAGGAAACCTTCTCAAGTATGCGGCTGATCAAGTCGTATGTTCGTGAGGATCATCAACAGAAGCTGTTTGAAAGAGAAAGTGAAGAATTCCGATCCCAAAAGCTAAAGCTGGCATTTGTTGAGTCGATATTTTTCCCGCTGCTTAATTTGCTGATCGGCCTTTCTGTGGTTTTGGTAGTTTGGAAGGGTGGCATCATGGTGATAGACAAGAAAATCCTGGTTGGGAACATTGCAGAATTCTTGATCTATGTTGCCTACCTTACATGGCCGGTAGCATCTTTGGGATACACACTGAACCTTCTGCAGAGGTCGGCTGCGTCGAATACGAGGATTCAGGAATTATTGAGAATACCGACAGAAATTGAAGACGATGAGAGCACGGATCACTCGATAACAGATTTAAAAGGTGCCATCGAATTCAGAGATGTTCATTTTAAGTATTTATCCAACAAATACGAAACCCTGAAGGGGATCAGCTTTCGGGTTGAACCGGGTCAGCATGTGGCTTTTGTCGGTCGCACAGGTTCCGGTAAATCAACACTTGTAGAATTGATTCCTCGTTTGTACAATGCAGGGTCGGGAGAGATACTAATCGATAACCATCCGATCAGTCGTATCCCATTGAAAGTATTGCGTGATCATATAGGTTTTGTACCTCAGGAAACTTTTTTGTTTTCAGATACGATTGCTGAAAACGTTGCGTTTGGTGTAAAGAATGCGACTCAGGAACAGATCGAAAAGGCGGCAGAAAAAGCACAAATACTGGAAAATATTTTGGAATTTGAAAAAAAATTCGAGACCATATTAGGAGAACGTGGAATTACACTTTCCGGGGGACAAAAACAGAGAACGAGTATTGCACGTGCGCTTATTAAAAATCCGGATATTCTCATCTTTGATGACTCATTGAATGCGGTGGACACTAAGACTGAAGACGCTATTTTGGATCATTTGAATAATGAGATGAGGGGTAAGGCAACGATAATGATCAGCCACAGAATCTCTACTATCAGACACGCAGATGTTATTTATGTATTAAAGGACGGACAAATTGTTGAATCCGGAAACCATCAGACCCTGTTGGAAAGGGATGGATTTTATGCAGATATGTTCCATAAACAACAACTGGAACAAGAATTAGAACAAATATAACTCATCAAACGTTAACCCAACATATAACAAACGCCTTCATCGGTTTGACCGCCGGGGAAGCAAATGATAAGGAGTAACCTATGATTTTAGTGCCACTTGGTATATCGTCAGCTACACCAACGGTACATCGAAGTATGCCATCGGTAGCCCTCTGGAGGGAAGGCCAGGTATTTTTATTCGACTGTGGCGAGAATACCCAAGCCCGAATGCTACAGGCAGGGATGAAGCGATCAAAGATTGACTACATTTTTATTTCACATCTGGACGGCGATCATATTTTTGGTTTGCCCGGGATGCTATCCACATTTCATATCCAAAGAAGGGATAAAGCCCTGACCATTATTGGCCCGAAAGGGATCAAGGATTATGTCGAATTTAATCTGAAACTGGCGAATGTGGACCTGGATTTCCCGATTGAATTTGTGGAATTGGAAGAAGGGTTTGAGCATGAGATAGTGGTCGATGATGAAGAATTCACGGTCGCAGCCCGTCCGCTCGAGCATACCCGTTTTTGTATCGGTTACCGTCTGGAAGAAAAGTCTAAACCGGGTAAAGTAGATGCCGGCAAGGCAACCTCGTTGGGTATCACTGATGATGATCAGTTCAAGGAGCTCAAAAAAGGCAATGATGTTGAGTTGGCCGACGGCACCGTCGTTAAATCAACCGATATCGTTGGAGAACCTCGTGAAGGTAATGCATTTGCTTACATCACCGACACAGTGTACAATGCAAATGCTCTGGAGCTGGCGCGTAATGTCAATCTGCTCTATCACGAAGCCACCTTTGGAAGTGATCTCAAGGATAAAGCAGATGAGACTAAACATTCAACAGCAGAAGATGCTGCTCAACTGGCGGCAGATGCCAACGCAAAGCTGTTGGTAATCGGGCACTTCTCGGGACGCTATACCAATCCTTTTGTCCTGATGAAAGAGGCCCGGAGGATATTCCCAGAGACGTGGATTGCCAATGAGTTGCGGCCGATCATGACCGATCTCAAACATGAGAAGGACATCATCCAGCCACGAATTCAGGTTCATGTCCCCGGACAGAAGAACAGGAGGCCACCCCAGAGGTCATCATCCTACAAGTCTTCTAATAAGCCGCGCAAGGCACGTATAAGTAAACACCGCAACAAACCGGTAGCTACAAGCCGAGGTAAAAATTTAAGTGATTATTACAGAGGAGACCGGGACCGGGATCATGACCGTGACCGTGACCGTGATCGCGATCGCGATCGGGGACCACGTTACCCGGATCGTGGCCGTGATAACCGGAATGAACGAAATGATCATAATAAACGTAATAATCGCGACGACAGGGATAGAAATAAACGGGATGACAAGCCACCTCGTTACAAGCCCATAACACCTCGTACACCGTTCGATGACTTCAACCGGTTCTAAAAGCGATAAACAAAAAAAAATATCGAATTCAGATAAAGCCGTCGATAGAGCTCTTTACCGGCGGCTTTATCAATTTATAGCCCCCTTTAGATGGTGGGTGGGACTGGCATTGCTGCTTACCGTTTTCGCAGCATTTCTGGGACCATTACGTCCCTATCTGATTGGCATTGCGCTTGATAAGTACGTTTCCAGCGGCGATGTGCCTGGATTAGTTCGCATCATTTTCTACATACTTGCTGCCCTGCTGGGCGAGTCTCTGATGTTGGTCGGAAATACTTATCTGACAAACTGGATTGGGCAGGGAGTACTCTACAGCATGCGCAACGCTGTATTCCGGAAGATCCAGAGCCTGCATGTGCAATATTTTGACCGTAATCCTTTGGGGCGGTTGATCACCCGGACTACAAATGATATTGAGGCGATAGACGATCTTGTCTCGAACGGGGTCGTGAACATGATGGGAGATCTGCTGCGCATTCTCTTCATCGTGTTTTTCATGCTGAAGATGAACTGGGAGCTCACCCTGGTTGCGTTGTCGGTGATGCCTCTGCTTATTTATTTTTCCTTTTTGTTCAAGAAAAAGGTCAGGGTTTCCTTCCTCAACGTTCGCGATCAAATTGCCCGGATCAATTCCTTTATACAGGAACACATCAACGGGATGAGCATTGTACAGCTGTTCAACCGATCACGGCGGGAAGCGGATCGTTTCAGCAAGATCAATGCCGGACACCGCAACGCGTACATACAAACGATCTTCTATTTTGCTCTATTCTGGCCTGCAGTTGAATTGATATCCACCATTAGCATCGCCCTCGTTGTCTGGTATGGTGGTGCCAAGGCCCTTTCCGGCACCGTTACTTTTGGTGTTCTGGTTGCATTTATCCAATACGTACGCCAGTTCTTTCAACCGATTCGGGACCTCTCCGAAAAATACAACACCCTGCAGAGTGCTATGGCCGCCAGTGAACGGATTTTTGGGGTCCTGGAAACGAAGAACAAAATTGTTGAGAAACAGAATCCCATATCAATTACCCGGCCACAGGGGCATATCGAGTTTCGTGATGTTTGGTTTCGCTATCGTCCCGAGGATGGCGATGTATTACGCAATGTTTCCTTCGAGGCAAAACCGGGGGACACCGTGGCTATCGTCGGTGCCACGGGTGCAGGAAAAACCACTATCATTAACCTGCTGAATCGTTTTTATGATATACAGAAAGGTGAGATCCTGGTGGATGGGATCGATATTCGTGACTTGAGAGTCGCCGATTTACGGTCGCAGATGGGACTTGTGATGCAGGATAATACATTGTTCTCCGGCACGGTTATGGACAATATAACACTGGGAAATCCTGCCATTGATACCGAAAAAGTGATTGAAGCCGCCCGGCTGGTGGAAGCCGACAGTTTTATTGAGCGGCTCCCGGGAGAATATGATTTCATGCTGGCCGAACGTGGATCTTCATTATCAATGGGACAACGACAACTTCTTTGTCTGATGCGTGCGCTGGTCTATGATTCACGGATACTCATTCTTGACGAAGCCACTTCAAATGTCGACTCGGAAACGGAGGAAAAGGTAAGCCGGGCTGTCAACCTTTTGATGAGTGATCGCACCTCCATTGTCATCGCACACCGGCTCTCAACCATTCAGCATGCCGACCAGATTCTGGTTATGCACAAAGGGGAGATACGGGAACGGGGTACCCATCAGAGCTTGCTGAAAAACAAAGAGGGCATCTATCGCAAGCTTTATGAATTGCAGTATAAGGATCAGCTGCTGAAACAGAAGAGCAAAAGAGCGGTTGAGACGGAGCAATGATCAGTTACCAGTAAACAGTTATCAGTATTCTCGTTACGTAGTTCTGTCTGGTATTTCTCCGAGGCTTCAGGATGCATGGTAACATCTTTTGATTTGCGATGGATCGATGGACCGATTTTAGAATTGCGATATAGTTTAGCATTCTCGTCACGAAGTTCTGCTCAGAATGATCTGAGAGATTGTTTTTCAACAGAACTATTATCTACACCTGGATAATATCACACCTTTTTACCCACGTAGATCAGATATTCCCACAATCCTCCATAGGCCTTCTTAACATCGCAGGAAACGGGCTTGAAGAATTTATTGAGAACCGGAAGAAGATGGTCATCCATACGTACGTGATTTATTCCCATCCATTTTCTGAAAGCAGGATGATCTGTTCGCATAAAATCAACGACAGCGATTTTCCCTTTCGGACTGACATGTTGGTGGGCATTTTGAAGCGATTCATACCATCCCGGATTCATCATGCTCAATGAATAGGAGAACAGAACAAGGTCAAAATGCCTGCCCGGGAAAAGATCGTTCTGATAATAAGTTCCCAATAACTCTGCGGGTTTTTTTAAGCGCCGGTTTTTCTTACGCGCCTTACGAAGCATGTCCTCGGATATATCGACACCGGTCAATTCTGCCCGGGGGTATTTTTGATGGAGATAATGGAGGTTAATGCCCGTTCCGCAGCCTACTTCGAGAATACGGCTGTCATCAATGCTTTCGTCGAGATATTTCGTAATGATCCGTTTCCTGCCGAACAGGAAAGTCCACCGGGTCAGATCATAAATGGCCGAATGAAACCGGTAGTAGAACTGCAGGTTTTGTATGGTTTGTTCAGAAGTTGGCATAATCCGTTACCTCTGCAAGATGTAAGCTTCCGTATGTACCTACCCGGTCGGTGCTGTGCAGATTCTGCGTCAGTTCGGGGTGAAATCGTAAATGCGAATTAATCGATTTCGGGATGAAATCCAGCTCATTTGCTGCTGTTCTCTGAATAATTTGGGTGCCCGGCCGGCTGTTCTTCAAAATCAGGTTCCATTCCTTAAGCAGCAGGTCGGGGCGCTGTTCCGCCATCCAGTCCTGGTGGTCCAGCAGATTGTAATGTGTGATAGTTTGGTCCGATTGCTCCAGAAAAGACTCGAATGTGTCATTACTGATGTGTACCCTGTCGACCATCTTGCGAAGTAACGGGTAATTTTCCTTTTTGAGATAATTCGGGCAGCAAGCCGATGTATACTGTCCTATCAGATAAACGCGCCAGAAATAGTTGTCGTGGATCGGAATCTGGGTAAAAACAAACCGTAGCGAGTCGCGGATAAAACCATACAGTCCGCCATCATACCGGTACTTGATCAAATCGATCTGAGGACGAGGCACTCCAAGCAGCGACATTGTGATTGTAAGCCGCACGATCTGCCGGCTGAATTTATTCCAGAGGCGTGGTTCGATCTGGTCATACCAGAGTCTTTGTTCACCGATATCCTGCGAATTCAGCAACTGCAGGATCAATTGCCACAGGTGGCTGTCCCGTTTCAGATATCGATGTACCGTCCAGGCCAGTGTTCCGGCTGTTCCGCGGAAATAGAAGGTTCGGCGTCTGTTGTTGGGCTCGAAATAGAAATAGTGGGTATCCCAGAAATGCTGGGCATAATCGGGTAATTCAGGTCGCAGGACATCATGGTAAATTTCCTTGATGCGAATGTGCCGTCCCTTTCCAAAAAGGCGGAAAAAATCGGAATACGAGAGATGTTCGATGGCTTTCAGGCGCAGTGCGAGAAGCGCATTTTGCCGGGAATTTACGTCAACAGCAAAGATTTGTTTGGGTTGGTCCAGCAGGTAATCGAGAACATTACAGCCTGCCCCGGTGATCATCAGAATGGAACTGTTGGCGTCAATTTGTAATAGCTGGCGGTCGATCCGGGGATCTTCCCAACTGGTATTGTAAATGAGGTTGTTTTGATGGATGAGCCGGAAAAAATAGTCTCGTGTCTGGTTCGAGATCGTAGGGGTTGAAGACTTGCTGATCATGCCGTAATAATCCGCTTTGTTGTAATGATATGTTCATTAACGCAGGCAAGATAGCGATATTCCCCTGTTCAGAAACTCATCACCTTAGAATATAACAATTTCTTTACCTCAGCCGGGGTATTGGGCGGCAGGCTGTAATAGAATTCCGCTTTTATATCACCCTCGTTGAACCGATAGATGGAATTATCCGGTTGTCGAAGGATTTCATATCCGGCTGAATGCATAATGGCAGCGGGAGCGCAGAGATCCCAGTAAGCCGTCTCGCGGTACGTAACGTATCCGTTTGACATGCCAAAGAGTGGAGCCAGCATGTCAACCTGTTCTCCGACATATGGATGTCGTTTTATACCGAACTCATCCAAAAGAGTCTGCTTCAATTCCTGATCGGGACGTTTGAGAATGATGGAGGGATCACTTTTCGGCTCATCCGGCCAGGGAGCTGCCTGCATGGGAGTTTCGATGCCATTTTTGTCAATACTCCAAACCCCTGTTTCAATATTACCTGCTATGAGTAAACCGGAGGATGGCTTGTAGCAAATTCCCATGGATGGGACACCATTCAGACAAAGGCCAATGAGAATAAAAAAGTTGTCTTTGCCGGAAACGAACTGCCTCGTGCCATCGATGGGATCGACAAACCACAGCCGTTCGGCTCCAACCGGGTATTCTTTTGATTCGGATTCCTCACCTACAATAAGTTCCCCGGGGAAATGCTGCTGCAGGATATCAATGAAGTAACTGTTTGCCCAGATATCGGCATTGCTAACCGGTGAATCGTCTGGCTTTTGCATAACCCTGAAACCGGGTTCCTCTCTCATTTTAATGACTTGATTTCCGGCGGTCTTCAAATAGGGCAATAGTTGTTGTATTCTTTTATCAAAATCTATCTTAGTCATAAAATGTATTTAATAGTGGTTCACAGATCCTATTGATGAATTGAGTACATTGAAACTTGAAAATTAGAAATTTGAATTTGGTCAACATTTCCAAGTTTAGATTCTCATTACTAAAAAATCACTCTAATTATCACACATTAAAAATGCGCTGCCAAACTCCTCGTGTCCAATTCTCTAATTTCCAATTTCTGATCTCTAATTTCTATTAACTGTGAAAAGTGAATGCACATAATAGCCTTTTGTGTTCCGTATATTGAATATGACAAGATAACGGAAATTGATCATAAAAAATTTGGACTATGAGTACTCCGAAAGATTTGAAAAGACAGACCAAACACGGATACAGGAAAGCAAGACGTTATGTGAGGGCAAACCCGGAAACGGGACTAATTGTAAGTCTGGTTGGTGGTTTTACGCTGGGCTTATTAATTTCCGCATTGATTCGTCCAAAATAGTGGTTGATCGTTCCATATCAACGCCCTCAGTGGGACTGTTTGAGTGGTGTCTGAAAAATCAGAAAATTGTTATCGCCGATTAGACAAACAGGTAATGTTCGCCGGGACGGATTAAAGCAATTAATAAATCAATAAGAAAGGAATAATACTTTGTCACAGACGGAAGTACTTTTCACAACCGAACAATTGTCCGGATTGTTCCAGCGCGTGGATGCGCTGAGGAGGTATCTTTGACTATGATAATCGCAAAAATAGGATAAAAGAACTCGAGGATCAGGCTCAACAACCCGGATTCTGGGATGATGCCGATCATGCCCAGGCCATCATGAAAGAACTCAATGATGAGAAAGAGTGGATTCAGTCGTGGGATGATATGGATGAGTTGCGCCAAAGTATCCAGGTTTTCAGGGAATTTCTGAAGGAAGGCGAGGACGTTGCCGACGACCTGAATAAGGAAGTGGAACGGCTGAAGTCGCGCGTGGAAAACCTTGAGCTGAAAAATATGCTTCAGGGCGAGGATGACCACCGCGATGCGATCCTGACCATCAATCCTGGTGCCGGTGGTACGGAAAGCCAGGATTGGGCACAGATGTTATACCGGATGTATGTGCGTTGGGGCGAACGAAACGGGTATGCAGTCAGCACCCTGGAGTTTCAACCGGGAGATGTGGCAGGCATTAAAAGTGCTACCATCGAGTTTAAGGGTAACTTTGCTTTTGGGTACCTCAAGGCTGAGGTCGGCGTCCATCGTCTGGTACGGATATCACCGTTCGACAGCAATGCCAGACGTCATACCTCGTTTTGTTCAGTATTTGTCTACCCCGTAGTCGATGACAACATCGAGATCGACCTGAACCCCGATGACATCGAGCTACAGCGTTTCCACTCGAGCGGCAAGGGCGGACAGAACGTTAATAAGGTTGAGACGGGCGTTCGGCTTATATGGACCGGAAAACTGTCGGATGGCTCATCTGAACGAGTTGTTGCCGAATGTCAACAGGAACGTTCGCAGTTGCAGAACCGCGAGAAGGCCATGCAGATGCTTAAATCGCGTGTTTACCAGTTGGAACAACGCATACGGGATGCCGCCCGTAGCGAACTCGAATCGACGAAGAAAGCCAATGAATGGGGATCACAAATCAGGTCCTATGTAATGCATCCGTATAATATGGTCAAAGACCACCGCACTGAACATGAAACGTCCAACGTTAGTGCTGTGATGGATGGGGAACTGGACGATTTCATCAAAGCTTACCTGATGAGTGAATGAAACACGAGTACGATTTCCTGATCATAGGCAGCGGTGCTGCGGGACTGAGTTATGCATTGAAGGTAGCGGACCATGGTCGCGTGTGCATTATCACAAAAAAAGAAAAGTCCGAGGCGAATACCAATTACGCACAGGGCGGAATTGCCGCGGTTATGCTGCCGGATGACAGCATACGGCAGCATGTTGAGGATACGCTTGTGGCAGGTGCGGGACTTTGTAACCGTGAGGCAGTAGAACAGATTGTACGTGAAGGGCCGGGCAAGGTCCGTGAGATGATTGAGATGGGCGTTCAATTCTCGCACTCTCAAAAAGGGAACCTGGATCTGGGTAGAGAAGGTGGCCACTCGGCAAATCGCATCGTTCATGCCAAGGATACCACTGGTCATGAAATCGAGCGGGTATTGCTCGATCGTGTCCATGAGCATCCAAATATCAGCATGTTTGAACACCATTTTGCCCTGGAGCTGATCACGGAGCACCATCTTGGCCGGCGTGTTACCCGATATGACGAAGATATTCACTGTTTTGGTGCCTATGTTCTCGATATCGAGGCCAACCGCGTCGATGTTTACCTTGCCAGGGTAACATTACTGGCTTCCGGAGGATCCGGTCAGGTCTACCTGCATACGACCAACCCGGATGTGGCTACCGGAGATGGTGTGGCAATGGCTTACCGTGCCAAGGCAAGAGTGGCCAATATGGAGTTTTTCCAGTTTCATCCTACGACTTTGTGTCTTCCGGATGCCAGTTCTTTCCTGATTTCGGAAGCGGTACGTGGTCATGGCGGGATACTGAAAAACAAGAAGGGGGAAGCCTTTATGAAGCAGTACGATGAGCGCGCCGATCTCGCACCACGCGACATCGTGGCACGTTCCATCGACGATCAGCTCAAAAAATCAGGCAACGACTGTGTTTTCCTTGATGTGACCCATCTCGATTCGGGCGATATCCGGTCACGTTTCCCTCATATCTATAACACATGTCTTACGTTCGGCTTGGATATCACCAAAGAATTTATTCCGGTCGTTCCGGCGGCTCATTATCAGTGCGGCGGTGTGCTTACAGATCTGGATGGAAGGACCACCATCAACGGGTTGCTGGCCTGCGGCGAAGTGGCATGCACCGGTGTTCATGGGGCCAACCGGCTGGCCTCCAATAGCCTGCTTGAGGCTGCCGTCTTTGCGGATCATGCGGCCATTGCTGCCATCGAATATGTAAAATCGGTATCGGGCAAGGTGGATGTTCCGGAATGGGATGCCAGCGGTACGTTCGATACCGATGAGTGGATTCTGATCTCGCATAACCGGCTTGAACTGAAACAGATCATGTGGGACTACGTGGGTATCGTTAGAAGTACTCATCGTCTCGAGCGTGCTTTTCGCAGGACCAAATTAATCTACGATGAAGTTGAGGATTTTTACGAACGAAACAGGGTGAGTGTGCCACTTTGTGAGTTGCGTAATATGATTGCCGTTGCCTACCTGATTATACGTTCGGCGATGCAACGGCGGGAAAGCCGTGGTCTTCATTATACCACGGATCATCCGGAAACATCGGAAGCAGAGAAACGATACACCTTGGTTTGAAGTACTTAGAGTTTGAAGAAAATCGATTGTCATGACTTTCCTCCTGACATTATTAAAATTTCCTGGAAGAAATCTAACTTTAAGTACTTTAGGCACTCCAAGTACTCCTAAGTATTCTTAATATGATCAAAGCAGGCGTCACAGGTGGAATTGGCAGCGGTAAAACAACGGTTTGCAGCGAATGGGAATCGCTGGGGGCGAACGTGGTTTATGCGGATGATCTCGCCAAGGACCTGATGACCCATGACAAAAAACTACGTGATGCGATCATGTCTGTATTCGGCGGTGATGCCTACGACAAAAATGGACACCTGAATCGTGAATACCTTGCCAGAGAAGCTTTTCATAGAGGACGTGTTGAAGAATTGAACAGGCTGGTGCATCCACGTGTTAAGGAGGAAGTGAAACGGCTTGCAGCCGAAGCGGAAAAGGAGGGATTCCCGGTGTTCGTGGAAGAAGCAGCACTGTTGCTCAATGAAGGTCGCCCCGAACATTTGGATGTGATTATACTGGTCGAGGCCCCGGAAGAAGAACGAATTGACAGGGTTAGTATCCGGGATGAAACGGATTCCGAACGGGTAAAGGCCCGGATACAACGTCAGGCTGATCCTAAACAACTCCGGATTTATGCCGATTACATTATTGTAAATGATGGATCTATGGACGAGCTTATTGACAGATCCAGATCGTTATATCAAACCCTGTTGCATACCGAAGCCTCAAGATGAATATCACGGTTGATTCGGATATTTCCCTGACCCTGTTTGAAAGAACGCAAACAGTGGAATTATTCCATCTGGTATCATTTAACCGCGATCATCTCAAAAACTGGGAACGGTGGATCATTAATATGACGACACTGGCAGCCACCCAGTATTTCATCGATCAGAATAGGCGTCTGTTTGAGGAATTGTCGGATTCTGAAAATCAAAAAAGAAATCATCCAGGATTTCAGTTTGGAGTCATTCACGACAAGAAAATTATCGGTCTGGTTGGATTTCAGGGATTGCATCTCACCGATCATGCCTGTGCTCTTGGATACTGGATTGATCAGCGATGCGAAGGCAGGGGATTTGTAACGCGATCGTGCGAGGCGCTTATTGATTACGCGTTTACCGAACTTGAGATGAACAGGATAGAAATACAATGTGCGGTGGATAACAATCGGAGCCGGAAGGTAGCCGAACGCCTGGGTTTCCGTCAGGAGGCGCGTCTTTCAGAGGTGGAATTCAGTGACGGAACATATATCGATCATTATCTGTACAGGGTACTTAGGAGAGAGTGGGAAGAAGAATCGGAATCCAAAATTTTCAGTAAGCAGTTACCTCGTTAATAGTAGTTAGTTTTTCTTTCATAAACAGATACGTGCAAAATTAATATTTGAAAGGGATGCCAGAGAGATCATAAAGCTATTCAGGATGAGGCAGATCAGTTGTCTTATATAAAAAGAAATCGTAACATAAAAAGCGCTTTTTTGAAAACGATTGCCGGGTTTATACACTATTAAAGGATGAGTACACTATGGAAGATTTTGAATCGGATCGCCTTATTACACTTGAAGAGTACATTATTTCAACTCAAAACAGGTTTCCCGGTGCAACGGGTGAGTTGTCTCAATTACTTCGTGATATCGGTTTGGCTGCAAAAATAATATCCCGTGAAGTCAACAAGGCCGGTATAACGAATATCCTGGGATTCGAGGGCAGTACCAATGTGCATGGGGAACGTGTTAAAAAACTGGATGTCTTCGCAAATGATCAGATGCTGTCGGCCCTTTCCCGTTCCAATATTGTTTCGACGATTATATCTGAAGAGAGCGAAGGGGTTATCCATCTGAAAAATACCTCGGGTAAATACATCGTATATACGGATCCGTTGGACGGTTCCTCCAATATTGATGTGAACATTTCGATTGGAACGATATTTTCGGTGTATATGCGCAAATCGCACCGGGCTGATTATCCAACCGATGACGATCCCATACAGCGTGGAATCCACCAGGTGGCTGCCGGATATATCATTTATGGTTCCAGTACAATGATGGTATATACGACTGGACTGGGGGTTAGTTCTTTCACACTCGATCCCAGTATCGGCGAATTCTTCCTGACCAAAAACAACATCAGGATTCCGGAAATTGGTCCCTACTACAGTATCAATGAAGGCAGTTACAATTCGTGGGAGCAGGGATTGAAGAAATACATCAAATTTTGCCAGATGGAAGACAAAGAGACCATGCGGCCGTATTCGGCAAGATATGTGGGCGCTATGGTGGCCGATGTGCATCGAACCATGCTGAAGGGTGGGATTTTTATTTATCCGCCCAGCAAAAAATATCCGGGTGGTAAGCTTCGGCTCATGTATGAGTGTAATCCACTGGCATTTATTATCGAACAGGCGGGTGGTCGGGCCAGTAACGGGTACGACCGTATTATGGAAATCGAACCAAAGAGTATTCATCAGCGCACCCCGATATATATCGGATCGACCTATAACGTGGAGCAAGCCGAGTATTTTTTGAAGAAATACGAAGCTGTCGGATTAGAGCAGGGGCTGTCGGGCTAAGATTTACCCGGAACCACGACAGGCGCGTGAATTGCTGTGTTCGTGATTGTTCTTTTTAATCCAGAATCCTGAACTCCGATTATGTTATCTCCGGATAGAATTATAAGATGGAGGGGCAAGAATACGCTTTAAAAGGATGAAATAGCTTATTTTTTGCTTGTTGAAAGGAAATGGATCAAATGACTATATAAGAGTGTTAATGACTACCCAGGGCCTTCTTATTTCTTAAAAGTAAATTTTCTTAAAATCCTGTTAGTTATCGGTAACATAATTAAAGAATATTCAAAACCAGGTGAATTAATTAAAGAATATGGAGTGGTCATGCTATATTTTATTTATCATTTAATGATATAAAAAATAAATACTTAATATTATTTCTTACAAAAGGGTTGATATGAAAAAGTAGTTTTTACGTCCATTCTAAGGGCGTTGGTATTCGCAAAATCGGGCAAATTATTAGACTGAAAAGGTTGACATTTTACGCCATAATCGATATTTACTCCTTATCAATTTGCTATAGGTTAATTGGAAAGTGGTAAAAATCGCAAAATAAGGTGATCATATGAGAAATAAGTATACAGTCTTTTATGTGTTACCGGTAACTCTTTTATTGCTATTGGCAAGCGTAAGTGCATTTGCGCAAAGCGTTACGGTGACCGGAAGAGTGGTTGATAGTTCAACAAAAGAAGCGCTTCCTGGTGTAAACGTGGTGGTTTCCGGTACAACGATCGGAACAGCAACGAATCCGGAAGGGCATTATTCATTGAGTATACCCAGTGCGCAGGATACACTCGAATTTACATACATCGGTTATATAACACAGAAAATACCGGTGATGGGGCGCACAACTATTAACGTGTCTCTTAAAACAAAGGCTGTCCAGGGAAAAGAGCTGGTTGTCATCGGTTATGGTACTCAGAAGCGCCAGAATCTGACAACTTCGGTAACGACCGTTGGCGGACAACAAGTTGCAGAAACAGGTTCGGTCAATCCTTTGAACGGACTTCAGGGAAAAGTAGCCGGAGCTGATATTACAGCAAGTACAGGTCGTCCGGGTAGCAGTTTTAATATTCTTATCCGTGGAGAAAATTCCCTGACGGGCAGCAACAGTCCTTTATATGTAGTTGACGGTGCTATTGTTGATAACATTAATTTTCTGAATCCCCAGGAAATTCAAAATATCAGCATTTTGAAGAGTGCCGCAGCCACTGCTATTTACGGGTCGCGGGGCTCCAATGGTGTGGTTATCATCACCACCAAAGAAGGAAGCGGCAAACCGGGTCAGTTGCACATTACATATAACGGATACGTCGGCATCCGCAAGGCTGCACGCATGCCTAACTTTATGAACGGAACCCAATGGTGGCAGTACCGTCAGGATACCTATATTGTGCCAGCCCTTCAAAATGGTACGCCCTACGACAATACCATTGGTGGGATCGCTAATAGTAGTTTGTTAGGCTACCGTGTTAAAAATCATGTTTATACGGATTGGCCCAGCTACTTCCTGAGAACCGGAACCCAGGACAATCATTATCTTTCCATATCAGGGGTGACGAATAATAGTGATGTCAACTATAATGTTGGGCTCGGTTATCAGAATGTGCAGGGTAACCTGAAAGGGCAGGCCTACCAGCAATACAATATCAAGTCGGCCATCAGAACCCACATTACGGATAAGTGGTCTGCAGGAGCCAATATCAACTTCTCGTTCGAGAATAATGATCTTGGCAACCACCATGCTGTGAGAACTGCTTATCGGATGTCGCCTCTGGTTACACCTTATGACTCTCTCGGTAATTTGCTGTTCAAGCCTGCCAAGTATGCCGGGATTAGTTTCACAAGTTCTGTTAATCCGCTGGCGGACATACAAAATACCGTTAATAATGAACGTACCACTCAAGGGATTGGTAACGTATTCCTTCAGTATGATCCTATCAGTTGGTTATCGCTGAAGAGTAGCTTCAATCCTGAGTTCAGTTTTACAAGGCATGGCCTTTACTGGGGACCCATGACTGATGAACGACAATTACAGGATGCCTCTGCTCAGTTAAGCAAGGATCAGCGCCTTTCGTATATCTGGAACAATAAGGTTTCTGTAACACGTGATTTTGGTAAAAATCATATTGATGCCATGGCATTGTACAGCATTGAATCGCATCGCGGAGAGGGCAGCAACATCGATGTAGCCAATCTGCCATACAATTCAAGCTTCTATAATTTGGGAACCGCTACTGATCTGCAAAACGTAGGTAGTTACTTCACAAAAACGACTTTGATGTCGTACATGTTCAGGGTCAATTACTCCTACATGGATAAATATTTGCTTACCATAACCGACCGATGGGATGGTTCATCTGTCCTTGCCCCTGGTCACAAATGGGCAATGTTCCCATCTATTTCTGCCGGTTGGCGTCTGAGCCAGGAAAAGTTCCTTCGCAATGTTGATGCCATTTCTGAATTGAAACTGCGTGCAAGTTATGGTATCACGGGTAACAATGCAGTGTCTCCTTATTCAACTCAGATTCTGGCAAACACCCAGACCATGTATGACTTTGGTGGTACGCTTGCCAAAGGTTTTGCCCCAAGTGGTGTTGCCAATGCAGATCTTACCTGGGAAAAAACGCATGAGTTTGATGCCGGTGTAGATTTTGGCTTCTTTAATGAAAGAATCAGCGGTAGTGTTGATTACTACAACAAGCTTTCCAATAAACTGCTCTTGAGCAGACAACTGCCACTTGAATCGGGTGCCGGAACATTGACTGATAACATCGGTTCGGTTAGGAATATGGGTGTCGAAGTTTCTCTGTCAACTGTAAATATTCTGACAAATAATTTCAGATGGGAAACCTCCTTCACCTTTGCCTCTAACAAGAACAAGATTGTTTCGCTTTTTGGTAACAATCAAAATGATATTGGTAATGGTTGGTTTATTGGTCAGCCTATCGGTGTCGATTATACTTACGTTTTTGACGGCATCTGGCAATCAAGTCAGGCGGCCGAGGCTGCTAAATTCGGGCAAACCCCCGGACAGGCCCGGGTCAAAGATTTGAATGGAGACGGGGCTATAACCAGTGCCGACCGTACCATTATTGGTACCCCTGAACCCTCATGGACCGGTGGTTTTACAACCGAAGTCGATTATAAAGATTTCCAATTCTCAACTACGATTTCGACTCGTCAGGGAGTATTGGTATACAGTCCGTTTCATAATGAATTCCTGAACCTGAATGACCGCGGAAGAAACAGGCTGAATGTACCTTACTACATGGCTCAAAATTCAGTAACCCCAACCAATTACTCCAATAAATATCCGGAACCATCAAATATCGGTCCCTATTGGAGAGAAGTCTCATCCTACCAAAATGCCTCGTATGTTGAAGTAAATAATATCCGACTGGGCTATAACCTGCCAACGAAGCTTCTTAAACAGTTTGGCATAAGCAGCCTGAACATCTACTTCAACGTTCAGAATCCGTTTGTCTTTACTCCCTATACAGGGTTCGATCCTCAATATGCGACCCTGCAGATATATAACGGGGATAACGTGAATAGTTCTGTCAATTATCAATTAGGCATAAACCTGAGAATCTAGATAATCATGAGGTATTTAACCATGAAGAAGAATTTTATATTTCTTATGGGAATTTGCGCGCTGCTGCTGACAGCCAGCTGCTCAAATTTTCTAAACGAGGACAATAAGTCCAATATAGTTGCCGACAGCTACTATAAGACCAAATCTGGTTATGAAAACCTGGTCAATTCCACCTATGCTCAGCTTCGTACCCTGTACGGCCAAAGTGATGACGTATGGATGTACTGTGGCGGTACGGATATTTTCTGGCGTGGAAGATCAACAAATATTGAAGAGCAAGCACTGAGTTCATATGAGGCGCTGACGCCATCCAACAGTATTGTTACCCAATACTATCAGGATTCGTATCATGCCATCCAGGTAGCTAACACGGCAATCTACTACAACTCACTAACAGCATCTGCTCCAACCTTGAAGAGCAGATTGGGTGAAGTGAGATTTTTGAGAGCCTTGTTCTACTTCAATCTTGTGAGACAGTTTGGTGGTGTAGCTTTGGTAACCAACCGTATCAACAAGCCGATTCTCAATTTCCAACGCACATCTGCGGACTCGGTTTATACCTTCATCATCAATCAGTTGCAACAAGCTCTGACGGAAGTGCCTGAGACGAACGATCCCGGAAGAGTGGATAAAAGGGCTGTAAACTTTTATCTGGCCAAAGTTTACCTGGCAAGAGGTTATCAAAGCTTCGGCAGCAAGAGTGATTTTACCAATGCAGCCAAATATGCGGACGCGGCTATCAATGGTCAGCAACTGACCATCCCGTTCGAACAGCAGTGGTTTCCGGGCATGGAGAACACACCGAATGTGATCTTCTCTGTGCAATACAGTAAATCATCTATGATTGATCCCAGCTCGGATGGAAATGATCAAAATTACTTCTTCAGTCCATATCTGGGTGGTGAAGGTCAGACGCAGGGTTATCCCTATCGTTCGCATACCTTATTCCCTGATCCGTTCTTGTTTAGCCTTTATTCTCAATATGATACCCGTCTTGATGCCACCTTCATGCTCAAGTATTACAACCGGTATTACGACTTCTTCGATCAAAACGGATCATTGGATAAACTGCCTGTGACGTACTACTACGTACCATCATGGGCTGTCAATGATACCACCGCATGGAAGGCTGCCGATCCGGCTAACAGGGATAGTACCATTATCATACCTGAGTCAGATTGGGGCCCTGATCTCGCTTATGATCCCTATCGTGGTGCACCACTGCCACCACCGGTTAAGAAGTTCGATGATCCGACTGCTGTTTTTGCCAGCAACTCAAGTTCCAGAAACATCATCCTGGCAAGACTCTCGGAAGCGTACCTGGTTGCAGCAGAAGCTTACTATAAGCTCGGAGACGCAGCAACGGCTGCTCAACGAATCAACGCGGTCAGAACCCGTGCTGCCGCTGCCGGTCATACCGCAGATATGACGATCACGCCAGGCCAGGTTAATATCGACTTAATACTGAATGAGCGTGCCAGAGAGTTGCTCGGTGAATATCACCGTTGGTTCGATCTTACCAGAACAGGAACGTTAATGGCAAGGGATAAACTCTACAACCGTAATGTTCAGGCTTGGGTCAATCAGGGCATCGATCCCTTTAAAGGGTCTGACGGTAAGGACAAACTTCTGCGTCCAATACCGCAGAGTGCCATTGACCTCAACCATACAACGGTTCAACAAAATCCTGGATATTAATAAGTATAGTTGAAATGCGTCATAGCCTGAGAAATCTTATCATCCCCTTTTTATTCCTGATTGCTTTATCGATTATCAGCTGTAAAAAGAACCCTGTTGGTGTCACCGGAGGTGGCGGTAGCGGCGGTAAGGATACGACCTCTCAAAAACAAACGAATAGTTTTGGTTTTGTAGGGGATGGTAAGACGGATAATACATCTCTTATTCAAACGGCTATCGACAGTGTTTCGAAAGCAGGCGGCGGAGTTGTTGAGTTTAGCAAAGGGACCTTTCTTACCGGTCCCATTGAAATCAAGAGCAACGTGACTCTTGAAATCAAGAGCAACGCAACACTGCTTGCCACGAAAGACATGAAAGCATACTATCCGGCGGGGACCGACACAACCGGTCCTTTGCCGAGTAGTTTGCAGCCTTTAATTACCTCTGATCATGCGACGAATATTCGCATTTCCGGAGCAGGGACTATTGATGGAAATGGACAAGAGTGGTGGACCCTGTATGAGAATGCCAAAGCGAGTGGCGGCACAGTGGCTAGGCCGCGGCTTATTAAACTAAATAACTCGACCAACATCACTATCGATAGCCTGAAACTTAAAAATTCACCGCAATTCCATATCTCCCTGGAAAGTTGCTGGCATGTTAAGATTGAGTATGTGACCATTACTGCGCCATCAACTTCACCTAATACGGACGGTATTGACCCTGCAACCTCACATTTTGTAACTATTTCGCACTGCACCATCGATACGGGGGATGATAATGTTGCTGTAAAATCGGGCAGAAATGATCCATCGGATCCCAATGCAGGTACGACCAATATTACGATAAGTAACTGTACCTTCTTGCACGGGCACGGTGTTTCGATTGGCAGCGAAACCTACGGCGGGGTTGATAGCATGACAGTCGAAAATTGCACCTTCAATGGAACCACTAATGGATTTAGAATAAAATCATACCGGGGTAATGGGGGCGATGTTCGAAATATTGTGTACACCAATAATACCATGCAGAATGTGGAATATCCGATATTTTTTACCGGGTATTACCCAAAAATTCCATCCGAAAATGATCCTGCCCAGCCTGTTACGTCTAAGACTCCGTACTATCACGATATTACTATAGAGAATCTAACATCAACCAATTCTCCATCGGCGGGACTGATTATCGGGCTGCCTGAGGAACCGATGAAGAATATCATTCTGAAAAACATCAATATCACGGCCAATTCCGGACTCTCGATCAGGAATGCTACGGTTGATACCTCAAATGCAGTTGTAAATACACCGGAAAACGGGTCCGGAAATGTCACGGCATCTGCCGAGTCGATCTCGGGGTTGACTGCCGCGTATGAAGTGCCGCCGGCAGGAACTTCACTGGAAGTGCAGAAACTGAAACCCGATGCTTCTACCAGCGGCTCCGTAACAAATAGCTGGCCTGATGAATCTTCATACAATCCAAACAGGTATGTCGAATTTTCTCTTGCTCCCAAGAGTGGCTTCAATCTGACTGTTGATTCTCTTTCGATGTTGATAGGTAACAAAGGGATAACGGGGATGCGTGCCGCCATCTATTATTCAATGAGTTCGACATTTTCCAATGCAAGAAAAATTGTAGAAATAGATTCACTGACTGAAAACAATGTGACTGATACCACCTTTACCGGCTACAATATAAGTGGCATGAATCTTTCGGTGAATGATGGGCAGGCCCTGTACCTCAGAGTCTATCCATGGTTACCTGGTGGGTCAACCAGCACATCGAAGTACATGTACATTGGTAATGTGCGTGTATATGGTACAACGCAGACGCCAACGGCTCCTGCGACAGTGATATGGCCACTGACAGGTGGCACAAAGCAACAGCCAGCGCCATTTTCTGGTGGGTTTATCCTTCAGAAAGGTGCTGTAATGAGCGGTATATAAACGCACGTCACGAAACGTGCAGTTTTACTTATTAATGAATACAAATGGAGTAACATTCATGAAAAAGATCGTTACGTACTTTCTATTTGTTTTCTGTATGCTGGTTTCGACCAGTGTATTGTATGCACAGAATATAGGATCAGTGACCTGGTCACTGACAAAGCAAGATACCGTTTCCGCTAAAGTTAGTGGAAATGTTATGGCCGATTCTGAAAATGTTGTCGGGTTGGTTCCGGCGTATGAGGCACCAACAGATCCACCAACGTGGTGGTCTTCTGTTCCCATGGGAACGACGGTTCAGAAGTTGAAACCCGACGCTTCCACCAGTGATTTCGCCAACACCGGTACTCAAAATTCCTGGCCTGCTGAAACCGTATATAATCCAAAAAGATATATGCAATTTTCTTTCGGTCCGAAAAGTGGTTACGACATGACTGTGGATTCTCTGCACTTGTGGATTGGAGCCAAAGGATATAAGGAATTTATAGGTGCTATTTATTACTCAACCCATTCCGATTTTTCAAATCCAGTGAAACTGGCGGGAGATACGGATACGTTGTCTGAGCACCCCAGCCTGGTAGATACCACCTTTAAAGGTATCAAAAACGGTCCTGCATATTTAGGGCTCAGGGCATCAGTACCTGATGGACAAAAATTATACGTCAGGGTCTATCCCTATGCACCAGCCGGGAAAAATAGTAGTTCAAAATATATGTATATCGGTGATGTGGTATGTTATGGTACAACAACAATAACGACCGCTATCCAGAAAAGCCAGCCGGCGATTGCTTCAAAGTTCTCACTTAACCAGAACTATCCCAATCCTTTCAATCCTACAACAAATATTACTTATCAGATACCAGAGAAGAGCATGGTAAGCCTGAAGGTGTATAATGTTTTAGGACAGGCTGTGGCAACACTGGTTCATGGGGAACAGGCACGAGGACAATACAATGTCAGATTTGACGGTTCCGGACTTACCAGCGGCGTGTATATTTACCGCCTGCAAGCCGGTAATTTCTCACAGTCAAAAGAACTCATGCTTATTAAATAATATATGTTAATAACGAACACCGATGGGTTTCATCAACTGTTCAAATTGGCGATCAGTAATAATCAGTGAATCTCATGATCTCAAGATAATTCCTGTTCGTCTGGGTGAAAACCATCGGTGTTTTCATAATGCAACAATCTTCTGAGTAACAGCAACAACCTGTCAAACACAAAAATCCTAATCTTGATTTCAGGGGATTAGGGTGTCTTTTATAAGGACCTCCCGAAAATTTTAAAAACTATCTGTGCATCACTGTCCGTAATACGTCATTTCCTGCTTTATCGGCGGTTAGTTGTAGACGGGCCCTCTGAGAAAATATGATCCGGTATTTAGCTTTCGATGCAACAAATGGGGTTATAAACATGAAAAAAGTGTTAAGGGGTATACTATTTGTTTTATTGAATCTGGTGATTGTAAACGCATTATTCGCACAAAACGAGGCATCAGGAAGCTGGCCGTTGTCAAGCGACCAAACCGTAACCGTTTCCGGAGATATTACCGCGTCTTCCGAGGTTATTACAGGATTGACGAACTCATATGAAGTCCCGCCTGCCGGGACCAGTGTAAAGGTTCAGAAACTTAAACCCGATGCTTCTACCAGCGGCTCCTCTGGAACAAACTCATGGCCTGACGAGTCGACATATAATGCAAACAGATATGTCGAATTTTCTATAGGACCCAAAAGTAATTTTAACATGACGGTGGATTCCCTCTCCATGTTGATAGGAGACAAGGGAATAAAAGGGATGAGTGCAGCTATCTATTATTCCACCAGTTCGGCGTTTACTAGTCCCCAAAAAATCGCACAGATTAATTCTCTATTTGAAAATGGTGTTATCGATACGACACTGACCGGTCTGAATATTACGGTAAATAACGGGCAGACGGTTTACATAAGAGTCTATCCATGGTTGCCTGGCGGTACGACCAGCACATCTAAGTATTTGTATATCGGTAATGTAACGGGTTCAGGTACCTCGGAGGCTCTGCCTTCGCCAACAACGGCAGTCTGGCCTGATACGACCGACCTGAATGCCGTGACCACAGGACTCATCATTGCAAAACCCAAAACCTTCAGCAGCAAAGTTTATAGCTATGGGTTTGGATCGATCGGCACAGCCAAAGGGGAGGAGATCCTGACTTCACCGGCGCACAGCACATGGCCGGAAAAAGCCGATCCGGATACTTCCTATTATGTACAGTACGCTGCTACAGTTGCTCCGGGTGGTACACTCTATGTCGATTCGTTGTCTGTTGAAATGGGAGCTAAATATTCGAATAACCTAAAAGCCGCTGTTTACTACTCGACAGACTCTACATTTACTACAAAAACGTTGTTAGTTCCGGATACCTCTTTAGCCGAAAGTCAACTGGTTCCATACGGAAGTAGCATTTCAACGGACACTGTGGCAACCGGACAGACGCTTTATGTCAGAGTATATCCCCATGACACGCAGTCTGAGAGCTATGCAAAGATTGTTTACCTGGCGAATATGGTAATATCCGGGTACACAAAGGGTGTTGTCGCAACGCTGCCCAAAATCACAACGACAGCTCCCTCATATATCTCTACGACGTTTGCATCCGGTGGAGGGGCAATATCATCTGATGGTGGAGCCCTGGTAACTGCACGCGGTGTCTGCTGGAGTGTGGAACCGAATCCCACTGTAGCTGATAGTGCTACCATCGATGGATCTGGGACAGGATCGTTTACGAGCAGCATTACCAAACTAGCTCCGGGAACGAAGTATTATGTAGCTGCTTATGCAACGAATATCGTCGGAACGGCCTACGGACTGGTGGATAGCCTGACGACACTGTCTAAAATTGTGTCGCCGACGGTAACAACTGCAAGTGTGACAAACATCCTGGCAACGACAGCACAAAGCGGAGGCGATGTTACTGCCTGGGGAGGAGATACCGTCAAAACGAGAGGAGTCTGTTGGAGTCTGAAAGCCAATCCAACCATATCTGACAGTTATTCCGTTGATGGGAGAGGAATCGGCTCATTTGTAAGTGGTCTGGAGAATCTGAAGCCGTCGACGACTTATCACGTGCGTGCCTATGCGACGAACAGTGCCGGAACAGGTTATGGCCCGGACGTTTTCCTCAAAACCCAGGCCGTTGCGCCAACGGTCATCAAGGTTGTGGCAAAGGATGGAAGCGGAGATTATAAGACCATTCAGACAGCTTTTGATAACATCCCCGATTATTACACTGGGAAATGGATTATTTATGTGAAAAAGGGTGTCTATGATGAGAAAGATGTCCTTGCAAAAACGAAGACAAATGTTATTCTTGAGGGTGAAAGCCGAGATAGCACCATATTGACTCATGATGATTATTCAGGCAAAGTGGTTAATAATGTAACCATCGGAACTTCAACCTCATACACACTGGAAGTCGCCGCAAATAATTTTACTGCTGAGAACATAACGATCCGCAATACATCGCAGGCGGCACAGGCAGTAGCAGTAATGAACAACGGCGACCGTCAGATCTTCTATAAATGTAATATCCTCGGTTATCAGGATACGTACTACAACTGGGGCGGCAGCGGTCCGGGCCGGATTTACAATAAGGACTGTCTTATTGAAGGTTCGGTCGATTTTATGTTTGGACGCGATGTCGTGGTTTCAGATAGTTGTATTATCCATGAGAACAGGAATAAAGGGACGCTGACGGCGGCTTCGACAAATGCAACGACTAAGTTTGGCTACATATTCCGGAATGATTCGCTGGTTACAGACACGATCGGAATCGATGGAAATGCCATTTCTTCCTTCTATCTGGGTCGCCCCTGGCAGGATGCACCTAGAGTCGTGTTCATTCATTCCTATGAACCGGCGACATTAAATCCTGTAGGTTGGCTTGCCTGGAATGTTACACCGGCTCTATACGCCGAATATAATTGTTATGGTCCGGGATCCGGTACATCCAGACGGGTCAATTTTTCAACTCAACTGGACTCGACAGCTGCATCTGAGTATATCCTTGCAAATATCTTCTCAAAAAATACGGATCCCGGATTTGCCCATGACTGGACACCGGTGATTCCCAAATATCAGACGCCGTCATTAACGGCCATTCAAAAGAATCCAAGTATTCCGACCAGGTATAGGCTCAATCAGAATTATCCCAATCCATTCAATCCAACGACAAATATCACATTTCAGATACCTCGAAAAAGTATAGTTACTCTGAAAGTGTACAATATCCTTGGTCAACTCGTGGCAATACTGACTCATGGAGTTAGACAACCGGGACATTACATGGTCAGGTTCAATGGTGCCGGACTTGCAAGTGGCGTATATATCTATCGTCTGCAGGCAGGATCATTCACAGAATCGAAAGAGCTAACGCTTATCAAGTAGAAAATCTCAAACAAAACACAAAGGGAATCTCATTTAATGAAAAGAATAGAATATCAATTTGAATCTACGCTTTCTTGTCTGTTAGTTTAAGCAGAAGGGGAGAAAATGTTATCAATGTATTCATTTAAAACTGTAAGATTGGTTATACGATCAATCATCCGTGTAAAAGCACCTGATTACACTGTTACTGTTCTTTAGTTTTGAATTAATCATAAGATTGTATAATACAATCTGTTGCTTTTTTTGCAATCAACGAAATGGAATATGAAGACCAATATTGTACATTGTACCAGATGAATGAATTATGAAAACACTTATTAAAGAGACATCATCAGTGAAATTCAATCAGAATTGATAAAGCCTATTTATGATTAAAAAAATAAAGTTTCTGTTTACAGCTTTTTTACTTCTGCCTCTGGTTACGGCAGCGGGCCAATCAATGCCGTGGTCGCAGCGAATGGCTAATACGGTAATCGATCACCTTTGGCCTGATTCCATCTACACCAGACCTGACCGGCCGGTTACCTGGAGTTATGACCAGGGAGTGGTTCTGAGGGGGGTTGAGTGTGTCTGGAAAGATACCGGAAGGCAAAAATACATTGACTATATCCGCCAAATCATCGATAAGTTCGTAACACCCGATGGTTCGATACGCACCTACAAACCAAAGGGCTACCGGCTTGATGATATCAATAATGGAAAGATTCTTTTATTTCTGTATAAGGTTACCGGTAACAAAAAGTATTGGATGGCGGCTACCTTATTGAGGGATCAATTAAAAACTCAGCCGCGGAATGCATCCGGAGGCTTCTGGCACAAGAAGATTTATCCCAATCAAATGTGGCTGGATGGATTATACATGGCAGAACCCTTTTATGCGCATTACGCTGAGATGACCCATGATAATGCGGCCTTTGATGATATCACCCATCAGTTTGAATTAATAGAAAAACATGCAAGAGATCCCAAAACCGGTCTTCTATACCACGGTTGGGATGAGTCGAAGCAACAGCGTTGGGCCAACCCGGTAACAGGCGACTCTCCGAATTTCTGGGGTCGCGCCATGGGCTGGTATGCCATGGCCTTAGTTGATGCCCTGGACTACTTTCCGCAACACAGTGAGGATCGTGACACGCTCGTAACCATCCTCAACCGTTTGGCTACGGCCGTGGCTAAGGTTCAGGATCCCAGGACGGGCTTGTGGTGGCAGGTGCTTAACATGCCTCACAAGAAAGGAAACTATCTGGAAGCGTCCGCCTCATGCATGTTTGTCTATTCGCTGGCCAAGGGAGTCAGGAAAGGCTATCTGCCTCGAAAATTCGCGAAAGTAGCGGAGAAAGGGTATAAAGGCATCATTCATAATCTCATAAAGACCGGATCAAACGGGCAACCCGAATTGACAGGGACCTGTAGTGTTGCCGGGCTGGGCGGACATCCCTACCGCGACGGGAGCTTTCATTACTATGTGACCGAACCGGTACGGACCAACGACCCGAAAGGTGTTGGGGCTTTCATTATGGCTAGCTGCCAGATCGAACATTTACAGTGAACAATTAACAGTTAACAGTAAGCAGTGAACAGTAAGCAGATTCAGGAAGTCCAGAAAACGCGGAGAATCAGGAAGTCGGTGCCAGGTTTCCCCTCGAACCTATGCGAATGGGGTGCATATAGTGTATTACAAAGGATTCGCGTATCAAACATGATACGCTCGGTAACACCCACCTTAATCCTCCCTCAAGGGAAGAGATCTAGCCTTATTTCCCTATTCCTTATATCATTCTCTATTCTTTTGAGTGTCAATTATTTGCAGGCTCAAGGTTTAAGAACCAGAGACTAGTCAGTCTGTGTCTAAAGTCTGGGTTCCGGATCTGGGAAACGGCATGTATAAAAACCCGGTTTTGTTTGCCGATTATTCCGACCCGGACGTAATTCGCGTCGGCGATGACTACTACCTGGTCTCATCCAGTTTTGATGCCATCCCCGGATTGCCCATCCTTCATTCGAAAGATCTGGTCAACTGGACGATCATCGGGCATGCACTGCAGGCTCAACCACCGCTATGATCATTATTCAAAGACACAGCACGGCAATGGCGTCTGGGCTCCATCAATTCGATACCATGAAGGGGAGTTTTATATCTATTACCCGGATCCCGATTATGGCATCTACATGGTGAAGGCAAAGAATCCGGCGGGCCCGTGGTCGAAGCCCGTTCTCGTTCAGGCCGGAAAGGGCCTGGAAGACCCTTGCCCGTTATGGGATACCGATGGCAAGGCCTACCTGGTTCACGCCTTTGCCGGCAGCCGCGCCGGTATTCGGGACATCCTTGTGATGCATCAGATGAACTGGGCAGGGACGAAGCTTCTCAATAAAGGAGTTATCGTGTACGATGGTCACCAGGAAGATGAAGATGTGGAAGGACCAAAACTATACAAGCGAGACGGTTATTATTACATTTTTGCTCCTGCCGGCAGTTTTCAGCATGGATGGCAAATCGTATTGCGGTCAAAACATATATATGGTCCCTACCAACGTCGAAAGGTCATGGATCAGGGAAAATCAGATATTAGCGCCCCCCACCAGGGAGGCTGGGTTGAGACACAAACTGGGCAGTCTTGGTTCATGCATTTCGCTACACCGACAACCTACGGACGGCTGGTATATCTCGAACCGATGAAGTGGGTTAACGGATGGCCGATCATTGGTAAGGATCAGGGAAATGGAATCGGCCAACCCGTCGACGAATACAAAAAGCCTAATGTCGGCAAGAACTGGCCGGTTGCCACGCCACAGACTTCTGACGAATTCAACGGCAACACACTCGGTCTGCAGTGGCAATGGCAGGCAAATCCAAAAGCTTACTGGGATTTTCCATACGAAGGCAAAGGAGTCCTTCGACTGTATTGTCAGCTCTTGCCGGTCGACTTTAAGAATTATTGGGATGTGCCCAATATCCTGATGCAGAAGTTCCCTGCTCCCGAGTTCACGGCTAAGACGAAACTGACATTTCATCCTTATAGTACAGGAGATAAGGTTGGATTCATCGTAATGGGCGAGAGTTATGCCTACCTGTCGCTGAGCCAAGAAAGATGATGGTTTTTATCTCTCATACATCATTTGCAAAAATGCGAACAAGGGAAATAAGGAACAGGAGCAGATGGATCGCAAAGTTCCTGGCAACACGATTTACTTCTCTGTCAGGGTGGATAAACATGCGGTATGCCATTTCAGTTACAGCCTGGATGGCAAGAAATATCAACTCCTGAAAACGCCCTTCCAGGCCGTGGAAGGGCACTGGATTGGGGCAAAAGTCGGCTTATTCGCAACAGGTACTCAAAAAGCTCACGATTCGGGTTATGCGGATTTTGATTGGTTTAGAATAGAAAAGAATAATTGACAACTAATTCATAATAAAGGATCTGATTCCATGGGAAAAAATGAAATCACACGAAAAGAAGCGTTAAAGAGAATGGGATTTTTACTGGTTAGCCCCATGCTTTACAAGCCTCTGTCACATAGCTCATTTCTGAATACTGCCCAGGCACAAGGCTGGGGTGAATTGCCGAATATCCTCAAAAACATTGTGCCACCTAAATTCCCGGACCGGGATTTTATCATCACGAAATATGGAGCTAAATCTGGTGGAAAAACCGACTGTCTGCCGGCTATTAAGGAAGCGATAGCCAAATGTAACCAGGCAGGTGGCGGGCGCGTGGTCGTTCCATCAGGAACGTGGTTCGTTAAAGGACCTATTCATATGGAAAGTAACGTGAATCTGCACCTGAGTCATGGGGCCACTATTAAGTTCAGCACAGATGCTGATGACTATCTGCCGGTGGTTCTCACCCGATTTGAGGGTATGGAACTGATGAATTACTCTCCGCTTGTCTACTCATATGGCAAGGAGAACATAGCCCTGACCGGTACGGGAACACTCGACGGGCAAGCCGGTAATAATCATTGGTGGAATTGGGTCGGTAAGAAAAGTTTTGGCTGGAAAGAAGGTGAGCCAACCCAACATGACAAAGATAATGAACCCAAACTAACGGAGATGGTCAGCCAGGGAGTGCCTGTCAAGGATCGGGTATTTGGGAAAGGCCATTATATGCGTCCTACTTTTGTGGAGTTCTACCGCAGCAAAAATATCCTGATTCAGGGCGTGACCATTAGAAATTCACCGTTCTGGATATTGCATCCGACGCTTAGCCAGAATATTACGATAGATGGAGTAAAAACCATTAGCTCCGGACCTAACAACGATGGTTGTGATCCGGAATCATGTACCGATGTGCTGATCAAGAAGTGCTACTTCAGCAATGGGGACGACTGTATCGCCATTAAGAGCGGCCGGAATCAGGATGGTCGCAGGATTGGCGTTCCGTGTAAAAATATCATCGTTGAAGATTGTCATATGAAAGACGGTCATGCCGGCGTGGCTATTGGAAGCGAAACTTCCGGCGGTGTTGAAGATGTATATGCCCAGAATTGCGTAATGGACAGTCCGAGTCTGGAGAGAGCCATTCGCATCAAATCAAATGCATGCCGCGGCGGTGTGCTGAAGAATTTCTATTACCGGAATATTGAAGTAGGAACAGTGCATGAGGCCGTTGTGAAGATCAACATGCTGTATGGCAATGAGTCAGGGAAAGGCTGTCATTTCCCGCCGATGCTGAGCAATGTGAATATCGACAATGTCGTGAGCCATAAAAGTGAATATGCGATCTATATTCAGGGCCGTCAGGATAAAGCAGTGAGCGACATCACAATCAAAAACTGCAAGTTCAATGATGTCAAAAAGAAGGATTTCGTTGAGTACGCAAAGAATCTTCAAATTGAACACACCACGGTGAACGGAAAAGAAATAACCAGCTAATTCTTCATTTGCATGCGGATCCCCACTTATATGGGGATCCTTGGTTTCTTTGTTTACTGTCATCATTATCATTTTGAAAAGCGCTTGCGGAGTTAACGTTTAATATCTGCAGCTATACACATTTTTCAGATTGAAATTAATTATGATTTCTTCCAAAATATTAAACCTACGGCGAGTAAACCTGCTGATTTTTCTATTCGGTATACTAGGCGTACAAACAGGATTTTCCCAGACTAGCCAGGGGAAAAGTCTTGAGTATTATATCCATAATGCTCCATTTCCGATGCAGAATATCCCGGAACCCCAAATCCCCGGCCGCACATTTAAGATCACAGATTATGGGGCCATAGGTAATGGAGAAGTAATAAATACGCAGGCAATTCAACATACTATTGAGGTCTGTGCCAAAGCAGGAGGGGGTATCGTAATCGTTCCCCCGGGACTGTGGCTTACCGGACCTATTGAGTTGAAAAGCAACATCAATCTACACCTTGATAGAGGGGCTATCCTACTTTTCTCAACAAATCATGCGTTGTACCCGATCATCAAAATGCCGCACTCAAGTAACGGTTATGGTGTGATGTCCCCGATTTTCGGACATGACCTAACCAATGTTGCTATCACCGGCGGCGGGGTTATCGACGGCAATGGTCAGTCGTGGAGGCCTGTGAAAAAAATGAAAGTTACAGCCTCACACTGGAAGGAGCTTTTGAACTCCGGCGGTGCTCTCAGTGATCACAACCAGATTTGGTGGCCGGGCAAAGAGGCCATGAACGGACAGCATTATCTCGATTCGTTGAGATCGACCGGGAGAAAGCTAACCGCGCAGGATTATATTCCCGCTCGCACGTATATGCGTCCATATATGGTATCCATTCTGTATTCCAAAAATGTATTGCTAGACGGACCAACATTTGAAAATGCACCCAAATTTGCACTCTTTCCCAAATTTTGCACCAATTTGATCATCCGTAATGTAAAAGTGAATAATGCCTATTGGGCACAAAACGGAGATGGTATTGACATTGGGAACTGTAAAAATGTGGCGATTTACCGGAATACAGTAACCGCGGGTGATGACGGAATTTGTATGAAATCAAGTCCGACTCACTATCCCTGGTTTCAGCGAACCCGCTCTTGAGAATGTGATCATTGCCGAAAATATCGTTCATCATGCGCACGGTGGTTTTGTGATTGGCAGCAACACCGATGGCGGGATGAAGAATATCTGGGTAACAAATTGTGCTTTCATCGGTACCGACCGGGGTTTGCGTTTTAAGAGCAGGAGGGGACGTGGTGCCCTTGTTCATGATATCTATGTAGATCACATTGCCATGTCAGATATTGTCGATCAGGCTATCTATTTCAACACCTATTATGAATTATCCAGCAGGGGAAACAGCGGAAAGATTCCCAAAGTCAATAAAAAGACGCCACGTTTCCAGGACTTTCACATAAGCCATGTCTATTGCCAGGGAGCAAATACTGCTGTGTCCATGACGGGGTTACCGGAAATGCCGATCAAGAACATCACACTTTCAGATGTCAGAATCTCTGCAAGACATGGGTTTGAGTCGGAAGAAGTGGATGGAATCACGTTGAATCGCGTTACGATCCAGCCGGAAACAGGTGTCGTTTATTCGTTGGACAACAGCCGGAATGTGAAGCTGAATAGTGTGAGAGTACCCTCCCATACGAAAAGTTTTATGAGTCTTAAAGGCAGCAAAACCTCGGGGATCGACATATCAAACACGGCTCTTCAAAACCCGAGCCAGGAAATAACAAAGGGACAGCAGGTAAGCTCCGATGCCCTGAAGATAGAACAGTAATCAATTATCAGTAAACAGTTATCAATAATCAATGAAAACGGAACAATACCCCGTTATCGAAGCAAAGACTTCAGGACGGGAACGAGTTAGATCTATAATGACTAATTCACCACTTCCAAATCTCTACAGACTGGCTTTCCTCCTTGCATTTGTTCTTCCAGTAACTGCAACACAATCTGTTTTTGCGCAACAAAAAGCAAAAGCAATTAATGTATCCGGGTTTCAGGACAGTGCCCACCACTGGAAGGATATTACCGATCATGAACAGGTTATTGTGCGGCTTAAAAATCAGAAAAGATATAAACCGACGCAGATCAGGGAAATCGCCGATAACATATTGCTCTATCAGCAGAACGAATGGCGGCTGGCCTAAAAATTATGATATGCTTGCCATCCTTACCCCGGAGCAAAAGAAAATCCTGGCAGAAAAGAAGGATTCAGACCGTACAACTTTTGACAATGGGGCCACGCATTCGCAGATTGAATACCTGGCTCACGCGTACACCTTGACGCACGATCCCAGGTACAAGAAAGCAGCCATAAGGGGAATAGACTTCATCATCAAGGCACAATATCCCAATGGCGGCTGGCCCCAATTCTATCCGGATACCAGCGGCTATCGTAGATACATCACGTATAATGATGACGCCATGACGGGAGTCATGACCGTGCTGCTTCATATCGTTAAGAATGAACCCTACTATTCATTCGTTGATCCTGCCACAAGGCAAAGAGTGCGAAAGACATTTTGGAAAGGCGTTGATTGCATTCTCAATACGCAAATTAAGGAGCACGGAAAGTTAACCGTGTGGTGTCAGCAAAACGATAATGTGACTCTGAAGCCTGTCGGTGCCCGTACATTTGAGCTCCCGGGCAAAGCCAGCGAGGAGAGCACTCAAATTGTCGAATTGCTGATGAGTATCGATCATCCCGACCAACGAATCATACAATCGGTGAAGAGCGCTGTTCAGTGGTTCCGGGATTCCGAAATCGATGGCATAAAAGTAAAAACAATTGCATCGACTCCGAAGGTGTATAAATTCCATGCCACCGATTCGGACAGAATCGTCGTGAAAGATCCGGAGGCGCCACCTATATGGGCGCGATACTACGAGCTTGGTACCAACAGACCGTTTTTTGCCAATCGCAACGGAGAAAAAGTTTATAAGTTTTCTGAAGTCGCGCGCGAGCGCAGAACCGGATACGGCTGGTATGGATACTGGCCGGAACCTATCCTTAAAAAGTGGTATCCAAAATGGATCTCAAAAATATCTAACGAATAAGCGGGAGTATAAATGAAGTTGACCAGTAAAAGATTCTTCTCTATGGCTGTAGTTCTCAGTATTGCCTCGTTGGCAATGGTAAACCTGCGGAGTAACATACACGGCAAAGTGGTGTGTTTTGGTGATTCAATCACGCATGGTGCCCACGTCAATGGGCGCAGTTGGGTGTATTTCCTCGAACAAGACCACGGCAGCGATGCCGATTTCATTAATGCCGGGCGTAACGGAAGAAAAACCTCGGATAAACTGGAGTTGCTGCCGGTATTGAAGAAGAATCCGAATGCAAACTACTACCTGATTTTCCTGGGAGTCAATGACTTGAAGAACGGTACGGAAGCAATGGTTAACGATTGCGTGAAAAACATGAAATGGATGATTACGCATATCCAGAAGACCGATCCGAAAGCGAAAATTGTGATCCTGGCGCCATCCAACATCAATCTTAAGACCATGGCCCAGTACAATGTCAGGAAAAAGTACAACGAGAATACCCAGAAGTCTCTCTACAAGCTTGAAAAGCGATACAAGGAACTGGCCAAAGAGGATCACCTGGGATTCATATCGCTGCTTCATACCGTATCACCGCCCAATTATGTAGACGGACTTCATCCGGATATCAAGGGGCAGAAGCAGATCGCTGCCAAGGTTTGGGAAGGTTTGAACAAGCTGTATAACTGAGCCGTCAGCGATTAGCGGTCAGCTTTCAGCCCCATATGTCGCAAGTCTGAGACTTGTGACAGTATGTAACGTCTTATCCCCCTCGTTTCCATCCCAAATGCTTTCGGGATGGAAACGTAATCCCGAAAGTTCTGTTTACCCAGAAATCCAGTATTAAATGAAACTACACGACGACATTTTTCACAAATTGAAACGGAGAGTATCCAATAAAGGTTCTGTTAATCCTGTCCCTGTTTCTCCTGCTGCAATCCAACTGTTTTGCCAGACCAGGCCAAGCCACAGCCAAAGAAAAATCAGCGTCCTACAAAACGCACTATACCGTGGCCAAGGATGGAAGCGGCGATTTTACCACCATACAGGCAGCGATAGATGCGTGTAAGTCGTTTCCATATAAGCGAATTACGATCTACATCAAAAATGGTGTGTACCATGAGAAAGTGAGAGTGCCGCAGTGGAATTCAAAAGTGACACTGATCGGTGAGAGTAAAGATAAAACCATCATCACTTATGGCGATTATTTCGGGAAAATTCACCGGGGACCCAACAGCACATTTTTTACCTACACGCTTCAGGTCGATGGGAATGATTTTCGTGCAAAAAATCTGACCGTTGAGAATAGTGCGGGTCCTGTCGGGCAGGCCATCGCACTGGATGTGGAAGCCGACCGGTGTTCCTTTGTGAACTGCCGGATTCTGGGCAACCAGGACACTGTATATCTCACTGGTGTAGGCTTCAGGGATTATTTCAAAGATTGTTTTATCGATGGTACGACCGATTTTATCTTCGGTCAGGCAACATCCATGTTTGAAGACTGCACGATTGAAATCAAGGCGAATTCCTATTACACGGCCGCTTCGACACCCAAAGGCGTTCCGTTTGGTTTTGTTTTCAAGGACTGCAAACTTACGGCTGCTTCAGGAGTAAATCAGGTATTTTTGGGTCGACCATGGCGCGACTATGCTAAAACGGTGTACATCAACTGCTGGATGGGCAAACAGGTTCGTCCGAAAGGCTGGTACAACTGGAATAGCAAACGAGCTGAGAAAGAGACGTTTTATGCGGAATATGACAGCAAAGGACCGGGAGCGTATCCATCGGCACGAGTACCTTGGTCGCATCAGCTAACAAAACAGCAAGCGGCGAAATACACCTTGAATGACATCTTTGATGGGTGGAAACCGGAAGTTGGTGATATGAGAAATAAGGAATAAGGAAATAGCAGTCAGACGGTTTGGACCGTCAGACCGCTGTATAAACCTGCTATGGTTCAGGCGATGATGCTTAAACCAGCGTGGGATGCCAAGCGTGTCGCCAATGACAAAGACGTTCATATTTGAATCAGCCAGAAATTGTGAAACCGTGGGCCAATCCCCCCCGGCCCCCTTCGCCAAGGGGGAATAGAATGCCAACTTACGTTGGATAAACCCACAAGTCATAATCTTTACAATTGATGCAAAAAGATCCATTTAAAAAAACGATTCTGAACTTTGGTATCATTGCCATCCTTCTGCTGCTATCCGGATTTGTTTTCCCAAAACCAAAGAAGATAACTGTTTACCTGATCGGCGATTCGACGGTTGCCGACAAAGAGGTAAAAGCGTATCCGGAAACCGGCTGGGGCATGCCTTTTCATTACTTTTTTGATTCCGGGGTCACCGTAGATAACCGGGCTAAAAACGGCAGAAGCACGCGTACATTTATAGAGGAAGGCCGGTGGAAACCGGTCTATGATCATCTGAAAGATGGTGATTATGTGCTGATCCAATTCGGACACAATGACGAAGTGAAGACCAAGAAGAGTTATACGACGCCGGATCATTTTGTGGCCAACCTTGTAAAGTTTGTCACGGAAACCAGGGAGAAAAAGGCCCATCCCGTATTGATAACCCCTGTGGCGCGCCGGCGATTTGATTCCAGCGGTCGTGCCTATGATACGCATACCGTATATGCACCCCTGGTAAGAAAAGTGGCCCGCGAGTATCATGTTCCCTTAATTGATCTGGACAAGACCAGTTTGCAATTGCTTCAGAAATTCGGGCCTGAGAAATCAGCATACCTGTATAATCACCTGGCTCCCGGCGAGAACCCTCATTACCCGGATGGCAGAAAGGACAATACCCATTTCAGCGAGCTTGGCGCCCGAAGGATGGCTGAGTTAGTGATTGATGGAATCAAAAAACTGCACCTGGGACTGGCACAAAGAATCCGGCATATGCAGCCAAAGTCAAAATAGAACTTGTTAAATATTATAAAAACAAATGGTTATATATCAATTACATCTACAGTCCACCCAAAGGTAATATGACACAGAGTTCACGAAGATGACACAGAGAACCACAGATAATATTCAAGATAGAAACTTTGTGGTCCTCTGGGGTTCTCGGTGTCCTCAGTGTTCCTTTTTTAATTAAACAATATGTTGGAGCCTTGATGTATTTGTGGCGGGTTGTAATCATTAAATCATGTTACATAAGATGATCAATAACAGATATAAAATTGCGGGCATACTTGGAGTCCTGCTGCTTTTTCTGGCACCACATCCTAAAAAGAAAGTGACCATTTGGATGATCGGTGATTCCACGATGTGCCAGTATAAACACAGCCGTTTTCCACTTACCGGATGGGGCATGCCGTTCGCCGACTACTTCGATTCATCGGTGACAATCAAGAACAGGGCAAAAGGAGGGAGGAGTACGCGGACATTTCTCTCTGAGGGCCGCTGGACCCCGATTGTGGCCAGCCTGCAAAAAGGAGATTATGTGCTGATTCAGTTTGGCCACAATGATGAGGCTAAAAATTACCCCGATCGCTACACACCACCGAATGCTTATCGCAAGAACCTGATCAAATTCATAACTGAGGCGAGAAGCAAAGAGGCTATCCCGGTATTAATCACACCTGTCTCCCGGAGATATTTTGACAAAACCGGCCACATCAAGGAAACGCATGTTCCGTATTCCGGAATTGTTAGAGATCTGGGGAAAGCCTACCACGTGCCGGTTATCGATCTGGATGAGATGAGCCGGAGACTATATCAGCAGTATGGTCCGGAAAATTCAAAGTTGTTATTCATGCAGCTAAAAAAAGGCGAAGATCCCAACTATCCGAACGGGATCCACGATAATACTCATTTTGATGCCTATGGGGCCCGGCATATTGCCGAACTGGTGTTGCAGGCTATCCGGGAAGACCAATCCCTTAACGGATTGGCAGAAAGAGTTGTAACGAAGTAGGAGATTGTGTTATGAAACGTTTACTATTGCTGTGTTTGATGATCGGAATAGCCCGGGTTGCCAGTGCGCAACAGGGCAAACGCATCGTGGTCGCTAAAGATGGAAGCGGAGATTTTACGACGGTGCAGGCGGCTTTCAACGCTGTACCGCTGCACAATCACACGCCCATTACAATCTACGTGAAAGATGGGGTGTATAAAGAGAAGCTGCACCTGGCTGCGACGAAGAATAATGTTACACTCATAGGCCAGGATCGCTTCAATACGATACTCACTTATGATGATCACACCGGAAAAGTAGTTGCTCCGGGTGATACGATCAATACGCGAACTTCACACAGTTTTCTTATGGCTGCCAATGACTTTACGGCCAAAAATATCACGTTTCAAAACAACGCCGGTTTTTATGCCGGACAGGCGGTGGCCGTTGAGGTCCGTGGTGATAAGGCGGCATTTATCGACTGCAGGATCATTGGGAATCAGGACATTTTGTTTACCAATAACCCTAACAGCCGGGAGTATTACAAGAATTGCTACCTGTCGGGAACGACCGATTTTATCTTCGGTTCGGCGACGGCATTCTTTGACCAGTGCCGCATTCACAGCAAAAAGGACTCTCATGTCACGGCCGCGTCCACACCGAAGGATGATCCCTACGGGTATGTCTTTTATGACTGCGAGCTGACAGGTGATCCGTCGGTTACGAACGCTTCACTAGGCAGACCGTGGCGGCCGTATGCCAGCGTGACCTATCTGCATTGCTACATCGGCAGTGATATTCGTCCGGCTGGCTGGTCGAACTGGCATCAAACCGACCGGTACAAAACGGCACGTTACTCAGAATACAAGGATTACGGACCCGGTGCGAAGCCTACGCAAAGAGTCAAATGGTCGCACCAGTTGACAGCTCAGCAGGCAAAGCAGTACACCATCAAAAAAGTACTGGCCGGCTGGGTGCCACCCTGCAGTAAGTGGGAATAGATACATGTGTAGCGCTTTTTACCCACCCCAACCCCTCCGCAGGAGGGGGTGGGTTCTCACGCGTTTCATAGCATCATCCCGATGAAATAATAGGACCTGAATTGTCATATCCATCAAGACCACACATTTATTATGTTTAAGAATCCCAAACGAACAAACATGCAATGAATAAGTCCGCAAAGACTTTGCTGACTGCACTTATCTCACTGATGCTGTTCTCAGCAGGGTATGCGAAGAAACCGCACAATGCCGATTTTGTTGTTGCAAAGGACGGGAGTGGGGATTTCACAACGGTACAGGCGGCAATTAATGCGGTGCCGGATTTCAGGAAGAAGACGACCGTGATCTACATTAAAGACGGCGTATACAAAGAAAAGCTGATTCTGCCGACCTCGAAGACGAATGTCACCTTTATCGGGGAGGATGTAAACAAAACCATTCTGACGTACGACGACTATGCGTCAAAGAAGAATCGTTTTGGCGAGGAAATGGGTACATCCGGCTCATCCAGTTTTTTTGTTTTTGGAAGTAACTTCACAGCAAAGAATATTACGTTTCAAAATTCGTCCGGTCCAGTCGGACAAGCTGTCGCCATTCGCGTTGACGGGGATCAGGCCGTTTTTATCAACTGTCATTTCCTGGGTTTTCAGGACACAGTTTATACTCATGGCCGCAAGAGCCGCCAGTTTTATAAAGATTGCTATATCGAAGGTACCGTGGACTTCATCTTTGGCTGGTCGACGGCGGTTTTCGAGGATTGTACGATCAACTGTAAGACCAACGGGTATGTGACTGCGGCATCCACGCCTATGGATTCTGATTACGGCTATGTGTTCAAAAACTGTCATATCGCGGGGAAGGCCGCTGCCAATACCTACTACCTGGGACGGCCATGGCGGGCGTATGCAAAAGTAGTGTACATGAACTGCTACCTGGGGAAACAGATTAAGCCTGCAGGGTGGTCCAACTGGCACGGCACCGACCGGGATAAGACGGCGTATTACGCAGAATATCATGACAATGGTCCAGGCAGCAATCCTTATCAGAGGGTTAAATGGTCGCACCAACTGACCAAGGAACAGGCAAATAAATATTCACTTAAAAAAATCTTCAACGGCTGGGATCCGACGGCCGAATCGAATGGGAGTAAATGATGAAGAAATCTATCCGGCATGTACTCATAACTGCTACAATTCTGTTTTTCGCTTTCGGACCAGCCCTTGCCCAAAAAAAATACAAGGTACTGCCGTGGAAGAGCCAGATCACCGAGTTTCAGTACCTGATGCAGCATGTACATCAGCAGTACAAGCAGCGTTTGGAAGATTTGAATGCGGCTATCGAATCGCCCATTTCAATGCGTGAGTATCGAAGTAGCCGAATGGAGCGATTTCTTAAATACTCGGAGATCTTCCGTCCGAGAACGCCATTGCATGCCGAGGTCACCGGCCGAATCCAACGTGATGGATATCATATTGAAAAGGTGATTTACCAGAGTTTCCCGCAATCATCATGTAACGGCGAATTTATACGTTCCGGATGGCAAGGGACCATTTCCAGGAGTTCTGTTTTTCTGCGGACATGAGATGACCTCCAAGGCAACACCCATCCTATCAGAAGACGGCCATTCTGTTTGCGACTCATGGTTTTGTTGTGCTGGTGATCGACCCGATCTCACAGAGCGAACGTATCCAGCTTACAGACAAACAGGGGCATAACCTAACGCGAGGTGCTACAACTGAGCACACTATGCTGAATGCCGGTTCCAATCTCGTCGGTACGAGCGTAGTGGCTTATCAATTGTGGGATAATGAACGCGGACTCGATTACCTTCTCTCGCGGCCCGAAGTTGATACGACACGCATCGGTGTTGTTGGAAATTCCGGTGGTGGGACGCAGACGACCTATTTTATGGCCTACGAACCTCGTGCGAAGGTTGCTGCACCCTGCAGTTTTGTGACCCGGCGTACTAAGGTGTTCCTGACCATTGGTCCACAGGACGGTTGCTGGTGGATGCCCTTCGAAGGCCGTGAACAGCTGGATATCGGCGATTACCTGATTATGCATGCTCCTAAACCGCTGCTGATTCTCTCGGCCCGTTATGACTTCTTCAACTACGTCGGAACTGAGGAAACCTACGATAAAATGAAGCAGGTCTATCGTACACTGGGAGCACCGGAAAAAGTGAAAAAGTTTACCTGGAGTGACGGACATGGTATCTCAAAACCCAAACGTGAGGCTGTCGTCACCTGGTTTCGCCGTTGGTTTTATAATGATACTACGAAAGTTAAGGAAGGTGATCTTAATATACTGACCCCGAAAGAGTTGCAATGCACTCGAACCGGGCAGGTCAATACCAGTTTTCCGAATGAGGTCGATGTTCAGGATCATAACCTGACGATTGCGGATAGCCTCAGGAAAGTTAGGAAAGCCTTTCAGGAACATAGCACGCATGACGAGTTTCTGGCACAGATCCGTAAGACGCTTGGCTTGCCGGCCAGTGATAATACGCAGGTTAATCTTGAATGGAGGGGTACGGCTGCCAACGGCAGCTATTCTTTTAAGAAAGTGATCATCCGGCGAAAAGGGCAGGTGCCTCTGCCGGCCCTCGTTGCCTATCCCAAGGATAAAACTGTTAACAAAGTTGTTGTTTGGTTTGATGAAAAGGGAAAGGCGGTGATTGCCGACAGCACCTCGTTGATGGAAAAATATCTGAATGAGGGTGATGCGGTCATACTGGCTGATATGCGAGGCATGGGAGAGACACTGGATCCCAGGCAATACAATGCCTGGAAGTACTACGATCATGAGTACCGGGATGTGATGATTTCCCTGCACATCGGGCATCCTTTAATGGGACAAAGGGTCGAGGATGTTTTTACTGTCATGGATTTCATTCACGGTCAGGATCGATTGAATGGTAAAGCTGTTGAAATCCACGCAACCGGAACGGCAGCTCCTGCTGTGTTACATGCAGCGGTGTTCAACAAGCACATCTCCAAAATCTATCTCTATCATACCCTCAGCAGTTTTCGCTATATCCTGGAACATCCGAGGATGATGGATGCCTACTCCTATGTGTTGCCCAACGTGTTACGGTATTACGATCTGTCAGATCTGGTGAAACTGGTCGGCACAGACAAGGTCGTTTATCAAGGCAGTATTTAGAGCGTTATTCAACCGGGACAACGGCGCCTCTAATTGAACGCTGTCCCATCATAATATGAACGCTGTCTCAGGCGTCCTCGCCTGAGACATGAATGGCGCAGTATGTGGTTCTGGTGAAGACGCCAGAATCAGCTTTTTAGTTTGAACTCCTATCTAAAACTGACGTTAACCGCTGATATCAAAAATGTATTTGATATTTATCGATTCATGAAAGTTGAAGGAAATAGAATCATCCTGAGTTTTGATCAGGTTGATGGCGGTCTTGTTGCAAAGGATGGCAAACTCAATGATTTTGCCATTGCCGGAACCGATCATCACTTTGTATGGGCCCGTGCCAAAATTGAGAATAACAAGGTAGTGGTCTGGAGTGGCAAGGTACCTCATACAAGAGTCGTTCGCTATGCATGGGCGGATGATCCGCCTGGAGCAAACCTGTATATCGGAAAAGGATTGCCGGCTTCACCCTTCAGTACGGACCAATGACTCTGTAGCCTACTACCTGAAAAGAGGTTTCGGGAAATGCGTATTGAGATATTCTTTCACGGTCATGATATCGGTCTTGCTTGTCAGATCCGGAACATGCTCTGAAAGCGGATAGGCAAAGACTGATTTTGGGAATTCAGACACCATCATCTTAACGGCCGTTGGGATCTCTTTTTCCTTGCGTACCGGATGTAGCGGAAC
>CAWBCD010000016.1:0-223724 GCA_963787205.1 uncultured bacterium
TGACCCGGAATCTCCATGGGTAGATGTTTTGCCCCGATTGAGATCCCAGCGTTTGCCGGGATGACGGGAAAAAAACAAGGCCCAAAATAAATGCGAAGTGAACGTAAAAAGTGTATCTTTGAGCCCATTACAAAACGTTTAATGGAATGAGTAAAAAAGAAATTATTCTGGTCACCGGGGCGCTGGGCCAAATAGGTTCAAGTCTTGTTAAAAAGCTGCGCGATATTTACGGTGATGGGCAGGTCATAGCAACCGACGTACGGCATCCCGATAAAAATGGAAAGTCGGAGGGGATATTTGAAGTTCTGAATGTGCTGAATAAAAGGGACTTGCAGGAACTCGTATATAATCAGGGTGTTACACAAATTTATCATCTGGCCGCTTTGCTGTCGGCAACCGGCGAACAACATCCTCACGAGGCGTGGCACCTCAATATAAACGGGTTACTTAATGTGCTGGAAGCAGCAAGGGAGCAAAGTCTTACAAGAATCTATTGGCCAAGCTCCATCGCGGTATTTGGAGATCATTCCGCGAAAATCGACACTCCACAAATAACCGTTATGGACCCATCAACAATTTATGGGATTTCGAAGATCGCAGGCGAGAGCTGGTGCAAGTACTATTATAAGAGGTATGGTCTGGATGTCAGGAGTATCCGTTATCCCGGCATTATTGGTTATGATGCCCTGCCCGGCGGAGGTACAACCGACTATGCCGTCGATATTTTTCACAAAGCCATAAGCGGTGAATCTTATTCCTGTTTTCTGAAACCGGATACGCGGCTTCCCATGATGTACATGCCGGATGCTATTCGGGCCACGCTGGAGCTGATGCATGCCGACGGGAACAAACTTACCATCCATTCTTCCTATAATATTTCAGGGTGTTCATTCACACCCCGTGAAATTGCGGAAGAAATAAAGAAGCACATTCCAGGATTCGAAGCCAGCTATCATCCTGATCAGAGGCAGAATATCGCTGATTCGTGGCCAGAGAGTATCAATGATCAACCTTCGCAGGATGACTGGAACTGGCACCCGGAATACGATCTGCCATTAATGACGAGCGATATGCTCAGTCATTTGAGAGAGAAACTCGAAGCCAAGGAATAAACAATCAGATCAACTGGCGGTTTTTCTTTTCCGGGTTGATATGTTGCATGGGGCATATAGCGGGCACCAACTCATGAATGCTGTTGCGATCGGTACAATTCCGACCAGTCCCCACCAACTATGATAAATAACCCCAATGATAATAATTGCGATTCCGGCAATGATCCGGATGATGCGATCTGCGCTGCCAACATTTTTTTCCATGATAATCCGCCTCTTATATGCTTTAAAAGCCATGATTGATAAATAACTAATTGATCATATAGTATAATATATTACTTCCCGATTTCTTTTACAAAAGTTTCTGTTTTTTGGGGGTAATGGAGGCGTCACTTATGCTTTGATAATTAGATGAATATATCATGGGTGTCACTATCAGGAGAGTTGAACATTTTAAACAACACGGTCATCATCTGTAAAAGATGCTATAAGGCGGCACCGGAGAAACTGATAGATCCAAAGCCCATAACGCATTTAATAAGTGTGTATCTCGGCAGGCTTCTGCGAAAAGGGAAGATTTTTTTTTAGCCTAAGCATATCTGTCTCGGCAAGCATAACCTAACAATGTTTCGCCTTATTTAAATTGATAATTGTTTTATAAGCACTTATGGATATTTTGTCAAAATGGGTATCAGATATTTTTAGTAAAAATGAAGAAGGGGTGTTTTTTTTAAATCAGAGTGGCAGTTTTGGTTAAATATTATTATTGTATCCAAAGTGTGTTACGGTGATAAATGTGTGTGCCTGTTTAAGGTGTGTGTGCCACATTAATTACTGTAGTTACTATTGTGGGTCTGAAGCTAAAAAATGAAGTCTTAAATCTGGCATGTAGGCAGGTTCTCTACTGAATCTTTCTCGTACTTCATACTCTCCCTTCGTTGTCGGGAGCATTTATCAATATGCTCAGTGATGACTTAAGCGAGGGTGCTTATCACACGTAACCATTTGCTTAACTATAAACACAAAATGAGGACACGTATGATGAGAAGGTTACTCTCCGTAAGCTTCCTTGTTATGCTATTAGTACCAGCCATGGTATTGGCGCAGACTAGCATGCAAGGTAAGGTTACAGATGCAAGCACCGGTGTAACCGCGCCGGGAGCAACTGGATACGCACGGCAACTTGACGGGACAAGTTCCGGTGCACGCCTGCAAGCAGGAGTTAAGGCAGGACTTAATCTTGCGACATATACCGGAAAGCTTCTTCAGGGAGCAAAATTTCGTCCAACGTTAACGCTTGGTGGCTTTGTGACGTATTACTTTACTAAAAATTTTGCCATCCAGCCTGAGGCGAATTTCATGTTTGCAGGTTCAAATGGGACACTGTCCCTTTATCATTATGTCACCACCGGGTATTCGAAAACGCAATACACCTATAAATCGATTAAAACAGCTTATGTGCAAATCCCCCTGCTTTTTAAGTATGCCTTTTCAAATTCAGGTGGAATCAGACCTGCTGTTTTTGCAGGGCCTGCTATAGACATCAACCTTGGGTCCCAATTCGATCCTGTCGGAACATCTCTTTATTCGACTCCACAGGTAATCGGGGAGGGAAGTTCCATTGTAGCTGGTCTGAGTGCTAAAGCCGGCAAGATCCTCTTGGATGCCAGATTTAATTACGGATTAAATCATGCATTTAATGTGATGGATGCAACCAATACGGAAGTTGCCATTACCATCGGTTACATCTTTTGAATCTATACAGGAGAAATCATATGAAGAAGGTTCTACTAAATTCACTGATTCTGGGTGTGATGCTGCTATTCGGAGGTCTCACCCAGGCATATGCACAGCGTACAATAAGCGGTACAGTGCGTGATGCTTCCAGCAACACGGCACTGCCGGGTGTGAACGTTCGTGTTCCTCATACTTCGATTGGTACGGCCACTGACGAAAACGGAAAATATTCATTAACCGTACCTGCAAACGCCGATTCTCTTGAATACACATATATCGGTTATGATTCGAAAACGGTTGCAATTGGAAACCGTACATCAATAGATGTTGCGCTGAAACCTCAGATAGAGCAATTCGAAAGCGTCGTTGTAACGGCCCTTGGGGTCAAAAGACAACAAAGATCACTTGGTTATTCATCTCAGAGCATATCCACTCAGAATGTGGACAAGAATCCTGCAACCAACTTTGTAAATAACCTGCAGGGCAAGATAGCCGGTGTAAATATTACAAATTCACAGGGTACGGTCGGTAGTTCTACACGTATCGTTCTTCGTGGAGTCAGTACATTGACAGGTAATAACCAACCGGTATTCGTGGTTGATGGCGTCATTATGGACAATAGTACATTCTCTAATCCAGGCGCATATGGTGGTGGACAAGATTATGGGAATGCCATCATGGACCTTAACCCAGATAATATCGCTTCAATCACTGTGCTGAAAGGTGCTAATGCTGCTGCTCTATATGGTTCACGTGCAGCCAATGGTGCTATTATCATAACAACCAAATCAGGTTCGGTGCAGGGTCAACGGGGACTTGGAATCAATATCAATTCCACCGTTACATTTCAAACTGTTTCGCCCCAGTCACTGCCCGTACTTCAGAATGTGTATGGTCAGGGAGGCTACGGACAATTCGCGTATGTGGATGGTGCCGGTGGTGGTATAAACGACGGCCAGGATGAAAGCTGGGGCCCCAAGATGAGTGGGCAGAAGAAAGTCCAGTTTTTCACTAATGGTAATATGGCTCCGTGGATTGCACATCCCGGCAACATAAAAAGCTATTTTAATACGGGAAGCACCATCAATAATAATTTTTCCGTAGCAGGGAGTAATGGTAATTCGAATTACCGGCTTTCATTTGAAAATGACAATCAAACCGGTACGATTCCAAACAGTTCACTTGGGCGGACTAACGTGTCTCTTGCAACGGGACTTCAGTTGAGTAAGAAACTGCATGCTACAGGGAACGTGACATATATTCATCGCCTGACGAAGAACGTTCCGTCTGTGGGTTATGATTCTTTCAACCCGATGGAACAGTTGACCGAATGGATTGGTCGTCAGGTTGACATGAATATCCTGCGTAATTATATAGGCAGTCAGAACGTGGACGGGTCCTATAATGAGTTTAACTGGAATTACAACTACCATAACAACCCGTTCTGGGAGACCTATATGGATCGGGATCGTCAGACGCGCGACCGGGTCTTTGGACGTGTTCAGTTATCCTATGATCTGACACCATCATTGAATATCCGGGGATATTCTGGAGTTGATACCTATTCTGAATTGCGGAAACGTCTTATCGCAACAGCTCCGAATGACGGGGCTTCCGCCTATAATTCACATGGATATTATGATGAGTATCATATCAATAATACCGACTGGACATCCGACCTGATCGCTACTTTCAACAAGGACGTCTCACCCTCACTCAATGTGAATGCCAAATTAGGTGCAGAAAGTGTGCTTGAAGAATACAATACTCTTGATGCCACAGCGACACAGTTGAGTATCCCGGGAGTGTTTAATTTGGGAAACTCTGCAGTTCCGGTTAATCCGAGTAATACATTATCACGGAAAAAGACGAATAGTGTTTATGGTGAAGCCACATTTGGCTTCCGGAACTGGTTGTTCCTTGACTTGACAGGACGGAACGACTGGTCATCCACATTACCGAAAAAAAATGATTCGTACTTTTATCCGTCGGCAAGCCTGAGTTGGGTCTTTACGGACGCATTGAATCTTAAATCGAGTTGGTTGAACTATGGTAAATTACGTGCTAGTTGGGCTTCGGTCGGTAATGATACAAATCCGTACCAGTTACAGGTTATTTACCAATCCCAAGGACAGTTTAATGGTGTCCCGGAATTTTCCATAGAACATACTCTTCCAAATTTAAATCTTAAGCCGGAAAAGATTTATTCACTTGAGTTGGGCGGTGAATTACGGGGAATTCAGAACCGTGTAGGTCTCGATGTTACCTACTACCGTAAAGCTACCAAAGATCAAATTCTACCGGTTCGTATTTCTGGAGCTAGTGGCTTTACAAACCAATACATCAATGCCGGTGAGATTGATAACAACGGGGTTGAAGTAACATTAAATCTTACTCCTGTTCAAACGAGCAATTTCAGTTGGGACTGGACATTTAACTGGGCAAAAAATAACAACAAAGTCATATCCCTGGCTCCCGGAGTTAATACCTATGTAATGAATAATGCCTGGGGTATTACGATGGAAGCACGCCCCGGTTATCCGGTCGGAACCTTCTTCGGCCCTGGCTATAAATATAACAGCAAGGGACAACTGGAGGTTGGAGTTTATCAGGCTGGTGACGAAGCCAATCCTAACGCAAGTGATCCATCAAAGGAAGTGGGTTATTATGGAGCCTATCCTTTGTCAACCGGTATAAAAAGCTGGGGTTCCTATCAACCCAAGTGGACAGGAAGTATTTCAACCACAGCAAGCTATAAGAATCTCAGTCTTTCGGTCCTTGTTGATGTAAAACATGGTGGGGAAGTTTATTCGGTAACCAATATGTTCGGTAATTACACCGGTATTCTTAAGTCGACACTGAATGGACGGCAAATTGACTGGAATAATCCAGGGTTTGTACCCAAGAATGCTGTTGTCGGTGATAACGGTGGTTTAAGTAACTTTACAGTGGGCCAACCGTTTACGACGCCTACATTAGCTGAAGACTGGGCTTATAATGCATACTATGGTTACGCTCAACCCAATATTTTTGATGCAAGCTATGTAAAACTGAGAAGAGTGGAGTTGACATATACAATGCCAAGAAAATGGATCGCCGGTAGCCCCTTCAGTAGTATCCAGCTTTCACTCGTAGGCAACAACTTATGGATCATTCATAAAAATGCTCCAAATATCGATCCGGAGACTGCCTTTGGAAACGGAAACAACGTGCAAGGTTTTGAATCAAATCAGATTCCTTCCGTTCGCAGTGTTGGATTTGATATCCGTCTTTCACTCTAACAGTTAACGATTTTATAAAACAAAGAATGTTTGCTATGAAACTAACGAAACTTCTTAAATACGGAACGCTGTCAGGGTTGATTCTGATCGGGGCCAATGCCTGCAATAGCGGATTCACTCAATTGAATCAAGATCCTAATAACCCGACGCATGCAACGCCGGCACTCTTGATGCCTTATGTCGAGCAACATACGTCCGACAGATTGCTAAACACTTACATGACTTATTATGTAGGTGCATTATGGGCGCAGGAATCGGCAGAAATCCAGTATGCTGATGAAGACCGGTACAATCTTTCGGGACGTGCCGGTATTGCCAATGCCATTATGGATGACGAGTACACCAATGTCCTGGAGAACCTCAAGAAGATTAAAGAAACCGCCGACAATGTTGGTGATAAAAACCTGTCGGCAGTAACTGAAATCTTTGCAGCGTTTAACTGGCAAAATCTGGTAGACTTGTGGGGTCCAACGCCCTATTTTCAGGCTTTAAATGGAGATAGTTCATCTACAAGCAGTAGTCAACCTGCATATGACAGCGAACAATCCATTTATATGGACCTTATCAGCCGTGTAAAGAAAGCTACTGCTTCAATAAGTGGAAATAGCCTGCCCTTTACGAGTCAGGATCTGATTTACGGCGGTGATGCACAGGCATGGAAAAAGTTCGGTGGGTCATTATTGCTTCGTCTCTACATCAATATGTCACAGGTTGACGCGTCAGCAGCCGAAGCCGGGATTAAAGAGGTATTGAATGATCCAACCGATTACCCGGTATTTACGAGCAATGCTGATAATGCCGAATTTCAATACGCTAATGATCCCTATGATAATCCATTGTACGATCAGGGCAAAACACGTACGGATTTCAAGATAAGTGCCACGATGGTGGATACGTTGGAAAAGCTGAATGATCCGCGACTAAGGATCTATGCGCAGCAGATACCCGACTCAGCCACCCGGGCACAAGTCGTGAAATCAACCGGATTTCCATACCAGGGCGTCGTAAATGCGTCGTCGAATAATAGCCTTCCGTTGAACGACGCTTCTGATTGGGGCGCTTATTTCTATGCGTCAAATACGCCAGGATTCCTGATGACCTACCCGGAAGTGCTATTCATTGAAGCAGAAGCGGCCGCAAGGGGCTGGATTTCCCAGGATCCTGCAACATTATACAATGACGCTATCAAGGCTTCATTCAATATGTACACGGACGCCATCATTCAGCCTGTCTTGTCGGGTTTCACAGGAAGTACTACCTACGGTCATCAGGTATTTGATGCCAGTTTGTATCCTTCCGGCCTGACGAGTACGGAAGCTGATAATTACCTGGCCCAAAAAGGTGTAGCATTTGAGTCAAGCGCAACACTACAGAACCAATTGCATCAAATAGCGTTACAACGTTGGATTGCCCTTTACCCAGAACAATTTGAAGCATGGGTACAATGGCGCCGCCTGAAAATGCCGTTCCTGAAGCCCAATCCGGGTGGACACGGTATATACAACCAAATACCTGTCCGTTTGCATTTCCCGATACTGGAAAAATCGGTGAATACCAAAAATTATAATGCGGCAGTTAGTAAATGGCTCGGCGGTAAAGACGATATTCTGACTACACCCGCTTGGAAGTAAGAATTATAAAATGCGTTAAGAAGTTACTGCTTACTTGTCATGTAAATAAAAAGCCCGGAAGTTTATTCCGGGCTTTTTTGTTCAGCAAATAAAAAAATAAGCGAGATCGTTTAGTGATCTCAAGAGCGTTTGTCCATAGGTATATAATCACGTGAATTCTCACCGACGTAAATCTGTCTCGGGCGGTAGATACGTCCATGAGGATCTTCGCGCATCTCCTTCCACTGAGCAATCCATCCCGGCAGCCGGCCAATGGCAAAAAGTACGGTGAACATATTTACAGGAATGCCCATGGCTTGGTAAATAATACCGCTGTAGAAATCTACATTCGGATAGAGTTTGCGTTCGACAAAATAATCATCGGCCAGTGCGATCTCCTCAAGCTGTTTGGCAATATCAAGCAGGGGGTCTTTTACACCGAGTTCTTTAAGTACTTCGTCGGCAGATTTTTTAAGGATACGAGCACGCGGGTCGAAGTTCTTATAGACACGGTGACCAAAGCCCATCAGCTTAAAGCTGCTGTTGTGATCCTTTGCCATCTCCATATACTTCTTGGGCGAGCCGCCTTCCTCCTTAATATTTTTGAGCATTTGGATAACACGCTGGTTGGCACCGCCGTGCAGAGGTCCTGATAAGGCGTTAATACCCGCTGAAATCGACGCAAACAAGTTGGCCTGACTGCTTCCAACCATTCTTACTGTAGAGGCGCTGCAGTTTTGCTCGTGATCAGCATGGAGAATGAGAAGTAAGTCAAGAGCACGTTCAAGCACATCGGGTACTTCATATTTTTCCATGGGAGTAGCGAACATGGTATATAAAAAGTTACCGACGTAGCTGAGATCATTCTGAGGATAAACGAATGGCTGCCCCATGGACTTTTTGTAGGAAAAGGCAGCGATTGTTTTGAGTTTTGCCAAAAGCCGGATGGCATTGATGTCCATCTCTCTTTCAAGTGAATTATCATCATGATAGTAGCCGGACAGGGCACCGACCATTGCCGAGAGTACCGTCATCGGATGCGCCGAGGGTGGAAATCCTTCGAAGAACTTTTTCATATCTTCATGGATCATGCTATGAGTCGTGAGCAAATGCTCAAACTCGGTAAGCTCTTCCTGCGTAGGTAACTTCCCTTTTATTAATAGGTACATCACCTCAACGAAGCTCGACTTTTCGGCAAGCTCCTCTATCGGAAATCCACGGTATCGAAGTATCCCCTCTTCCCCATTAATGAATGTGACTGCACTCTGACAAGATCCCGTATTGGCAAATCCGCTGTCCAGGGTAATAGCTCCGCTTTCGTTACGCAGATGGGATATGTCGACACCGACTTCCCCCTCCGAACCTACTACAACCGGAAGCTCATATTCCTTACCGTCCAATATTAATTTGGCATTCTTCATGTAGATACTCCTGTTATATGATTAATAATCCTTGAAAGTAGTGTTGGCATAATACTACTATATAGTTATTTAAATAATTGCGAAAATCGCACAATAAACACAAAGATCGTTTCCGCCTCATCACCGGACTCCCCGGAAGTGGGCTATTTATGCCAACAACAAACTCATATTGTTTGTTTCAATCTGTTGGGAGCTAAAATAGTAACTGCCCATCATCACAACGAAATGAATTTGAGGGGATTATATCTCATTTTTTTTTGAGATACGCAAATCCGTCAAAAAAACGCTTTCGCTTCATTCCATTCGTTTAAACAAATATCGGAAAGATAGGAATTTTGTTCCGGAGGTGGTACAAAACCAAATGTAAAAAAGGATAATAAACTCTTCTTTTCAACACTTTTCCTTGCGTCGACATCCGTGCAATGACGAAATATACCATGCCAGTCAGCCCGGCATGTTCAATCCTTACTTATCCAGGAGTTGACGACCGACTAAGGTTGCTTAGATCTGTAAACGAGTTTAGCGATATTTATAGGAATGATGGGGATTTAATAGGTCGGGAGTCTGAGACTGAGGGGTGGTGTACCAGATAAATCCGAACGGGTTGAACTGAATATTTTTTATTGCCTAAGTAGAGTGTTGGACGATCGAAGAATTGATTTTTTAGTACTTCTACCGGATATATCGTGATGCAAGAATCGTATCTTTTGTATGGCAGACTCCGTATCTTTCAGCCTTTAGATTTTGAGGTGATGAGTATTGGAAATCGCTGCAATTTGTTCAATATCTGCCTGTTTATTTAAATATTTTTATCAGTAAAATGCATATTGATCTTTCAGAAAAAGAGCCGTTTGTCCGGCGCCACATCGGTCCCCTGAGTTTTGGCGAACAACAAGTAAATGAGATGCTGCAAACGGTTAATGCTGCATCCCTGGACGAACTTATCAGTGAGACAGTCCCTTCCTCAATACGTCTTGATGGGGAACCCAGGCTGCCCCGTGCCATAACCGAAGATGAGTTTTTGCGTCTGTTCCGGAAACTCGGCGCAAAAAACAAAGTGTACCGATCATTCATCGGAATGGGTTATTATCCAACCCGTGTACCAGCCGTCATTCAGCGTAATATTCTTGAAAATCCCGGATGGTATACTTCCTATACGCCTTATCAGGCTGAGATATCTCAGGGACGGTTGGAGATGCTTGTTAATTTCCAGACCATGATCACAGATTTGACGGGGATGGAGCTTGCCAATGCCTCGCTCCTTGATGAAGGCACCGCTGCAGCTGAAGCTATGTCGATGTTTCATTCTATGCGGAAAGGCAGCAAAAAGAATGCTGACGTGTTCTTTGTCTCTGATGACTGCCATCCCCAGACTATCGAGGTCGTCCGCTCCCGTACCGAACCCCTGGATATCAGCTTGCGCGTAGATTCTCTTGAAAATCTGGATCCAGAGGATGAATCGATTTATGCTGTTTTGCTCGCTTATCCTAATACGAGGGGGGCTGTTACTGATTATACAAATCTGATACAGACATTGCATGCACATGACGTTTTCACCGGCGTCGTTGCCGATCTGATGAGCCTGGTTGTTTTAAAATCACCGGGTGAGATGGATGCCGACGTGGTGGTGGGATCAAGTCAGCGTTTTGGTGTCCCTATGGGATATGGCGGTCCCCATGCCGCTTTTTTTGCTACACGTGATGAGTATAAGCGCACGGTACCCGGACGAATTATTGGGGTATCCAAAGATGCCGATGGTAATGTCGCTTATCGGATGGCGTTGCAGACTCGGGAGCAGCATATCAGACGCGAGAAAGCAACATCCAATATTTGTACTGCCCAGGTATTGCTGGCCGTTATGGCCGGAGCCTACGGTGTGTATCACGGACCCGATGAATTGCGCCATATCGCCTGGCGTATCCACGCAAAGGCCCGGCTGATTGATCAAGGACTCGGAGAGCTCGGTTTCCACAATGAGAACCCTGTCTATTTTGACACGCTGTATGTAAATGTCGGTGACGAAGAAACACGTGAAAAGATCCGTTCGGCTGCACTGAAAAGGCAAATAAACTTGCGGTACTTTCCGGACCATCACATCGGCATATCCCTGGATGAAACGGCCACAACTGCTGATATTCATGATATCATGGATATTTTCAGCGATGCCTCCGGACAAACCTTTGCTTTTGATGCAAACAAAGCCTCGCATGAGGTAACTGCAGGAATTCCCGGTTCACTTAAAAGAACCAGCGAGTTCATGACACATCCGAATTTTCATCAGTATCATTCCGAGCATGAAATGCTGCGGTATTTGAAGCGACTGGAAAACAAAGATCTGTCTCTTGTTCACTCGATGATATCACTGGGGTCCTGCACCATGAAGCTCAATGCCACAACAGAGATGATACCGCTGAGCTGGCCTGAATTTTCTCAGCTTCATCCCTTTGTGCCAACGGATCAGGCTCTCGGATATAAAGAAATGTTCGATAATCTGGCGGAATGGCTGAAAGCTATAACCGGTTTCGACGCCGTTTCGTTACAACCAAACTCGGGGGCCCAGGGCGAATTTACCGGCTTGCTAACGATTCGTGCATGGCATCAGTCGCGTGGAGATTCGAAGAGAAAGGTGGCACTGATCCCATCCTCAGCTCACGGTACCAATCCCGCCAGCGCCGTGATGGCCGGGATGAAGGTTGTAGTCGTGAAATGCGACGAAAAAGGCAATATTGATGTCAAAGACCTTCGCGCTAAAGCCGAACAGAATGCCGCTGAACTGGCCGCATTGATGGTTACCTATCCTTCAACGCACGGCGTGTTTGAGGAGGCGATATCCGAGATTTGTGATATCATCCATCAAAATGGTGGACTTGTCTATATGGACGGGGCAAATATGAATGCCCAGGTCGGTTTGACGTCGCCCGCACGGATAGGAGCCGATGTGTGCCATCTGAATCTGCATAAAACATTCTGTATACCCCATGGCGGAGGCGGACCGGGTATGGGTCCCATTGCCTGCACCAAAGAGCTGGCTCCCTACCTTCCGGGACACCCGTTTACACATGATGGAAAGCAACATCTTCCCCCCGTTGCCTCAGCACCCTGGGGAAGCGCCAGCATATTGACAATTTCATATGCCTACATTGCACTTATGGGAGTCAAAGGGTTAACGCTTGCAACGGAGTATGCAATATTAAATGCGAATTATATTAAATCACGACTGGAAGGTCATTATCAGGTTCTTTATGTCGGAGAGCATGGGAGAGTCGGGCATGAGATGATCATTGATCTGCGTCCTTTCAAACAGAGTGCCGGCATTGAAGTTTTGGATATAGCCAAGCGCCTGATGGATTATGGGTTTCACTCGCCTACCGTTTCCTTCCCCGTTCCCGGTACTATGATGATCGAGCCTACAGAAAGTGAAACCAAACAGGAGCTGGATCGCTTTTGTGATGCCCTTATTGCCATACGTGAAGAGATCAGAGAAATCGAGGAAGGTGTGGCTGACAGAGATAATAACGTCCTGAGAAATGCCCCGCATACCATGGCCGTCATTGCTTCTGATCATTGGCCATTCCCTTATTCCAGGCAGAAGGCGGCTTATCCGGTATCGTGGCTTCAGGAACGTAAATTTTGGAGCTCAGTACGTCGCGTCGATGATGCATACGGTGATCGCAATCTCATGTGTTCCTGTCCACCCATTTCAGAGTATAAAGACAAGAGCGAAAAAACCGAACCGGTCTCCTGATTTTTTCGAACTTAACCTTAAAGCCATCTAACTGGTGTTGGATGGCTTTAATTTTTGGATGAAAGAGGAACGTTTTAAATAAGGATAAGCATCAAACGTAACAATAATTTAACCTATCAAATGACTCTTTTATGTATTTTTGTTACACCACTTGACTACAATCTGTACCTAACCCATTATCGTGTACACCGACGGCAGACACCTTTTACCTTTTTTATCAAGGTGAAAAAGACTGAATTATAATTTTCCCCCGACTAGCTGTCAGTATGTCTACATCGCGTCCGAAATATAAGCTCATCAAAACACTTGCGATTACTTTTGTAATCATGTTGATGTGTATGTCACTGTTTGAAGCAGTGAAGATGCTCATCTTCCCGCAGATCTCAATCTGGCATTCGCATTTTCTTACTATCGGATTTAGTACGCTGGCTGCAACACTTGCTGCTTTTTACATCATCAGAATTTACGAGGACCTATACCAAAAAAATCTTCATGAAATAAAGGAAAGGAAACAGGCTCAGGAATTGCTGACGAGGGCATATGATGATCTTGAGCATAGAATAGAGGAGCGTACCCGGGAATTATCGGAGTTTAATCGCCGGCTGCAGGAAGAGGTGACGATACGGAAACAGACGGACGATGCCCTGAGAAGATCGGAGGAACGGTTCTCAAGAATTTTTCACAATGCACCTGTGGCCATCGCAATTGGTACTCTTGATGAAGGAAGGGTATTGATGGTGAACGATAGTTTCGTCCGTTTGATGGAGTATGAGGAAAAGGGCGAGGTGCAGGGCCGGACAATCAACGAACTGCATATCTGGGCAGATGAGTCGGAATGGGATCACCTGCATCGACATCTGCTACAAGAAGATACCGCACCTTATGCTGTTGAGACGCAAATCCGTACCAACCTGGGTGAACTCAGGGATGTACTGCTATCTGTCGAGAAAATTGATTTGAGCGGCAGACCGGGGGTTTTGAGTATGATGCTCGACATTACCGATCGGAAGGATGCAGAAAAGAATCTGGTGTCTGCCAAAGAAATGGCCGAAGAGATGGATCTCTTTAAAACAAGCCTGCTTGCCAATATCAGTAATGAGGTTAGGGAACCGTTGAATGAGATTTTAAAAGGGGCTTCCCGGCTGGCCTATGATCATGATGATCCGGATGTATCGGGAATTGCCGTATCAATTTACCAGCGGGGTGAACATGTATTCAAGACGATTAATGGCATCCTTGACCTGGCCGAAGTTGAGGCAGACAGGAAGAAGCTACACCTGCAGGTTCGGGATATCAGGGAGGTTGTCGAAGGCATAGCCGAACGGATGAGACCACAGGCTCAGGAAAAGAAGGTGGAACTGGTGATCGAAAAAAGCCCGGTACCGGTAATGGCGAGTATCGATCCTGTTCTGTTTGAACATGCGATAGTAAACCTTCTCGGTAATGCCATCACATTTACAAATGAGGGTAATATCCACGTAAAGATCAGACCAAAGCAGAGGAATGGAAGTGAATTTGCCCAGATTAAAATTCAGGACACCGGTGTGGGTATCAGAGAAGAAATGTTGCCATATCTGTTCGATGCTGTAAAACCGGACCATATCATACCAAGAGAGGATAAGAAACAGGGATACCGGCTCGGCCTGCCGATTACCCGTCGAATGATTAATCTGATGGATGGCACCATTCGCGTGAAAAGCCAGGAAGGGGAGGGGAGCGTATTCACCATCAGGTTTCCTTTGATAGGTACAGGGCAGACGGTCAACAGCGACCAATTGCCGGTCAATAACTGAGTTAGAAGAAAAAGATCAAAGAGTGAATCGAAACTCTTGTCAGGTCGATATCAGACCATCTGATCATTGTATCGAAACCTTGTTCTATTCATTGGAAAAAGTATAAAAAAAGCCGTCCCATTTGAGACGGCTTTCAAAATGATTGATCAGATCAGAACTATTTACTGCTTTTCTGATTTTTTGGATGATCGATTTTAAGCAATTCAACATCGAAAATCAGCAACTGATTCGGACCAATGGTTGAACCGGCACCACGACTTCCATAAGCAAGTTTGGAAGGAATGAACAAGCGCCACTTGCCACCGACATGCATCATTTGCAAGGCCTCTGTCCATCCTTGAATGACATGGCCGACATTTAAGTTGGCAGGTCCACCGTGTTTTTGGGAACTGTCAAATACAGTACCGTCTGGCAGCATTCCTGTGTAATTAACAGTCACTTCGTCGTTGGCTGTTGGTTTGGGACCTGTTCCTTTTTTCAAAATCTTATACTGCAGTCCGGAATCTGTTACGTGAACGCTGTCTTTTTTTGCATTCTTTGCAAGGAAATCTTCTTCATCCTTCTCATTCTTTTTACTAAGAGCGGTCTGTTTTTGCATATGCTTGCTGTAAAGATCACTCTGAAATTGCTGGATAGCCTTTTGCATGTCGCTCTGGGAAAGGCTGGTATCTTTTGCTCCGCTGAGCGCATCAGCTACACCACGGGCCAGCACGGCAGGATTGATGTCAGCATCCTGGCGTTTGAAATTTTGCCCAATATCGTAGCCGATACTGTAACTGACCCGATCGGTCTTGTTGTTTAAATCCGGTTTAGGGAGGTTCCCACTGGATTGCTGCTTACAGGCACTCAGACCAATAAACAAAGATCCTATTATGAAATAGGTGAGATGATTTTTTTTACACATAGAATGATTTTATTTAATGAATAAAAGCTGGGATCAATATCAGGCCGATACGGACTGTCAAATTAGCTGATAAAATACAGTATTTTTAAGAGGGTACAAATGAAGATATGTCAGTGATTTTTTTCAACGAAATGCTGAAGATCACTAATACTTCTGATATGATCGGACCGGGCCTGAGATTCACGCATCATCAAAGCATACGTATTATTGAATCCTAACGGTCGCAACCAGCTTAGATTATATCGTTTTTCTGTTTCCTCTTTAACAAAATTATAGACTTTCTCCTGATCATTGAGCAGGGAATCAGCCTGTGCTGAATCAGCTTTAAGGATTACGTAGAGACCGGTTCCTGTATATTCAGGATAGAGGTCAATTTCACCGTTATTAAGAGCATTGAATACGATTTGAGTACCAGCCAAACCGGTTTGAAGTCCAACCGTGAGTGAACTGCTATTCTCGATGAGTGTCTTGAACATCCAGTCGAGAATAAATTGTTCGGTAAAGTTTTTTCCGCCAATAACAATATCTGGTGTTCCCGTTCTCACAATTGTTGTCTGAAATCCTTTGGTCTTAAGAAAGTTTCTTGCGACGTCGGCCGGGCTTTTATGGAGCTGATCTACCTGGTAGTTAAGTTCCCGCATCGTCGCGTTGTTCAGTTTACCAGCGAGATGATTAAGAATAGGCCGCAACTGGGGATATTTTTTCAGGGTCTGGTCTCTGACCAGGGGTGCGCAGTAATACGGCGGGAAATAGTGTTTATCATCATCCAGTACACGAAGTTTGAATGCTTTGATGCGTCCATCTGTCGAGTAGCCGACAATAGCATCGACACGTTTATTTTTCAGTGCCTGATATAACAGCGCCGAATTCATCTCGATAGTCGGCGCATGCAGATCATAGGTCTTAACAAGACCGTGATATCCGTCGGCGCGTTCGGTGAATTCAGGTGTTAGTCCGAGTATGAATTTAGGTCGTTGGGTCATATGAGCACCAAAGACAATAAGAATAAGGCCAACAGTTGCACCCATACCCCAACCGATGAAATTCTTCCATCTTTTTAGATTTTTTTGAAAAAGGTCAAGTATGAGATCGAGCGCAAGCGCCAGAAGTGCGGCTGGGAAGGCACCGGCAAGGATCATCGTTACGTTATTAAGAGCGATACCCCGGAAGATGAATTCTCCTAATCCTCCGGCCCCAATGAGTGCACACAATGTCGCAACCCCTACGTTAATAACTGTAGCTGTTCGGATACCAGCGAATATGACCGGCATTGCCAGTGGTATCCGGACCTTCATCATGATCTGCAGATCGGACATACCCATGCCACGGGCTGCGTCAATGATCGATGCATCAATCTCGTGAATACCAGTAAATGTGTTTCTGACAATAGGCAGCAGTGCATACAGAAACAGGGCGATAATTGCAGGTACGGGACCAATACCAAACAGCGGCAATAAAAATCCAAGCAGCGCCAGACTTGGGATGGTCTGTATTACACCGACTGATCCAAGCACAGAATTACGCATTCTTTGGGAATGATGGGCATAAATTCCAAGTGGGATACCGATAAGAATTGCCAGGGCGAGGGCACCGAATGTGAGCCCGATATGCTCCAGAAGCTGAATCAGCAGCTCGTGACGGTTTTGAATCAGGAAATTGAAAAAAGACCCCATCAGTTGCTTGCTCCCCTCTGGTGTGATCTGAATTTTAGCAGTGCCTCAAGCAAATTGTGTTCATCAGTCACCAATACTTTGTTGTCTGCTAACCGAATGTGAATTCCTGTACCGTAGTTAGGGGATGTGGATATTTTATTCAGAACCGTACCGATTGATTGATCGACCTGATATTCCGGCAGCAGATCTGAAGTTTCCGCTTCTTTGAGTACCAGGTAAGGAAGGATATCGGCCAGAGTTGTGATGGAGACTTCAAGGGACAGACGATGGGAGTCGAAAAAATTTTGCACAAATTCATTATCAGGTCGAAAGAGCAGATCTTCCCTGGTTCCGGTCTGCTGAAGAAATCCCTCGTCAAGCAATGCTATCCGGTCACATAGCTCAAAAGCCTCAGGGATATCATGTGTCACTAATACCATGGTCTTTTTTACCCGGGATCGCAATTTCTTGAATTCATTGATAATATCTGCTCGTGATATTGGATCACTTGCGGCAAATGGTTCGTCGAGCAGGATGATTGGAGGGTCTGCAGCCAGTGCTCTCGCCAGACCCGTACGCTGCTGCTGACCACCGCTCAATTCATGCGGATAACGTTTCATGAATCGCTCAGGTTCTAATCCGACAAGAGTAAGGTTCCTGCGTACCGTCTCTTTAATACGGTCCGGTTTCCAATTCAAAAGTCTGGGAACGATTGCGACATTCTCTTCGATCGTGTAATGTGGAAAAAGTCCAACGTTTTGAATCATATACCCGATACTACGTCGCAACCGCACCGGGTCCTGATCCAGGATATTCTCTCCATTAATTGTAATACTCCCACTGCTCGGTTCGATAAGCCTGTTAATCATCCTGAGCGTGGTTGTCTTGCCACTGCCGCTGGTACCAATCAAGCCGAAAGTTTCTCCTTCGTTGATTTCCAGTGAGATGGGATGTACAGCCTCGATATCACCAAAGCGTTTACTAACTGAACGAAGACGGATTATCTCATATACCATTCGGACAACATATTTGCATTATGCTTGACTTCCAACAGGAATAATTACACATGCCGACTTGCCATGTTATTAGTTGTCAAACGGTCCTTTAATAGCTGAAGTGATCCGGCAGTCGTAAAAATCACCTGGTTCGGGTCTATAATACAATGGTTTATACCTATATTTCACCTAAATACGGAGAATGATAGCCGGTTACCTATTGACACTGTGATATCATTAAATTAGCTTCATAGACCGAACGCTACTATAACTATCACTTACTTGAGCATGACCTATGAGAGCGGATACGTTAAATCCCTATATCAGGAGGGCAAGTCATTATTATCTCTCCCTTACCTTACTTTCATTCATCTGGCTTATCATGAAATTTGGTCGTGAGTCCGAATTTAGCTCCACCTCAAGCCATTTTATTGATTTTACTCCGATTTTTATATCTAAGTTTTTGTTCCTCAGTATATATATAGTACTAGCATTAGCTGTACTGGTTGCCTACCAAATGCTCGTTCAAAATTCTGATAACTTTTTGAACAAATTGAAAAGGTATGCCAGGGATTCGAGCTGGAGTTTGAAGGTCCGCAAGTACAACAAGAAGAGAAATAAGTTACTGACGACTAATCTATTTGTTTTTCTGGTCTTGTATATCATCCTGGTTAATTACGAACTAGACTATAAGAGTATTGATTTTGGATTACACGCCCAATTGATACTGCCTGTGTTGGTACTTTTTATACTTATGACCAACTTTATGACAGCTAGTCGCATTTTACGTTCATCTTGTAATGAGGTTTATCGAACCATGGGTGCCAACGTCTACAAAGATGAACCTCAAATAGACAGGAAATTCTGGAAGTGGAATGTCATTTACTTCAATCAGGATGATCGCAGGATAATTGTTAACCGACCATCAGGAGTAGGATGGACCATAAACCATGCACATCTCCTGCCCACTGTTCTATTATATTCAGGTACAATTGTGCTTGTTGCGATCGCCGTATCATGGTGTTAATCGGACATGGCACTTTACGCAATGGGTAAGCACGGTTCGAGATTTGCACCTCTCGCGAGATTGATTCAGCCGTTTGTGGAGAGATAAAGGACCCCAAAATAACCGTTCTTGTCCGTCCAAACTTTTTGTGTCTCAAATCCCGCATTACGAGCCATTTCACTGAATCCACTAATCTCATACTTATATGAGTTTTCCGTATGGATTGATTCTCCCTTATCAAAGTGGATTAGCTCATCGCTTATACGTACGTCCTGATCTTTCAGGCTAACCAGATGCATCTCTACGCGGCCCAGTGCACGGTTGTATACAGCTTCATGCCTGAAATGGTCTATGTTGAAATCTGCCTCTAATTCGCGATTAATCCTTACCAGTATGTTCTTGTTGAACGCCGAAGTAATGCCTTTGCTATCGTTGTAGGCTTTTTCCAGAACTTCAGGTTTTTTTTTGAGATCAACACCTATCAGAAGTCCGCCATCATTTTCGCAAATACTGTTAATCTGCCTGAGAAAGGTTTCTGCATGTGAAGGTAGAAAATTTCCGATCGTAGAACCCGGAAAATAAACCACAACATGATCGTGTGGCAAATCCAGATCTGTAATCTCAAAAGGATGAGTGTAATCGGCTACCATGGGTAATATCGGAATTTCCGGATATCCCACCCTCAGTTGTTCAACAGTATCAAGTAAAAAATTCTCTGAAATATCTACAGGAACATAACCGGCCAGTTTGGGATGATTATCCAACAACAGTCGCGTCTTCAGACTGCTTCCGCTTCCCAACTCGATGAGTAAAGAATTTTTGGGGACAGAATTGAGGATTTCATCAATATAGTCCTCCATAATTTTCAATTCTGTCCTTGTCGGATAATACTCTTCAAGTTCACAAATTTGATCGAATAATTCAGACCCTTTTTCATCATATAAATACTTGCATGGTATAGTCTTAAATGAGTCATTCAGACCTTGCAGGACCTCATCACGCATACGTGTGATGGTCAGGGGAGTCGATTCCATAGAAGAATAATTAGATTATTACTTGATTATAGGTCTTTAGCTAAACGTAAACCTGTGAATTGCCAGCGTGAATCGGGGTGGAAGAAGTTACGGTAAGTTTTCCGGATATGGGATTTGGGGGTGACGCAGGATCCGCCCCTGAGGACCATCTGATTGGCCATGAACTTTCCGTTGTATTCTCCCAAAGCTCCGGGAAGAGGCTTATATCCGGGATAGGGAAGATAAGAACTGCCGGTCCATTCCCAGACATCCCCGAACATTTGATGTAACACGGAATCGTTATCATCCGTTACCGGTACAGGGTGATAATTCCTGGTCTCGACAAAATTGCCGGCGTGTTCCACCGCATCAGCGGCTATTTCCCATTCCGATTCTGTTGGCAGCCTGGCACCTGACCAACGTGCAAAGGCATCGGCTTCATAATGACTTAGATGGCAGACCGGTTCGGCCGGATTTACTTTACGCGGTCCCTGCAGGGTGATCATCCACCACTCGTCATCCCGTATTTCCCAATAATAGGGTGATTTCCAGTTCTCTCTTTGCTTAACAGCATATCCGTCTGATAACCAAAGCACAGGATTGTCATATCCGCCGTCCTGCATGAATTCCAGATATTCCGCGTTGGTTACCAGCCGGTCAGCCAACCGGAACGGCTCGAGATAAACTTTATGTCTGGGTAATTCATTATCAAAACAGAAAGTATTGCCCGTTGCACCGATATTCACCAATCCTCCTTCATAGTCATTCCAGGAAATGTCAGGAATCCGTTCAATGGCAGGAACGGTTCTTTCCTGGTATGCCGGATACAGGGGATTCATCGAAAAAACATGCTTAATGTCGGTAAGCATCAGTTCCTGATGTTGTTGTTCATGATTTAGTCCGATTTCAATGATCCCGGCAATCCGATCCTGATTGTCAACAGGAGGGCGCTTCATTAAGGAGATCATCTGTTCGTCTATGTATTTGCGATACTCATAAACTTCAGTGACGGTTGGTCTGGAAATTAGCCCCCGTTTGGGACGACAATGTCTCTCGCCGGCCTGTACATAATACGAATTGAACAGAAACGCATATTTGGGATGCATCGTTTTATAATCAGGTATAAATTCGGAGAGCAAAAAAGTCTCAAAAAACCAACTAGTGTGGGCGAGATGCCATTTTGCAGGACTCACATTCTCCATCGTCTGAATTACATAATCTTCCGGCTCAAGCGGTTCGCATAGATATTCGGTTTGCTTCCTGACTTCCTTATATCTGCCGGACAGTTTTGCAAACCGCTCCTCTGTGGATGCCTCACGATTCGGTATAGTAGTTACTTCCATGGCACGCTCCGAATGAAAAATTTCTGGTCCTGATTCTCAAATAATTACTTATTACGCATAAATGGAAACGCAGATCAAATCGTTCGAACAGCACAACAATATGTTACCCCACCTACGTTTGTAACAATGCGCTTAGGTGTATCAGATTATTGTTAATGTTTTTTTGAAACGATGTAAAGACAATAAAATCTGGTATCTTAATAATCTCTGTGGCCACGATGGGATCGCATGAATTTAAGTTTATAATTACTGATAACAGGTAACGCACGTTCCCCAAAAGGATCCGGCTTGAAGCAAGCTTTGAATAATAAAAAAGTGGTCAGTTAGCGCTGTTATAGATATATTTGATATTTAAAAGGATTCATGCTTCGTTTGTATATGCTTGTAAAACATATACTTAAGTCCTTTTATCAGTTTTCGGTCAGGCTTATTGGCCTGTACACCGTGGATTAAAACCAGATTTGAATGGACGTGACGGTTTTATTGAAGGGTTTTTTAGCTGGTATCACAATAGCAGCTCCATTAGGCCCCGTAAATTTGATATGCATTCATCGGACACTTGTGCGAGGTGGTAAAAATGGTTTTGTTTCCGGCATGGGGGCTGCAGTTGCAGACACTTTGTACGGAATCATAGCTGGTTTTGGACTCACTCTTGTATCCGGTTTTTTGATAGATCATGAACAAATGCTGAGAGGCATTGGAGGGTTGATCGTAATTCTTTTCGGAATCCGGGTTTTTACACGGGGGATCCAACAGAAGGTCATGGAAGAGAAAGATTCCAGCCTGTTTAAAGAATTCTCGTCAACGTTTCTGTTGACTCTGACAAATCCTCTTACAATAGCTGCCTTTTTGGCTATTTTTGCAGGTCTGGGACTAACTACAAAAAACATTGATCACTTAAAGGCCACGGTTCTTGTACTTGGTGTTTTCGCCGGAGCCTCATTCTGGTGGAGTATTCTCATCGGCGGGGTGGACTTTTTCAGGGAACGTTTTACGGATGATACACTGAAAAAAATTAATCATGCCGCCGGTTTTGTCATTTCAGCTTTTGGGGTGTTCTTGATATTGAGTGTTTTTGTAAATGTAGGCATCTGACGGTAATTATCCACTTCACTGTGTCTCCAATAAATAAATACACAAATTGGAGATAAATTCATCCAAATAACCAACAGATTATTTTATATACAGAATTGCGGGGGGATGTGATGAGTCTGTTTTGAAATGCATGACAAGGAGTAATGTTGTAATGATTTTAATATCCCAAAAAGAAATTTTTACAACAAATATCTATAGCAGACTCAATAGTGGTAAAAAGAAGTTCAACAGGTTTATAATATCATTAAAAAAAACTAGAAATTGTTTCTTGTCAGGTTTTCTATTATTGAAATGATATCACTCTTCAAAAACGGCTTTTCGATATAAGCGTTAATACCGGCAAGACGGCACTTGGCTTTAACAATTGGATCATTATTTGCCGTAAGCGCCAATATCGGAGTGTGCTTGTATTCAGCCATAGATCGAATTTTTCGACTAAGATCCAATCCATCCAATCCATTACCCAGATCAAGATCCATCATTATAAGATCATAACTGTTTTTTAGGATTTTTTGCTCAGTTTCTTCAGGTGAGGAAGCATTATCAACTTCACATACATTGGATAATAAAAATTTTGTGATCAAACGAAGTTGCTGGTTATCCTCGACATGAAGAATGCGAACCAGGTTTTGTGAGTTATTATAGTGCTCCAATTCATTAGAGCTTTTCCCACTTGAATAAGAATTTTTTTTATTGAACCCCGATTTTTCGTCAGAAGAATGTTTTTCGTTATTATTATTCCAGATATGAAAAGAAATAACCGGTCTGTTTTTTGATGATGGTACTAAAAGTGAGTTATTGTTATTCATGTCCATGTTTTGCTCATTTTATTATTGAATCTAGACTATACTTAATAGTTTAGCCTACAACTCAACCATATAAGAGACATAAGTCGCCTGTTTGTTACAAAAAAAAATCATATGACACGATTTTCAATAAAAAAGAGGCCAAATCATACTCTTTTTGGACAAAAGTATTGTTTTAGTATCAATTTATTTGTCTGCCAGTCGATAAAATGTTTATAATTGTTTCGTAGCAATTAACAACATGGAGAGAAAATGCTATGGACCACGAGGTAAACAAGTTGACGATAGAACAAAAAATAGAAATGTATATAGAAGGACGCCTCAACGAGGAGGAATCTGATTTGCTTTGGGCAGAGATGATGAATCGTCCCGATTACTACGACTACTTTAAGACTGTAGTTAACCTGAAGCATATAGTTAAAGATACAGATTTGGTAGAGGCGGGACATCATCAGTCACGAAGAGGACGTTTTTACCGTGTTGCTGTAGCTGCAGCTGTTGTTATTACAATAGGTATCCTTGGCTATCTGAATGTTAATCTGCACACGAGTGTGACCCCGCCCACGGCCTTGCATCAACTGGCAATGCAGACAACGCGTTCGGCTGTCACGATGGACGGATCGATGGAGTCTGATATTCAGCGAGGTATCAACCTTGCCAATTTGGGTAAAACCACACAGGCAATCTCGCTATTCAAGAACATTCTTGAAGAAAATGCAGATCCACAAGTCAGAGCATTAGCTCTAACAAATCTCGGGATAATGTATTACAACCTGGTTCAGATCGATAAAGCCATTAATGCTTTTAGTCAGATACCCCAGCAGCAGGGATTAGATGTGCTGACATATGAAAAGGCATATTGGTATCTGGGCAATGCTTACCTGAAAGAAGGTCAATTGAAAGAAGCACGAGCGGCTATCAAAAAGGCTTATGATTTGAACGGGGCTTATCGTCGTGTTACTGAAGAATATTTGAAAAAACTTGATGCGGTTTTAGATCAAAAAACCTGAACCTTTCATCATACGATATGTTCGTTACAGGGCAGTTCTCCAGCGAGGGAACTGCCTTTTTTATGCCCGTATGAAAATATGTCTTTAAAAATTAGCCCGGATTATTCACCAAGAAATTTAGCGGTGGGCAAGGCGTCACGGAAATGGTGCCAGAAAATCGTCCCGAATGCTTTCGGGACGTTTGATAAGCCATTTTCGGGACAACGCAACCCACCGCTAAATTTCGAAGCTATGAATCACCATACCCAAAATTGAGGATTCCCCTCAAATTTATAAAAATAATAAAATCAATATGATAACTACTAATTATACCTCTTTTCGTGAATAATCCGGGTTAGCAAGGTTATCGTGGGCTGAGTGACCAGAGCTGGCACAGATCAAGAGAAAAGTGTAATGAATAAAACCACTATCCCTGTAAATAATGAGTGTGTCAGGTTACGATTTGATCCGTAATGGTATTACTGGGGAAAGTCTCGATGGACAAGCGGGCCTATACCCGCCGATTACCCGGTCTGGATCACGAACCCCGGCTGTTCGAGCGGCCGATCCGAGGAGCCCTGCCCGGGCAGGGCTCCTCGGATGAAACATTAAAAGAAAAAATGTAAGTTAGCTTGCCGGGCGAGGAGACCCAGACACACTATTTGAAATACTACCTACGATTTGTTGAACCGATACGTCACATAGCCTGCAACGATCGCGATCAGAACAATTAGAAAACGGGTTGCGATGGTTGTTAAGTCCCAGATTGGATGGAAAAGTGGTGAAATTTTCCCGGTGACGATATAAGACCCCCACTTTAACGGATCGGAATCGATATTGTTCAGGTAGTATAATTTGGCCTTGCGTAGTGCCTCGTCTTTGGGCAGACCCTGTTTCAGATATTTATAAAACTGAACAGAAACCGTCTCGGCCGCCTTGTCATCCACCTTCCACATATTCATGACAAGGCTTTTGACACCAGCATAGGTGAAAGCCCTGTTAAGACCTATTAAGCCACTGCCGGTTATATACGAGCCTGTACCGGATTCGCAGGAGCTGAGCATGACCATATCGCTTCTAAGGTGAAGCGGGAATAGTTCGTAGGCATGGATCTGGCCATCATCCTGCGGAGAATCATCACTAAGACTGGCATTCTGAAACACTTTTTTGTGCATATAAATCACAGAAAACAGTGGTTCGTTGTAAAAAACCTCACTGTGCGTTGCCAGATGCAGAATACGCGTTTCCGGAGCAATCTTCTTGAAGGCTGATTCGGTCGCAGAATTGTCAATGAAAAGAAGTTTTTTCTTTCGGTTTCCTGGTAAAAGGGAATCAATGGCTACTACTTCTTTGACCGTATTGGGGAGCGCTCCGAGTACCTTATTACTGGCAAGAGAGCTGTATCGATTATTAAATTTATCGATTCCAAAACCCGCATATTCATATTTGAATTTATCATGTGATGGTTTCCATGAATGATATAATTCCTGTAGCGAGGTGTAATAGCTGATGCTGTGGTTTTCGATTAAATAGTGAGTCGAACCATAACTATATCTGTTGGCCGGTTGTGTTGTTGGCAGGATACCAAACGGAATCTGATATAAGATGCCGTCAGGTACGACATATAATCTTTTATAGGGATCAACATTCATACTATCAAACAGGGTGTGATAGATATGGTAGAGTCCGGTCAGATTGGCGTGGTTTCCCTGTAAGGAATGTGCCGCCCCCTCAAAAACGGACTTCAGTGAATCCGGTAAAGGAATTTTATGGATTTTAATCTGATCACTAGTGATTAGCGAACAGTATATCGTATTATGGAACTGTGTATAGTAAAGAACGGCATCCTGACCTGTTAGCCTGTCCTGAATATCCTTGACGCTTACCGGCTTTTTATTCAGATTTTTGGCTATCTGATTTTCCAGTTCATTTTTCTGTGCTATCGCATCGGAAAGGTTATTTTGAATAGTGACTATTTGGTTAGAGTCCGCGCTGGCCAATTGTGAACGATACTGCTCAATTTCTTTGGTAAGCAACCGGTCCTGAATAAGTTCCTTATCATTAAAAACATTAGACTTTAAGACAGAACTGTTTAAGTAAGCAGCTTTATTTAGAGTTTTAACCTGGTCCTGCAATGCAATAGCCTTATCATATTTACCCTTTTGCTGGCACAAATCGATAAGCAAATGGATGCTTTCAAGCTCATCATCGGTAAGCATGAGATGTCCGCTCTGGCGATCAAGACTGTTTCTCACTCGCCCGAAAATTTCACCTTTTAAAGTAGAAAGTTTATCAATAGCTTCAGAAAATTTATGTGAATGATTTAAGATCCTTGATTCGGCTATCGTTTTGTCAACAATGTCCTGAAATTCAACGGCAGATAATTTTTCAGGGGGCAACTTGGAAAGAATAGAATCAGCTGTGTAGTATTTCCCCAACTTAGTTAACAAATAAGCTCTCCCAATCTGATTGGCTGTCCAAACCTTCCAGTCTTTTTTATTTCGTGATAAAACTGATATAGAATCACGAATGACAATGGCTTGAGGTATCTTATTAAAATCTTTTAGTAGGGAAGCTTCGTCAGAAAGAGCCATGATAGTATATTTATATAAGCCCCCTTTCTTGGCTTCTTCCAGAGCGGTTCGAATCAAAGAATCTGACTTTGTAAAATCTTTAAGGTGTTTCCAATAGTATTGACTCAGACCTATTTGGGATGAAATAATATTTTCGATAGAGCCACTTTTTAAAGATAGTTTATATGATTTATTTAGGTAAATAAGAGCATTATTCCAGTCACCAATTTTCATGTAATAGTAGGGAAGATTATTGACGATGGAACTGCTCGTCTTTTTGTTATCTGATTTAAGGGCATATTTATAGGATTCATACTGGAGACTTATTGCTTTATTCAATTCCCCCATTTTTAAATATGTGATTGCAAGATTATTGATAATAACGTCAAAATTTTTATAGTCGGATTCTTTTTTTGCTAAGTCATAGGCTTTTTTAAAATATTCTTGTGCGTTAATTATATCCCCTATATAATAAAAAAAAGCCCCATAGTTAGAGTATGATTTTTGTTTTAAAAATTCGTCGTTTACAAAAACGACTAAAGGAATTAGTTTGTTTTTATATAGTTCAATTGCATCGTAGTAATAACCTTTTGTGTAGTATGCATATGCTACCAATTGCCATGTTTTGATTTTAATTTTAGATATTGGAAGATATTTAAAGTCTGTCTGTCTGTATGTTTGTATGATTTCATTAAATTTATTTTTTGAGTCCAGGTATCCTAATTTTAGAATATTTATTATAGCGTTTTTAAAATGATTCGTGTCGGATATAATCGATACGCCATTACTCGAATAGTCGAATAATTTCGTGTTCAGATAGATATCCAGGATGGATAACTGATGGGACGGTATGTACGTATCCTTCTTGTTTAACAGAATGTCAATTACGTTCTTACGGTACTTATTCTGCTTATGAGAGAGTAAGCGTAATCTTTTTTTATCCCCTGAAAGATAAGAGGCCAGAATCAGATAATCCGTATCACGCTTTTTTTTATAAAGAAACCGAAACCGCTTCTCATCATTAGAGAAATGTGTCAGGCAGTACAGATAGACGTTATCTGATTCCCAATATTTTTTTTGAATCAGATTCTTTCCGTATTTCGAATCATTATAAATTGACAAAAGCCCCCAATAGTAAAGGTTTGCATCTGATCCTGATAGGTGGGAAATATACCGCTTGATCTGATCTGTTTCCGATTCCTCTATTCGGTTTGAACTTTGTCCTATTTCAGATGAAGCTTGCGCCGGAAGGGCTTGCCCATATGTATTTGATATGACAAACGAGAGTAAAAAAAGTAGTATGGTGAAGAATGACTTCAAGATGTGAGGTTTCAGACGTAGAGATTTCGCACTTTCAGAAAGTCTTCTGAATTGTGCAGACACAAGAATTCTGATATAAAAAAAGCCGATAACGTGTGAACGTTATCGGCTTAATTTAAGAAGATAAAAATATTTGTACCTGACTAACTCTTAAGTCAGATATATTAAACCAGATTATCTAATAACAATAGGTTGTGGATCACCACCACCGCTGACATCATAACCTTTGTTATTGTTGGTAGCTGTTGTGGTCACGGAGAGATCTTTACCCTTTGCATTCAGCTCTTGCTTTGTTGGAGCTTTTGTAAGTCCTGCGTCTGTTACGCTACCGCATCCTGCGGCGATGAGTAATGCAAATACTATTGCGAAAAGGACGGAAAGTCTGGATTTGATTGTAGAATTTGTTTTCATGGCGGCGTACTATTTTTAATAGTTACAATTATATTTAACGGTCGATACAATGTTACCGATAAATCATAAAAACTGTCAAGGAATGACCTATATTTCGTTATAAATAAATGGCAAACAATCTCTATAAGTAAAAATACTTTTATAAAAGTACTTTGATGTACAAATATATTCGTATTTGTATGCTTCGTATTACTGATCATTGCAATTATCCTTTTTAATACGTATACAAAATTATAGTTATATAATCTTAATTACGATTAAATCGAGTAGGTATATTTCATTAGGTATAAATTCTGCTTATATTAATTTTGTCTAATAATGATGAAATTCGGATATATAAGAATAAACATTTTGGACAAAACGCGGGTTTGGGAAGTATGCCCAAAAAAGATGGGAGAACAATATCATATGAATGAGATTTTATTTTGGCGAAAGAATTTCTCATTTCTGCCGATTATAATGATATAGATGTAATCATTTTTGGTGAAGAGCTGACATCTGTAATTTTTAATCTGTTATCAGAATACCGGGTAAGTGAATCATGATAAGGGGAACCCTAAATATTGGTTTAAAAACGGGGAGAGTCGATCTGATTTAAATGGCTGATCGTTTCAATCTTGACTTATCGGACCTTGTTGTAGCAATACAGTCCCACGAAGAAGAACGGATAAATGAAGTTCTCAGGGATGTTGTACCCATACTGGTCGACTATCTTCAGGTACGATTTCAGGCCAGTTTGCCCGATGCTGAGGATAGTGTACACACCGCGATTGCTGATATTATTGAGCGTATAAGAGAAGACGGCGTTCGCAATGAACAGTTATTCTATGTATATATATTGCGCTCAGTAAAGCATGAGTATCTGAAAATTATTCGAAATGAGAAGCGGTATACGAAAGGTGGATTAGATAATATTACCCTTCAACACCAGGCAGAACAGTTTGATCGCATACTGGATGATGAACGCCAACGTCTGCTCCGCGAGTGTTTGGGACAGCTTAATAAAGAATCACGGACATTCATCGAATACTTTATGAATCATCCGGAACTCAGTAATCAGGAGATTGCTGACAATCTGGATCTTACCCACTCAAATGTCAGGGTAAAAAAGATGCGCATCATTCGAATCCTCCACGAGTGCTATAGACGGAAATCAAGCAGGTAGTTCGAAGTTACTATTTCTCCGAAGGGAAGTTTTGAGTTTTTCTATCTTTCATCATCATTATAAATCGTACGCAATAATGTGCGGCAGTATTATTGCTGTAAACCCATAGGAACCCGAGTCCGGGAAAATGATATTCACAAGATTATGCCGGCAGAGCTTTATACTTATTGCTAGCTCGTACCCCCGGAGAAAAAATACCGATATTCCTGCCTGTATCGTATTTTGATTTGCAAAAGAACAGAAAAAAAATCATACTTCAATAATTAAAAACGCTTCCATCCGATGTTGCCAGGCGTCCTTAATTATTAGGAGTTTATTCAAAAAAAGTAACACGAACCTAAATTGTGAACTACTATGTGGTTGAATATTGATAGTATAGAAGAGTACAGAGAAGACTATAAAAAGAGTGTCGATGACCCGAAAGCTTTCTGGGAGCACGAGGCGGGTACCTTCTATTGGCGAAAACGTTGGGAAAAAACCTTGCAGGGTGATTTCAAAAACGCCGATATCAAATGGTTCGATGGGGGCAAGCTAAATATTACTGAGAATTGCCTGGACAGACATCTCAATACGATCGGTAATAAAACCGCATTTATTTTTGAGCCAAACCATCCGGATTCCTTCAGACGCACTATTTCCTATCGTCAACTTTACGAAGATGTATGTCGTTTTTCCAATGTCCTTGAATCGTTGGGTGTGAAGAAGGGCGACAGGGTTTGTATTTACATGTCGATGGTACCGGAACTGGTCATAGCTGTTCTGGCCTGTGCCCGTGTCGGCGCCGTGCATTCAGTGGTGTTTGCCGGTTTTTCTGCACAGTCGCTGGCAGAGCGTATTCAGGATTGCGGGGCTAAATTGTTGATCGTTAACGATGGTGGACGTCGGGGTGAAAAGGATATCCCGCTAAAAGATATTGCTGATGAAGCACTGGAATCTTGTCCGAGTGTTGAAAAAGTCATAGTCTGCCGTCGCACAAACAGGGATGTTAAGTTTGTTGAAGGCCGTGACTATTGGTGGCACAACCTTATTCGCAATGCCTCCAAAGAGCACAAGGCGGCCGAAATGGACGCGGAGGACCCTCTCTTCATCCTTTATACTTCAGGCTCAACAGGCAAACCCAAAGGGGTAGTGCATACGACCGGCGGCTATATGGTATATACGAGTTACACATTTCGCAATGTGTTTCAGGTCGCCGAAAATGATATTTATTGGTGTACAGCAGATGTCGGATGGATAACGGGACACTCCTATATCGTTTATGGTCCGCTGTTAAATGGAGCAACCGGCATTATCTTTGAAGGGGTACCAACCTATCCGGATCCGGGACGTTTCTGGGAAGTCGTCGAAAAGTATGGTGTTACACATTTCTATACTGCCCCAACTGCTATTCGTGCCCTCATGAAGGAGAGTCTCGATTATGTCAATCAGTATGATCTCAGCTCCCTGAAAGTGCTTGGCACTGTGGGTGAACCTATAAACGAGGAGGCCTGGCACTGGTACCACGACAATGTTGGAAAAGGACGTGCTCCCATTGTAGATACCTGGTGGCAGACCGAAACTGGTGGAATTATGATATCACCGCTGGCCGGCATTACGCCAACCAAGCCGGGTTTTGCGACACTGCCGTTGCCGGGTATACAACCCGTGCTTATGGATGAGCGTGATCAGGAGATAAAGGGAAACAGTGTGCAGGGTAATCTTTGCATTAAACATCCATGGCCGGGTATTGCCCGTACCGTTTATGGCGATCACGATCGTTACATAGAAAACTACTTTAGTCGCTACCGGGGATATTATTTCACCGGGGATGGCTGTCGCCGGGATGAGGATGGCTACTATCGCATAACCGGCAGGGTAGACGACGTTCTTAATGTCTCCGGTCACCGTTTGGGAACAGCTGAAATCGAGAATGCGATCGACGAACATCCCAATGTCGTTGAAACGGCTGTTGTTGGTTTCCCCCACGACATTAAGGGAGAAGGCATCTATGCATTCGTTATTGTCGACGGACAACCGGAAAATAAAGAGCAATTTCAACGCGAGGTCAATGATCTTGTGAACCGCATTATTGGTCCGATAGCCAAACCGGATCGGATACAAATTGTCAGCGGATTGCCTAAGACGCGGTCAGGTAAGATTATGCGCCGTATCCTGAGAAACCTTGCTGCTGGCGAGACCGACAATTTTGGTGACACATCTACTTTGTTGGATCCATCGGTAGTCGACGAAATCAAGCAACAGGTTCTTTCCAACGCCTGATATATTCTATCTTTGCATTAAACAGGGAATGGATACAACATCCATTCCCTGTTTTTTCCATTATACCTCTTTTCGTGAATAATCCGGGTTAAGAGGCCTTTATTTAAGACTGGCAGCCTTTTTCTAAGAAGATTTTGTTGGGTTACCATAACCTGGAGGATTTATGGGGCTTTTTACAATCCCATCAGGTAAATAACGGGCCAATCGCAAGAAAAATCAGGCTTGTCAGGACCAGCATAAGTCTGAATCGTGTTCGGTTGAATATTGGATGGAAAAAAAGACCGTATGACCAGTTACGGTTGATCAGCCATTGATAATAATGAGCGCGGTGAGGGATACCCAGCGACATGGTGACATGGCCATGCAATACGGTGAAAGTGAATGCGATAGAGAATAATACCATTCCCGGTATTAAGATGAAATCCGGATCTTCCAGCATAATACCCAGTTGATAGTACGGCCATGCAAAGAAAACGAAAAGCGGTATGCTGATCAACAAATTGATCCAGAATATTCGCTTGTAATTGCGCACACTTAGCTCTGAGGAACCCCGTACCATATTGGTTTTTGTCAATCGAAAACGATGTAATGTTTCAGATAAGTTACCAACCAGTCAAAACCGAAAATATTTTAATTCTATGATATTTTTCGGCTTATTTGGGAAATGTTGCACCCTAATTTTAATGATTTATCTTAAGGCGTTTGCAACGAATCACCATCACAGGTGGCTTGCAATAAGCATGTCTATATCTCGATAAGGCAAATCGTAGGTATCCGCAAGAAACTTTTTAGTGACGTGATTCTTATAGATATATGTTCCTGATCGAAGTGATGGAATCTTCCAGAGGGCCTCATGCACCCCACCGGCGTCTCCGATGTCCATCAGAAATGCGCCTATAACATTGTTAAGTGCATGCGTCGCTGTTCGGGCAACGCTTGATGGAATATTGGGGACACAATAATGAATGACGCCATGTTTTATGTACACCGGATCGGAATGTGTTGTGGGCCGGCTTGTGGCAACACAGCCCCCGTGGTCTATGACCGTATCAACGATGACGCTGCCATCCTTCATAGTCTCCACCATTGGTTCGGTTACCCAACAAGGGGCACGAAAACCTTCAATAAGTGCTGATCCGATCACAACATCGGCATACTGCAAAGCCGAGGTGAGATATTGATGATTGGCCATTGCAGTGATAATCCTGCGGTCGAGTGAATTTTCCAGATGTCGCAGTTGCGAGAGGTTATTGTCCAGTACAAATACCTGCGCTCCGTAACCCAGGGCCGTGCGAGCGGCATATTCTGCAATGATACCGGCCCCAAGAATGACCACTGTTGCCGGGGGAACACCGGAAATACCTCCCAGCATGCTTCCCTGACCCTGGCTGGTACTCTCAAGGTAGTGAGCCGCTATTTGTATCGACATGGAACCGATAATCTCATGGAGCATCCGAACGATTGGAAATGACTTATCCGGTTCCTGCATGAATTCAAAACCGACGCAGGTGATATTTCTGGCAAGCAATTCTTCAAAGTACGGTTTCTCCTGGTTGCCCAGATGAACAGCAGAGATGAGGATCTGATCTTTATGCATGAGTTTGATCTCATCCTTTGCCGGCGGGGCAACTTTTACGATAAGATCAGATTTGTTATATAAATCCTGCTGGCGATATACAATATTGGCTCCGGCATCTGCATATTCACTGTCCGGAAATTTAGCTTCCAGACCGGCATCTTTCTCGACAAAGATCTCATGTCCGTTAGCTACAAGAACAGAAACACCACCCGGTGTGAGACTTATGCGTCGTTCATCGTTGGATCGTTCCCGGGGGAGCCCTATTTTCAGCGACGTATTGGACGATCCTTTTCGGGCCTTCTGTTCCAATGTCTTTAAACCCAGTTCAACCGAAAAATTGGCGGGATTTACGATCTCCATTCAATTAATGATAAGTGGTTGTAATTTTGAGCGTCGTACATTAATAAAAAAAGTCGAAGCATTTAATAAATCACGTAACAAATTTTGGATTAATCAACCGTTTATGCAACCTCGTAAAGGTCTGGGCCAACATTTTCTGACAGATGGCAACATTGCAGATAAAATTGTTGCAGTATTAAAAGTAAAATCCGATGCACCCGTTTTAGAAATCGGCCCGGGTACCGGGGCGTTAACTGGACGTTTGATCAGCCGGTTTCGTGATTTTTGTGCCATTGAAGTTGATGAGAGAGCTATCGAACAACTACGTTCTATTCACCCCAATATAGTGTTATTTCACGAGGATATTTTACGTTTCGACTGGAATAAACTGTATGAGAAGAAAGGGCGGTTGTCTGTTATTGGTAATCTGCCATACTATATCACAAGTCCCATTCTTTTTGCCGTTCTGGATCGATCAAGGTTTTTCAACAAAGCTGTTTTCATGATTCAAAAGGAAGTTGCAGAACGATTAACAGCCATTCCAAGAACAAAAGCTTACGGAATTTTAAGTGTGCAAACCCAGGCATTGGCAAAAGTTACATACGAATTCACTGTTTCCAGGAATGTGTTTTTCCCAAAACCTAAAGTTGAGAGTGGTGTAATCAGTCTTGATTTCCTTCATCCGGATCTGCCGTGTCGATTCGAAAATTTTAAGAAAGTTGTTCGAACAGCTTTTAATCAGCGACGAAAACAATTGAAGAACGGGCTCGGTGCCATCATTGGTGCCGGAGTGGACATCGATTTTGATTTGACCCGCAGGCCGGAAGAGCTTAGCCCCATGGAGTTTATAAATCTGACAGTATTACTGGAGGAGAAACGACTTCTGTCAGGTTGACAACTCGTCATTTTGTCAGTCATATCAAGTCAGACCTGTCAAATCAGCCTGAAAAAACGGATAAAGCGGTCTGACATCGATGCATTGGCATGGTTGTTGTTAAACAATAAGCTGCCTCGGTAAGTGGGAGGTTTTTTTTAAACCTGGTGTTAGCACTCTTTACACCTGAGTGCTAACATTTCATTGAATCAGGTACTGTTTATTGGTATTTTTTATTCAAATAAAATTAGCACTCTAAAGGTTAGAGTGCTGAAAACGTAAACATAAAAAATCAGGAGTCAATCATATGGCAAGCATTAAGCCCTTAGCTGATCGTGTATTAGTAAAGCCCGACTCGGCTGAAGAAAAAACCAGTTCTGGTATTATCATACCGGACACGGCTAAAGAAAAACCTCAACGTGGAACGGTTGTTGCAGCCGGACCAGGAAAGGTCGAGAATGGGACGAAAATCGATATGACGGTTAAGACAGGTGATACAGTGTTATATGGAAAGTATTCCGGTACTGAACTCACCCTGGATGGAGAAGATTACCTGATCATGCGCGAAAGCGATATTCTCGGTGTAGTTTCCTGAATTTGATTTAAAATAGAATCACAATTAAAAACAATTAGATAACTATGGCTAAAGTAATCAATTATAACATCGAAGCTCGTGATGCCCTCAAGAAAGGGGTTGACAAGCTTGCGAATGCCGTAAAGGTGACCCTGGGTCCCCGGGGACGTAATGTTGTCATCGAGAAGTCCTTTGGTGCTCCGACCATTACAAAAGACGGTGTAACCGTAGCTAAAGAAATTGAGCTCTCCGATAAGATGGAGAACCTTGGAGCTCAGATGGTTAAAGAAGTAGCATCCAAAACCAGCGACAATGCTGGCGATGGTACTACAACCGCTACTGTTCTTGCTCAGGCAATCGTGAATGCGGGATTGAAGAACGTGACTGCCGGCGCCAATCCAATGGACCTGAAACGTGGCATCGATAAGGCTGTTGAAGCTGTTGTTGCTGAACTCAAGAAAATCAGCCGCGATATCAGCTCGCCAAATGAAATTGCGCAGGTTGGTACCATTTCGGCCAACAATGACGAAACCATTGGTAAACTGATTGCTGATGCAATGGACAAAGTCGGCAAAGATGGTGTCATCACTGTTGAAGAAGCCAAAGGTACAGAAACCTATCTTGAAACAGTGGAAGGTATGCAGTTCGATCGCGGTTATCTCTCACCGTATTTCGTAACCAATTCCGACACGATGGTTGCGGAAATGGAAGATCCTTACATTCTGATTCATGACAAGAAGATCTCCTCGATGAAGGATCTCCTGCCGGTACTCGAAAAAGTGATTCAAACTGGCAAGCCTCTCCTGATTATCTCAGAAGATGTTGAAGGCGAAGCACTTGCAACACTCGTTGTTAACAAGCTGCGCGGTTCTCTTAAGATCGCTGCGGTGAAGGCTCCTGGCTTTGGCGATCGCCGGAAAGCAATGCTCGAAGACATTGCCATCCTGACAGGCGGTACCGTCATCTCTGAAGAGCGTGGCTACAAGCTCGAAAATGCTACTCTCGACATGCTCGGACAAGCCGGCCGTATCAACATCGACAAAGACAATACCACGATTGTCAACGGTCATGGGAAACAAGATGACATCAAGGCCCGCATCAATCAGATCAAGACGCAAATCGAAACCACTACTTCCGATTACGATCGTGAAAAACTGCAGGAACGTCTTGCTAAATTGAGTGGTGGTGTTGCAGTTCTTTACATTGGTGCTGCTTCAGAAGTGGAAATGAAAGAAAAGAAAGCCCGTGTTGAAGATGCATTGCATGCTACCCGCGCTGCTGTTGAAGAAGGCATCGTTCCGGGTGGCGGTGTCGCTCTCTTGCGTGCTGCGAAAGGGCTCGATGGCCTGAAGGGAGAAAATCCTGATCAGGAAATCGGCTTCAAGATCATTCGCCGCGCCATCGAAGAGCCTCTTCGCATCATCTCCAATAATGCAGGTGTAGAAGGTGCTATCGTAGTTCAGAAGGTGAAAGAAGGTAAAGACTACTACGGATTCAACGCCCGCACTGAAGTTTACGAAGACCTCGTAAAAGCCGGTGTTATCGATCCGACGAAAGTGACCCGTACCGCGCTCGAAAATGCTGCTTCAGTTGCTGGCCTCCTGCTGACAACAGAAGCTATCATCACCGAAAAACCGGAAGAAAATGACGGTAAAGGTGGCGGAGCAGGTATGCCCGATATGGGCGGCATGGGAGGAATGGGCGGAATGATGTAATCACCGTCTCATAGAATCCTTTTAAAAGGCTCCGGATCATGAGATTCGGAGCCTTTTTGTTTTGTCGAAATCCGTTTATCATTTGTTTGATTCCTAACGGGAAAGTGTATCTTGCCCTCTGCTTAATCCGACCAGGAAGTTTATTGCGTATTATCTGACAGAACGCATTCAAGGGAATACAAAGTCCAGATACGTGAAGCGACAGATATCGACGATATGTTCGTTGACCCGGTGACAGACGAGGCCAAACCGCTGGAGAACTCCATGTTGTTGGACAGAGCTGCTTTGGTGAAAAAGTCGCTGAAACAAATGCCCGCAGATCAGAGAAAGATAATTGAAGTGGCCTATTTCAATGGGTATTTCGCCACAGGTTCCGTCTCCCCGCATTAAACAGAAAATTTTGAACTGTGTTGAAACTATCGGGACCCAGGGAGTAACTGCTCGTCCATTAGATGATAAACCGGAAACCAATCGATATCCATGGTACCGCTGGGTGGCAGCTGCAGCGGGAGTATTCCGGATGATCGGTATCGGTATGTCCTTGTATACAAGGCAGCTGGAGCGTGAATTGAATATAAGAAATCGACAAATTACGGAACTTATCCAGCAGGTTCAGCAAAAAGAGGCTCTTTTATCCGTGTTGGGTGCCCGTGATATCGATGTTTTGATTCTGAACGGACAACAGGTAAATCCTGATGGTTATGGTAAGATTATCTGGGATCCCAAAGGTAACCGGGCCATTCTTCAGGTTTCAAATCTCCCGCCTGTACCGAAGAATAAAGAATATCAGTTAAGGGCTATATAAGGGGAAAAACCGGTAAGTGCCGGAGTCTTTGCTGTTCATACTATCAATCAACCGGCTTTCTTTAAAGTGAATCAACTTGGTGATGTCAGTCAGTCTTCATTGAGCGCATTTGCTATTGCCCTCGAACTAAAAAGGAGGGGTCCCGCAACCGACAGGTAAGATGTATCTGTTGGGTACCCCGGTAAAATAGAAGATTCCAGTATGGGATGGACTCACTATCCTCAGTTAAAGTGTTGAATGGCAGAATGTATTTGGTTTGGTTTTACGTCTGGATTTCGAATTATAAAATCCCTCCTGCCCTTGCACGAGCAAAATAGTGCAAGGGGTAGTCTGAGGGGTGCTGTCTGAGCTCATGAGATTGCCTGCTTGTCCCTTGTAGGCACGTACTCCTGTATCTTCAAATGCCTGGGAAAGAGTTAAAAAAGTCGCGTAATCATTGAATGGATGATACTTACTGCCAGCTGTGAAATCGAAGTTCGGTTTTGAAATGGCATTGCTGCCCAGAGCAGATTTGGCGATTGTGCACCACGATTTCTCATGCGTATGACACGGTGAATAGTTTTTTCTGCATACAATAGCATATCCATAGTTTTCCATTTCGGCTCAACGAGCGATCCATACATTTTCATAAGGTCCGGAGCTATGAATACGCCAAAATCTTCAAGGATTTGATCAACAGGCGTGTTAGTCATTTTTGAAGCTGCAATTACAATTGCTTTTGCCGCCTCATCGCTATACATGCCTCCGGTTAAATATATTTTATGTTGTAGCCCGCTTTCTCAAGTAAAATGTCCCAAACATCCTGGCCATGGTTTGTTTCAACGTATTTTTTTAATTCGGAGTGAATAATCCCATGCATTTCAAAATCCTTTATTAGAAGAATGAAGAGGAGATAATACCAAAAGATGAAAGTTTAATTGTTATTGTTATAATTAATTTTATATGACAATAATTGTAATATATATGGTTAGTTTTAATGATAATGAATTTAATATTTAATGTGTCTCTAATATTTGATAAATAATGTGACATTATTTGTTCGTCAGCAATTCCGTAATCAAGCATCGGGTTGTGGTGAAAGCATCTTTGAGGAGCTTTCAGAGTCGGATAAAGTTGGTTTTAATGTTGATATTTATATCTTTATAGATATATTATTTATTTTAAATGATGGGGGAGGCTAATCAAAAATTTCTCATGATATCCTGTCAGTGAGGGGGGGATTTTCTCTAAAAAAGGCTGTCGGATCGGTACGTGTCTACCGTGAACATGCTGCGATACACCCAACCGGTGTGTCGCAGCTATTTTATTCATGCCAAATCTTACCGGTCCTGCTGTATTCAAGTTGATTTTCTACTGATTCGGCGAGGACCTTTCCATAGTGCTTTTCAATGATCCAGAGTGCCAGGTCAATTCCGGATGTAATTCCACCCGAGGTAATAATTCTTCCTCCGTCTACAATCCTCATTTTTACAACTTCAAATCAGGTGTAAATAGTCATCAATTTCTCGCATTTTTTTGGACCCGTTACGGACCAGATGAGTTCAATAGCGTCAACGCGGAGTTTTAATATTCCGGAATACAAATCATCTCCGCATATATGTGGTTTTATGGATTCCCATTTGTTAAGACCGGAAGATTGCAATTCGACTAATAAAACCGGGTTATGGATTCCAAGTCTGAGATGTTCAAGTTGAAGACCTGAAGACAGAATTGTCCATCGGTAACGATTCTTAAATGCGAATTCCCGGCCGGAGGGTGACCTCCATTTACCTTGTTCGTTAAATATCAAAACATGTTCATCGGGATTTTCTACAACCACTGATCCCGATCCCTTACCATCCCATCCGTTGGGCAGGCCGGATTGAGCCCGGAATTGGATACGCGTAACGCCTCTTAAGCGATTCCAGATATCTGATAAGCCGTGATTAATCACAATGGAAAATTTAATGGACGCAACAGGTTGTGATCAACAATAACAAAAAAGACAGAACAAGGCACACTTTAAACTCGAGGTTGACATTAAGGACTTGGGAAATGCCATCAACGACTCTGCTGACAACCAGGAATAACCTATGATCCCATCTATATGCCACCGACGAGCATAATTCAAAATTCAAAACTCAAAATTCATAATTCAAAATGATCTACTTGCCTCTTTTGCGCTCGCTGACGATATAGTGCATATACAAAAATTCGATGGCAGAGGCTTCATATCCTTTCCAGTTTTTGATCATATCCTGAAAATCCTCCTCTGAAATGTTATTCGGATCACCACCGTAGCTGTAGATGATCCAGCGCCGCAGGCCATGTTCTTTCCCGCCGTTTTTGTTGCTTGGAAAACTGGCATCGGTACGATTACGGGAAAGCATCAGGTCCTGCGCAGTGGTTGGTCCCACACCGCGTATTGATGTCATTGTGTCATAGAACTCCAGGGGAGCAGCATCTTCCAGTTTTGCCATATTCAACCCACCGGATACGAATTTATCTGCGAGACCGACGAGATATTCCCCTTTGCGCAGAGAAAGGCCGTGTTTTTTCATGGCCACCGGATCGGCCCCTACGATATCGGACGGTCGCGGCCAGGTCGGTATGGATTTTCCCTGATGGGTAAGGATTCGGCTGTAAGCCTCGCGCACGCCAAACACCATCTTGCGGGCTGTGGGTTTATGTTTGATCTGCGTTTGTATGATGCGGTTGACAGAGTCTTCGAAAATATTAGCCCTGCTCATCCTCTTGAGGCCATAAAACTCCATAAGGTTGGGTCCCAGAACAGGGTCCTTTGCCGCCTGATCATAGAGCGGGCGCAGATCCAAATTCGTACCAAGAATCCGGGCGAGCGACTTGTTTGCTTCCTCCATTTCATCTTTGGTCAATGAGTCGGGACACTGAACGGAGAAAGCCGGGGACTCGGGATCCCCGTTGAAAAATACGGTAACGAGCACATCCTGATCGCCAACTGGAACGGATCGGGTAAAACCGTTTTCAAAGATGTCATTTGGATCATGTTCGTAGTCGAAATATTCATTGACATCCAGGCAAAGGAAAAAATCATGCGGGGGTATCGATTCGAGAGTCCAGTTAGTTGACATTTTTCTAATAAATAATTTTATAGTAATCGGTTATAGATATTCTGAGAGAAAGTACGTCAAAAACTGACGGATGGTTCCGGCAAATCTTCACAATATTTTACGAATCATTTTTCACAATCCCTGAGTTCATTAAGATCAAGAATATATGCCATCTAAAGTGTAATAAATCCCGCTTAAACTACAGTAAACGATCACTTTAAGACTTTTAAAAAATGTCAATATGATGTACACTTTAGGTTTTAGTTATCAATTAGAAAGAAGATTCAATGAAAAAGTTAACCCTATTATTGCTGTTCATAGCTGCATGTCTGAGTTACAGTGCAACTTCCTATGCGCAGCAAGCTGAAGTAACGGTTGGGCCGTATCATCTTAAAAGAATCACAGACATTGAAGCTACTCGTGTTAAGAATCAGGCTCTGTCAGGAACCTGCTGGTCTTTTTCAACAGCTTCCTTTTTTGAGTCAGAGTTGATTCGCACCGGGAAGGGTGACATTAATTTATCACCTATGTTTGTGGTGAATCATGCTTACCAGGATAAGGCTTACAAATATGTCCGCATGCATGGTCATGCCCAGTTTGGTGCCGGTGGTGAGGCTGAAGATGTGAAATATGTATGGGAACATTACGGCATCATGCCGCTCTATGCCTATACCGGCCTGCCGGATGGTCAAACTACGTATCGTGAATTGGAAATGGATAAGGTTCTGAAATCAATGTTGGATGCCGTCATTTCCAATCCGGATGGATTCCTCGACCCGGAATGGCACAATGCATTTGACGGTGCGCTCAACGGATACCTTGGCAAGATTCCGAAGACCTTTATGTACAAGGGCAAAGAGTATACGCCGAAGTCATTTGCAAAATACCTGGGTCTGAACATGGATGATTACATCCCGATCACCTCTTTTGAGAATCATCCCTTCTACTCAAAGTATATTCTTGAAATTCCGGATAACTGGGAATGGTACAAATACGACAACATCAAACTGGATGATATGATGGACATCATCAATAACGCAGTGCAACACGGATACACCATTGCCTGGGGTGCCGATGTCAGCAATGCCGGATTCAGCTTCAAACACGGTCTGGCAATTGTACCGGCCTATGTCAAACAGTGGGATGCTATCACCAGATCCGAAAAAGACTCGATGTTTACTCATGCGTATAAGCAAATGAACGTCACCCAGGATTTGCGCCAAAAAATGTACGACAACTACACCACCCAGGATGATCACGGGATGCAAATCGTTGGGATGTACAAGGATCAGAACGGGCAGATCTTTTACAGAATCAAGAATTCGTGGGGCACCAATAATCCCGATAACGGGTATCTCTATGCCTCAGCGGCATACATTCGGATGAACACAACCACGATCATGGTTAATAAGAACTCCATCCCGAAGAAACTACAGAAGAAGATGGGGATGTAAAAAAGATATCTCATTCCCAGGCTCTGCCTGGGAATGTAATTCCGGAAGCTCTGCTTCCTCTTTGACGATTAACGATCAGCGATTTTAGATTTAAAAAATCAGATATCTTAAGTTAGTGACATTATCCTTCGGAGGGATGGGGGTGAGTTCCCCGTGATCTACATGCAAACCAAGCCCTTCTACGTTTGTTTCCCGGACATTGAGAATATCTGGGGGCTGAGCGTGACAGGGTGAAAGCATTAACCTACTCCGGCGTAACGTACCAGTACACCCCTTTGTTGGTACCGAAATAAAGCACTTTTTTACCGTTGAGGGTGTCGGAAAAAAGGGTATTGGTGTATATGCCCGAAGGACCTGCGCTGTCAGTCACGATATTCCAGGTATTCCCGAAATCGGGGGAAGAGGCAAAGAAAAGTGTGGAAGTCTGATTATGACCGGAAGCGTACACCTGATCGGTGTTAATTGGATCGCTGGTCAGGGTATAAACCGGGGTTTGATTGTAAACTTTTGTCCAGGTCTGTCCATCGTCGTATGACCGCTTAATACCATTGCCCTCTTTGATACCAGCTTCTTCCCCAATGAGTAAGGTATCCGAATGCAGGGGGTTGATGAGCAAATCAGAAATATTGGTTTCCACACCATCATTATAAACATTCTTCAGAAGAACTTGCCAAGTGGACCCGTAATCCGTGCTTTTCCACAAAATGGGATCAAAAACGCCGTTTGTTCCCCCCGCCCATATCGTACTTGGTTTATTGGGATCAACTTTCAAAACGGGACACATTCCAAGAGAACCACTCCATGCCCCATATACAGGATTCCAACTTAACCCTTGATCAGTCGATTTGGCAATAAGAAAGGCCCTCGCACCATAAAGAATATCCGGATTCGTTGGATCCTGAGCAAGACTTTCAATCCAAGTCTTATGATTAGTCCCACCAAAACCATTTTGATAGTTTTTCCATGATTTGCCTCCATCTGTGGTTAAGAAAAGGGTAGGATCACTCGAGGCAAAATCAGCGATAGCCACCGCCGCCAAAATCTTGCTTGCATTAAAAATTACCATGTCCCTGATGCTATGATCGCCAAGTCCCAGGTTGTTCCACGATTTATCTGATCCGGATAGATCATGCCGGTAGAGGCCGTTGTTCGTCCCTGCATACAGATATTGTCCATTTCGCTTAAACCTCGTTATAGAGTCGCCTGACAATCCGACCTCCGACCAGCCATCCTTAAGATGAGTTGTTGTATTTTGTTTATCACTAAAAAGACCACAACCCGTCAGAAAAAGAAATAGACCTAAACTGATTAGCCGCCAATGACATAATGAAAAGTTATTCATTTTTTTGGAGATTGTTTGTAACAAATTGCTTGGAAGTGTCTCTTTTAAAGTTAAGGAGCCTTCCCTGATTATCACATCTCGAAAGACTTCATCACTTAAACCATTCACCTTTTAAAAAGGAGGTTGTGATGAAAGGATTGAGTTTTCATATTGTATTCCTTTCAGGAATGGTACTAGCCCTTTTAATAATGGGCTGTAATAACAAAGGCTTGGTTCAATCTACCCCCCCCCAAGTAAAAAGTCAAACTTCACCGACAGCGTCTGAACCATTGATAGCCCTAGCAGTACCGGATTCCCAACTAATTAAGGGAGAGTACATTGTGGTTTTAAAGGATCGGTTTAACGGCAGAATGGGCCCTGTAATTGGACAAATGGTTGGACTGTAGATCGATTCTGTTTTGGATAACGTCGGGATATCAAAGGATTCCGTTTTTTCAAGATACCGATATGCTCTTCGTGGCTTTGCCGCGCATCTGACGTCCAGACAGGTGAAAAATCTCCAAAAAAACCCATTGGTGGATCATGTAAGTCAAAACTACTGGTTTAAAATAAGTTCAACCGGTGGTAAAATCGTATCCAAAACCGCAACCACTCAAACAGTACCGTGGGGAATTAAACGAGTGGGAGGACCTTTCGACGGCACCGGCAAAAAAGCCTGGATTATCGATACGGGCATTGACCTGAGCAATTCCGACCTCAATGTTGACGGCACTAACAGTGTCTCTTTCATTTCAGGTGAAGATCCGAATGATTATAACGGACATGGTACCCACGTAGCAGGTATCATTGCTGCCAAAAATAACTCCATTGATGTTGTCGGTGTGGCCGCCGGGGCAACGGTGGTATCGGTTAAGGCATGCAACAAATACGGAAACTGTCCAATAAGCAGCATTCTTGATGCTTTAGATTACGTTCCCCTACATGCGAGCAGCGCTGATGTCATTAATATGAGCTTACAGGTTTACCCTGTCAATCAGGATATTGATAATGCCGTTAAAAATGATGCCAATGACGGGCTTCGTTTCGCCATTGCTGCGGGCAACCACTCCGGTAGTGAGGATCCCAATGCGGGTGACTGGTCTCCTGCTGATGTCAATAATACTAATGTCTGGACCCTTTCCGCTTGTGACAGCAATAATGTATTCGCCTCTTTTTCCAATTATGGGAATCCGCCCATTGATTATAGCGAGCCGGGTGTGGATGTTCTTTCACTATGGCCTGGAGGTGGTACAGCAACGTTAAGTGGAACATCCATGGCCACTCCGCATCTGGCCGGTCTTTTACTGGCGGCACCGGACGGAGTAACCTATGGCGGATCTGTCACCAACGATCCGGACGGGAATCCAGATGTGATCGGGGTAGCCACCCCCACTACATTAACTGGTTACATATCTGGACCACAATTTGTAGCGAACGGTTATCAGGGCACCTGGAGCGTCAGTGGATCGGGCGGCACTCCGCCATATACCTACACATGGTACAGGAAAAACGGACCAGGCGATCTTTTTCACCAGGTGGGAACCGGATATTCCTATACTAATACAGTCACGGAATCATTCTCACTCAAGGTCAAAGTTCGTGATTATACAGAAGCAGGGGTATATACATCTGTGTTCAATGTAACCACTAGTAACTAACTTGTCATAAGCTGTGTGGAATCGGCCTGGTATTTAGGCAAGGTTAAACAAACCATAACCAGGGATGCCATTAGTCAAAATTATGGCATCCCCTTTTTTATCACATTTAGAGTCTTAAATGATGGTTCTACAGCCCTTTCTGCCTCTTCTCCCCTGAAATAAAAAATGAAGGGTACTCTGTCTGTTCCAGCCGGTCGGCCTGTTGTTTCTCATTATAAAGGCGTTCCACGTCAGTTAAAGTGTCTACATCATCAGGGGATAGGTCCCACCGGATAGCTTTGAACCGGGGCAGCCGCAAGGTATATTTTGCCTTTGTTCGCTTATTCACCTGTATTTCGTCAAACTCAACTTCTACAACGATTCCGGGACGAAGGGCCAGCGTTGGGCCGTATCTGTCGACCACAAGCTCCTTAATCTGTTGGTTTAACCGTTTCATCTCTGCGTCGGTATATCCTCCATATGCCTTGCCGATCGGTATGAATTCTTCCTCGTAGCGTTCGTCTTCATTAACACGAATGCCAAGTGTGAAATCAGAATAATAACCGCCACGCTTGCCGCTTCCGGCATGGGCATACATGATGACCGTATCGAGCGATCCGCCCGGTTTTTTCACCTTCAGCCACGACTTTCCACGCTGACCGTATTCATAGGTGCTGTCTTTCCGTTTGATCATCAATCCTTCATTACCATGCGCAATTGCACGGTTGAACAGTTGGTCCAACTCCTCAAAGTCCGCGACATCAAACTGGTTGGTATATGGGATGTCATGCTCTTGGCATACGCTTTCAAGTAATTTCCTTCGTTCGGTAAGTGCCAGGTCGAATACCGTCTTCTTTTCACAAAAAAGAATATCATAAGCCACAAAAAGCACAGGATAATTCGATAGGACCTTTTCCGAGGGCTTCTTTATACCCATCCGTTTCTGGAGCTGCTGGAACGGCTGGATCTTCTGCTCACGATAGACGCAGATTTCTCCATCGAGCACCAGAGGTGGGATGTTTCTCTTTTGGATAAACTGACCAACTTCCGGAAACGAACGGGTGATATCATTCAGATCCCGTGAAAACAACAGGCTTTTCCGTCCATCAGTATGAAGCTGGCAACGCATCCCGTCAAATTTTTCTTCGGCAACATAATCCGAGAGATTCTCCAGTGAACGGCTTTCGATAGGGGTGGCAAGCATGAAGGACAAGGGATGAAATAAGCGGAATTGGGCCGTATCCAAGTCGTGTTTTGAGGCTAATACCGCCGCACGTCCCAGGCTTCCGCTGATCATGTGAACGTAGCGGATCTGATCGGCATCCTCGTCAAAAGCACGAGCCAGAGCCTGCACGATACTCCGCGATTCAAAACCAATCCGGAGGGATCCCTGCGACATAATCCTCAGCAGATATTTAATCTCCAGTCCGGTCAGTTGTTTCCAGATTGACTGCAGGAATGCGGTCTTTTTATCACGCTCCGAGATAGTTACCAGATCTTCAAACCACTGTTGTACCTGTTGCAGCAAGACGGGACGTGGACTGCGTTTATTCTGTGCAGCCGGCATATTCTCCATCAGCTTCTGAATGGCTTCGGAACTGCTACCCGTGGCTGTCCTGCATGGCTTGAAGATGTGCTCGTAGTCGACTTCACAGAAGTCAGCGGCGCAAACACCAATCGTACGATGACCGACGGATGTCCTTCTTCCTGATATTTGTGAAAAGGCACCTTCACCCAGAAATTGGGCGGCTAGTTCGAGGTCTCTGTCATTCTCAAGTCCAGCCAGGTAATCTCTGGCGATGGTTATTTTGGTAATCGAGCCGTGGGTCTCGGAAATAGTTTGAGCTGTCTCAGCAAAGGTCCGTAATGAGTTAGCCGGAATAGGATAATATGGAACGTACTCAGTCATCTGTGCTAACCTCTGCATGTAATGATGAGGCAGATATACCGCGTTGTCCGAGACAGTAACAGGGGATCTCCGGGTTGGGAGAATGCGTTACATACACATGCTGGGGTTGCAACTGCTCACACATATTCATCAGCTCAAAGAAATCGAGGTGATCAGACAGTGGGATCAGTTTGTCGATGGTCATCTGCACCCGGCGTGATTCGTGTGCTGCCCAGCCCGAAACATAAGCTATGCATGCCTTTGAGATGGAACCGATCATGCCGTTGCCCATAGCCGAAGACGGGGTCACCAGGATGCTGCCGTTCACGGTGTCGCGGTTGTATCGTTCGAATTCTCCCAGATCATAACCAAATTCCTGATAGATCTTGCACAGGGGATAAGCACTACCATGGACTTGTATTCGATGTTCAAGCGGGGCCAGGGCCTGCATGATCTCCTGGGATTTACCCAGCGAATAGCCGAGTAAGACGGGAGTGCAGCCATCGTCAAGAGCACTTTGAGCAAACTTCCGGATTTCTTCGAAGAGGGTCTCATGGGAATCCCATTTGTAGATTGGCAGACCAAATGTAGCTTCCGTGATCAGGCAATCCACCTGGTTCGGTAATTCAAAACCTTCACATGTTGGTGAGGCCGGCGTCCGGCAATCTCCTGTATAAAGCAGCGTGCCTTCATCCGACTCCACATATACCATAGCAGACCCAAGGATATGGCCGGCAGGGTAGAGTGTAACGCGGGCATCGGGCAGATCCAGCGGCTCATGAAATTTTATTGTCCTGATTTCACCCGTGAAGCCACGGGCCCGCATTAATCTGGCAGTCGGTTCGGTGGCAATCACCGGAATAGCCCGGTTACCCGGTACATGATCGGAGTGGGCATGAGAGATAAATATATATTTCGCCGCAGCTTTCCGGATGTCCAGCCCGATATCCAGATCGGGAAGACGTATGCCGTGAGATCCGGTTGTTTTGAGTTTTATCAAGATCGAATGAATTTTGTTTTTTCCCCTCCTTTGGAGGGGTTAGGCGTGGGGTGATCCAGCGTCACACTAGGCAATAATCGGCTGCCGGGTAATGAAACGCTGCTTAACCCGCCCCGGCCCCTCGGATGGAGGGGAGAAATACGCCATAATTATAACACTTCATACTGACAACGTGGTGTCACTATCAGTCACATCTTAACAGGGGTCTGGCCTCCCGGTTCCTCTGATTGCTGTTTAGCCGGGAAAACAAGAGAAGCAACAATTGATACGGTCAGCAAAAAGGCAATAACAATAAGGGATAGTTCGGTGCTAATGTGCACATAATGCTCGATAAGCATTTTGATACCGATAAACGTGAGGATTCCTGAGAGTCCATAATGCAGGAAATGAAACTTTTCCATGATGCCGGCCAGGGTAAAGTACAAGGCACGCAGGCCCAATATGGCAAATACGTTGGAGCTGAAAACAATAAAAGTATCGCGAGTGATGCCGAGTATGGCGGGAATGGAGTCGACGGCAAACAAAATGTCGGACGTTTCGATGACCACGAGTACGACCAGGAGGGGTGTGGCAATCAGCTTTTTATTTTCCTTAATGAAGAAACGATCTTCGTGGAAATCATGGGTTATGGGAAGCATTCTTCTAAGGATGCGCAATATGGGATTTTTCTCCGGATGAACTTCCTTATCCTTTTCAAAAGCCATCTTTACTCCGGTGTATACAAGAAAAGCACCAAAAATGTAGATAGTCCACGCGAAATGGTTAAGCAGAGCCACGCCGGCAATGATAAAGAGGAAGCGCATGATAAGTGCTCCCAAAATACCATAAAACAAGACTTCGTGTTGGTAGCGTGGAGCGACGCCGAAATATTTAAAGATGAGCAGGAACACGAAGATATTGTCCATACTCAGCGATTTCTCGATCAGATACCCGGTGAAATAATCAATCCCTTGCTGATGCCCCATAAAAATGTATACACCGGCACCAAATACAATTGAGAGCGCAATCCAGATGAATGTCCAGGTGAGCGATTCCTTAATAGTTATCTTGTGGGATTCCCTGTTGAAGACCCACAGATCGACTCCAAGCATGATCAGGATGAAAACAACATATGCCGTCCAAAGTAGTAAAGAATGATGCATCTGGAATCGAAATCTGTTTTAAAGTGGTAGCTGATGTGCGGTTTAAATATGACGTAATATCCTATACGGGGATTGCGGAATAATTCTTCAATTCATCCTCCAAAATAAAACAAGATGAAGCCCTTTAGTTTGGGTTACAATCAGTTCCCTTCGGTAATATCGGCAAAGTTACGCATAGAAACCGGTAATCTGAAGGCAGAAAGGAACGCATGGATGTGCTATCTTTTTGTATGTTCACAGAAGGAACAAACATTGACTAAGTGATGCAAATACTATGGAGACCAATAATAAGCGTGCTCACATTCTCCTTAGTGGACGAGTTCAGGGAGTGGGTTTCCGGTACTTCGTGCAGCGTACCGCCCGGGGAATGTCGCTTCATGGCTGGGTCCGCAACCTGCCGGACGGTCGTGTTGAAGCTGTATTTGAAGGCGACGAAGAGCATGTGAGGAAAGCCATCAAAGCGTGTGAGATAGGTCCCGGCACAGCCCGTGTCGAAAATATCAATGTAGACTGGGAAGAACCGAAGGAGTCGCACGATGGGTTCCGGATCACATTCTGAGGAAAGCCACAGGAAAGCTGATGGAGAGCGACTGTTTATCGCTATCGATATACCCGAAGAAGTGCGAAGGACATTTAAAAAAACAGCCGAATCAATAGAGCTGAATAACGCCCGGTACAGCCGTCTCGACCAGATGCATCTGACGCTTCGATTTCTTGGAAATGTACCTGGGGATCGGAAGGAAAAGCTTATTCAAATGCTACACGATATCCATTTACCATCGTTTGAATTGGACACAGATTCTCTGGGAGTTTTTCCAAAGCGTGGTATGTCCCGGATATTATGGGTCGGATTAAAGGAATCCGATGTTCTGAACGAACTTCAGCGATCCATTGAAGATGTCGTTGAAAAATGCGGCTTTGAGGCGTATAACAAACCCTGGCATCCTCATATTACCCTGGCGCGACTGAAGGGGAGAAATCACCTTACGCAGGAAATCCTTGAAGAATCTTCAGCGCAAAATGAAACAATGAGATTTCCGGTTGATGCATTTTATCTCTATCGCAGCGAATTCAAGAAAAGCGGTGCTGTATATTCCATTCAGGAAACGTTCAAACTCGTCAACGGCTCGAAAGATGCATAATTCCATTATTCCAGCATTCCAGTACTTCATCTTATGATATTAAGAAAGATTAACAGCGACTGGTGGGGCATATCTCAGACATCGCACGCGTGGCTGGCTGGACAGATTGCCAGAGCCTGGGGAAATCAGCACTTCTTAGTGCTTGAACCCAAACGAGAGCTGCTTTTGGCCGCGGAATTACATGACATCGGATGGACAAACTGGGAGGGACAACCGGAAATAAATGTTGAAACTGGTCTCCCATACAATTTTCTGGACATGCCGCTTTTAAAACATATTTCCATCTGGAAAAACGGTTCTGAAAAAGCAATGACCATCAGCCGGTTTGTAGCGTGGCTGGTGTCATGTCATAACAGTTATTTGCTGAATTTCAGGCGCCTCGACGAAGAGCCTGAAGAGATTCAAACAGAAGCAGAGATGTTTTTGGATGAACAAAAAGTGCTACAGAATGAACTTATTCAATCGATGCTGGGTGACAAGCGATATCGTCCTCTCTTGACGGAAGCTTCCATGCTTAAATACCAACAACTGCTCCGGACATGGGATTATTTTTCTTTGGTTCTTTGCATAGGAGATTCGGAAGAGGTTGAAATTCCGATTGGGGTCGCATATGGTCGTCAACAATCAATTACGGTAAAGAAAAGTGGATCGGATTTCAGATATCGCGTTAACCCATGGCCGTTTTTTGAAGAAACGGTTAGCGTAGGTTGCGAAGCAGCCAGATTGAAGAAAGCGAAGAAATTTGATAGAGACTTACGGGAAATGCGGATGCTGGAATGGGAGTTGGTGCCGGGGTAATGTAGGCCGGACTGCCAGTCCGGCAAGCACAAACGTTTAAATTGTAATCATCGTAATACAATCTCAGGCAAAAGAAGTGATCGCAGGGTGGGTTAGGAATGTTTAAAAAAACTGGTGTCGTTTACAGGCTATTGTACCGCCTTTTAGGATAAAGTATACGACGATTCATTCTGCAACCAATTTTGCCAATAATTAGTCTGACTATAGGTTAAAAACACAACATACGCATTGAGTATCTGAAACGATTGTTCTTGTCGGACTGGCAGTCCGACCTGCGATTGTTGCAACAGATGATTCCGGCCTGGACGCCGGAACCAGCCTGATGAGCGGTAATGGAATGCTGCAAGTTATTATCTTGTAAAAGAAGGAAAGTGAGTTTTAAAAAGGATTCCAATGAAACATTACATCATCACAGGAGCTTCGAGGGGATTTGGACGCTATCTGGCAGAGGCCTTGGCGGGAGACAACACGACATTCCATCTGGTCGCCCGCAGCAACATGAGAGAGGTTCAGGAGGCAATCGAAAAGAAAGGTGGTAAAGTGTACGTACATCATGCAGATCTGTCTGATACTCACAAACTCGCCGGTTTGAATCATGATATTTTCAAAAAAATTGACTGGCAGCAGGCCGAATATATTGCACTGGTCAATAATGCGGGTATGCTCGAACCGGTTGGTCCGGTCGGCAAGTATGATCCGGAGACATACCGGAAAAGCCTGGAGGTTAACTTTACAGCGCCATTGCTGTTGACTCATCTTTTTGTTCATGAAGTGCAGGAATGGGCGTGCCGAAAGCAGGTCGTAATGATCTCTTCAGGCGCTGCTACGAAAGCATATTACGGTTGGAGCAACTATTGCAGCACAAAAGCAGGGCTTAATCGTTTCACAGAAACCCTGGCTCTGGAGCAGAAAGGTTTTATGCATCCAGTAGAAGCTTTTGCCTTCAACCCGGGCCGCATAGACACCCAAATGCAGAATGTTATTCGAGAGCAATCTGCAGATGATTTCCCACTTGTGGACGATTTCATCCGATCGAAGGAAAAAGGTCATTTAGGAGATCCTGCAAAAATAGCGACAAAGCTTGTGCGGTTGATGAATAATGGCAATGTGCCGACCGGAAAGATGATTGTGGCGGCAGAGATGGAATGAAAACCAAGTATGGGTTTCGGGTTATTTGATGTGTGGGATGTGGCATAAACCCGAAATATTTTACTGTTTCCCGAACGTTAAAATTGTATCTTAATCCGGTGATCCGCCATTTGTGTGTACTATTCATAATATCAGTTAAATCAGCAATATCTGCCCATGAACCCGTATAGTCACCTGCATTGTCATACCCAGTTTAGTTTGCTTGACGGAGCCGCGCGCATCGAAGATATGATCCAGAAAGCGGCGGATCATGGGATGCCGGGTGTGGCTATCACCGATCACGGTAATATGTTTGGTGTCCCGCATTTTGTAAATGAGGCCCAGAAGCGCGGGATCAAACCTATTGTCGGGTGTGAGTTCTACATCACTCCGAGTGGAATGAAAGACAGGGAAGACCGGACCCGTTACCACCAGGTGTTGCTGGCAAAAAATATGACGGGTTATCGCAACCTGGCCAAGTTGTGCTCTCTGGGATATGTCGAGGGCCTGTATTACAAACCGCGGATCGATAAGAAAACGCTGGAAGAGTACTCGGAAGGATTGATTGCAACGACTTGTTGTATCGCCTCTGAGATCAATCAGGCCATTATCAAAAAGGGAGAAGATGAGGCTAAAAAGATTTTTGAGTGGTATCTGAGCCTGTTTGGCGAAGATTACTACATCGAATTGCAACGGCATGGTCTGAAAGATCAGGATACCTGTAACGAGGTGCTCATCCGGTGGAGCAGGGAATACGGCGTAAAGATGATCGCCACAAATGATAGTCATTACACGAACAAAGAAGATTCGGAAGCTCATGATATCCTGCTTGCCCTCCAGACAAACGCAGACCTGAATGATCCCAAACGTTTTCGGTTTACGGACGACTACAACAATCTGAACCCGGAGTTTTACCTGAAGACGCCGGAAGAGATGCAGGAACTGTTCAAGGATGTTCCTGAGGCTATTGATAATACCATCGAAATCGTCGAAAAAACAGAGATTCTGCAACTGAATTCGGATCTGCTCCTGCCCACTTTCCGGGTGCCACCGGAATACAAGAGCAATGATGATTATCTGCGTTACCTCACTTATGAAGGTGCCAAAAAGCGATATGGTGAGCTGACCGAAGAGGTCTCGCAACGCATCGAGCACGAGCTTAAGATTATCGAGCAGATGGGTTTTGCCGGGTACTTCCTGATCGTACAGGGTTTTACCAGCGAAGCCAGGAAGCGTGGTGTGTTTGTGGGTCCGGGTCGTGGTTCGGCGGCTGGAAGCGTCGTGGCCTACTGTATCGGGATCATCAATATCGATCCGATGAAGTACGATCTGCTGTTTGAGCGGTTCCTGAATCCCGAGCGGGTGTCCCCGCCTGATATCGATATCGACTTTGATGATGTAGGCCGCCAGACGGTCATCGATTATGTGGTCGAGGAATATGGCCGGCAGAATGTGTCTCAGATCGTTACATACGGCACCATGAAAGCCAAAACGGCAATCCGGGATGTAGGTCGCGTGTTGGGAGTGCCGCTGGCTGAGGTCAATCGCATAGCAAAATTATTCCCCGACCGTCCGGGAATTGATACGTTTGCTAAAGTGCTTGATCCCGAAAAAAATCCGGATACCTACCAGAATATCAAGCAGCTCTTCGAGGATCCTGAGCCGCAGATCCGTCGGATGATGAAATTTGCCCGAACACTGGAAGGATCGGCACGGCAGACCGGTATTCATGCGGCCGGAGTGATCATAGCCCCCGGCAAGGTGTATGATTACGTACCGGTAGCCCTGTCCAAGGAAAAAGATGTCATCACCCAGTATGATGGTCCATCCGCTGAAAAATGCGGCCTGCTGAAAATGGACTTCCTGGGTCTGAAGACCTTGTCCATCCTGAAGACGGCTATGCAGTACATCAAAAAGAATTACGGGAAGGAATATACCATCGATACAATACCGCTGGAGGACGAGAAGACCTTCGAACTCTACCAGCGTGGGGAGACGGTGGGGACTTTCCAGTTTGAGTCGGATGGCATGCGCAAGTACCTGAAAGAGCTCAAACCGACCACGATCGATGACCTGATTGCTATGAATGCCCTGTACCGGCCGGGGCCAATCCAGTTTATCCCGACCTACATCGCCCGGAAGCTTGGCACTGAGAAGGTTGAGTACCCGCATCCAAGTCTGGAAAAGGTACTCAAGGCGACGTACGGCATCATGGTCTACCAGGAGCAGATCATGCAGGTAGCGCAGATCATGGCTGGTTATACACTGGGAGAAGCCGATCTGCTTCGCCGGGCCATGGGTAAGAAGAAAGTCGAGGTTATGGAGAAGCAGCGCGAGATATTTATCGGTCGGGCTGTGGAACGGGGCGTTGATAAAGAAACGGCGGTGGATGTTTTCGAGAAGATGGCCTATTTCGCAGGGTACGGTTTCAATAAATCGCACGCGGCCGCTTATTCGGTTGTAGCTTACCAGACGGGCTATTTCAAGGCAAATTACCCTGCTGAGTACATGGCTTCGGTGCTGACACACAACATGAACGATATCAAAAAGGTGTCTTCTTTCATCGAAGAATGTCAGCGTATGGGTATTGCCGTGGACCCGCCAAACGTGAACACGGGTGCCGGGAACTTTGTAGTGCGGGATGGCCGGATCCAGTATGGAATGGAAGCCATTAAAGGTGTGGGAAGTCATGCTGTCGAACAATTGGTGGAAGAGCGTGAAGAGAAGGGGACTTTCAACAGTATCTTTGACTTTACGGGCAGGGTGGATCTTCGCTCCTGTAACAGGAAAACGATTGAGAGTTTGATTACCGCGGGGGCCTTCGATAGCATTCACAGTAACCGCGCTCAACTGATGGAAAGCCTGGATGACGCGCTTCAATACGGCCAGCGCAAGCAACAGGATGAGCAGCTCAACCAGATCAGCCTTTTCGAAGCTGGTGGAAACGGCAGTGTCATTCCTGAACCGAGTTTGCGTGAGGCTCAGCAGTGGACCAATATCGAGCGTTTAAAGAAGGAACGGGAACTCATCGGGTTTTATCTGAGCGGTCATCCTCTGGATAAGTTTAAAGATGATATTTCACTGTTTTGTAGTCACCAATTGTTGGCTGAAAAGCTGGAAGAACTGGATGACCGTGCACCGGTTACGTGTGCCGGCATCATTACATCCGTTAAAAGGGTAACTGACCGTAAGGGCCGTCCGTTTGCTTTTCTGACCATGGAAGATGAGGTGGGCAGTGTTGAGGTTATCGCCTTCTCCAATACCTTCGATAAGTTCATGAACCTCTTGGTCGCTGATAATATAGTCGTGGTTGATGGTGTCACCGATTCCCGTAGTGGTACGGTCAAGATCATAGCAAATGCTTTCGACCGGATTGAGAATCTGCGCGAAAAAAATGCGGATAAGATCCGTTTGCATATTAATCTTCGTACCGAAACCCTGGTCAAAGAAGATTTCGATGCAATTTCGGAGTTGTTTTCTACCCATCGCGGGAACACACCGATTACCATGGATGTTTTTAGTCCAGATGCCAATAAACCGCTGCGTATGAATGTGCGTAAGTATGTGATCGATCCTTCAGAAGATATGCTTCGGGATCTGCGTAAGGTTATTGGTCGTGACAACGTCAATCTGGAGCGGGTTCAATAATCTGCATGGCGTTAAATGATGAAATTTAAGATATTAGCGATCCAGAATAGTACTCCGGTTTAGCCGGATTGAGACGGATTGAAAACAGTTATTTAGGAGTAAAAGAAAAGAAGGAGTAAGTAATGTCAAACGCAGTCGCAGTGACTGATACCTCATTTGAGCAGGAAGTGCTTCAATCAGATAAACCGGTTTTAGTCGATTTTTGGGCTGAATGGTGCGGACCTTGCCGCATGATTGGTCCTATTGTTGACGAATTGGCTAAGGAATACGAAGGTAAGGCCAAGTTTACAAAGGTCGATGTAGATAGTAACCCGGAGATCTCGATGAAATTCAATATTCGGAGTATCCCAACTCTCCTGATCTTTAAGGGAGGAAAGGTTGTGGATCAGATCATCGGTGCTGTTCCAAAGTCACACCTGACCAAGAAACTGAATGAGCATGTCTAACCTGTTCTGGAAGTAGATATTTATATAAAAAAGGCTCCCATTGTGGAGCCTTTTTTATATCCGGATAATCTTCAACATTCCAAACGCATAACTACTTCTGTCATTCTGAGGTCCGATTTATCGGCCGATCCCGAAGCATCGGGACGTAAGCAATACGGCAACTCTCGTTACATCTGGAACAAGCGGTGCCCTGATATAAACGAGATCCTACTTATTCCGCTAAAACGGAATAAATCAGGATGACATTCCTATTGTTCCGGGATTAATATATTCTACGAACTCAACCGTTCGTAGATTCCGCAGTCTTTTCCGGCACTTTTCCGGGATAGTATTCGATGCGGCCTTCGTAGTTGATAACTCTTCGGTCGTATGATGAATCCATCAGCTGAGAAGAAATGATAAAGTCAGCACTGGCGCGGTTGCAGGCTATGGGGATATTGTATACGACGGCAATCCGAAGCAACGCTTTTACATCGACATCATGAGGGTGCGGGGAAAGCGGATCCCAGAAAAAGACCATGGCATCAATCAGGCCGTCGGCTATGTGTGAACCAACCTGTTGATCGCCGCCCAAGGGGCCGCTGCGAAATTTGTTTACCTTTAGTCCGACTTTCTCTTCCAGCAATGAACCGGTAGTTCCGGTGGCAAACAATTCGTGTTTGGCGAGGTTGAGTTTGTTATACTCCGCCCATTCCACCATGTCCTGTTTTCGGTTGTCGTGGGCGATCAAAGCAATATGTTTTGTCGTACCCATCTTAATCACTCTGTTTTGTTCCATAATCAATCGAATAATAAATAATTAAGGAAAATCATATCTAATTAAAAATATAATTATTTATATAAAGTTATATTACTTAATAATATAGATTTTTTGGCTGTGTATTGATTGTTTGAATTGCAAAAAGTCAGGCTATCAGCTCCGGATCATTTGCAACCTTATGAATCCATCCTCCGGCCAAAAGATCCTCTCCTTCATAACAGACCAGTGCCTGGCCCGGGGTTATGGCCGATCTTCCTTTCGGAAAACGGATAGTCATTTCATCATCCGAGGTTTGGGTCAGGAAACCCGGGGCACCATCGTCATTGTAACGGATAGCACCGGTCACCAACATTTCTTCTTCAGGAATATGATCATATTTGACAAGATTTAATGCTTTGGCCGTGCAGGTAGTATTGATGAGGTCTTCTTCTTCACCAACCGTTATTACATTGTTTTCGGGATCGATATTCGTTACATACACCGGTTTTCCCATCGCCAGGTGGAGTCCGCGTCGTTGTCCGATGGTATAGAATGGATAACCTTTGTGTTTGCCTACTACATTTCCATCCTTATCAATAAACAAACCACCATCGACATTTTCCTTTAATCCTGGGACACGGTCCTTCAGGAACCGGCGATAGTTGTTATCCGGAACGAAGCATATTTCATACGAATCCTTCTTATGGGCCACATTAACCAGACCAAAGTCTTCCGCCATCTTCCTGATTTCCGGCTTATGATAGCTACCCAGCGGGAAAATGGTCCGGCCAAGATATTGTTGCGCGACACCCCATAAGGCATACGATTGGTCTTTGTTGTGGTCGCGGCCGCGGGAGATGACACACCGTCCGTTTTCCTCACGGACGTTTGCATAGTGACCGGTGGCAATATAATTGCAACCCAGATTCTCGGCACGACGCATCAAGGCCGCCCACTTGATATGGGTATTGCAAAGTACACAGGGATTAGGTGTACGTCCGGCCAGATATTCCTCGACGAACCGGTCGATCACCCAATCGCCGAATTCATCGCGAATATCTACGATAAAATGTTTAAAACCGTATTTGATAGCTATTTGACGGGCGTCATTCATCGACTCCAGGGTGCAGCAGCCGGTCTCTTTCTTGCTGTTGCCACCGCTGCTGGAATAATCCCAGGTCTTCATGGTTATGCCGATGACTTCGTATCCTTGTTCTTTGAGCATCACCGCCGATACAGATGAATCGACACCGCCGCTCATCGCTACCAGAACACGTCCTTTCTTACTCATGAGGAGAGATAATTTTCTTGATCTTAAGTTCCCGCTTTAAACTATGAAAATACGGGATTATTGTGTGTTTCTCATGAAGAAAAATCAGTTTGCAAAAGCTTTAAGCCATTAGCTATTAGTGTTCAGCCAGCCGAATGCTGCCGGCTGAACACTGAAAGCTAAAAGTAGAGATATGGCTTCCAGTTTTCTTCAACCCGAGACAGAGTGTTACGCAAAAACAGAATGTGGTTGGGACGAAAAGGCTCCCTGACGAGATGCATGTCCGCTTCTTTCGGTGTGCGATTTCCTTTCCTGTGATTACATCGCGTACAGGCCGTTACCAGATTTTCCCAGGTGTCTTTTCCGCCTCTGCTGCGTGGAATTATATGATCGATTGTCAGGTCGTTGGTCCCGCCGCAGTATTGGCAGTGATTATTATCGCGTTTCATGATGTTTCTTCTGGACAAAACGATATTGCGGTATGGGGTCCGCGCATAGGTGCGCAACCGTATCACAGAAGGAAACTCGAATTCGGTTCTTACTGTATGAATCTTTCGTTTCGGATTATCGTGCAGCAATTCCGCCTTGCCCATAAGTACAAGAAGTATGGATTTACGAACATCGCAAATACTGAGTGGCTGATAATCCTGATTCAAAAGTAAAACCTGACCTGATAACATCATAACGCCCTCCCGGGCTTTCGGCTTGTTAGTTTAGCACAGAGTTTCTCAAATTTTTTTGTCCGTATTCATACAGCAACTGTCCGGATTGTATTCCTTTTATATGTTCGGCCAGACGCCGGTTATAGGAAAAATGGGTCTTATTATTAGGTTCGTCACCAATAAAATTTCTTTTCACATTGCCCGAAGCATGCAGCAGGACGTCATCACCGATATAAAAACCTACATGTGTGATTGGTCCACCACTGGTATTGAAGTAGACGATGTCACCGGGTTTAGCATCGTTGATATCTGTCGTATATGGTTCCACGACTTTAAACTGATCCCTGGAGTCCCTGGGTAAAACAGAACCATGTAGTCCATACACTGTTTGAATAAAACCTGAACAATCGATGCCCGTATCCGTGCGACCTCCCCACAGGTAGGGAGTACCCAGAAATTCAGCGGCTGTGTCAATGATTCGATCGTGTTTGATTAATCGTGGTTCCGATACAAAATCATAAACAGCATCAGGCAGATGTATTCGCCCATTTTCAATGATTACGGGCGCTCCCGACGGTACCCAAAGGCTATTCTTATTATTCCGGATGCGGAAGCCGGCGTAAGGAGATCTCTGACGGTCCCGATGATCCCGCCAACTTATATACTCTGTGTGGCTGAAGTATTGCATCTGATTACGGTTGACCCATCCAGTGTAGCCATCATGGTCGGCCGTAATGTGCAACCAGCGTTCCCTGGTCTCAATCACCCTGGCCGTCTCACCAAGTAACAATTGCGTTAGCATTTCCGAAGCATCGTTTGCCTCACTACGAACCGGTACGATACCGGACCGTGCATACGTAAAGGCTGGCTCTGTCGATGATTCGCTGTCAGTCATATAATTATTAATGAAGCCTGCAGGAGTGTACTGCTATTCGTTACAAAATGCCTTTATAGATGGTCATTTTTACAGAAACTATCAAGAAAAACTCTATAAAAGCTTATTACATACGATAATCAGATGGATTGATATAGTAAGAAAAATTGAAATTACCAAGTGCCCATACTTAATAACAGCATGGCTGCGTAATCATTCTGTTAATATTTGAACCAAAGGGAAGGTTGATAAAACCTGATCTGATCCCGATATGAAACGAAGATAGCTGGTAATCAATTAATAAGGTGTAGTTTAATAAAGGTATCATCCATAGTAAGAGTGCATTGATATTTGGACGATTACTCTTGATAATCCGATGCCGATAATGTGATAATTCGTAATTACGTTTTAAAAGCGCTTTTTTAAAACGTAATGGATATAAAAATCTTTTATTCGATTATTGAATGAAGATAGCAGTCCATATATTTTTGATCGTCCGTGAAATTTTAAGAACATTATTAATTGAATTGAAATTATGCCATACAATAAAGATTCGTTAGCAACAGGTTATTATAAAGAGCCTGGACCTAAACTAGACGCTGAAAATCCATTTGAATCAATGATGGAGCGGTTTCGGTTTGCCGCTGAACTGCTCAACCTTGATGAGGGATTATTTGAGTATTTATCTAAACCTGTAAAACAAATAATCGTATCGGTCCCCATCGTCATGGACAATGGTGAGGTACGGGTATTTGAGGGATATCGCGTTATTCATGATGATGTCCTCGGTCCCTCTAAAGGTGGAATCCGGTATGCTCCGGATGTGAGCCTGGATGAGGTTAAAGCCCTTGCGGCGTGGATGACCTGGAAATGTGCTGTCGTGAATGTACCTTTCGGAGGAGCCAAGGGTGGAATCCGCTGCAATCCGAAGGAACTATCCAGGAATGAACTGGAACGACTGACTCGCCGCTATACAGCCAATCTACTGGAAGTCTTTGGTCCCGAGAAGGATATCCCTGCTCCCGACATGAACACGGATGAGCAGATCATGGCCTGGATCATGGATACCTACAGCATGCACTCGCGGGAGAACGAGACGGCTGTTGTTACCGGAAAGCCACTGCTCCTTGGTGGTTCGCTGGGCAGAAAGGAAGCTACAGGTCGAGGGGTAACAACTGTAACCCTGGCAGCACTCGACAAAATGGGTATTATGCCTAACAAGACGAAAGTCGCCGTTCAGGGGTTTGGTAATGTAGGATCAGTATCAGCGAAACTGATGCATGAGCAGGGTGCTAAGGTTGTCGCCATCAGCGATATTAATGGTGGATACTACAATGAAAATGGCATCGATATTCCGGCAGCTATTCAGTACGCCGAAGAACATGGGAAGTCACTCGATGGTCTGAATGCAGGCGATAAAATAACCAACGAAGAATTGCTGGAACTGGAATGTGATGTGCTGATTCCGGCTGCCAAGGAGGATCAGATCAGTAAAAGAAATGCTGATAAAATAAAGGCCCGGGTCATCGCCGAAGGAGCCAATGGACCCATCACGGCAAATGCTGATTCGATTCTGGAACAGCGTGAAATATGGGTGGTCCCCGATATCCTGGCTAATGCAGGCGGTGTCACCGTATCTTATTTCGAATGGGTACAGGACCGACAAGGTTACTTCTGGACTGAAGAAAGAGTAAACCGCAGATTAAATCGTATGATGCGTGAAGCTTTTGACAATATTTATCGTATAGGTGAAAAATACGATATTACACTCCGTCAGGCGGCCTATGTATTTGCGATCGATAAGGTAGCTCGTGTCTTGCGGATTCGTGGCATTTATGCGTAGAATTTGCGTTATCTTATCAAACTTACAGATCGGTACGATGATCCGTCATATCCGGTGACGGATCATCTGCTAAATATTTTGACGTAATCCGACTACATGACCAAAGAAAAAAAGCTCAATCTGGTTTCGCGGGTTGGTGAAATAGCACGGCTTGAATCATTTGTTGACGAACTTCAGAAGGATTCCGACCTCGATGAAAGCAAAAAAAACGACGTGCTGCTCGTATTGAATGAAGCAGTTATGAATGCTATTGTCCATGGAAACCAAAGCGATCCGCAGAAACACGTCACGGTGATGGCTTATCTTAACAGTCAAAAGATGACATTCAGGATAAAGGATGAAGGCCCCGGTTTTGATCCATCCAAGTTGCCTGATCCTCTTGACCCGGCAAATTTGCTCAAACTCGGTGGGCGGGGGGTTTTCCTGATCAATCAATATGCCGACGAAGTGCATTATTCCGAAAAGGGTAATGAAGTTGAAATCGTGATATATATGTAAGAGTTCACCCACTCTGCTTCGCGGTATTTTCCATTTTGTGAAAATATCCGCTTATTATTCACCGTATGTAACCTATACCGTTGTTATAAACCTGCCAGGTCTTCATTTGCTTTCAATCAATTCGGATTCATGAAAAGAATATTTCCAGGATTACTCATTTTATCATTGCTGCTTATTGCTTCTCGGCAGGCACATGCTCAGTTCGAGGGTACATTCGCAGTCGACACGTACAGCTATGCGGATAATGGTCGTGCCATCCCTCAGAAAACAATTCATGTAACGATGACACCTGAACGTATCCTTATAAAAGGACTACAGGGAACGCAGATGCCGTCCCAGCTGGGTGGGATACAAAGCGATGCTGTTCTTGTTCGTCTTGATAAAAAAGACTTCATCATATTCAGTGACAATAATCAGGCACTCCAGATTCAAAAATCCGAAATTGAAAATCTGGTAAATATGACAAACAGCCTGTCTAGTGCATTAGGCGGTGGTTCCTCAAATCAAATCAGCCAGAGTGCAAAACCTAAGACGGTTGTTACCAACCAAAGAAAGAAAATAGGGGGGTATAACTGTCAGAAAATCGAAGTCACTGAAACAGACAAAACAGGGCGTCATATCCGGACCGACGTATGGGTCACAAAAGAAATTCCGGTGAGCTGGGGGATGCTGGCTGAACCCTGGAATATATCTGACAAAGAGTTGTCCGGACTTCTTTCTCCCAGCTGGCTGAAAAACGGTACCATGCCAATTAGAGTCGATTTCTATCAGGATGGGACAGAAAAATATTCGATGAAGGTTGCCGGCCTGAAAAAGCAGCACATCCCTTCCAGTGTAACAAGTATTCCTCCGGGTTATCAGTTGGTTTCCATTCGCCAGTTACTGATGAACAGAATGTTCAGTAATTAGGACTGGGAGTTGCAGGCGTAATGACGGCAGTTTCTGCGACAAAGGATAAGATGAGGGTCGTTTCCTGTGTTCTGTTGGTATTTCTCGTGGTTCAGGGTTGTGCTGTATTCCATTCCGGAGAGGAAGAATGGTATCCTGTTCGCGGCATCTCACACAATGTAGAAATCAATTCATCGATAAAACCCGATTCCGCGATGGCAACAGAGGTGCAGACCTACCGCAAAATTTTGAATAAAGATCTTGGAAAAAAGATTGGATACGCACAGAAAGCGTTCAAACCGGAAGGCATTGAAAGCGGACTTTACAATCTTGTAGCCGACGCATTACGCATCCAAATTTCGTTATCGCTTGGTAAGCATATCGATATGGCTGTAATGAGTCCGTCAAGTATCAAATATTATATTCCCAAGGGGCCCATAACATTGGAGCTCGTTGATGAAATCCTGCCATATGTTAATAAGATTGTACTCATGAAGCTTACGGGCAGACAGATAACCCGGCTTGCAAATGATATTGCAGCGGATGGCGGCGGAGTTCCGGTCAGCGGATTGCGTATGTTGATCTCAGGTACCACAGGAACGGCTAATGATCTTCTTGTAGGTCAGCATATTGTAGAACCGGATTCAACCTATACGGTTGTAACGAGTCAGTATCTGGCGGATGGCGGCGGACATTATTCGGTGCTATGGAAAAATAACCAGAGGAAGATATTAACGATGACCACGCGCGATGCCCTGCAATCGTATATCGAAGACAGGGGACAGGTCTCGCCGGTTTTGGACGGCAGGATTCGGAAGTAAGCAATGGATAGAAAAACGTTTATCAGAACATTGGCGGGTGGTGTGGTTGGTCTGACGACGGCCGGTGGCTTTTTTAATACGGTCAGCGCCAGAGGATTTCGACGGATCACTATCCTGAATACCAATGATACGCATGGACATATCGAGCCGTTTCCTTCATACGCGGGCAAATATGCCGGTCTGGGAGGTGTAGCCAGGCGTAAAACACTGATCGACCAAATCAGAGCCCAAAATCCCAATACACTCTTGCTTGATGCCGGCGATGCTTTTCAGGGGACACCTTTTTTTGAAGAGTTTCGCGGCGGACTGTGTTATCACTTTATGTCTGAGTTGGGATATGATGCCGCCACGCTGGGTAATCATGATTTTGATGACGGAGTAGATGGCTGGGTGAGTGATGCCAGAAGAGCCAATTTTCAATTCGTCTCGTCTAATTATCAGATCTCCAATGCAGCCATGAGAAAACGGGTACAAAGATACCTGGTAAAAGATGTCGATGGGATTCGTATCGGTATATTTGGCCTGGGAATCGCCTTAAGGGGATTAGTTACTCCGCAGCATCATGAGGGCGTAACTTATGAGGATCCTGTACCTGTTGCCCGGGAGATGATCCGTATTCTCCGCGAAAATGAACGATGCGATTTCGTTATTTGTCTGAGTCACCTTGGATTCAAATATCCTGATGATCGTATCAGCGATATGCGACTGGCCCGGCAGGTTATGGGTATCGATTTAATCATTGGCGGACATACCCATACGTTTCTTCAGTCACCGGTTTCGGTTCAGACCACACCGACGTGGAGAACGCTTGTGACGCAGGTCGGCTTCGGCGGCATCGTACTGGGCAGAATCGACTTCTATTTTGATCAGAAAAAGAAACAACCGGATTACCTGGCTATGAACACGATTGTAGGACCCGGGAATCACGATGGAGAGGGAATATGGAATTATGGGAATATCGTCTCGAGTAGCTGAAAAATAGTTCACATTCTACCAAATTCCCTATTCCCATATTTCCAATCTTCCCATTCATAACTTTTGTGCCAAAGTTGTATATTTCTGCCCGCAAAACAATAATTTCAAATACAAATAATATTCATGGCTGTACAAAGAACACTCGCAATTTTAAAACCGGATTGTGTACGCAAAGGATTGATCGGAGAGGTAACACGCAGAATCCAGGAAGCCGGATTCCGGATCGTTGCAATGAAAATGACGCGCCTGACTATGGACACGGCAGGTGGTTTCTATGCTGTTCATCGTGAGCGCCCGTTTTATAAAGATTTATGTACATTTATGAGCAGTGGTCCCTGTGTACCGATGGTCCTTGAAAAGGAAAACGCAGTGGCAGACTATCGCAAGTTAATCGGTGCAACAAATCCTGCCGAAGCCGACGAAGGGACTATCCGGAAATTGTATGCTGATAGTGTCGGGGAGAATATCGTTCACGGATCCGATTCTGAAGAAAACGGAAAAATTGAAGCTGCCTACTTCTTCTCTGAGTCCGAAATCGTAGCCAATAAAGCCTAAGATTATGCATGGTCGTCCGTCCCGAGGTTGGTTTTTGAGTTCCCATCTGGTATCTGGGACGGCCGCCATTTTATGCGGCATCTTATTTATTTCAGCTATTCATCGCGCACCAGAAAAGCCGGTTGTGAAAAACGGCGATCAGGTTCTTCTGGATCATTATCTGGGTGGATTGAAAGGCAAACGTGTCGGTCTCGTCATGAATCCGACCGCGCGTATAAACGGGGTTCATATGTTAGATACCCTACTGGCCCGCGGGGTGAACGTTACCGCTTTGTTTGGTCCGGAACATGGTTTCAGAGGACAGAGAGGGAGCAGGGGAGCAAATTGTCAATGGCGTGGACAGCGCCACCGGACTGCCGGTCTACTCGCTTTACGGAAAAGTGAAGAAACCCACCGCAAAGATGCTCAAGAATGTGGACGTTTTGCTTTTTGATATGCAGGATGTCGGTGTTCGTTTCTACACCTACATATCCACGCTCGGTCTGGTTCTTGAATCGGCTGCTGATAACCATAAACCGGTCTGGATCCTGGACCGACCCGATCCTGCAGGCGGCGACTACATGGCAGGATGGATCCTAAAGCCTAAATACAAATCGTTTGTGGGCGCTTATCCGGTTCCGATAGCTTATGGAATGACCATAGGAGAACTGGCAAAAATGATGGTAGGTGAAGGTTGGTTGCAGACCAAAAACAAGCCTGAGATACGTGTCATCCCATGTGAAGGCTGGCATCGTAGTGAAAGGTGGCCGGCAACAGGAATCAAATGGTTCCCGCCATCGCCAAACTTGCCACATTATAAAAATGCCCTCGTATATCTGGGTACCTGTGTATTCGAAGGAACGAGCATATCCGAAGGGCGTGGAACACCCGAACCGTTTTTGACGATTGGATCGCCATACATCTCATTCAGAAAATCTGAGTTGAAGCCGCTGGAGAAAAAGTATAACGTGGGCTTGTCATCAATAACTTTCACACCCCAGTCAATTCCCGGTAAGTCACTGCATCCAAAATATGAAGGGAAACAATGCCACGGTGTCTCCATCAATCTCGATGAAAAACAGATTCCTGGTTTTGACCCCGTAGCATTTGGCTATGATTTGCTGAAGTTTATGCTGCATCATTCATCCAAAGACTCGGTAAATAGTTATTTGAATCTTCTGGCCGGTACCAATGAGTATATAGCTTTTCTCCACAGCTCAAACAATATCAGCCCGGATTCATATTGGGAAAGCCAAATCAAAAAATTCGCCCGGGAGCGAAAAAAGTATCTGATTTACCAATAGAGTAGTAAGTATTGAGATTTGAGTAGTGAGACTCAGGCGACCCGAGTATGCATTACTTTTCCCATCTTTTCAATCTCCGTATATCCCTATTCCCCTTATGTCCTTTATCCCTCATTCCTTTTCCGGGAGATCTCATAGCAAAGCAAAGCGGCGCTTACGGAGGCGTTCAGTGATTCGACGTTGTTCTTCATTGGAATGTGAACAGTGAAGTCACAGTGGTCCAGCGTCTTGTGCCGGATACCTTTCCCCTCGCTGCCGATGACGATTGCGATCGGTCTGTCGTAATCTTCCTGCCAATATAACTGCCCGGCATGCTGATCGAGTCCACAGATCCAGAAACCGACATCTTTAAGCTGCAGGATGGTTTGATTGAGGTTGGTTACCCTCATGATAGGAATGAACCCGGCAGTCCCGGCGGAGGTTTTGTAAACGGCCGGTGTAACGGGACTCTGGCGATGTTTAGGTACTATCACCGCATCGGCACCCGAGGCAGCCGCTGTTCGCAAAATGGCTCCGAAGTTATTCGGATCCTCAATTTCATCAAGAAGAAGAATAAAGGGATGGGGTCTCTTCTGTAAATCTATGTTGGAGATCCAGTCATCGAAATCATGATATTGAACGGGACTTATCATTGCTACAATACCCTGATCGTTAACCTTTCCCACCATTTCCATCAGTTTACGTCCCGGCACGGTAGTGACAGGGATTTTGTTCAAAGAACAGAGCGAATAGAGTTCTTGTAACGTGGCCGGATTCAGATGCTCGCGAACGTACAGTTTGCTCACGCGAGAGGGAGAACGATGCAAGAGCTCGCGGACTGGCTGACGACCATAAACAAAAAGTTCAGATGTATCCATATTTAGATATTAGTGAGAAAAAATAAATGCGCTAAGTCTTGAAAAAGATTAAATAACTAAGTAACTATCTTATATGACAAATGGTCCCAAAAATAAGAAAATTTCAGCGCGATCCTTAGAGATAAGAAAATCGCGTGATATCGGTCAACATACAAATGTGTGGGATCGATTCATCGATAATGTGCGCATGAACAGTCCATTGATCGTGGTCTCGGCTTTTACTCTTGTGACCTCTGGGATGTTTATGATTGTTTGCGCCCTGATTGGAAGTTTTAGTCCCTTATGGGCGGCTTCGATCGCAACAGTAATGGGCAGTGTCTGCGCCTTGGTTGGATTTTTTCTTTTCTATGAAATATTCCACCGACATGATGTTCGTCATGATCTCTTTCGCGAATCGATCAGGCGTGTGATCGATAATCAAAACTGACCATCACGATCGATTATTGGAAATTGGGAGCGCAAAATACTGTAGGTTTGGTGTGTGTTATTCGTACCCAGTAGCGTATAAATAGTTTCATAGAATCCCATGTCTGAGATTAAATGTCTGTAGCATCTGTAGTTTCAATTCCCGGTCTTTCATTTCCCCGTCCGCTTCAACAGTCAAGAATTGTGTGTGCCCACCGTGGGTTTAGTGCCCGTTATCCGGAAAACACAATGGCTTCGTTTCGTGCTGCAGCCATTGCAGGGGCCGATATGATTGAACTGGATGTTCGCTATACAAAAGATGGCGTGGCCATAGTGAGTCATGACCGACGCGTAAATCGCTGTACGAACGGGAAAGGCAGAATTGTAGATTATAAGCTGAAAGAATTACAGAAACTGGATGCCGGATCCTGGTTTCATCCCGATTTTGATAAAGAATACATCCCGACGCTCGAGGAAGTCCTTCGATTCTGCAAGAATAAAATGGCCGTCAATATCGAGATCAAGGCGTTAGATAGCAGCGGTGCCGTCGGAGTCATGAATGTTGTTTCTCAAACCGGGATGCAATCTCATGTTATTGTCTCCAGTTTCGATACGTCTATATTGAGCCAATTCAGGGAATATGATTCTGATGTGTTGCTGGCTTTACTCTACGATCGTCGTGGAACCGACGGGCAAGAGGTTGTTGGCTGGGTTGAAAAACTCCAACTGAATGCTGTTCACGCCTATCATTGGATCATGCGTAATCATCTGTTGGAAAGGATCTGTGATCATGAGATTCCATTTCAGATTTATACGGTCAACAGGGTAAATGCCATGAAGCGGTTTTTACAGCGTGGTGCAGCGGGCATCATTACAAACTATCCGGATCGGCTGGTTACAGTTCTGAGAGAGGGACTTTAATGTTTTGGGTTCATCCCTCTTGGAATTCATTTATCTCCCATTGTAAAAAATCAGAGGAGAGGAAGATGATGAAACGTCTATGCCTAATTAAAAATCCTCAAAAAAGCCATCGATTGGGTATGATTATAAAAAGGCGTTTGAATGGCCAGCTCAATAGTCCTATCTTTATCATCCATTCACCTAATTAGCGAGCCCTCATGTCCACAAAATATATTTTCGTAACAGGAGGAGTTACGTCCTCACTTGGTAAAGGTATTATTTGCTCATCATTAGGTAAGCTGCTCGTCTCCCGGGGGCTGCGGGTTACCGTCCAAAAACTGGATCCCTACATTAATGTGGATCCCGGAACCATGAATCCCTATGAACATGGCGAGGTGTATGTCACCGATGATGGGGCAGAGACCGATCTTGATCTTGGCCACTATGAGCGTTTCCTGGATATATCAACTTCCCAGGAAAACAATGTGACGACCGGGCGGATCTATTTCGATGTGATCACCAAAGAACGGCAGGGGGCTTATCTTGGCAAGACGGTCCAGGTGATCCCTCATATCACAGATGAAATTAAATCACATGTTCTGGCACTAGGACGATCAGGTAAGTATGATGTGGTCATTATCGAGATTGGCGGTACTGTAGGTGACATCGAAGGTCAGCCCTACATTGAAGCGATGCGCCAGATTCGCTACGATGTGGGCCGCAAGAACACCCTTTCGATTCATCTTACGCTAGTCCCCTATCTGAAAGCGGCTCGCGAACTGAAGACGAAACCGACGCAACACTCGGTAAAAACGTTGTATGAAATCGGATTGCAGCCTGACATCCTGGTTTGCCGTACCGAAGTTCCGCTCGACAAGTCGATACGCCAGAAGATCGCCCTGTTCACCAACGTGGAGATTGAGGATGTGATCGCATCGATGGATGCAGAATCCATCTACATGGTACCTTTCATGATGAAGGAAGAAGGGCTGGACACCCGTGTGATTGAGAAGCTTGAGCTGAATGCCGGTGAAGCGGATCTGGAGACATGGCAGGATTTTGTGAATGCGGTTCTGCGCCCCGAAAAACATATCAAAATTGCATTGGTCGGCAAGTATGTGGAGCATCATGATGCCTATAAATCGATCGTTGAGGCCTTTATTCATGGAGGTGCGGTAAACAACTGCCGGGTGGAAATCGTGTGGACCCAGTCGGATGATGTTACGAACGAGAATGTTGCGAAGAAGCTGAAAGGTGTGTCGGGTATCCTAGTTGCACCCGGTTTTGGAAGTCGTGGTGCAGCAGGTAAACTGGCTGCCATTCGTTATGCCAGGGAACAAAAAATCCCATTTTTCGGAATCTGCCTGGGCATGCAGTGTGCTGTCATCGAATACGCGCAAAATGTGTGCAACTGGGAAGACGCCAACAGCACCGAGTTTGATTCGGAGACCCCTTATCCGATCATCGACCTGATGCCCGATCAGAAAAAGATACATGATAAAGGCGGAACCATGCGGCTTGGCCTGTACAACTGCAAGCTTTCGGAAGGATCCAAAGCTGCCGCTGCATATAAAGAGGAAATGATCCAGGAACGCCATCGTCACCGGTATGAGGTAAACAATCAGCTCCGGTATAAACTGGTGGAGAACGGAATGAAGTTGACCGGATTCAACCCGGAACGGGATCTCGTGGAGATAGTCGAACTGGACGATCATCCATGGTTTGTAGGCGTGCAGTTTCACCCGGAACTCAGAAGTACCGTCAATCGGCCGCATCCATTATTCGTCAGTTTTGTTAAGGCCGCCAAAGAACATGCGGAGAAGCATAAACTCAGCAAGCCTGTCAAGGAAAACGTGCCGGTTGCTTAAGGGGTAATAAGCGGTCGGCTATCAGCATTCTGCCTGCTGAGAGCTGAGAGCTAATCGCTGACTGCAATAATTTGGGATTAACCGGAGCGTTTAGACGATGAGCGATCAGCCTTTCACAGGAAAACTTAGAGTGCGTGTTAACGGGCTTGTTGTGCGTGACCGCTCTTTGCTGCTGATCAAGATCAAATCTCCAACAGGTTCTCAGCCGTTTTGGATGCCTCCGGGCGGTGGCGTCGATTTTGGAGAAAGGCTTGAGGATGCTGTAGTCCGCGAGATGAGTGAAGAAGCCGGTATGAAAGTGGAGGTCGGCAGGTTGCGCTATGTTTCCGAATATCTGAAAAAGCCATGGCATGCCGTTGAATTCTATTTCGATTGCACGCCGCTTGATGACGGCTTTGAACTCGGCAGCGACCCGGAACTGGAAGATCATGAACAGATGCTGAAAGATCTGAGGTTTATTCCGTTTGACAAACTGAAAGATTATAACATTGCCCCCCTTTACCTGAAAGAACGTTTTGTGAGGGATTACCTGGAAGATCGCCGGGAAACTGTTTATATCAGATCGGACCAGCCGGATCCGGAAAGGAACTGATTTGCACCCAAAGACCTCCAGGGTTTTCAAGAACCCTGGAGGTCTTAAGACTACGAAAAACATTCATATAGAGGGTAAAAAAATGTGGCTTTTTGATAGTATCCTATTGTTTCCATGGTTATTTTTTGCTAAAGTACATTTAAACAGGAGGGTAAATATAACGCCGTTATAAGAGAGAGGGTGAATTATGAAGAGACGATCAGCATTACTCGTTATTTTGAATTTTGCATTTGTGAGCTGTAAAGATAATTTCACTTCTACACTATCAGGATCTCTAAACCAAGGTATTTCGGCTTCAGGAACAACAGGCACAACCGTTTTATCCACATCATCCGGAAAAGACCTTACGGCGATATCACGCTTTAACGTTTCTGTAAGCGTTTCCGGAACGCTTGAACCTGGCAAGCCGGTTCAAATAACAACAACCGTACAGAGTAATCTGCCAAACAGTATTGGCACCGTACGTTTGTTATTACCCGAATTGGCAGCCATGCAACGCAGCAAACAGTTAACGGGAAGCACACAGGCCATACAGTTACCAATGGGTCAACCGTTACCGGCACAGATGAGGACTAATATATCGCTCGATCAAAATCAGACCTGGAACAAACAAACTCAGGTAGTATTTGATGAGCCGGGCTATTATATGGTGCTGGCCAGTGCTGTTGGTGATACGACAAAAATATTGGACTCCAAAGGCCGATGGGTACAGAATGTGAGCCACAAGGAATTGTGGTTCTGGATTAATTCGAAAGGTGGAAAGATCACAAGCCGGTTTGATACGACCCTGTTTGCTCCTGGCGAACGGGTACAGCCAGGACCACTGACCTTAAAAACCCATCCTTCCCGCTTCCAGCCTGTCTTTCAAAGCGGATCAGTGAAATCTATGAGAAGTACGAGTTCATACGGCTCCATTGGTTTTAACATGGTCTATTTGAACAAGGACACAGGTTCCTATGATCCGGTCAATGCGATACAATACTATATTCATCTCTATGATTCTGCCTGGCATGAAATTTATCAGTGGTCGGGTTATACCGGCTCATCCGGCTACGTCTCTTTTTACAACAGCTACGATCAGGCGGTTTATTACGGAATCTTTCTGTTTAGCAGTTATGGCGGAAAAGTTCAGGTATACGGTCTGAGTGGCAATACCACACGAGGTTATTATGAAGGTCTTGTTGATCAGGATGTTGGGAAGACGATTACGGTGACGCTGGATCCGGATGGCACCCGTGAGTATGAAAACATGCTTTCGGTGATCGACGCCTCCCGCAGCTTTTTCCAGCGAAGCAGGGGGGAGATACCGGTATATTTGTCAACATCCGCTGATAACAGTTACTACGTGTCTGATAAAATCGTCATAAAAGACCAAAGTAGTGATCAACATGTATGGGGACCATGGGGTAAGCAGACGGCAGGTCATGAATACGGGCATGCCTTTAATGAAAAAGCCTTGGGTGGAATCGGAAATTACACATGTCCAAGTCCCCACTATATAGATGGAGCCTATAATTTGGGATGTGCCTATTGGGAAGGTATTGCAAATTATCATGCGGAAGTTACTGTCGGTTTCGATTATTGGGGGCTTGAATATACAGATTATACCAATGGTGGTACTACGGACGGATCTATCGTTGAAGGCGCGGTTGCTTCATTTTTGTATGATCTAACCGATCCGGCCAATGAATCATTCGACAATGTGCAATACCCCGGTTCCTATATAGCGGATATCATCAAAACCGGCGAAGTCTACTACAGCGGAGGCTGGCACCGGGCGAACGGGATTGATCATCTGATTGCCGATTTTGAGGATCAGATCCCGGATTATTATTCTCATTTCCCGACCCGGAGTACGATTCCAACCAGTTATCAGGAATCGGCTACCAAACCTTCCGGGTGGGATACTACAGACATCGAAGCAATCTGGCGGATGGATTTGTATGATGAAACGTACCCGCCACCTTCGCCTCCACTCAGTGTCACCATTTCCGGGCCATCTCAAGTGTCTCCCGGCTCTTATCCAATCTGGACAGCTAATCCTTCCGGGGTAGCAATCCCTATCAATACTATTGGCAGATGAGATATTATCCGTGGGCTGGCGGCAGCTGGACTAGCTGGTCAGACTTCGGAAATCAGCAAAGTGAAGGGATGACTTATGACTCATCCATCTATGAAGTAGAATTGCAGGTGACGGTCACCGATGCCGGAAGTAATCAGGCAACCGATACGTTCTATGCCTATTTTGATCATCCCAACAACCCAGTTACAGCACGGTCCGATTCTATTCAAGCCTTTTCAACTCAGTAGAAGAAATAATAAGCTATGAAACAAAGTGTATTAGGTTTTATTTTTCTATCCTTATTTATTGGATGCCATAAAACAACAGCACCAGGCGATTTATTTAGCACAATCGCGTATATGCAAGGTTCCGTTAGAGATGCCAATGACGTACCTCTTGATAGCGTATACATCACTCTTGATGCGTACAAACAAGCTTGTAGTGCGGATACGTCAGGAAAAAAGCTTCCGGTTTTGCCAATATCACCATTCGTAGAATCATATGGCAAGTCGTTTACAGATTCATCCGGCAGATATAAATTACCCTTTGGGAGTTTAAATTATGCGCCGAATATTCAATGCATCAGAATTCATTTTGAGAAACAGGGTATGAGAGACACAACTATTAGTAAAACAGTGGATATCACGTTAAAAATCAAACCTCCTTATGACACCGTCGACGTGGATATGGTGATGAAAAAGAAATGAAAAGGTTCTACAGGGTTTTCTCCAGCTCGATCTGAAAATCACTGTAATAGTCGTTCCACAGAGCATTAGTGACCCTGAACCCCTCATTCAGAGCAAGTATAAGCATTCCGGAGTGACGATTGGGAAAGGTATCGAAACGGAACCGCTTGTAGTTTCGTCTCGAAGCTTCAGCCATCATCAGATGCAGCATTTTTGTGGCAACTCCCTTGCGGCGGAATGGCTCCAGCACGCCACCTTTTGCCGAATAAAAGGCTTCTTTACGCCCATAACCGAGTTTGAATCCGACAATAACCTCATGCAGGCTGGCAGTGATCAGGATGACATCAGGATGGTGATAGTGGTTTATGATCCGCTCCTCTTTAAAAAGCGTACGATTAACCGGACGTATTTTGTCTATGCTTTCTTTTCCAAGCAATTCAAAATGGATGTCATCCAGATCATATTCAGGTATAGGCAAGGCCATTTTGCGGGTTGGTCAATTGTTAGTTATGAAAGAAATTCTTTTTACTTTGGCGTTCCCGTTTGCTCGGGTTTTACATTACATAATAATACACCGACGAGATTTAGTACACTTTTTTTGTTGACCGATCGATTCGGTATGATTTTTCTCTGTATACGAGGATAATCGACAATTATCATATGCATCTTATTTACAACGTCAAAGGTTACACGCTCAGATCAAGTGGTTTGGAACGTTTTAACGCCATGACTTTTGGTGAAGGTAAGGTCGTTGAACTGGGATCGATTGGAGAACTGGAGAAAAAATATGCAGGTGCAGATAAGATCGATGGTAATGGATATGTTCTTTTACCCGGTCTGATCGATGCTCATGGTCACGTGTTAGGCCTTGGATATTCTTTACTTGATGTGGATCTGGTGGGTGCCCGATCCGCAGAAGAAGCTGCAAGTCGGGTTAAAGAATATGGTGCTCAATACCCGGATCTTCCCTGGATCAGAGGCAGAGGATGGAACCAGGAACTGTGGCAGGATGGAGCTTTCCCAACGGCCCGGTATCTTGATGCCGTGGTATCCAACCGACCGGTTTGGCTTAGTCGTGTCGATTTGCATGCCGGATGGGCAAACAGCGTGGCTCTTGAAGAAGCTGGGATAACGGCGGATACACCAGATCCACATCGTGGAAAGATACTGCGTGACGGCGATGGCAATCCGACAGGTATCCTGATCGATGCGGCCATGAATCTGATAGAAAACATAATTCCCCAAAGATCAGAAGCAGAAGATGAACGGGCTCTTGAAAAGGCGCTGCAACAACTTCGGGAAGTGGGGCTGACCGGTGTCAGTGACCCGGGAATCACGAAGAGCAACTGGGAATTGTATGATAAGTTTGCGACTGAGGGAAAAATTACAACCCGGATCAATGCCATGATCTTAGGAACCGGCGCCGATTTTGATACTCTTTCGGTAAATGGTCCGATTATTTCCAAATATGACGATCTAATTGCACTCAGGAGTGTTAAATTGTTTGAGGATGGTGCTCTTGGAAGTCGTGGAGCAGCTCTGCTGGAACCCTATTCCGATGATCCCGATAATCCCGGTATTTTATTTCACGACCAGGAACGTTTGAATGAGATGGTTCTGAAAGCTGCCGGCAAGGGATATCAGGTCAATATCCATGCCATCGGCGACCGGGCTAATCGTACGGTGCTCAATGCATTTGACAAGGCATATGACACATTTGGTGATCAGGGGTTGCGAAACAGGATCGAACATGCGCAGATTGTGAATCCTCTGGATATTCCACGATTCAAAAAGCTCAATGTCATAGCTTCAATGCAGCCGACGCATGCAACCAGTGACATGAATATGGCCGAGCAGCGAATTGGTAAGGAACGTATGAAAGGGGCTTACGCCGGGCAGACATTTTTGAAGCAGGGAACGGTCGTTGCCGGCGGGTCGGATTTTCCTGTTGAATCGGCCAATCCCTTTTGGGGTTTATATGCCGCTATCAACCGGATGGATCACACCGGGAATCCGGCAGGTGGATGGTATCCGGAAGAAAGGTTAACACGGCTCCAGGCATTCCGCGCTTTTACACTGGACGCTGCTTATGCCGCACACCAGGAAAAAGTGACCGGGAGTCTTGAATCAGGGAAATGGGCCGATTTTATCCTCGTTGATACCGATTATTTTGAAGCACCGGTTAATCAGATATGGAAAACGAAAGTTATCCAGACATGGTTGGCAGGGAAGAAAGTGTTCGATATTGATGGGAATAAGACGGAGTAATTTTAAAATTATGAATTATGAATTATGAATTGCAAAGTTGACTGTTAACAATCACCAATACCTAACGACCGATTACGAACAAGGAATCAGCAGATAAGGAATGAAGATTCGTATAGCACAACTAAATCCAATTGTTGGGGACATTGATGGAAACCGTGAGCGCATTTTCAGTGCTCTTAAAGATGCGGAAGCCGCCGGGATTGAACTGCTCATTTTGCCCGAACTGTGTGTTCTGGGATACCCGCCTATGGACCTTTTGGAGCGCCATTATTTCCGGGAATATGTTTATGAATGTAATGAGGAGATTGTTGGGCGGACCGGCCAAACAGCATTGTTATTCGGTTCCATCACCCCTCACGAAGTGCGGGCGGGTCGTAAAATGTATAATTCGGCGATCCTTGCCAGTGATGGTGCAATCAAAGCTATTGTTCATAAAACCTTGTTGCCTACTTATGATGTGTTCGATGAATACCGCTATTTCGAACCAAACCGGCATTTTACCCCGGTTAGTTTCAAGGGAATAAACCTTGGGATCACCATTTGTGAAGATATCTGGAGCCACGAAAATGAGTTTCAGTATCATACCTACGACATAGATCCCGCAAGAAATCTCAAAGAACAGGGTGCCGACATTCTGATAAATATTTCGGCCTCACCGTTTACCCAAAAGAAGCCGGAACTGAGGCTACAGATGTTGGAGAATCATGTGAAACGGTTGGGTATCCCGATACTCTACGCTAACCAGGTTGGTGCAAATACAGAGATTATTTTCGATGGAGACTCCATGGCTCTGAATAAGAGTGGTGATCTGGCAGGTCGTGCAGCTTTGTTTAAGGAAGATCATATTGATATTGACCTTGACGAAGGAAATAACGGGTTGATTCCTGTCATAGATGGCGATGTCGATCTGCCTGGAAAAGAAGAACGTATCTTTCAGGCCCTCAAGATGGGACTTTATGATTATGTGACGAAGAGCGGTCTGGGGCAAAAAGTGGTTTTGGGACTGAGCGGCGGTATCGATTCAGCTTTGACGGCGGCCATTGCTGCAGAGGCTGTCGGACCGGAAAATGTGATTGGTGTGACGATGCCTTCTCATTTCTCATCCGGTGGAAGCGTTAGTGATTCTGAAAAACTCGCGAAGAATCTGGGTATTCAGTTTCTCCAGTTCCCTATAAAAAAAATCTATGACACTTACATAGAGACGCTCGATCCGGTATTCAGGGATACCGAATTCAACGTTGCAGAAGAGAATATTCAGAGCCGGGCGCGTGGGGTACTTTTGATGGCTTTGTCGAATAAATTTGGTTATATGCTCCTTAATACAGGCAATAAATCGGAATTGTCGGTGGGCTATTGCACCCTGTACGGAGATATGGCAGGTGGGTTGTCCGTGATCTCTGATCTTTATAAGAATGAGGTGTATCAGGTAAGCCACTGGTTGAATGAGTATTACTACGGACGGGAAGTCATTCCGGAATCCATTTTAACCAAGCCGCCCAGCGCGGAACTGAGGCCAGACCAAAAAGACAGCGACAGCCTTCCCGATTATGATATCCTTGATGCAATCTTGCGATCGTACGTGGAAGAGCAGCTTTCACCGGCCGAAATCACCAGGCAGGGACATAATCCTGAAATAGTGCAATGGGTCGTTCGGGCAGTAGATCGCAATGAGTACAAAAGAAGGCAGGCGCCACCGGGACTTCGTATCAGTCCTAAAGCCTATGGCGGGGGACGAAGAATTCCAATTGTACAGAGATGGTCGCCGAAACAGTGAACATGCGATACCTATATTCCGGTTATCCCTGATCCACGATGCTTAGCCTCATTGCAATCTAAGTGTGGTACAAAAATTGCTATTTTTAACCCATGTGAATAACTTAATTAAAATCCAGGTGGGTCGATACGCTTAAGGGGGATCCATCACAACGGCAATACTTACATTGTCTGTACCTTGTCCGACCCGTAATTTTTAGCGTTATCCACATTATATGACTTTTTAACGGAAAATACGCATAAACCATGCATAAACGAGCACTTCTACTGATACTTGTCTTCACATTCCTGACGGTTAGTGCCCGCGCTCAGGAACAACACAAGAAGTTGCCCATCAACTATCAGTCTTTACCAGAGATACGTCTTCCGTATTCCAACCCTTTTGAACCGTCTGATGTCGACGAGTCACAAGCGACTCCGTCCAGACCGGTACTGGATGATTATCAAAAAGAAATTATTCAGCGCATAGCCGATATCTATCGCATTCATGTTCTCGCATTGCAGTCTGAGGTTTCAGACGATGCGTTAAATGCTGAGAAATATATTCATGAATCACTGAGCGATATTCAAAAGTTACTCAACGATTACCCGGAAATTCAATCAAACAGACGATTTACCGAACTCTATCGTACTGTAATGACAGAATACCAGGAATTCTATGGAGTGAAGCAACCACCAACAGATCAGGAAGGTGACATCTTTGCCATTCGTGATGAAATGTTCTCTGAGAATAACGATTGGTTTGATGACAATTACTTTGTACTCCCGGATAATCTCACGAAAGCCAAGATGCCCGTTCCCCTGGTTGAGAACCATCCGGTCAAGAATCAAATTGCCTATCTGTGGATTAAACGGCCTGAGATAATGGAAAACTGGCTGAAACGGTCGGAGAAGTACTTCCCCATGATGAAGAAAATCTTCAAGAAAGTGGGTGTTCCGCCCGAACTGGTTCATCTTGCGATGATCGAAAGTGGATTGAATCCCAATGCAAGGAGTTGGGCACGTGCGGTGGGTATGTGGCAATTCATTCGTTCAACAGCTTCCGTGTATGGGCTGGAGGTTAACTGGTGGGTTGATGAACGCCGTGATCCCGAAAAAGCAACACTCGCGGCCGCTCGTTATTTGAAAGACTTACACAACATATGGGGCGACTGGTATTTGGCGTTGGCTGATTACAATGTAAGCCCCGCACGACTTCGCCGGGCCGCAAGAAGAGCCGGATCGAAAGATTTTTGGAAGCTTGCCAGATACCTCCCGAGGGAAACCAGAAGCTACGTTCCTTCTTTTATAGCCACAACGTTGATAGCGGACCATCCGACGGAGTTTGGATTCAAGAAAGACTATGGAATTCAACCGTACTCTTATGACATTGCGAAAATCAAAGGGTCAGTTGATCTGAGTGTACTTGCCAAGTGTGCTGATATCACAGTAGATTCTCTGAAAAAACTGAACCCGGAATTGCTCAGATGGGCAACACCTCCCGGTCCCAATCCTTACCCGTTGAAAATTCCGGATGGTTCGAAAGAATCGTTTCTGGCCGCTTATTCGAAAGTACCCGATTCCGACAAAAAAGAGGTATTGGTTCACACCGTACGACGCGGTGAAACACTGGGCTACATAGCACACCACTATGGCACCTCTGTTCATGCTCTCTATGCGTCCAACAAGGATCTCTCACGGACCATTTATCCCGGGGAGAAACTCATTATACCACTGCCCCCGGGAAGTAAACATCAGATACAAGCCGATCGTCCTTCGTTGTCGTCCAAGACCGTTTATGCATCGCGAAGCCGGTCTTCCAGAGTCAGGAGACCTGCAGATACGGATCTGCTTTGGTATACTGTAAAACATGGCGACAACATCGGATATATTGCCGAGTGGTATGATACCGAAGCATGGAGAATCCGTTCATGGAACCACACCGGGAATCTGATCCATGTTGGAGAAAAACTGCGGATCTACGTTCCGAAAGACAAAGTAGATGATTATCGCGATATCAACAGTATGACCTTTGTGCAGAAGCAAGTACGTGAACGGCGACAACACAGTGATAATAATACTGCGGCAAATGTAAAAATGGCCACATCCGATAATTACACGAGTTATACGGTCAAGCCGAATGACAGCCTTTATGATATCGCAAATGCATTCAATACATCCATCAGCGAAATCAAAAGGGTAAATCATTTGCGTACCTCACGTATATATCCCGGACAAACCCTATTGATCAGCAAAAAATAGGCTTTACGCCTCCAATCTATGAACGCTTTTAAAAAGCGCATTTTCCTATCAGGACTATGCCTATTAGTCATCGTCGGTGGCGGTTTTATTGCCGTCCGTCCCGATTTATATTTTTCCATCAAAAAAAACTTCACCATTTTTAGTGAGGTTTTCAGAACCGTATCGGTTGATTATGTGGATGAGGTTGACCCGGGTGAACTCATCCATACGGCAATTAACGCCATGCTCGGCACACTCGACCCGTATACCGTTTTGATCGATGAGCGGGAAAATCAGGAGTTGGATATTATTGCTACCAGCAAATATGCCGGCGTTGGATTGGAGGTCGGTGCGCGTGGCGGGAAAGTAGTGGTGATTGCCCCTATCGAAGGATACTCCGCATATCGAAAAGGAGTTAAAGCCGGCGATGTTTTGTTGTCCGTAAACGGTCAAAAAGTGGACAATCTTTCGCTTGAGGAGATTCAAAATCAACTGCAAGGTGAACCAAACACCGACGTAACGCTGGTTGTAAAGCGCTATGGCATTGAGCAGCCGATCACCTTTAACCTGAAAAGGCAGGAAATCGTGGTCCATAATGTAACTTATAGTGGGTTCGTAGATCCGGATAGCACAATTGGTTACATATTGATTCGGCAATTTGGTCAAAATACTTCAAAAGAGGTAAAAAAGGCTTTGTTGAGGTTGAAGAAAAACGGTCATTTAAGGGGACTCATTCTCGATCTGCGAAATAATCCTGGTGGATTGCTTTCAGAAGCTGTTGGTACCGTCGACTTGTTTGAACCGCCTGGTCGTGAAGTGGTCAGTACCAAGGGTCGAAATCCCGAAAATAATTCCACCTATTACACTTCGGCACCGGCCGTGTTTCCTGATGGCGGAATGGCAGTGTTACTAAATAATGGGAGCGCGAGTGCTTCTGAAATTGTTGCCGGGGCCCTGCAGGATTTAGACAGAGCTGTTATCATCGGACAAAGAAGTTTTGGTAAGGGACTGGTGCAAATAGTGAAACCGCTTGCTTATAATACGGCACTTAAACTCACAACTGCCAAATACTATACCCCAAGCGGTCGGTGTATTCAGGCAATTAATTACACGCACGATCAGGATTATGGAGCTGAGAGAGTTCCGGATTCGTTACGGAAAGCTTATGAGACACATAATGGCAGAACAGTTTTTGGAGGAATGGGTATAGAACCCGATATTCTGATCAAACCTGAAAAGCTGGGTCTGCTTCAAATTGCTCTGCTACAACAGAGCCAATATTTCTTTTTTGCCAGCCAATATACGGCAGACCATCCAAAATTCGTTTCTCAAAGTGTATCTGATTCACTATTTTCTGCATTCAAAGAATATTTGAATGCAGAGCATTTTCATTATCAAATACCTGCTCAACGCTACTTAAGTAAATTAAAAACAAGGCTGATATCAACAGATTCTATCCGGGCTATGCAACCTATAAATACCCTGGATTCTTTACTGGTGAGATATAAAGAACAAGCTTTTGCAAGAGAAGCACCTGAAATTAGAAAAGAATTATACCTGGAGATTTTGTCCAGGTATTATGGCCAGAAAGGAAAAATTCGTGCAGAATTGACATCCGATCCAGACGTGCAAAGCGCCATAAAGGTATTGGACAATCACGCAAAGTACGATCGTATTTTGGCTATCAAGAATTAATCCATTGAAAAAAGCAGATTTACATATTCATACAACCATTTCCGATGGTCGATTAACACCCGCGCAGGTTGTCAGAGAAGCGAGTCTTCGCAATCTGGGAATCATATCAATTACTGATCATGATACGATTGATGGTATTCCAGAAGCAAAAAAGATAGCAGATGAAGTAGGAGTAGAAATTATACCCGGAGTCGAAATAACCGTTGATTTCAACGGCAAAGAGTGCCATGTTCTTATGTACGGTTTCCAGTACGATAATCCCAGGGTCAGGAAGTTTTTGAAGGAACAACAAAAGATCAGGGTTTACCGCGCACAAAAGATCGTGGGCAATCTTAAAAAACTCGGATTTGATATCTCGTTCGACGAGGTTCTGGCACGTGCCGGGTTGAGTGCCAGTATCGCCAGACCGCATATCGCAAGTGTAATGGTAGAAAAAGGATACGCGGGAAATACAAGAGAAGTTTTTTTGCGGTATCTTGGCAACAATCGTCCGGCTTATTTTAAATGTGAATACAGATCTGTGGCGTATGTGGCGGAACTGGCGCAGGACGCTGGCGGTGTTTTGATGCTGGCCCATCCCGGAGTTTACTACTCTGAAAAAGATCTGCAGGTTATGCTGGATGCCGGGATTGATGGAGTGGAATATGTGCATCCGAGTCATCCGTATGAGTTGCAGAAAAAGTATCACAACTGGGCTGATAAACATGATCTTCTTATTAGCGGAGGCAGTGATTATCATGGTTTTCGTTATGATGATGAATGTAATTTTGGTATTGTAGCCGTATCCTTACAGGAGGCGCAGCGCATACGAGATGCCGCGCTTCAGCGTCAGGATGCGGTAATCGTTACTGATGAAAATAATGTCTGATAGTTAATGAAAGTATTCGAAGGTTCAAATCGCGCTGACGGTCTTAAGATTGGCTTGGTCGTCTCCCGCTGGAATGATTTCATTACGAATTCACTGCGGGACGGAGCTCTTGGCGCTCTGAGACGCTTTGGAGTTGATGAAGAGAACATCGTCGTGGCTTATTGCCCCGGTGCCTACGAGATACCTTTTACAGCCAGAACATTACTCGAAAATACCGATGTCGATGGTGTGGCCTGCCTTGGAGCTGTCATTCGTGGAGCCACTCCGCATTTTGACTATGTTTGTCAGAGTGTAAATAGTGGGGTTTCAAGTTTAAATCTTTCCTATGATAAACCTGTTACTTTTGGTGTGTTGACTACCGAAACTATAGAACAGGCTATCGAGCGGGCCGGGACAAAGGCCGGTAACAAAGGAGAAGAAGCGGTTTCTGCCCTAATTGAAATGATTACACTTGTCCGTACAATAAAGAGGCACTGATTAGGGTTGAAATAACTTAAAGAATGTTCTAATATCAAAAACTGTAATACCGTAAAGCACAAATTTGCTGGTGAATATTCTATCACTGAATAAAAAAGAAGAACAGGCGGAAGAGATCCGAAAGTTCAAGGATGAGGTCCTTGAAGCGGGTGAGGTGCCTACGCATATTGCCATCATCATGGATGGCAATGGTCGATGGGCTAAAAGCCGGGGGAATGTGCGTATTTACGGTCATAAAACCGGTGTCGACTCGGTTAGAGAAATTACCGAAGCCTGTGCTGAACTGGGCGTCAAGTATCTGACGCTCTATGCCTTTTCCGTCGAAAACTGGGGCCGGCCGTCGACAGAAGTCAGTGGTTTGATGCAGATATTGATACAGACATTACGAAAAGAAACGAAACGCTTGATCGACAACGACATAAAACTGGTCACTATTGGCCAGGTCGATCGGTTCCCGTCCGGTTGTCTGCGTGCACTAAATGAAGCGAAAGAAGTCACCAAGAATAACAAACGTATGCAGTTGTGTCTGGCGTTGAGTTATTCCGGCCGCTGGGATATTACTGAGGCGTTCCGAAAAATGGCTGTGAAGGTAAAAGAAGGTTTATTAACTCCTGAAGATATTGACTGCTCTATGATTGATCAGCATCTGTCAACAGCTGATTTTCCCGATCCAGACTTAATTATTCGTACCAGTGGAGAATACCGGCTTAGTAATTTCCTGCTATGGCAATTGGCCTATTCTGAACTTTATATCACGGAAACCTTCTGGCCTGATTTTAGAAGAAAAGAATTATACCAGGCTATCCGTTCTTATCAACAACGTGAACGCCGGTACGGAAAAATCTCCGAACAAATACAGAAAAAAGACATGCAAGTGGGTTAACGCATGCAGATGAGTTCCCACGATGGCTATGTGTCCACCGATATGCGTCAGTGTACCCCTTACACCTTGTTTAAAAACGTGCAAAAAATAAATCTGATCAACAAAAAAGGTCTGCTGTTATTATTATTTCTGGGTTTGCTACCAGGTTATGTTCTTGCACAGACTGCAACTGATTCCACCTCTTTCAACATTCAGAACCCGCTCGATATCGTTACGAGTGAATACACTATTGCATCGATAAAAGTGGTGGGGAATAAAAGCTATGAAGATAGTTTTATCACAACGGCATCAGGATTAACCAAAGGGAAAACAATTAAGATACCCGGAGCAGATATTGGTAAGGCGATTAAGCGGCTCTATCAGACTGGTTTATTTTCGGATGTGGAAATTCTTCAAACCAGCCGCAATGGAACCGAGGTAGATCTTGAGATCAAGGTGATTGAACAGCCACGGCTCGCACATTACAAGATTGAAGGCGTTAAACGATCGGAGCGGCATGATCTAAAAGACAGGATGCCGTTGCTTGTCGGTTATGCTCTTACCAAATCGAGTGAAGCACAGACCGAAAACACTATCAAACGTTTTTTTGCTGGAAAGGGATACTGGGGTACAAAAGTATCTGTAAAAACCCAGATTATAGATACCACGCAAAACAGGGCTGATGCTATCTTTCATGTGGATAAGGGAAAAAGGCTTGAAATTAAGCGTATCCGGTTTTTTGGGAACAAAGCTTTTTCAAACAAAACCCTTCGTCATCATCTGAAAGGAGTCAAACAAGATGCCTGGTGGCGCATATTCTCGAAGGCCACTTTCAAAAAGGACAAGTACGAAGATGCGAAGACAAAGCTCGCCGATTTCTATAAAAACCATGGCTATCGCGACTTTTATATAAAGACGGATTCCGTCTACATATACGACATTGGCAAAGGGAAAAAGGGAATCGGCATTGATATTCATGTATATGAGGGTCCACAGTATTTTATCCGGAACGTTACATGGGAAGGCAACACCGTGTATACGGATAAGCAATTGAGCCAGGCCCTCGACATGAAGAAAGGGGATGTATTCGATAAGGAGAAATTTGATCAGAATACACAGTTCAATAAAAATAACGATGATATCAGCAGTATGTACCAGGATATTGGTTATCTGTTCGCTCAGATTCAGCCGGATATTGAAGTGGTACATAAAGATTCATTGGACATCCACTTTCATATCACAGAAGACAAAATTGCCAAGTTCCGAAAAGTTTCTATTAGCGGGAATACACGAACCAACGACAATGTTGTTCGGCGCAGTTTGAGAACATATCCCGGCGATGTTTATAGCCGATCGAATATTATGCGTTCAGTCCGGGAATTGACGACCCTGGGATACTTTTCTCCGAAGGGAATCAACCCGCAGCTGGATTATGATTATCAGAATAAAACGGCAGATGTCACCTACGATCTGAAGGAGACGACCGGAAACGATAACTTCGAATTTTCCGGAGGTTTCGGTGGGCAGGGAATAGGCTTGATTCTGTCGGCTAAAATTAATTTCAATAACTTTTCCATACAGAATCTTGGCAAGCAGTGGCCGATACCGACCGGCGACGGCCAGAAACTATCGCTTGGAGTTCAGGTTACCGGAGGCGGGTACCAGAACTACAGCCTGAGTTTCAATGAACCCTGGTTCAACGGGCGTCCGGTATCTTTAGGATTTAATACCTCTTACAGTCTGTACAAGTATACCGATTACTATACCAATACACCCAGCAGGGACGAAGTTTTGGCTCTTGGTGTTTCCTCAAGCAGACAATTGACCTGGCCGGATGATTATTTCTCACAAACAACAAGCCTGCAATTCCAGAAGTATAATGTACAGGGTTCCTTCTATAATGATAACGGAAAACTCTCTACTCTGACACTTGCAGAGACTATTGCCCGAAATTCGTTGGACAACTATCTGAATCCGACACGTGGTTCTAAACTTTCGTTAACTGCGGAATTAGCTCCACCACTTGCTGGATTATCACAATACTACAAGATCCTGTTCAAGTACCAGCACCACATGCCTGTTATTGGTAAGCTTACCTTTACAAACAGCATGGAACTTGGGCATATGGGTTACTTCGGAAGCAAAAATCAGAGTCCTTTTGAACGATTCTTTCTGGGTGGTACCCCGCTTCAGCAACAGCAGACATTTACAAGGGATAACATCGATCTGCGCGGATACCCGGGCGGGTACAATGGATCCATATCGCCTTTCGTAAATGGACTACCGGTCGGCGGTACCATGTATATCAAATACTACTCAGAAATGCGTTATCCTGTAGTAAGTAATGAACAGGTGCAGTTGATTCCGTATATTTTCGCAGCAGGTGGTAATGCTTATCTTGGATTCAAGAATTTTGATCCCTTTAACATTAAGCGTTCTGCCGGTTTTGGACTCCGTATCTTTCTGCCAATCCTTGGTATGGTGGATTTGAGTTATGGTTACCGTTTCGATGGTATTCCAAATACAAGTGTAAAACCGGGACAATGGGAGTTTCTGTTTAACATAGGTCCTTCATTCTGATGAAACGTGCATTTACTTTCGGTCTTTTTAGTCTGACGATAGTAATGGTGGGTGTATCCTCAACCTTAGCTCAGCAGAAGATAGGCTACATCGACTCTGACTACATTATGTCTAAAATTCCGGAGTATTCGGGGATAAAGGAGCGACTCGATCTGATGAGCAAGGATTGGAAGAAACAGGTCGACAAGATGGATCAACAAATCGCCAAAATGAAAAGCGACTATAAGGCCAAGGAGATACTGTATACCCCGGAAGTAAGAAAGCAAAAACAACAGGAAATACAGGATAAGATTCAGGGAAAGAATAATTTTCTTGATTCAAAATTCGGTCCAAACGGAGAATATTATCAGAAACAGAAGGAATTGCTCCAGCCTTTACAACAAAAAATTCTGAAAGCCGTTAATACAGTCGCACAAGAAGAAGGATACGATTACGTCTTTGACAGGTCAGGAGACTATCTGTTTGTTTATACTCGACCGGAATGGAATTTAAGTGACAAGATCCTTCAGGAAATGGGAATTCAGGTGGAACAAACAGGCAATTGAAAAGAAAAGTTCCTATACTCTCACTTATTTTATTTCAACAACCAAAAACAAGTCGATTTTTTTATGTATCGAAAAACACTATTCCTGTTTGGGATTTTGCTGATCATCGGTCCGGGATTAGTTCAGGCCCAGCAATTACGTATAGGCTTTATGAATCCCCAGGAAGTTCTGGATTCTTTACCGGCAACTGCTGCTGTGCAAAAGAAGCTGAACGATTATCTGCAGCAAAAACAAATTGACTACCAGCAAAAGGTTAAGGACTACCAAACGCAGATAACTGATTATCAAAACAAAAAGGCAACTCTTAGCCAGGCTGAAGATCAGAAAGAGCAGGCACATTTGAGCCAGCTTTCCCAACAGTTGCAGCAATATCAGCAAAGTGCTCAATCGGAATTACAGCAAAAACGCCAGCAGCTGCTTGGTCCGATACTCGATGATATTCAAAATGCCATTAAAGGAGTTGCCCAGGATATGAAGCTGGATTTTGTGGTGAATAAAGAAACCCAGGATGGCAGCCAGATCCTCATGTACATGTCAGAAAGTAGTAAAAAGAACCTCGACATCACCCAAAAAGTAATTGATAAATTAACACAATAGGCTAAAGTTATGATGAAGCGTGTATTCTCAGTTTCACTCGTTACTCTTGTACTGTGTGTTTGGGGTGCCACAGCAAATGCCCAACAGCTTAAAATCGGGTATGTTGATCCCCAGACCATTTTGAGTAAGATGCCGGATATGGCTGCAGTACAGAAGAAATTGCAAAATTTTCAGGATAAGTTGCGTCAGGAACTTTCACAGAAACGGGCTGATTTGCAGCAACAAGTACAGCAATTTCAGCAAAAATCGGCTGTGATTTCTGATGCCGCTAAAAAACAGGAACAGGCACACCTCGACAGCTTAAACCAGCAGCTTGGTCAATTACAGCAGGAATATTCAAACGAACTTCAAAACAGGCAGCAGCAACTGATGAGCCCTATCCTTGACAAGGTGCAGAAAGCCATTAATGAAGTGGCTAAGAGTATGGATCTGACCTATGTGTTTAACACGGTTACGGGAAACGGCGACTATATCATCCTGTACGCCTCTGATCAAGCTCAACAAAAATACGATATCACTCAGAAGGTGATGGATAAGCTGAGCCTGTAGAAAGAAAAGAATAGCTACGATTTATTTTACGTGACCGGCCTTTGTGTTGTATAAGGGCCGGTTTTTTTTATGCCATTTTACGTCAGGGATCCGTATCCTCCTTCCGGATGTTATCTGAATAGCTTAGGAAATAGTAAAAAAATAAGAATGATGAGTGTACGTGAAGTCAAGTGGGGTATTATTGGTTGTGGAGATGTTACAGAGGTTAAAAGCGGACCCGCTTTTCATAAAATCCCCGGTTCAAGCCTTGTAGCCGTCATGCGTCGCAATGCAGAAAAAGCAGAAGACTACGCCCGAAGACATAATGTACAGAGGTGGTACAACGACGCCAATGAACTGATTAATGATCCCGAGGTTAATGCTGTTTACGTTGCCACACCGCCACAGTCGCATGCCATGTATACCAGGTTAGCCCTTGAGGCTGGCAAACCGGTATATGTGGAAAAACCAATGGGAATGAATGCGGGTGAGTGTGAACAAATGGTCAGGATAAGTGAGGAAAAAGGGTTACCACTGTTTGTTGCATACTATCGGCGCGCGTTACCTTATTTCCTGAAAGTTAAGGAATTGGTTGATTCCGGAAGTATCGGTGATGTTAAACTTGTGAATCTGCGGCTCTTGTGGCCCGCCAAACCCGAAGAACGTGAGGGTAACCCAGGCTGGCGTGTCAACCCGGATATTTCAGGCGGGGGTCATTTCCATGATCTTGCTTCACATCAAATTGATTTTCTTGAATATTTGCTCGGATCCATCAAAACCGCAGTTGGTGTCAGTGCCAATCAAGCGTCACTGTATGAGGTAAATGACATTGTCTCTGCAAGCCTCGAATTTGAATCGGGGGTGATTGGCAATGGGATCTGGTGCTTCACAGTTCCTCCAGAGCAGGAAAGCGAGTACACAGAAATAACAGGCAGCAAAGGCAGAATCACGTTTACATTTTTCAACGATCATAAAATCAGGGTAGAGAAGGGGACTGATATTGAAGAATTTGAGATCCCTCACCCGGAACACGTGCAACAACCCCTGATCGAACAGGTTGTCAGTGAACTACTGGGTAACGGGCGGTGTATGAGTACAGGCAAAACAGGTATACGGGCAACAAGGATTATGGATCAAATTCTCGGCAGCTCTTGATGATAGGGTTACAGTTGTAAAAAGAAAGCAGAAAGACTTTAACCCTTCATAATTCCAATACTGATTCTGAAGATCTGGATGATTAATCGAGCCGTTTGCTTCTGTTTCGCATATAATCCTGGAATACATATCCCCCAAGCTTGTCCAGGGAAGCGTAGTAGGCCCGACCGTGATTGGCTTCCGTAAGTTTCCTGACAAAATTCTGTAGATACGGATCTCTTGCTATCATGAAGGTGGTGATGGAAATTTGTTCGCGCCGGCACTTCACGGCCTCATCCAAAACTTTATTTACAATACGCCGATCCAGTCCGAAGCTGTTTTTATACATTTTGCCGTTGTGAATCATGCAGGATGGTTTACCATCCGTAATCATAAAAATTTGTTTGTTAGCGTGTTTACGATGTTGCAGCGTGTTTCTGGCCAATTCAAGGGCGGCTTTTGTATTGGTGTGATACGGTCCGACCTGGAGATACGGGAGATCTTTTAGTTGAACCTGCCACGCCTCATTTCCAAAAGCAATGATATCGAGCGAATCTTTTTCGAACTGGTTCATGATCAGCTCCGCAAGGGCCAGAGCGACTTTGCGGGCCGGAGTGATTCTGTCTTCCCCATATAACACCATAGAATGGCTCAGGTCGATGCACAGGGCGGTAGCTACGGTCGAGTAGTGGTTTTGTTCGTAGATCCTGAGATCGTCCTCCTGAAGAGAAAATTGGTCGAGTGTACTGTGTTTTAGTGAATTGAGTATCGTTCCGGTCGCGTCGATGTTGTGAATATCGTCACCAAACTGCCAGTCCCGGGATTCAGGTTCTCTTTCGAGTCCCTTACCACTAAAATTAGTACGGTGGTTACCCAGTCCATTTCGTTTTAATCCCCGGAAAATTTCTTCGAGGGACCGTTGTCTGAGTCCTCTTTCTGCCTTGGCTGTGAGGATTAAATGACCTGTCTTGTTATCATCGTTAAGATATCCTCTCTCTTTCAATTCATCGATAAAGTCAGATACGGAATATCCCTCGACTTCGTCTGTTAATCCATATTCATTATCAAGATCCGTTAACCAACGCAGCGCCTGAGCTACATCACCACCACTAATCAAAAGCAGCTGATCGAAAATATCTTTCAGCCGATCAAAAATGCTGCCATTATTTTGCCGTTGCCGGGGATCCCACTTTAGATATTGTATATGCATATAGTCAATCTTTTATTACATCTTCACAACGAAAAGAGAGTATAAATAATTTCCCGGATCCCTATGATTTGGTACTTTTCGTCCGAACAATCTTTTTTGAAAATGGGCAGTACAGGATGATTAAAACAAGGATGTACGATTTTGAAGAGCGGTTGTGGAATGAAGGCTACCGAAACGTGATTGGACTGGATGAGGTTGGCAGGGGGTGTCTGGCGGGTCCCGTTGTTGCTGCAGGTGTCATTCTGAAGCATAATGGGGATCGTATAGAAGGGTTGAGGGATAGCAAAAAACTGACAGCGTCCGAGCGCCTGCGTTTAGCCGGGATTATCAGGAGAAATGTGATGGGTTGGATCATCAGGGAGGGGTCGGTAGATGAAATTATGGAACATAATATTCTCTGGGCATCCCTGCTGACGATGCAAAAATGTGTCGATCAGATTGATCCATCCCCGGATTACCTTCTGGTCGATGGCAACCGCTACCTGGATACTCTGACGCCGGTGACCTGTATTATAAAGGGCGATGACCGTTCAGCATCCATAGCAGCAGCTTCCATCCTGGCCAAAGTGTACCGCGACGAGCTAATGCATAAGTTACATGAAGATTATCCGTGTTACGGCTGGGATTCGAATGTCGGTTATCCCACGAAGCAGCATTTTGAGGGCTTAAAAAAATTCGGCTACACGCAATATCACCGGAGGGGATTTAATCTGCGGACGGACAAGGTGTTCGAAGAACAAGGATAGGGAAATAGGGAAATTTAGGGTATCACTGAAGCTGCTGTTTTCCGTATTCCCTTATTGTCTTTGATACGTAAGGAACAATATTAACCCGGATTATTCACGAAAAGAGGTATAATTAGTAGTTATCATATTGATTTTATTATGTTTATAAATTTGAGGGGAATCCTCAATCTTGGGTATGCTGATTCATAGCTTCGAAATTTAGCGGTGGGTTGCGTTGTCCCGAAAATGGCTTATCAAACGTCCCGAAAGCATTCGGGACGATTTTCTGGCACCATTTCCGTGACGCCTTGCCCACCGCTAAATTTCTTGGTGAATAATCCGGGTTAAAGAGAAAAGCAGATAACTCATATGAACGGACGAAAACATCATGCGAAAATACTGAATTCCCGGTCGTAGAGCGCCAGGTTGATACATATGGCAAGCATGAGCGTGCTTGAGAGGTAAGCCGACCCGCCATATGAAATAAATGGTAACGGTACGCCTATCACAGGCAGAATACCCATGGCACTTCCAATATTGATGAACATATGTATGAAGAAGATGGCTGCTACCCCCACAATGACAAGCTGTGCAAACGGGTGTTTCTGCTCCCCGGCGTTATTTAGCAGTCGCAGCAGAAGAAGGATAAATATGACAAGAACAGTTGCACCGCCTACAAATCCAAATTCTTCACCAATAACACAGAAAATGAAATCAGTCCATTGCTCAGGAAGAAAACGAAGCTGGGTTTGTGTGCCTTTCATGAATCCTTTGCCCGTAAAGCCCCCAGAGCCGATGGCTGTTTTGGCCTGAATTACATTCCATCCGGCTCCATGCGGATCAAATGATGGATTGGTGAAAGCCTCGATACGGTCCCTCTGATGGGGCTGTAGCACTTTAAGCAACGCTATTTGTACGCCACCTACAATAAGAAGGCCGCAAACAAGTGCAGTGATTGTGAGCCACAGCCGCTTCTGTACAAAGAAAATCATCATGGTCAGGATGCCGGCTGCGAGTAGTCCCCAGTACCAGTGAAGAATAGCAAAATAGCCAATTATAGCCGGGGAGATCATGAAAAGGGAGATTCCGCGTGGCAACCCTGACCAGAACAACATAATTGGGATGAGAAATAGCAGGATGAGCGCCGTACCGGTATCGTTCTGCAGAATAGTGAGCACAGTAGGTACCAGTATGATGCCGACAGCGACAAGCGCCGATCCCAATCGTTCTGCAGAAATATCGCGTCGGCTGGAAAGATAATTAGCAACGGCCAGGATTGTGGTCAGTTTTGTCAACTCACTTACCTGAAAGCTGATGCCTGCAATCGAGATCCAACTGCGTGCCCCGTTTACCTGGACACCGAACATAAGGGTAGCTACCATCAAAATCAGACTGAATCCGTACAGGAGATAGGATAACTGTTGAAAGGTACGGGGAGCCGTAAACTGAGTAAGAACCAAAATAAGAAGTGCGATACTAACCCAAACCAGCTGTTTCGTAAAATTCGACTGTATATGGCCCGGCAGAAAACGGGCAACAGGACCTTGGGTGGCGCTATAGATAGCCACAAGCCCAATGGCTGTGAGTGCTACCCAGCTCAGTATCAATACCCAGTCGATATTTCTGTACCAATTCATTCTTCGGTTGCCGTGGTGTCGTATTTGTCAGGTTTGAATTCTACCATTCGCTTAAACAATTGCTTTTGTTCGACTTTCCCCGTCAGATATTTTTCGATGAGCAATGTGGAAATAGGTACAGCCGAGGAGGCTCCATACCCGGCATTCTCGACTAATACCGCCATGGCGATACGTGGGTGCTCATACGGTGCAAAGCTGATGAACCAGGCGTGGTCGTTACCGTGTGGGTTTTGTGCCGTGCCGGTTTTTCCCGCTATTTTTATGGTCTTGATATTTGCATACCACCTGGCAGTACCTTCGGTAACCACCTTTCTCATTGCGGATTTAACAAGATCAATATCCTTTTCATTAACCCATTCTATCTTGGTTTTCTCCGGATGAGTAATCAGCCACGTGTCGTTGGTTTTATGAATCGCACGAACAATGTGAGGCTGTACGTGATAGCCTCCGTTTGCGATCTCGGAGGTTACTTCAGCCATTTGCAGCGGCGATACGGATACAACACCCTGACCGATCCCAAGGTTAATTACATCTCCGATACCCCATTTCTTTTTCCCAAAAGCCTTGTTGAAATAGGCGCTGTCGGGGATGATGCCCGGAACTTCTCCGGGAAGATCAATGTGATTAATATCACCCAGACCAAACTGCGTAATCAGGTTATGCCATTTATCCAGATATCCAGCACTGGCTATTCTGTACATAACAGTGAAAAAGTAGGTATTACTGGATTTTGCGATTGCTTTTACCAGATCATATTTGCCGGGTGGAGCGTCATCGCCATAACGTCTTCCCAAATAAAAATAACCGGGATTATTAATGATGGTTTTGGGTGCAATTACTCCAAGATGAAGTGCTGTTAAAGCCATCAGAGGTTTAAACGTGGATCCTGGCGGTTCTCTGGCGGAAATGGCACGATTGTATAGAGGGCGTGTGCTGTCGGTATTGAGTTTATACCAATAGGCTTTGTCGACATTTCCGGCAAGTTTGGAGAGATTGTATTCCGGCGCACTTACCATGGCAAGTATGGATCCGTCACTTGGATCCATGGCAACAATAGCGCCCGATTTGTTTGCCATCAGTTTTTCTGCTGTCGCCTGAAGACCCGTGTCAATCGTTGTATAGAGATCAGCTCCTTTGGTCGGAGCATTATCGAGTTCCCCATTTTCATAGGGTCCTAATTCCTGTCCGTAGGCATTTACGAGTTTATATGAAGTACCGAGATCGCCACGTAAATAATCTTCATATACCGCCTCCAGACCGGTTTTCCCGACTTTATCCCCAAGCTGGTAGCGATCAGATTTCTTCAACACATCGTCCGATACCTCACGTAAATACCCAAGAATGTGTGCGGCTTTAACATCGGACGGATAATGTCGCTTACTTTCGATCTGATGGCCAATCCCTGGAAGCCGCCACAGATTTTCCTCAATTTTGGAGAAGACAGGGAAACTGACGTCGGTGTATAAACGTGATTTCCGATGCCATGAATACGTCTGTGCCTCCTTAATCTTGTCATTCAGGTCCTGTTCATCCACTCCCAGTAGCCGGGAGAGCAAAGGGGTATTTGCTGCTTTATAATCAGAAGGCGTAATTGTAATAGTAAAAATAGGTTGATTATCAACCAGCAGGTTATTATGGCGATCGAAGATCAGTCCACGAGCAGGGTTAATGTATTCCTGGCGAACCGAGTTTTGTTGACTGAGCGGCTGATAGGTATCAAAATCCAGAATCTGGAGTTGATAGAGTCTTCCAACAAGTACGAGGCACATACCAATCACGATCGCCTGTAAAACGCGAATGGATGATTGTACATTTTTAGCCTTGTACTGCATAATGAATCAGGGAGTTCTGAAAAGATGAACGATACTTGCTGTGACCGCAGTGTAGAGACTGCCAATCAGTAGCATGTACCAGAACAGAGTTTCTATTGCATAGCTTTCGATAAAGCTGGCAGCTAGCAGGAAGAGCAAGTTGTGCGCAATGGAGAACAGAAATACCATAAGGAAAATTTGGCCCGTGAGCAAACTTGATTCGTTCTGTTTGGGCATAAAATTGTATCCAAAGAATGCTATAGCCACTTTGGCGAACATATTCAGGCCCCAAAGGTCCAAAAGAGCATCCTGCAAAAGTCCCAATGTAGCTGCCGTCCAGATGGCGGTCGTCCGGTCGCGGATGGTCATGATCCACAAGATGTAGATCAGTACGATATCAGCAGAAGTTCCGAAGATGCGAAGATGCCGGAATATTGCTACCTGTAGTAGTACACAAATTACTCCGATCAGCAAATCACGGCCATGCTGCTTCCACATCAGTATTGTTCTCCGACGATATTATGAAGTCGTGTTATGGTCGTGTCCGTTTGGTAACGGACCACAAACGCTTCACTTAGTGTTGATAGTGTGACAAAAGGGTTCAATGTAATTTTCTGGGTCTCCCGGCCGACATCCGGTTTGGTATGAACTACCGAACCAATTGGAATATTTGGCGGAAGTTGGTTGCCATAACCTGATGTTTCTACAATCATACCTGAATCAATGCGTATCGTTTGAGGCACAAAGTCCATATTCAGGTTATCGGAATGTCCGTTCCAGGATACAATGCCATAAGCTCCGTTTCCCTGAATCTTCCCGCTTATTTTAAAAAGACGATTAAAGAATGGCATCACTTCCGAATAGTGATCCGATGTGAGTATAACCCTTCCTACCAATCCCTGGGGAGTGACCAAAGGCATGCCCACTTTCACACTATCTTCTTTTCCTGCATTAATGGTGATGATATTGTTTATCCCTGTCAGATCCTTGGTAACCACCATCACGGGGAGCAGATCCAGTTTCGTTGTATCCCGATACCCCAACATCTTTTTCAGTCTTTCATTCTGCCTCTTCATTGAACGAAGACGGCTCACCTCGTCCATCAGAATGATATTCTGTCGTCTGAGGTCTTCGTTGGTTTTAAGGGCCTCACGATAGACGCGTACGTTGGCCAGTGGTTCTTCGATATAGCTCATCACCGTGATGCTGACAGAACGAAGTACACGTATACCACCTTCATTGCGACTGACCATCAAAGCCACCGCAATTACCAGGAAGAAGGCAGTCAGGATATGATCTTTAGCGTCCTGTAAGGTGAAGGACTTAAAACGCATGTATGGTCCGGATGGTTATGAGACCACGCTCTTGTAATAATCCAGGTCTTCGAGAATAGCTCCAGTTCCTCGTACAACCGCCGTCAATGGATCCTCGGCTATATGGACCGGCAGATCTGTTGTCTCCATGATCAGCTTATCAAGGTTCTTGAGCAGGGCTCCACCACCGGTAAGCATGATGCCCCGGTCCAGAATATCAGCAGATAACTCGGGAGGTGTCTGCTCAAGTGACTTAGTCACTGATTCAACAATCGTGTTAACAGACTCGGAAAGAGCTTCACGTACATCTTTTGAGGTAACTGTCCTGGTTCGGGGTGCCCCGTTTACTAAGTCACGTCCCTTGGCCGTGATTTCAAGCTCTTCATCAAGCGGCGCTGCCGAGCCGATAGTACATTTCACATATTCGGCCGTTCGTTCACCGATGAGCAGGTTATGGTTACGGCGGAAGTAATTAATGATGTCCTCATTCAACTCGTCACCGCCTAAACGAACAGACTGGGCATATACGATACCTGATAGCGCAATGACAGCAATTTCTGTTGTACCACCACCGATATCAACGATCATATTGCCGACCGGTTCGTGAACATCAAGTCCGATACCGATAGCAGCAGCCATCGGTTCATCTACAAGGTAAACTTCTTTAGCACCGGCATGTTCGGCACTGTCGCGAACAGCCCGTCTCTCGACCTCTGTGATACCGCTGGGCACACAGACAACCATTTTTCGTGTTGTTGAATACCAGCGAGTTTTCACTTTCTTGATCATTCCGCGGATCATCAGCTCAGCTACCTCGAAATCCGCGATGACACCATCGCGCAAAGGACGCACAGTTCGGATTTCACGGTGCGTCTTTTCGTGCATCAGACGAGCTTCATGACCAATGGCCACGGTCTGATTTTCCTTGTTCAGAGCGACAATAGATGGCTCGTTAAGAACGATGCCATGCTCTCGTTCATAAATTAGTGTATTAGCCGTTCCGAGATCAATGGCAATATCTGTGTAAAGCCAATCAAGTAACCCTCCGGGTTTCTTGTGCTTGGCCGGCTTTTTGGCGGTACTGGCTACAGTTGTTTGGGGCATAGGTGAAGAAATAATACTGAGAAGAATTACGAAGATGTGGTATAAGTATCGGCGAAAATTACAATTTTACAAATCATTTTGCGAATTAGTCTCAGATTGGAGAGAAATTACTGCTTAGGCAGATTCATTCCTCGCCAGATATGACTGAGATTACCGCTAATAATGAGTATTTAGAATTGGAAATAATCAACTTAAGAAATTCTTAACTCTAAGTACTCCAGGTATGTCAGGTGTTATCAGTGACGGAAATGCCGGTGGCCGGTGAAGACCATGGCCATTCCACACTCATCAGCAGCTTTGATCACCATCTCATCCCGAATGCTTCCTCCGGGTTGAATGGCAGCCGTCGCTCCGGCCTCATTTGCTGCCAGCAAGCCATCAGGAAATGGGAAATATGCATCAGAGGCCACTACACTGTTTTTCAATGAGAGTCCGTATTTGCCTGCACGTGCCACAGCAATTTCAGAAGAATCGATCCTGCTGGTTTGTCCGGATCCGATTCCTAAGGTCATCTGGTTGCCTGCAAACACAATGGCATTTGATTTTACATGCTTGACAATTTTCCATGCGAAAAGCAGGTCATTCCACTCCTGTGGTGTAGGTTCCCGTTTTGTGGCAACTTTCATCTCACTTTGTGGAGTAAGGTAGTTATCATTTTCCTGATAAAGTGCTCCGCCAAATACCGAACGGAACTGCCAGCGGTTTTCTTTTGAAACAGGTTGCAAAATTTTTATTAATCGACGATTGGCTTTTTTTGTCAGCAAGTTGAGCGTATCATCATCAAAATCGGGAGCGATGATGATTTCGGTGAATATCTTGTCGATTGCTTCAGCTGTCTTGAGATCAAGTTTCTTGTTCACAATTACAATACCACCAAAAGGAGATGAAGTATCTGTCGAGAAGGCTTTATTGTAGGCCTCTTCAAGTGTCGATCCGATAGCTGCTCCACTGGGGATGGTGTGTTTAATGATTACGCACGAGGGGTCGTCATTGCCGAATTCAGCAATGATACGCAGGGCTGAATCGATATCAATGTAGTTGTTGTAACTTAGCTGTTTGCCATGAAAACAGTCGATGTATTTTGTCTGATCACCGTAAACGGCAGCGTTCTGATGGGGATTTTCGCCATAGCGCAACGAGGAGCTGAGGGGCAGGGAAACCTGAAAGTTTTCCGGCAAAGTCACCTCATCGACCTGATTCAGATAATTTGCGATGGCCGTGTCGTATGCTGCCGTATGCATGAATGCTTTTCGCGACAGATCAAACCGGGTTTTGTACGAGATAGCACTTTTCTCTTCCAGTTCACTGGCAAAAGAGGCGTATTGATCAGGACTCGTCAGAATGCAGACATGAGCAAAATTTTTGGCAGCAGCGCGAACCATAGTGGGGCCACCGATATCAATGAATTCGGTTGCTTTGGCTAACGTGCAATCGGGATCAGCAACCGTATTTTGGAATGGATAGAGATTGACAACGACTAGTTCGATGGGTGCTATTCCCAGCTTTTCAAGTTCCTTCTGATCGGGTTCGTAGGATGTGCGTGCCAAAATCCCGGCGTGAACTACTGGATGTAATGTTTTTACTCTGCCATCCAGACATTCCTGAAAATGCGTTAACTCACTTACGTCTTTTACAAGAAGCCCGGCATCACGCAATACTTTTGCCGTGCCGCCTGTGGAAATCAATTCAACACCCTGGTTGTGCAGGGTTGTTGCCAATTCGGTTATGCCCGTTTTATCGGATACGGAAAGAAGTGCTCGTCTAATTTGTAATGGATTTTTAGGTAGTTCAGACAGTGGTTTAACAGACACGGTATTACGATTATTTTTGAGTTAAAAGTTTAGTGATTACCTGGGGCAGGAGCCGGTGTTCTTGTTTCAGAATACGTTGCTGAAGGATTTCCGGGCTGTCATCTTTTTTCACGGGTACCTTTACCTGATCCAGAATGGGCCCCTTGTCATATTCTTCAGTCACAACGTGAACCGTGCATCCGCTTTCTTTCTCACCAGCCGCGATAACAGCGCGATGTACGTTAATCCCATAAAATCCTTTCCCACCATATTTAGGTAACAGAGCCGGATGAATATTGATGATCCTGTGTTCGTATCGCCGGATAATCTCAACCGGTATTTTCTTCAGATATCCTGCCAGGACGATGAGATCCGGTTTCCATTCATCCAACTGATTCAACAAGTCGGCGGTATATACCTGGTAGTCATCATAGTCACCCGACCTAAGCAGTCTGACAGAAACCCCATTTCTCTTGGCACGATCGATGGCAGTCGCATCAGGATTATTCGTAATGAGTCCGGTTATTTCAGCAGGTATCGATTTTTGAATAACGGCATCAATAATAGCCTGAAAGTTGGTTCCGGAGCCGGATGCGAAAACGACGATTTTTTTCAAACCTGGTAGATGGATTGCTGGGATTTAAGGGAACAGGACGGTCCGTAAGATAATAACATTGGAACTCCCAATGGAAGGGAAATTTTCTTCGCGATATGACCGTACGCCAACCCCGAGAAATAAGGGATATTTGAACGCCCCAATGTTCGTTGATGAATCAGTTCAAAGGTTGGCACTTCAACATATTCTTCAGCATCAGGTGGTACGAAGGTGCCAAAAATCACACATTGAACATTTTGCAATGCCCCGGTCAAACGGAAATGTTCAAGGTATCCTTCAATTTTGTGTTTTCGCTCTCCGATATCTTCGAGAATAAGCAGCTTGTTATTAAGAGAAGGAAAATAAGGTGAACCTGTCAGATACGAAGCAACCGTAAGCGTGCCAGGCAGAGCGATACCTGCCATTGTACCCGTCTCATCCGTATCGCCGGGAATTTTGATATCCGTACTACCAGTTTGGATAAGTTCCCAAAACTGGTCTTCAAAATCGGGATCGATATGTTCCCGACCAAAGTCAATGGCTACCATACCACCAGAAACAGAACAGAGTCCGCTTTTGGCGTACATAGCCCATTCCAGAGCTGTGATATCACTAAACCCACAAAAGAGCTTACGGCTCTTGCGAATCGACTCGTAATCAAGCAGACTGAGTAATCGCATGGAACCGAATCCTCCCCGTGCGCAAAAGATGGCATCAATGTGTGGAGCTTCGAAAAACGACATCAACTCTTTGGCTCGTAATTCATCTCTGCCAGCCAGATAATCCCAGCGTTCGTAACAGGATTTTCCAACTTCGACGTTGTATCCAAGGTTTTCCAGGTACTGCACACCTCTGTTTAATTTTTCCAGGTCGGCAGGGGAAGCTGGCGCAGTAACGGCTATCGTACCATTTCGGGGAAGAGGTTGTAGTGGGACGTGTTTATTTGTCAGTTTTTTGTTATGAATCCCTTTGGGAAAAGACATAATAGTTTTTCAAACTCCAATGTATTTCAACAACAATGATTTTTATGATTGTTGCGATTGGTATCGCCACAAGCATACCAATCAGGCCGGCTACCTGTGCACCTATGAGAATTGCAAAAAGAATAATCATGGGATGCATACCGGCGGAACGGGAGAAAAGAAACGGCTGAAAAACCACGTTGTCAACAAGCTGGGTAAATAAAACAGCAAGGAGGCACGCACCAACGAGTGAGAAATCGCCGGTCTCAAAGATGGCAACGATGACCGAGAGCCCGTAACCAAGGATGGGGCCGAAATATGGGATGGAATTGGCAATGCCTATCGCAATACCGACCGATAGGGCATTTTGTAACCCGGCGACGGTTAAAAGAAGGGATGAAAGGATGGCGACCAGCAAACTTTCCAGTGCGATGCTTTTGAAGTAGAGTCCCAGCCTTGTCTCAATTTTATCGATGATATTTAGTGTCGTCTCGAAATATCGATTGGGAACGAGGCGGAGCAGGTTCCTGCGGAAGTAATTGCCATCTTTGAGAAAGAAGAAGGTCGCAAACGGGATTACCAGCAAGGCAGCGAAGACATTGGTAAAGAATCCGATGATGTTGCTGATGGTCGTCGAAATACCGGCTACATTAAAGATCTGCTGAGCGAGTGTTGTTAGATGCTGTTGAAGAAATCCATAGGGGATGAATGGGAAGAGCGAGTTAAGACGCATGTCCATCTTTTGAGCCACCATCTGGATATTCTTCAAATTCAACTGCTTGGTTAATTCGACGATCTGTTGACCAACAGTTGGAAAAATGGTGGTTGAAACACCGGCAATGATAAAACCGACCAGGGTTAGTACCAGGATGATGCCAAGTGTCCTGTTCATCCCATAAGCCTGGAGACGATTCACAAGGGGGTCGAGCATATACGAGAGGATCAGCGCCACCAGGCCGTAGGCCACCAGATTCATGAAGGTATAGGTCAGATATAACAATACCACCACAATAACGATGATGATAATGCCTTTGATGACCCTATCTATGGTTAGCGGCTTCACTGCTCAAATAAAGTTAATAACTGCTCTAAGTGTTTAAATATAGTATCGGAAGAAAACCCCTTGCGTAGCAAATAATTTGCAATTTTTCTTTTACGCTTTTGAAGATCGGGTTCCCTGAGAAAATAAGCTTTTCTTTTGACAACCAATTGTTTAAGAATCTGAAAGTCATCTTCAGGTGTCTCAATTTCTCTGAGAGCCTGTTCTGTGGCTGAACGGGAAACGCCCAAAGAAAGCAAACGGGACCTGATTTTAACCGGACCCCACCGCTGTAAATCAAACTTGTCTCGGGCAAAGGATTTCGCAAATTCTTCGTCGTTGACCCAACCTTTGTCTTCAAATTTCTGAAGGAGCTCGTCTATTTTGGGACCGGGATACCCCTTGCGTAATGCTTTGGTCTTAAGTTCCGAGCGGGCATGCATCCTTCTGCTGAGCAGGTTCAGGAGATAATGTTCTATCTCTTTCTCGTTTTCAGCTTCCCGAAGTTCATTGAAAAGACTCTCGGTTATTTCTGTGCCTTTTTTTATACCAAAGCGAAGAAGAGTACTTTGGTGAACACCAATCAAAAAATCATCTTTACACAGAAGGGATACGCGTTCTTTATTGTTCTTTTGAACACGTAAAGTGGTTACAACCGCAGGCAGGCTGACCTGCGGTTGGTCAAAGTGCCGCTTTGAACATCCGCTCGTGTTTCTCAGACGCTTTCCTCTTTCTGTTGAACCTTATCAGTAGACGGTTGTTTTTGGTGATCTGCTTCTTCGGGATAGAGTTTCCGAAGAACGAGGCTTTCGATATTCTTCTGCAGCTTTTCGTCCTCCTCAAGAAACTGCATCGCAGCGTCGGCGCCCTGACCGATTGGCTCACCGTCATAACGATACCAGCTGCCTCGTTTCTGAATTATATCCATATCAACGGCCATATCCAGCAGTTCCGCCAGCCGGGAAATGCCTTTTCCATACAGGATGTTGAATTCAACTTCTTTGAAAGGCGGTGCAACCTTATTCTTTACAACCTTAACACGGGTACGGTTTCCCAATACCTCATCACCCTTTTTAAGGGCACCGATTCGTCTGATGTCCATACGGACTGAAGAGTAGAATTTGAGGGCGCGTCCACCTGTAGTTGTTTCGGGATTGCCGAACATAACCCCGATCTTCTCGCGAATCTGGTTGATGAAGATGACCGCCGTCCGTGTCTTGTTGACGATACCGGTAAGCTTCCGGAGTGCCTGCGACATCAGGCGGGCCTGCAGCCCCATGTGTGAATCGCCCATCTCGCCTTCGAGTTCTGCACGCGGTACAAGAGCCGCAACCGAGTCGATGACCACCACGTCGAGAGCGGCGGAGCGGATCAGCGTCTCGGCTATCTCAAGTGCCTGCTCGCCGCTGTCGGGTTGCGACACCAGCAGCTCGTCAATCTTGATACCCAAGGCCTTGGCGTATTTGGGATCGAAAGCATGCTCGGCATCGATGAACGCCGCATAGCCGCCTTTTTTCTGAGCCTCTGCTATCACATGCAGAGCCAGGGTTGTCTTGCCGCTCGACTCTGGACCATATATCTCCGTGATCCTGCCGCGCGGTACCCCTCCAACCCCAAGGGCGTGGTCAATCAATATGGAGCCTGTTGAAATGATATCGATGTTAACGACGGCATTGTCGCCGAGTCGCATGATAGTTCCTTTGCCGTGTTGTTTTTCCAGTTGTTCAACGGCAAGATTAAGAGCTTTAAGACGGTCGTTATTGGTGGACATAATCGAAGATCAGTTAGTGCTGAATGAATATGTGTAATATATGTAATTGTGTGAGATTACAAAAACAAAATTCTCACACATCGGTTGCAGTCACTGTAAAATATATCGGAACATACGGAATTAAACAGATACTAATTCCAGCAGTGAAATCAAGATGAATAGATATGGTTTGAAGATGGTCTTTTACCAAATTAGTTGGTTTCCCGAACCCTCATATTCCTAAACCATTCAATTATTATCTCTACAAATAAGACACGAAAACAGGTAAAACCTTACAGAAAAAGTTCAAAGAGTAGCTGAACCGCTCAATACATAGGAGAGGGGTTGGCATCGCCTTCGCGTAGCCATATTAGAAGTATAAGCTTTTACTTTAACACTGCTTCGGCGGAGCAAGGGGTGAGGTAAAAAGTGTGACAGATGAATGCAATCACTATCAAGGGCTGAAGCCCTCATTATTAATCAATTTTCTCAAAACCCCGGCCTGAAGACCAGGGCAATTTTTAATGAGCATCAGGGATTAATCCATAAGGGCACAGATTGAACTATTTTTTTAGGAGCATTTCTATATGCCCTCCATTATCCTTAAAACATATTTTCACAAATTCCGAACAGACACAGCCAATGCATCAAGCGCATAATCGATTTGCATGCTGTTTACATAGGGTGCCGGACCCATCCGCAAGGTGGTATTCCGGAAATCAGTATATACATTCCATTCTTTGAGCATCCGGTTCAAATCACCGGCTTTGGGGCTTTCCAGAGCCACAAAACCACCGTTGTATTCAACAGGATACTCATGTTTAAGGCGGATCACCGCAGGATTAAAATCCAGGTTAAGGAACCGTTTGCGCAGATATGCCACCTGCTCGCGGTAATTGCGATGAAGAAGATCAGGTGTAAGATTCTGCTGTTCGAAAAATTCAACGACACGGGCCGCCCGGAAGTGTGAGGTGGGTTCGTATGTTGCACCGAGAAAACGATTGTCGTTGTCGGCATACGGAATTTCGGCGGTTTTCTGATTTGCAGTCAGCTTGTCGAACACAGAAAACCAGCCAGTGATTACCGGTCTGAGTGTACAGTCTTTTGGGAATCTCAGGAAACAGTTGCCTTCACCCCATTGCAGATATTTATAGCCGCCAATGAGCAGATAACAATCTTCCAGGTTCTCTTTGCGCAGCGAGGTTGGAATGACGTTCGTTCCGTGATAGTCGTCGATCAATAACGGAACGCCGTTTTTCCGGGCTGCCTCTCCAATTGATTTCAAATCGATATTTACCAGGGAGGTGGAAAAATAAACGTGAGAGACAAGAACGGCGGCAGTCTCAGGTGTGATAGCCGCTTCTAACCTGAATGAGAAATCTTCGAGCGGCAGGGCGGGGACGCGTATAATCTCGATTCCTTCTTCCTCAAGACGTTTGAGCTGCCTGTTTATGGAGTGAAACTCGGAATCGGTGGTTACAAGACGGGGCTTATTGGGCAAATCAAGGCCCGACAGCCAGCGGACTAACAGATCATGTGTGCTCGTGGAAAAACTATACTTGCCATCAGGATCATCGTAAAATCGCCTGAGATATGCCCTGAGTATTTCCGTTTTCTCAAAAGCAATGCTCCATTTGTCGTCGACGAACCGGGCCGCCGTTTCTGCCGCCTCCATCTGTCCGTCAAATGCAACATCCGGCCAGGCCTGATGCGAATGACCCGACAACAGGTAGCGGTTGGCAACATCGAAACGGTTGTAGTGAGGCTGAAGTTTTGCGGCAAGTGAGTCGAATGACGGCATTAGTTTTTTTATAGTTTTATTTAAAGTAGTTGTCGGAAAATAATCATTCCAAAATAGGCATTGTGAACCCACCCCAACCCCTCCCAGGAGGGGAGAAATACCTTATTCACCTATACCCTTATTTCCATAAAATTCATCACAGTTTCTTCCTGATCGCCCACAAATCCGGGAAGATGGGGTGGTGCAATGTTCGTTTCAGGTATTCTACGCCGTCGGAGCTGCCGGTTCCTTTTTTTGTCCCGATTGTCCGTTCGACCATCTTGACATGTCGATAACGCCATTCCTGCAGGCCTTCGTCAAAATCAACAAGATGCTCGCACAGCAGGGCAGTTTCCGGATCATTGTTCATGATGGTAATCAGAATATGCTGAGTCGGTTCGGAAGGATCATAGATCAACCCATTCCGGTCAATGCGCTGTGGTTTTTCAACCGGGTAATCTTTCTTTTGGAGAAAATCACAGAAACACTCCCAGATTGTCGGCTCTTTCATTCTGTTGACGAGTGTCTGATAGGCATTGGAACCGGGCTCATGCAGGGTTACGGAGCGATGCGACTGCCAGCCGCACAGGATTTCAATCTCACGAAACTGCACCGATTGAAAGCCACTGGCGTTCTCCAGGAATCCGCGAAAGTGGCTGAATGACAGGGGTGTCATCGTTTCAAGAATATCGGTCTGGCCAACGACGGTTTTCAAAATGACCAGAATCCGCCTCAATGTCTTGATACTGTTCCATGTGTGTCCGCCCTGCAACTCAATCCTGAGTTGTTCAAGTTCATGGAGCATCTGTTTGAACCAAAGCTCGTAGGTCTGATGAATAATGATGAAGAGCATCTCATCATGTTCTTCCGGAGTCGATCGCGGCTGCTGTAAGCTTAGCAGTTCGTCTATTTTCAGATAATCGAGGTAGGTCAGTGCCATTTTACATCATCTTCCATTATTAGCCGTTTTACCAAAAATCAGATTGATTTGGCAGGGATAGTGTTTGTTCCCTGCTTAACTTAGTGAAATTGAGAAAAGAAAAGATACCTTATGCATGCCCGGTTACCATACATCAATAGAATTATTACCTATCATTTTTCTCAATTTTATTGCACCATTTTACAAGGAAAAGTTTTACGTTGAGTTGACTGAACTTCCCCATTATTAGTGGATCATTATGGTACCTGAGCCATACTAACCGGACGATCAGGATTCTACATTTTATTTATATTATCCCGGATAAACAGATTACTCACTAAAATGCTTGAAAAGCGAAAATTTATTCACTCATTAATCTTCAGCCTCTTTCTATTGCTGCTGAGCGAGTCGTGCTCATCTCAGAATCCAAAGCATGTTCAGAACAGGACAGAAGCACTGATCAGTTCGGTACAAAAACATTTTGTACCTGATTCCCGCCTGGCCATTTTCAAAATTAAGGCGGTAGATGAGGGTAATGAAGTCGACCTGACCGGCATAACCACCGATGAAAATGCCCGGGCAGCTTTGATAGATTCCCTTAGCACGGGGCATATCCGTTTTCGGGATCACATTCGTCTGCTTCCAGATACCTCGATTGGAAAGAGAAAGTATGCTCTCGTCAATAATTCGGTGTGCAACATCCGAACGCATCCGGACCATCCGGCGGAGCTGTCGACGCAATCGATCCTGGGAACCCTGTTGAGAGTATACGAACACGTACCGGGATGGTATCTTGTGCAAACGCCCGACCACTACCTCGGGTGGGTAGATGCAGGTGGTATTCATCCGATTGATTCCTTGCAGGCTCTTAATTGGCTTCGTGCTCCACGTGTCATCTACACGGATCAGGTTGGGTTTACCTATAGCAAGCCCGATGTTCATTCATTACATGTTTCAGATGTGGTCGAGGGAAATATCCTGGAACTGGCGGCGCCGGTTTCGCGCGGCAGTAAGTTTGTGAAAGTCCGCTATCCGGATGGACGCCCGGCTTATGTGCCGACATCATCGGTGGAGCGCTTCGATCGATGGCTGGACAGCCGAGATCCTACAGTCTCACATGTTATTGCAACTGCCAAAACATTTCTGGGTGAACCTTATTTGTGGGGAGGCACTTCGCCCAAGGGATTCGACTGCAGCGGATTCACGAAGACGGCATTTTATCTAAACGGGGTCATTCTTCCCCGTGACGCGGACCAACAGGCAGGCACAGGCATCCCTGTTCCCACGGATACCACACTCAAAAACCTGCGTTCCGGAGACCTGTTGTTTTTCGGACACCATGCGACGCCAACGCATAAAGAGAAAATTGTGCATGTAGCCATCTACCTTGGGAATGGTAAATTCATTAATTCAGCCGGATCGGTTCGTATCGAAAGCCTTCGTCGCGGGGATCCGAATTTCAACGGTTATCGTCTGAAGACTCTGCTGCACGCCAGGCGCTTATTCCCGATCGATTCAATAACTAAAACCCGTGTCGGGGAAGTATCCTATTTATTATCCCATTCGAAATTCTATTTGCCTGAACATAACCGTAGCTCAAATATTCGATAATTTTTTGGGCTGCCAATCTTCGAAATATTTTTAGAATGAAGTCTTACCAAAGATTATTGTCGATCATCGTCTATGCCGGAACGGTGTCTTTGCTTGCCACCGGATGTGTAACGACGAAGAGTCCTTACAGCTACAAAGGGCTTAGCAAAAATGAGATTCGTATTCATAAGGCGGCGGAGAAGTTTCTTGATCAAACATACGAAGGGAAAACTCCTTTCCAGCTCCCCGAACATATCATAATTGATAGTGTCAGGGTCAACAAGACTGATCAAAAGATTGGGGTATTCATGTCGCGAAATATGGGTACGATACCATTTCGCGAGCAGAATACCAGCGAGATATATGCACAGTTGCGAAAAGACCTTGGCCGGCGTTTTCGCGGGTACAAAGTGACGATGTATACCCTAAAGAAACCGACCCCGCTGCAGGCGCTGATTCCAAATTATTACCGGCCGACTCCGGCCAGCTTCGATACGCTCAGAATTCCAGCCGCCGATACAACACGGCCGTTGCCGGTGGTCAGAAATGTCAGCCGGCCTTATCAGCCCGTCAATGGATTATTGAACCATACAATAGCCCTTTGGCCAAGCCATGGCTGGTATTACAACAATATAAAAGACCGGTGGGAATGGCAGCGGCCCCGGCTTTTCCAGACGGTCGAGGACAAGCTCCCGTTATCATTTACTCTGAAATACCTCGTTCCAATGCTGGACGACGCCGGTGCCAATGTGTTCGTTGCCCGGGAACGCGATACACAAACAAAAGAAGTGGTGGTCGACAACGATTCCAGCGGGGCCGGCAGCCTGTATGTTGAGACGGTCACCGATTCAAGGGTACATTGGATGCCGGGAGATTCAGCAGGTTTTGCGATCGGTCATCCTCCCTATGGTATAGGCGACAATCCGTTTCGTATGGGTACATATCGTAAGGTAAATGCGGAAGCGGAACCGACGGCCCGGGCCCGATGGGTGCCTGATATCCCTCGGACCGGTTATTATGCCGTTTATGTTTCCTATCACCAATCAGGTGATAATGTTACGGATGCCCACTATTCTGTAATGGATCAGGGCGGCAGAACAAATTTTCTCGTGAACCAGCAAATTGGCGGGGGAACATGGATTTATCTCGGGGAATTCAAATTTCGTAAAGGGATTCATCCCGATAGCGGGAGTGTCGTGCTGACCAACCAGACATCCGAAGGCGGGAAATTTGTGACGGCTGATGGAATTCGTTTTGGCGGTGGTATGGGCGATGTGGCACGCAACGGCAAAGTAAGTGGGAGGCCGCGGTATCTCGAAGCCGCGAGATATTATTTCCAGTATTCCGGGATGCCGGATACTCTGGTCTACGACCTGAATAACGACAAGAATGATTATAAAGACGATTATCAGAGCCGGGGTGAATGGGTGGATTATCTGCATGGCGCACCCGATGGTCCCAACAGGGACAGGTCGGTTAAAGGTCTTGGTATTCCGGTAGATCTGTCGCTTGCTTTTCATACCGATGCCGGCATTGCACCCAGAGACAGCATCATCGGCACATTAGCCATTTACAGTTACCCGGATGTCGACACGATCTATAATTTCCCGGGAGGGATGTCCCGTTTGGCCAGTCGTGACTTCGCCGATATCCTGCAGTCGCAGGTTGTGCATGACATTCGGAAAAAGTATGATAAAAACTGGGTGCGGCGGGAATTGGAAGATGGTATGTACAGCGAGGTTGCCCGGCCGAATGTACCGTCGGCATTGCTGGAGTTACTATCTCACCAAAATTTTGCGGATGTGAGGCTGGCGATGGATCCCCGGTTTCAGTTTTCGGTGGGCCGTTCTATTTACAAGGCCATGCTGAAGTTCATCGCAACGGAATATCATCAACGATATGTCGTTCAACCGCTTCCGGTTGATCATATGCAGGCGGCATTCCTGGACAGTACAAGCGTACAATTGCGCTGGCAGGCTGTGCAAGATACGCTCGAGCCGACGGCCGTACCAACAGGATATATCGTTTACATACGAAGAGGGAATGGCGGGTTCGACAATGGGCATTTTGCGTCCGACACGACCTGGACGTTGCATCATATAAAGCAGGGTGAAATTTACAGCTTTAAGGTTGCTGCGGTTAATGCCGGCGGCCGGAGTTTCCCTTCGGAGATATTGTCGGTATGCCACATGCCGGACCGTGATCAACCGGTACTGATTGTGAACGGCTTTGACCGGATTTGTGCCCCTGCCAGTATCGACAATAATATGATGGAGGGATTTGCCAATTTCCAGGATATGGGCGTTGATAATGGATATGGCATCGACTACACCGGCAGCCAGTATAACTATAACATCCATTCACCATATTTGACGAATGATCAACCCGGAACGGGGGCCAGTCACAGCAACGATGAAACAAGATTGATACCGGGAAATACGCACGATTATCCGTACCTGTATGGCAAGTCGCTGAAAGCTGCAGGTTACTCTTTTGTATCGTGTAGCAATGAGTCGGTGATGGACGGGCAGGTATCGATGAATGATTATCCGATTGTGGCTCTGATCCTTGGCGAGCAGAAGCGAACCATCCGTTTCCCGTATCGTGCCGATTCAACCATGGGTATGACATTCCTGGCTTTTCCCCCGGCATTGCAGAAGGATATTACCGGTTACTGCAGCCAGGGAGGCAAGTTGTTTATCTCAGGTGCTTATGTGGCAAGTGATCTGTTCAACAAATATGCGACCCATCAGGATACACTTTTTGCAGAGCGTGTGTTGAAATACAAGCTCGATACCAATTATGCTGACAAGACCGGGTATTTTTATTCGGCAGATCAAACCTTTATGCCGCCTTCCGATACCCTTCATTTTAATACCGTTTACCGGCCCGATATCTACCAGGTTGAGGCTCCTGACGCGCTCATTCCGGCTGATTCAACATCCCGGGTGCTGATGCGATATGCCGAGAACCAGTTCAGCGCAGCCGTAGGTTATCGCAACACGTACAGTGTTCTGACCATGGGATTTCCGTTTGAGACAGTCATAGGTCAGTCGGACCGCAACCAGTTGATGAAGGCTGTGCTGAACTATCTCAATTACACCATTACACGACGGATGCCACCCGTTGGCAAAGCAGGCAGCCCGTAAAAATGAGCTTAGAATCCGTACATAATTCGTCATTCCCATGAAAATGGGAATCTCAGAAAAGACTATTACTAAATTCCTTGTTCAAAGTGAACTGGGACTAATTCGAAGGGTAGGGTAAATGCATTACGAATGGTTAAATTACCGTTCAACATTACATCGAATTCACGTTACTGAGAGTTTGGCGTCCTTCAAGCTCTTTTGTAAGGCTAAAGAAACGCCGGATTTATGAAACAAAGCATCATCATTGCCGACAGCGGATCGACCAAAACAGACTGGATTTATGTTTCCGGTGATGATCGGATATCGTGGTCTACCGAGGGACTGAATCCCTATTTTCATACGAGGCAGAGTATCCGGGAAGTTGTGGAAGGTGGAAAAACCGGAAACAATATTACAGGTTCTGCTTCCTCTATTTATTTTTACGGATCGGGTTATGGCGATCCGGAGCATAGGGATCTCATCAGGGATGTTTTAAAAGATATCTGGACTGATTCCGAAGTTGATGTGACAACGGATCTGGTGGCGGCAGCACGTGCCTGTCTTGGCCGGGAACCTGGAGTAGCCTGCATCCTGGGAACGGGGTCTAATTCCTGTTTGTATGATGGAGCGCATATTACGGATCACATCCCGTCGCTCGGTTTTATTTTCGGTGATGAAGGAAGCGGTAGCTGGATAGGCAAGGAGTTGATCCGGCGTTATTTTTACCGCGAGATGCCGGACGATTTGACCGGCATTTTTGAGAGTGAGTTTGAAATGAACCGGGATTTTATTCTCAATACGGTGTATCATAAACCGCAGGCCAACAGGTATGTAGCCGGATTTGCAAACTTCACTTACCGGCATCGAAAACATCCGTATATTCGCCAGCTGTTGCGAACCGGATTTGAACAGTTTGTTAAGTCCCTGATTTTGAAATATCAAAATGCTCAGGATATGGATATCGGCTTTGTCGGATCCATATCCTTTTTACACCGGGATCTTTTGGCGAAGGTTCTGGTGCATCATGAATTGAAACCACGTGTATTTGTGAAGAGTCCCATGGAGGGATTGATTACCTATCATTTAGAAAATGCAGTCGGATGTTTGAAAAAATAACAGAGAAGCCGTCGAAGTATCGCCATCTCGAAAAGATGAGCACGAGAGAATTACTCTCGAATATCAACAAGGAGGACCAGACGGTGCCTTTAGCGGTCGAAAAAGCCATTCCCCAGATTGAAAAATTAGTTGATGTGATTGTCGATCACATGCTGAGCGGGGGACGGTTGTTCTACATCGGTTCGGGTACAAGCGGCCGCCTAGGTATCGTTGACGCCTCAGAACTCCCGCCAACGTTCGGCGCGCCCTACGATTTAGTGGTTGGTCTGATAGCAGGCGGTGATTCTGCAATTCGCAAGGCGGTTGAATACGCCGAAGATGATCCGGAACAAGGGTGGAAAGATTTGCTATCACATGAAATCAGCAAGAAGGATGTGCTTATTGGAATTGCTGCATCCGGGACTACTCCGTATGTGGTCGGTGCATTAAAACATGCCCGTGAACTTGGTATCCGAACAGGATCCATAACCTGTAATCCGGGTTCACCGGTTGCTGTAGCTGCCGAATTTCCGGTCGAAGTGCCGGTTGGCCCCGAGTTTGTAACCGGTAGCACACGAATGAAAGCTGGTACCGCGCAGAAATTGGTCCTCAACATGATCAGTACCAGTGTTATGATCAGACTGGGTCGTGTGAAAGATAATAAGATGGTCGATATGCAACTGACCAACGAGAAACTGGTAGATCGCGGCACACGCATGATCCGTGAGGCCATACCTGAGCTAAGTTATGATGAAGCTAAATCTCTTTTGTTGGAACACGGCAGCGTCCGCGAAGCAGTAGATAGCCAAACAAATCCCTGAACCACCTTTTGAACATCCCGCAACGATCAATCTCATCTCAATACTCAATACTCACTACTACTATACCCATAAATATCAATAAGATTAAAGCATGCTAATAGCATTGCTGCACTAGTTTCGCTATCCTCAAAAAAACATCAGGAGAGAATAAGCGGATTGAACCAAGTTGGAAGAGATCAAAGAGAGAATAGAATCAGGCAGGGAGACACCGGTTGAGGATTGGCTTACAAACAGGTCGGCCAATCACAAAAATGTTAGGGCCTGGTCAGCTCCGGTAACTAAGTGGAGCAGTTATATCATAATCGGGACAAGGGCACTACGAATCAATCAATGGGTTAAAAACGCGCTCATATTCGTCCCGTTTTTTCTGGCGCACCGGTCGTTGAATCTTCAGACTCTCATTACCTTATCACTTACCTGGGTTTCACTTGGTTTCGCTGCTTCATCAGCTTATGTCATTAACGATATCCTTGATATTGATTCAGACAGAAAACATCCTCAAAAGCGGCACAGGCCTTTAGCTGCCAGGGAATTGAGTATCACTTCCGGCATCGTACTAAGCAGTAGTTCTGTGGCATTAAGTTTGATCATTTCAATTCTTTTTCTCAAGACGGCCTTCCTCATCATTATTGCACTTTACCTGGCGATTTCTCTCTTGTATTCTTTTGGATTGAAAAAGTTGCTTATGCTGGACGTAATGATTCTGGCAGCCCTCTATACCCTCAGAATTTACGCTGGTGGCCTGGTGTTGGATATTGTCATTTCGAACTGGCTGTGGGCCTTTTCCCTGTTCTTTTTCATGAGCCTGGCGTTACTGAAGCGGTATTCAGAACTACACACTTTAGGTCCGGAAATCCATCGGCATGGTAATCGCAGGTATTATGAGAAGGGGGATCTCAGCCTGTTACAAATCCTTGGCGTAGGGACGGGTTTACTGTCTGTGTTGGTATTGGTGTTTTATGTACAGACGGATTTTGTGCTTACGCATTACACTCATCCGGATTGGCTTTGGCTGGCCGCCCTGCCTCTTTTTTATTGGATCATCCGGATGTGGTTTTTGGCTGAAAGAGGGATACTGAAGGACGATCCGATTACTTTTTCAGTAAAGGATAAGGTGAGTTACCTGACGGGAGGAGTCATTGGGCTTGTATTCTTTTTGTCCTCTTATTTGTGACTGATTATTGACCAACAAATTCCACTTTTGCAGCAGTGAAAATCATCAAGAGAAAATTATTCTGGATACTTTGCCTGGCAGTTCTGGTCCGTTTACTGGTTCTATATCTCACAAAAGGACACTGGTATAACACAGACAGTTATAATTATATCAAACAAGCCGATTCCATTCTTTCCGCTCAACCGTTTGGATATTTTCCAAATGGTTACCCGCTGATCGTTGCTTTGTCTAAGATCATAGCCGGCGATTCTCTGTTTATCTATTTCCTTCTCTTTTTGAATGTAATGCTGTCAGCCATGTCTGTTGCATTGGGGTATCTGGTAGGAAAGGAACTCTTTGGTGACAGGACAGCCATTGTCATTGCATTTGTCCTGCTCCTTTATCCGAATCAATTGAATTATGTGCGGGAGATCATGTCCGAGGTGCCTGCGGAATTCTTCCTGATGCTGGGTTTGTACGCATTGCTGAAAGACCGGTATTTCATTTCATCTATATTGCTGATCATTACCTGTTATATCAGAACCGAGTTTATACCAATATTTTTCATCCTGGGTTTGATCATCTTACTAAAGGACAGAAGGCTTGGGAATCTTTATAAATTTGCCGCCGGGGTAATGCTGATGGCGGCAATCATTGTTTTTGTCAGATATGATGGGATTGTGAAACCACCAAACAATATGGGTGAAAATCTGCTTTATGCGATAAACAGGAATAGTCATGAGGGACTGGATTTTACGACAAGCCGGTATACTCAGGAACAGGTTGCCCATCCCATTACAACATACCTGAATTTTGCGGAACAACATTCGTCGCAATACTTATCTCAGCGCTTTTGGTCACTCTGGGAGTTGTGGGGTCCCTGGCCGGGAGACGGGAACAATCCCAGGGCAAGACGAGGAGTGCTCGCTAAATGTGTAATTGGCAGCCGTTTTATCTTTCTGCTGCTGGCCCTCTTCGCTGCATATAGTTATCGGAATCGATGGCAAACGTATATCCTGCTAACTCCCGTGTTCATCATCACGGCTGTTCATTTCGTGTTTTATTCCACACCCAGGTATGAATACGTCGTTGAACCGCTGGTGATTATTTTGGCGATGGGAGAGGTGAAGATAATCTGCAATAAAATCCATAAATACTGGAAATGTCATCCTGATTTTCCCCGGCTTACCCGGGGAAAGGAGGATCTCGTGGAAATCGATACCGCTCGTTGCAGGTGATATGATCGTTTCAAGCCTCAGACGAGATCCTACGCCGGGTTTGCAGGCAAACCGACATCAGGATGACAGCTCTAAGAGAGGTGAACACTAAGCCGGTCCGGGCGTCCTCCTTCAGAGGACATAGCCTATGGACCTCGCCACGTTTACATGATCCTTCGGTGGGTGAAGTCCTCGCCCGGACCACAAGCACGATTGATTGGTTGAATGAGATTGTACATTCACACATTCATCTTACTTTTTACTTCCATAATCCTTCCGTATGACTCATCAATCCTGCTTTCATCGATCAATCCCCGTTCAAGCATATCCTTTATGATGAAAATAATGTGGCTCGTTTCGGCAGGTTCGGCGGCAATATTTTTACCGAAGATCAGGATATCTACACCGGCCAGAATGGCTGATTCGACCGCTTCCTGAAGTCCGAAGTGTTTGCTGATTGCTCCCATTTCCAAATCGTCGCTGATAATGATACCTTCAAAACCCAACTGATTTCGGAGCATGCCGGTGAGGATTTTTCGCGACAAAGTTGCCGGTTTATCGGGATCAAGATTCCTGTTTATGATATGCGTGGTCATGATCATCTTGCAAAGGCCGGTGGAGATCAGGTGACGATAGGGAATGAGTTCCTCCTCGCACCAGGTGTCGGTGACATCGGCCATGCCCAGGTGGGTATCATCCCTGGAACTGCCATGTCCGGGGAAGTGTTTGGCACAGCCAATAATGCCGCGATCAGTATGGGCGCGTAAAAAAGCCTCTGCATGTTTGGCAACCTTGCTAGGATCACGGGAAAAACTGCGTTCCTTGCCCGCTATAATTGGGTTATCAGGGTTGATGTTGACATCGACACAGGGAGCAAAGTTCACATTGATATCCAGTTGCCTGAGCATCTCCGCGATGCGGCTTGCCTGGTCATAAGTAAACGTCAGATCGTCATGCTTGCCTATTTCCTGGTGGGAGATGGAGGGTGGGAAACCGTATTCCGGTTTCAGCCGGTTTACCAATCCGCCTTCCTGGTCGATCGAAATAAAAAGCGGTCGGTTTGAGAGGGAGTGCAGGTCCTCGGTTAGTTTTTTGAGTTGAGCCGGAGAGGTTATATTTCGTTCGGGTTGGCTGAGCTGCACATCGTAGTCGAAGAGAAGCACATTCCCAACATGGTTATTCACGATATCATGGTAGATCGAACTATGCTCGTTGACCTCCGTTCCCCGGAAACCGACGATTAGCATCTGACCGATTTTTTCCTCCAGGGTTGGTCTTATGTCCCGATTCTGCTGCTTTTGTTCCATTTTTTGAAGATAATAACGTTATGTTATGCCATGAGCGTTAAGCGACTAACAGAAAACGTAAGATAACGGTTCACCCGATGCAGAATAATGACAAAATCCCTGTAAAGGGAAGAGTTCCCATACCGGTACTTTTTCTTCTTGCTGTCTTTTGGATAGCTTTTCAGCCGGATGCCACGTATGCCCAAAAATCCAGGGTAAAGACTGGTCTCGAGGTATTGGAAGAATCCGGATTCAGAATCCTGCAGGGGAAGAGAGTGGGTCTTGTCACCAACCCGACCGGCGTCGATTCGAAGTTACGTTCGGATATCGATCTGATGTTTCATGCGCCCGGAGTTCATCTTGTCGCACTGTTTGGCCCGGAGCACGGTATTCGCGGTGACGCAACCGCTGGTCAGAATGTCAGCAGCAACACCGATCCGGTGACGGGGCTTCCAGTTTATTCATTGTACGGAAGTCACAGCAAGCCGACACCGGAAATGCTTAAAAACATCGATGTACTAGTGTATGACATCCAGGATATCGGTGTACGCTCGTATACGTTCATCAGCACGCTGGGCAGGGTGATGGAAGCCGCTGCCGAAAACAACATCCCGCTGGTGGTGCTGGATCGGCCCGATCCGTTGGGCGGAAAGAAGATTGAAGGAACACCGGTACACCCCGGCTTCGAATCGTTTGTGAGCCCATATCCCATCCCGTATGTCTACGGACTAACCTGCGGCGAACTGGCGCGTTATCTGAACGGCGAACATCTTCTAAAGAACGGCGAGCAATGCAAACTGACTGTTGTTAAGATGAAAGGCTGGCACCGTAACATGACTTTCTCCGATACCGGGTTACCCTGGGTTCCGACCTCGCCGCACATCCCGTACAAAGATACGCCTGAGTATTACGTCGCTACCGGCATTATGGGTGAACTGGGTGTGCTTTCCGAAGGAGTCGGATACACACTGCCTTTCAGGGTGCTCGGTGCCTCCTGGATGAACGGCAACAAGGTTGTGGAAGCGATGCGTGCTCTCGATTTGCCGGGCGTCATGTTTCGTCCGGTGAGCTTCCGTCCGTTTTATGGAAGGGATAAGGGTACCGAGCTGCACGGCGTTCAGGTTATGATCACCAACCCGGCAAAGGCAAACCTTATGCAGATCCAGTTCGCGTTCATGCAGGTGAATCATGAGCTCTACCCCCAATAAAAATCCGTTTGTCATGGCCGATTCCAACCGCATCAAAATGTTCGACAAAGTGCTGGGTACCGATCAGATCCGGAAGGCATTCGAAAAACGATTTCTCGTAAAAGATATCGAACCCTTGCTAAACGAAGGATTGGATGCCTACCGGAAGAGAGTGAAGAAATATTACTTGTATAAATAACTTTACTGATTTAGTGTTGGTTTAGCAGTAGCCATCCTGACAAGGTTAGAGAACTAATCTTTCAACGAATACGAATGTTTATGTTTCATCGAATATACATGTGAGAACAGAGTGCTGACCCTGTCAGGGTATACAATATTGCTATTTCATCACCAACATCTTCTTCACAAACACTTTGTTACCGGCACGCAGGCGGTAGAAATATACCCCGCTGGCCAGTTGCGATGCGTTGAAAGTGACCTGGTGCGTTCCTGCCGGTTGCCTTGCATTTACCAGCACCGAAACCTGCTGTCCCAAAACGTTGTACACCGTCAACCGGACCGGTCCCGGCCTCGCCAGCTCATAGCGAATCGTGGTTGTGGGATTGAACGGGTTGGGGTAGTTTTGGTGGAGGACGAACTGACCCGGTTTCCGGTTACTTCCCGGCTGTTCAATGCCTGTTGTTATGTGTGCAAGGGTGTAAATACCCGAGGGGGTAACCTTCAGCAGCGATGAGTCGGTGAGGGCGTAGACGATGTCAGAATTTGGACTCTTATAAATCCCCACGATCGTGCCGGAGGTATCGGGAAGGGTTTGCCAGGGAGGTTGACTCAGGTCAATATCGGCCCCATAGTTATCAAATTTGTAAATCTTCCTTCCCTCGGCCAGAAAAAGGACCCCGGACTGGCTTTGGTCCAGGCTCACGTAAAACCGGGTGGTGTCCTGGAATAACGTTTGCCAACTGCCGGCATCGCCTTGTCTGGCCGAGCCACGAAGTTGGTACCAGGTCGTGTCGTTGTGCGGAACCTGGGCTGCAATTGCGTAGACGTGGGTTGTATCCGAATCATAGTGAAAGGAGGAATACCAGGATTGATAGTAACCTACTGATTGATTGATGTGCCAGGTACCTTGAGTAGTGTCTACGATCGATAGGGTATCGCCTCCATCTTTTGTTTGCTCCAAATAAGTAAGACCATTTGTTTCCGTGCTGTCGAAGAAAGCGAGATTTGCATTATAGGGAGCTACGGAAAGAAAGGCGGCTGGAATCAACGAATCTGGGGAGAAAGATTGTCGGTCGGATGAGAGTCCTTTCCAATGATAACCTCCGTCCGTACTAATCATGGTAGCAGGATTCACATAATAAGATTTGATATTAACATAGACCCTTTTGGATGAATCAGCCACCCCAATAGGTTTAAAAGGAGGCGCACCATAACCACCATAAGTCCCTAGACATCCTGAAGAATCACAACGTCTAATATCAAAACCTGGGTCAACATCCACACCTATTGTCATAAAGATATAATTTCCGGGATTCCGATTCAAAAAAGCATAATTGTCGCCATTGGTAATATATGGTTGAATAAACGTCTTGTTTTGCCCTTTAAGAAAACGGCTCAGCTTTCCTGTGGACGTATTATACTGCAGTATCTCATTATACTGACCGGTATAGTGACCATAAAACAGGTGCACAACCCTTGCCGTATCCACCATACCTCTCAGATCGTGATAATTTTCGGCACTGGTTTGTGCCCATGCTGGCAGGGATGCGGCCAGCAGTAAAACCAGAGTAAGGGGAAGCATTTTTTTAGATGTCATGATATTTCTCCTGTTAAATAGATAAACCTCCAAGGTTTCGGATACCTTGGAGGTTTTATCCTTTCCATCATTTTATCACCAACATTTTCTTCACAAACACTTTATTGCCGGCACGCAGGCGGTAGAAGTATACCCCGCTGGCCAGTTGCGATGCGTTGAAAGTGACCTGGTGCGCCCCTGCCGGTAGATTTTCATCCACGAGGGTTGCGATCCGGCGTCCAAGGACATCATAGACAGTCAGACGAACATGACCACTCTTAGCCAATTGGTACCTGATCGTTGTTGTCGGATTGAAAGGATTCGGGTAATTCGTTTTTAATGTGGTCCTGTCAGGTTTAGCGGGAACAGAGATAGCTTTTTTATTGCCGGAATTCTCTCCTGTTGAAGCCGAACCGGCTGCTCCGGCCCCGGATGCCTTCCGGATCATGGCATCATGGATCAGACCGCTGACCATTTGATATTCGGCCTCGACCTGGTCCTTAGATGCCCCACGACTGACTTCGGCCTGCTTCACCTTGTCTAAAAGGACTAATTCTTCCTTGTACGACCCCTGGTGGTCCAACAAGTTCATTTTATTGATCAATAGGGCAATTTTACCTCTGGCTGAAGTAATATAAGGTCCATATTGGGCCATCTTTTTCTTTGCTTCTGTGTACCGCCCAAACCGATAGGCTTCGTGTACATCCATCAGCATCAGATCCTGCGCCTGCGAGGCCGACAACGCCGTGGAACCGGTCTGGGATCCGGAGAGATAATCCTGGATTAATCCATCCCATATGGTACGATCCTGTTTTCGTTCCGCGGCAAAACTCGTGTCATCAAGGGACATGAGATGCAGACGGTATAATGCCCTTATGTCTTTTATCTTATTTTGGGCGCCCGTGGCCTGCGTAATCTCGCCCCAGAGGGCATGCATCCGTTCTTTTCTGAGCTCTCGTTCCGGTTTTTTCGTACCAGAGGGAGTCTTTGAAGAGGTGGCCATTGTTAACTCAGAGGTTCCAGGTGGGGCTTCGCTTGTCTTCTTTTGTACCAATACCGGTTTAGAAACCGAAGGAGCCATTTCTCCCGGATAGTTACCAGAACCCACACCTGCACCGCCACTCGGGTCAAATGAAAGGAAGTAAGAATAGTCTAATGGGCCGTTAAACAGGCTGGAAGAGGGATTGGTCGTACCCCACCAATCTTCCCCGGCACTGACCGTGGTGGAATTCTCGTTATTCACCCGGTATCCGGATCCTCCAAAGATTCCGTTATATCCATAGTCCGGAGTATTGGGAATGCCAAGATTCAAACTGGAGGAATAATCATTCAGGACCTGATCCCCTGGATTGTTGGCAATCCGGTTTTCGCCAGGGCCGTAATTTACACCATCATACGTAAACAAAATCACATCACTGCCTCCAACCACCTCCACACCATCACGGCCCGGGTTCGTGTTTGTATCCGTATCGTTATCAATGACCGCCGTTTCATAGAAATCGTGGGCGGGACTGTCGTACAACCACAATCCGGCCGAGGCGTTTTGTTGAATCGTCGAGTGCTCAAAACCGGCATCGGCATGATAGACCACTACGCCCACACTGGTGTTGTCTTCCACCATGCAATAATTCAGCTTGAAATAGCTCAGTTGTCCATCGCCCGACTGATTATAGTAGGTGCCGACCCCCCGCCAGGCATTACGGAACGTACAGTGATTAAACTGGTTATTATCGCTCTCCACCGACACATTGGTACTTGCTCCATCGAACAGGCACCACGTGAATGTGTTTCCGTTACCCTGCAGGGCAATGGTGTTCCATTCCTGACTGGTGTCCTGACGTTGAAAATGGATCGGATCGGAGGATGTTCCGTCGGCTACGATGTTGGAACCTGGCCGGACCACAATTTCAACATTGGGCCCCAGGTATACCTCCGTTCCTTTTTTAATCGTCAGAACTCCGCCGTCAATATCTACATTCTGATCCAGGTAAATCTGTCCGGCCCATGTGGTATTGTGATCGATCTGGTAGGGATTATAATCCGGGTAAAATGTCACGTCTACATCCGATCCGCTCTGACCGGTAACCTGCATGGCAAAGTGAGTGGTGTCCCCGTTCCATTGCCGGGTATCGGGATTGGTGATGGAAGCCCACAAGGGTTGATATGACAAGTTGAAAGCCGTATTAAAATCCTGCCCCTGGTGATAGTCTCCACAGTTGATCTGTCCCTGATCATTCATGAAAGCATATAAGAAATCAATGGCTCCATTATTAGTAGCAGTTATTTGATCCCGATGAGAATATCCGTTGACCGGATCGGGCATATCTTTTTTTAAAACGAGCACGTTATTCGTATCCCCAAAACAGCCTTTCTTTTGATCACCCGGATTATTCCAGATCCAGTCACCGTCGGAGGGTACCGCACGCACATTATTTGTTCCATTGTAATCTCCATCCAGATGTAATACATAAATGCCTTTGTCGGCTGTATTGACCGATGCGTTGTCATATTGACTCAGATATTGATGATTCTCAAAATAGAAATACTCACCCGGATTGCCGTTAGGTGGATGGTACTTATAAGCCGCACCCGTAGTCACATAATCCGATAAGCTCACCGATGTTTGCCCGGTGACTTCCGGTACGGTAATCCAACCTAAAAATTCCCGTTCATAAGCATTAGTCAATTGTAAATTTTTTTCCCCAGAAAAAAGACTCCAGTAAGCATACACTGGATTATTACGATCATATGGATGAAGAATTCCAATCAAATAATGAGCCATTTCATGAATGGACGAATCAAAAGCACGACCGGGCCATTCAAAATTAACGGTGACGCCAGAACCACCGTACTCCGGATCTTCTGTTAATATTTCTTCTTGATCATTCTCAACGTAATAGGGAGTTCCACCAAAACTTAAAGACGCTTCACCATCCCAACCACTACCAAAACTTGGATCCGATCTCCAGATCATGATGATCATGTCAACTTTACCATCAGGCTGATTGGTAAATGAAGAATCGGTTCCATTCCAATTTGTCCAGGTATCAAAAGAATTGAAATTTACCAAAGGATCAACTTTATCTTGCAATACTTCTTTAGTAGCGATATATCTTCCTCCATTTGATACGTAGTAAGAATAGTCATGCGGCGCCTTCACATATACCGCTTTACCAATCACGTGGAACTTACCCATAGACATGGTATTGAAGTAATTTGTCAGGTTGTATTTATTAGTCGACTGTTCCGAAGTGGTGGAATCGATAAAGGTAGACATCATATCCGGCGGCTGTCCGTCCGGCCAGCCTGAAATAGTATTGTCATGGTCATCCGGGAACTGGGCAAACACAACCAGGACTTTTAGTGTCCCATGAGCCGTGATATACATTCCATTCCCCGGCTGATTACTACTGTAAGACTGCGTTGAAACCGTGGCTGCATTCGCAGGAGGTTGAGTACCACATATGAACGGCGAATTTTGCGCTTGTGCCTGCATGGCGTATAAAACCAGGAAGCCAATCATCGATATATATATATATATATATATAATCTCTCTTCATCTTGCGATCCTCTTTTCTTTTCGATCATAGTATATTTTAACCTCACACACGGCCGGAAAAAAACCGGCGATCCACACTGAGCGGATGAATAATTCTGCTCACATAACTAACTCTCGTATGAAAAGTATTTACGGATAATCCCATAGAAAATCAAACGAATTTCGTGGTTGATCCTTATCTATTTAATTGTAGACGAATAACTTAAAATCAAAAATTAATTCTCTTAAGCAATCCGGACCTGAAGTTACGGGGGAAAGAACTCGGGAGAATCCGGACCGTGGCCTGCCACACATGTTGCGTACCTAAACATGCTTTATTCGGATCATGTTTAATGCTTGTGTAGCCTCGAGATAATAGAAATTGAAACGCAATCCCCAACTATGAGTCAGACCTGTAGCTAAAATCATTTTAGGAGATTCATAATCAATACACCAGCGGAAATTCACGATATCAGGCAACGATGCTTCCGATCCCAAACGACGTTCAATTTGGTCCCATGTGGTGATCATTTGGGTATTCTGTCCATCGGACCAGTTGTAAGAACTAAAACCTTCGAAAAACGATTTCGTGTAGACGATATCGAACCCTTATTGAATCGAGGATTGGATGCCTACCGGAAGAAAGTGAAGAAGTATTACTTGTATAGGTGAGTTGAAGAGCTAGAACAATCACTTCTGGCATTTGTCTTGGAAAGCAGTAATCGCAAGAAATGATATCGAAAAGCCGGTCAGGTTTATCACTGGCCGGCTATCGCTTATAGTAATTACAGACCAGCCGCATGGACAATGACGTCGACACGTCGGTTTTTTTGACGCCCCTCTATTGTCTTGTTGGAGGCTATGGGTTTCGACGATCCGAGTCCCATCGATTCAATACGGTCGGTCGAAATGTTAGTATTGGCAAGCATATACCCTCGGACGGCTGATGCCCGCTCTTCGCTCAGTTTTATGTTGAGTTCATCTTTGCCCAGTGCATCCGTGTTGCCGGTTATTGTGAACCGGGCATCCGGGAAATACCCCATTGCCTGTTCGAGTTTACGGAGCAACGGGAAGTTGTTTGGTACGATCTCCGAGGATCCGACAGGGAAGGTGAGACCGTACAGACGGATAATAACCTCGTCTCCGCTGGAAAATACTTCAGCTTCTTCGCTGGAAAAGATCGATCGAACACTACTTATCTTCTGTTTGAGAAGCTCCTGTTTTTGCAACCCCGGGAGCTGAGAACCGAGTGAGTCGGCAACATGTTCCAGTTCTGTTATGCGAAGATCACGTTGATTGATGGTATGCTTCAGTTCCTCATTCTTCATATACAGCTCTTCAATCGCTGCCGTGCTGGCATTGGCAACCGTTTTTGTTCCTTCGGCGAAGGTGTAACTCATATGCAGGGTGTCCGCAATACTCCCTATTTGCCGTTCGTGATCGAGAATTAAGGCCTCAATATTAGATTTGGGATCATCGTCGACCTTTTTTGCTACGGCAGTGATGAAAGTGGCATGACGAAATTGCTCTTCAGCCTCTTCAGCCAGCTTACTGGCCTCATCCTTATTGTAGCGATCTTTCATAAGCACTTCATTGGCCTGGCGTAGCAACGTTTCGGCCTTGTCGTAGGTCATTGTAGCCCAATCATTGGCATCCTGATCCCTGGCCTGTGATTGAAGTTGGCGTGCCTGACCAAGAATGGCACTTTGTATAGCCTCAAGCTCGGCTTCGTTGTACATTTGCTGGGCTTCTGAGGCACGCTTGCGTGCGGCATTTTGATTACCATTCTCAATTTCACGTCCGGCATCATACATCTTCTTTTCAGCGTCAGTCCATGTACCGTTTGCCAGTGTGTTTGATTCTGCTTCGACAGCATGCTGTCGAGTGGTGATAGCATCACCGAGCATTACTATACCGACTTGATGAAATTGAATGGCCTTGCTTAGGTGTTCATTTGATTGATCGAGGCTTTTACGTATTTCTTCAATATTGCCTCCTTGCTAATATCGTGTACGTGCCTCAGCCAGTTTGTCCTGTGCCCGGCTGAAGTATAACGGTGAGATAAGGTGCAGATTCTGCCCTTTCGCCGAATCCAATCGCGCTGCCAGCATATTGATAGACGATTCAACATTTTGTGCCGGTGCTATAGTGGGAGATATCATTAGATAGGAAAGAAATAAGATAATGAGTAGTCTCCCAAAAACAGTCATTGATGTACGTGATAATTGCGACATGATAGTATTTGTTTATTTATGAGATAGGCTAATACTATAAATATAAGCTATATTAGCCACAATAAACTGTTTTTTGTATGCTATACGCTATATTACTAAACTATAATCTGTTTGCCACAAGTAATAGTTGATTTCCATAGCTGATCTTGATAAGCAAGTCGACCAGATACTGTATTTAACACGAGTTAACATGTTCGTTTGGGAGTGATCAATGCGGACTTCAGGATCACTCCGCTCTGGCTGGACCTGCCCGACTCGGTGCCGGAGTTCCCACCCCTGTCCACCCAGCACCCGATCGACCTGTACTCGATTGTGCAGCAGAACAAGTGAGAGGGAGCCTATTTTCCCCCTTTATTAACTCATCATTACCCAAATTTTTTGGGAGGTAAAACTGTGGATAACTTCTCGTATACTTGGAAGAAACACCTATGAAATCCTGGATGCAAACCGAGCTAACTTATTTATCCTTAGGGGATAAACGTCGAGATGACCGGTTCCGTAAGATTGTAGAAGCCTTTGCCGAACATCCGGCCAGCAGTGTTCCCCAGGCCAGCAAGAGTTGGTATCAGACCAAAGCGGCATATGAATTTTGGAAGTCGGCCAAAGTGAGTGAAGCGGCTTTGTTAGAGAGTATAGTTCAGGGGAGTGCCCAGCGAGCCGGAGATCACCGGTTGGTGCTGTGTGTACAGGATACGAGTAATATTTGTTTTGGGGGGAGCAGTGCTGAGGGGTTGGGATATCTGGACCACGGTCGGGGCAAGGGAGTGTTGGTTCATAGCAGTCTGGGGATCAGTGAACAGGGGGTTCCCTTAGGGTTGGTGGACCAACAGATCTGGGTTCGTCCCTACGAGCAGATGGGCAAGAAGCGTACCCGTTCGACCCGTCCAATCCAGGCCAAAGAGAGTGGACGCTGGATTCGGGGGATGCAAGCCTGTCAGCGGGTGCTGGCTGGAGTGGAGCATCTGGTGCATATTGCCGATCGGGAGGCCGATATTTATGAACTTTTTGCCAGCGAGCGCTGCCCGGGCTCTGATCTGTTGATACGGGCTACTCATAATCGGTGTTTGGCCGATGGAGGGCGGCTCTGGGAGCGTGTAAGTCAGGTTCCGGCGGGCAGATGTGAACTGGTGATTGAGCTTCAAAAGGCCGATGGGCGCCCGGCTCGTCAGGCCCGTCTGCAAGTGAAGTGGGCCCCGGTGAGGCTGCGTCCGCCAAGCAACAAGGGAGGGGATGCGCTTCCCCTTTCCCTGCAGGGGATTCTGGTCGAGGAGCCCCATCCACCCGGGGGGGGCCCCGGTCTGTGTTGGAAACTGCTGACCAGTCTTCCGATTAGCGTTGCCGGGGATGCGCTTCGCTACGTGAGGTGGTATAGTTATCGCTGGATTATCGAACGGTTCCATTATACCCTCAAGAGCGGATGCCGTGTTGAAGAGTTACAATTACGTCAGCTAGCCTCCTTGAGAAAGGCCCTGATTACCTTTTCTTTGGTCGCATGGCGTCTGATGTGGCTACTTTACGAGTCACGGGTTAGCCCGCAGACTCTTTGTGACCAGTTGTTCGAGGAACACGAATGGCAGGCCTTGTATAGTTACCACCACAAGAGTTTTATCCCTCCCGAACAGGTTCCCAGCCTGGGGCAGGTCGTGCGATGGATTGCCATGTTAGGCGGTTTTTTGGGCCGGAGCAGGGATGGATCACCGGGCCTCAAGAATTTATGGCGCGGAATCCGAAGACTTCAGGATCTGGCTGAGATGTGGCTGGTCTTTGAAAAGGGAACTTATCCACATAAAACCAGTTTTGGGTAATGATGAGCTTAATAAAGGGGGCGAAGGGGGTTGTCACCCAGCGTTTCATGATCAACAAACCATTCAAAAAATACCAATCCTCTTCAACAGCCCGGGCCAGAAGTTACGGGGAGACGAGCCCAAAGGAATCCTGACGGTGGCCTGCCACACATGCTTTGGTGCTTTAAAAGTCGGGTATCTGATGGAGTCATATTTGATGGAAGTATAGTCAAGAACCAGATAGTAGAGATCAACCCCCAAACCCCAGCTATGAGTTGTCCCGGATCCTTGCCTCATTTTTAATGATTCGTAATTACTACCCCATCGAACGCTCAAAACATCAAACAGAGATGCCTCCAGTCCAAAACGTCGTTCGATCTGATCCCATGTTGTGACCCTTATAGTGGTCTGTCCGTTAAAATAACTGTAGGAACTCCATCCTTTAAATAGCGACTCAAAAGCACTATAAGGTCGTCCGTTCTGATCAATACGAGACAAAAGATGGGAAAGAGTTCCGTAGACTCCAATACTAAAAAATGGGCGGCTATTCCATTGATATGCTGATTCAGTCCTGATCCCAAATCCTGCGTTCAAATTCAGAGGTAAAGGATCTTTTGTACCATTATCATACTTTAAATTTGTTCCGAAGTTGAGAAGGGATCCACCCAGACTTATTTTTGTGTGCAAGGCCTCCGCATCATAATTCTTGCGATAGAATGTCCCTATATCTATTGCATTGGTCTTTCCGGTTTTAATGACATATGAGACGGCAACCTGATCAAACGTCCGGAATCTGTAACCGATATGCTTCAACCCAATTCCAATTCTTACATTACGGTTCAGTTCCCATGCCCCGGCCAATTGGAAGGCATATTCATAAAAATTGCCATTTACTGAGTGGGAATTTTGATAATTATTTTTTTCGGCGTTGAGGTCGTAATACGGGATAGAAACCGAGACAGCTCCTTTGTTGTATCGAAAATCAAAGGTTGGGAAAAAAAACTGAATGTCTGATCATTAATGTAGAAGTAAGGCCATTTGAAAGGGGCTCCACGTTGATCAAAGAGGTAACTCTGAGCCTGGATGGTCTGATCGACACCTATTGTCGCCGGGTTGATGAGAGCGGCACCAGGATAGCCTTCCATGGCTACTGTTGCACCACCCATTGCGGCACTTCGCATGCTTTGATTGATCGTTAATGATGCAGGGTTGTATGTGATTTCCTGCGCGTAGGCCTCATCCTGCGCAGACGGAATGATGCTTAGTACAAAAATGCAGACTATAGCTATTATTGTAACTCTATCCATAATTAACCCCCATATAAATGTTGTGGCACATACCTCTTTATCGATTAAGTAATGCCGGCATGATGCCGCTAGCTGGCTTCTCCAAAGGTATCCGAATAGTAACCTGCCAGAGATTCTCATTTTTTGGGGATATATATCCGTTTGCCAGGTTCGTGACATTGGTGTAATCAAACACGATGTAATAGAGGTCAGCCCCGACTCCGAACATCCGCTGATTGCTAAACCCAAGTGCCGTTGGCCTGTCTATATATCCGAAGCGATAACTTAGTGCGCCGAGAAGGGTTACCTCGAAACCAAAATGCGTATAAAATTGATTCGAAAAGCTAATCCGGTGGTATCCACCGGAATAGTTTGAATATACATTATAAGGTGACCAGCCTTTGAACAAAGATTTCAGAGGTCCGTATGTATTGCCGTTGATATCTTTTCTTGCAAGGACATGTGACAGTTCTCCATACAGTCCGACACCAAATAGTGCCCGGTTGTACATCTCTTTCTTGCTGATCAATCGTAATCCAATACCACCGCGCATAGTCATTGGCAACGGATCGCTATTTGTTGAAGAGTACCGAAGAGGGGATCCGAAATTTGTCAGGGACCACCCCACAGATGGTTTTAAGGTTACGTATCCGGTTGTGAAAGATTTTTGGTATAAGACGCCAAGATCCATAGCAACGGAATGAGCAGAATGAATGCCGGTTGTGCCGACTGATACCGGTCCTGGTGCAAGGTTACTGGTTATGTACCGAAGTCCGAAGCCCGCTCTCAAGTTGTGTGAGAATTCCCAGGATCCTGATATGCTGACACTAAGTTGATAAGCGTGAAGCCGTTGAATCAGGTTCCCATTCATATCGGTTTCGGTCTCTTCCCCTAAATCATAATACGTCGTAAGTAAAGCGGCGGCCCACCGGTCGGAGCGGTAATCAAAATTAGGTTGATAAAGAGAGGCCCATCGAAGTCCGTTATTTCGTCCGGAATAGCGAGCCGTCCGAAGCCCCAAAAAAGTAGCTGCTGCCCTGGATAATGTGATTTCTGCCAATAGATGCAGGGTTAATTTGTGCCGCTCCCGGATAGCCATCCAACGCAACAGTTGCTTCACCAAGCGCCTCACTGCGTATGCTGCTGATCATATTCAGTTCCGGCATCGCATAGGGTGCAGACTGAGCCATTGATTGACCGGCATAGACGCACACTATCAGCAGGCTTCCCAACGTCCCCGTTAATGAATACATCCTCATGAATCTGCTCTCTTTTATGTGATTCAACAATCATTAGATAAGTGAATGTAACACCCCAACTAACATCAGGCAATATGTGATAACATAACTTCTATTATTAGTTGTGGAACTTATTTTTATGAAATACAAACTCCTATTGAATATGACGCGGGGCTTTACTAATGTAATTACCACGATCTAAACACTAGAGAGGGGGATGAAAAGAACGATGAAAAAGAGATGCCGGGCGTTATTCTTTATTTTGATTTTGATTGTTCCATCTGTTGAGGCCCAATTACTTCCGCCAGCCAGACATGATTCGGCCGAAGTGCTATTACGTCGCCAGGATTTTCATTACAAGAATCCGCAGAAAGCATTCTTACTATCTCTGGGTCATACCGTTGTTCCTGTTGTGACAGGTTTTGTCATCCTGAACAATGGCGCTAATGATTCACCCGCAACGAAAATCATGGGAGGTGCATTGATCGCATATGGTGCATTGGTTGGCCCATCAATTGGTCTGTATTATGCAGGAAGTGATGAAAAGGCATCGGGAGGTATACTGGGAAGACTAGGTGCGACCGCCCTGAGCACAGTTGGTGCATATTGGGATTTAGGCGTTGGGCTGGGGAATGCATATGACTACAATGGGAAGCACCATATATCAGAAACCATGCCTATGGCCATGTTTTATTCCGGAATCATATTATTAACCGGCTCTGCAGTGCTGCAAATCATAAAGGCGCCAGCCGAGGCGAGGAAACACAACCGGATGGCCCGCTTTTCGATTGCTCCTGCCTGGTATCCGAGACAAAAGGCACCTGGACTGGCCATAAATATTCATTTCTGAAAATCTGCTGAAATAATGCATAATGTTCGCCTCCTGATGATCACCCTGGTCGTCGTCTGTGGTGTGCAAAGAGTTGACGCACAGTTCAAAAATCAGACATTCACTTATCCTGTTTTCTATCATTCAGTCCAACCCGGACCGGTGAATTACAAATATCGTAATCCTGCCGCAGCAGTGTGGATGTCATTGGGAAGCACGTTTATTCCGCCAATTGCAGGGTATCTGATTCTAAGCTCAACCAGCATAAACGATTCGAAAACACTGCGATCTTTTGGCGGTACCCTGATCGGAGTAGGAATTCTTTTTGGTCCGTCAGTCGGGGATTTTTATGCCCACAACTATTTGGCAGGGGGCATCGGGATAGGAATTCGAACGCTCTCAAGTTTAATGATAGCGGGCGGAGTTGCTGCAGGTTTTGGCGGTGAACCTGGAACCGGAGTAGCCATTGCCGGAGCAATGGGAATATTGGGTTTGATGGTCTCCACAATTTACAACTGGAACAGCGCCTATCATTCGGCTGAACGGTACAACGACGCGCATCATTTAAGCGTGGCCCCGGTTTATTATCCCAAACAACGGGCGCCGGGATTGGCGCTGAACGTACGATTTTAGATACAGCCCGGAAAGGTCTAATCATTAGACTGGCGTTCAGGAAATGCCTATGACTGGTAACGTCAAAACTTTTTTCTAAATATCGATGGTATTACCTTATAGAAGTGGGTGGATACTGCGGCCATAACAAGAGGGAGAGAGAGGATGAAAAAAATCACACTTACCGTAGTTATTGTATGGACTTCATTTAATTTTGCAGCAGGCCAGAATTCGCCATTTCATAACTATAATATCGAGAACTCTTCAGTCAATCTGGCCTATCGGAAGTATGGTCTCAAATCGTCAGAAATGTTTAAAGATCCCCGGAAAGCCTTTCTTATTTCATTGGGAAACTTTGGAATTCCGACCCTTGTAGGTTCATTATTACTTTCAAATGGCAGCGATGGTACGGATATCCTGGGAGGACTCATACTCTCCTATGGAATAATAGTGGGGCCATCGATGGGAAATTTCTATGCCCACGATCAATCCAGAAGTGTTGGAGGTTTGGCAGTACGCGCTGGTGGCGGCCTGTTAATGCTTATCGGAGTTCTGGTTTGGACCAGCGATACCTCCAATTTTTTTGGCAGGGCCGTCTCGACCGGTAAATATTCAGATTCGGGTGAAGGTGGGGCTTTGCTTTTTCTTGCTGGTGCCGCCATAACGGCCGGTGGCATCATCTTCAATCTGGCGACAGCGGGCCAGTCGGCCAGGGACTATAATCGCCAGCACAAGCTCGGAAATGTTTCGATAGCACCTGTATACTTTTCACAACAAAAGGTGCCTGGATTGGCGTTTAATATCAGATTTTGAATGTTTTCGATGCCTTCTTGGTATAAGACAAGCTTTTAAATATTAATTACAGCGGTTTAAAATTCATAGATTTTCTTTCATATAAAAGATATAGGGTAAACTTAATTTAAATTGCTTGTCATTTATTGCAGTTCACTTCAGTGAACTGAAGTGAGGAAACTATAACCGGCTTTAACCGGCACCCAAGGACCCTATTCCCTTATTCCCATATACCTTTTATCCTTATTCCCTCTTCTTCTTCCCAAACTCCGGATCGAGCGGAATAAACCAGGTGACAATAAAGGCCGGAATGGTGGCGATCATCACCCAGATGAAGAAGTGCTGGTAGCCGATCAGGTCCTCGATCCATCCGCTGACCATGCCCGGAAGCATCATGCCCAGAGCCATAAAACCGGTGGTGATGGCGAAATGAGCTGTTTTGTGGTTTCCCTCCGAAACATAGATCATGTATAACATGTACGCGGTAAACCCGAATCCGTATCCGAATTGTTCAAGGGCTACGCATATATTGATGGTCAGTAAATTATGAGGGACTACGGTGGCCAGGTAAATGTACACGGCATTCGGGATATTCATTGCAACGACCATCCACCAGAGCCACTTCTTGAGTCCGTCGCGTGCGGCCAGAAATCCACCGATGATCCCGCCTGCCGTCAGTGCAAGGATACCGACCGTGCCATAGACAAAACCCACCTCGGCGGTTGTGAGGGCCAGACCGCCTGCCTCCTGGGCATCCAGCAAAAAGGGAGAGGCAAGCTTAACCAGTTGCGACTCGCCCAGCCGGTAGAGCAGGAGAAAAGCCAGGATCACCCCGATTTTTTCTTTCCGAAAAAATGAAGCGAATGTCTGGAAAAATTCCGCGTACGGTGATCCGCTGGTCAGTACCGCGTGATCATTTGACGGGTATGGTAGAATGAACTTGTGATACAGGAAGAAGACGATGAACAGTCCGGTTAGAATCAGAAAAGTGACCGACCATGCCAGGGGAATATTTCCCGCAGTGGCCTTGAAATGGGTGTTTACCCGGTTGTTTAACTTAGGATCCAACTGAAACACAGCCAGTGCCGGACGGTTCCAATTTCCGGCAGTGAACCCGAAACGGGTGCCTTCAACCAGAGAGATGTTTTGATTCCCGGTTTCCCGGCCAAAATTCACGGATATGATTTTTCCGGCTTTGGGTTGTGCAGAAAGATGAAATGCTATGATCCGGATATCGCCTGCTTCGTTTTGAGAGGTGAATTTCTTTTTGGTAACCCCAAAGTGTGATTTAATGAAAGTCTCCAGTGGCTGTACCACATCACTATCCCACCACGAAGGTTGAGAGGGCATGGCAGATTCTTTCCTGTGAACCCGCCTTTCTTCACGATAAAAACCATGTCTTACATTGTAGCTATGCGCCCAACTGCGCAGCGAATCTGCCGTTTCTCCGTTTATTTTTTGTGTGGTTATCGTTAGCGTATCTGATGTGGCGATGATATGAAGGGGACCACCCACAGCAGATTGCAGGGTAGTATCGGGAAGCGAGGTCGTAACCGTTGCAGAAGGCTGGCTGTGCACGTAGATATTGACCGGTGGCAGACCACTGTGACTTTCAATGTATCCGGCCAGTATAATCAGCAGTCCCTGACCCGTGATCATGGCTGCCCGGTAGAAGGTGCTGCGGACACCGACAAACCATGCCTGATCGTGCTCGTTGAGTCCCAGCATGTAAAAACCGTCGGCAGCGATATCGTGTGTTGCCGAACTGAATGCCATCAGCCAAAAGAAAGCCAGCGTGTACTTGAAGAAAGCAGGAAGAGGGATCGTGAGGGCGACTCCACCCAAGGCAGCCCCGACGATAAGCTGCATGGTTATGATCCAGAATCGCTTGGTGCGCAGAATATCAACAAGCGGACTCCAGAGCGGCTTGATCACCCACGGCAGGTAGAGCCAGCTTGTGTACAGGGCGATATCCGTATTGGAGATACCCATCCGTTTGTACATGATCACGGATACAAGCATCACCACGACATACGGGATGCCCTCGGCAAAATACAGGCTGGGTATCCAGAACCACGCGTTTCGGTTTTTGGGTCGTTCGGATGGGGTTGTTTTTTTACTCCATAAAGCCATAAGCGGGATTTATACCAAGAGCTTAGTCTTCAAGTTGATCAAAGTTGATATCCAGTATCGGGTATTTTTCCCAACTTTGGTAATCGAAATGCCACCATTCGGTTGGTAATGGTTTGAAACCATGTTTTATCATGACTTTTTGCAACAGATCCCGGTTTTGCAATACCTCATCGGATAGATTCGGATAGTCAGAGTGTGCCTTTTTAGAAAAAGTATCGTAAGGCGTGGGCATTGATAATTCATTTCCACTCGCATCAACCATAGTAAGATCTACAGCAGCGCCCCGGTTATGGCGGGAACCCTCTGTCGGATCGGCCACATAATTCGGATCCGGCTTGACAGCCCACAGTGCCCTTTGTGCAGAGAGTGGCCGATAGGCATCGAAGACCTTTAGTCCAAGCTGCTCCTTATACAATTCTTTCTGAACCAGCGCCAATGCATTAGCAGCCGGTTTCACCAGGTAAGCTTTGGCAGCCGGATAGATAACCATACCCGTGAAATTATTAACCGTGGCGTAGCGGATATCCAGTACGATATCTGTTATCAGCATCCGGATATTGACCAAGTCAGAATCCAAATCGACAGTCCTACATTATGTAAGGAAAATCCCCAGTGATTATCCCCCCGTGATTATCCGGGTGTCTCATACATCTATCAGCGTCAGCATCCGACAGCCCCTACCACATATTGATCAGCTTCAGGACGAAAAACAAAAAAGGGGTGATTCAAAACCACCCCTTTTTTTAAATCATTCGGCATCAAAATGCCAGCGCACAAAGGCTTCCATCGCCTCATATTCAGCGAGTCCCAGTGCGTCATATAATTTCGCGGTTCCGCGGGTGCGTTCATCCGAACGTTGCCAGAATTCACGCGGATCGGAACCCGGAAATGCCGGGCGGTCTTTTTGGGATTCGTGTTTGAAGATGGCGCTGCGCTTGCGGTCGAGTTCTTCCGGACTCAGCGGTACGGCCATTTCGATTTGGTCGATGTCCCATTCCTGCCATGCGCCACGATACAGCCAGATATAGCAATCTTTCATCCAGTCCTCATCCTTCAGCCTGTGTACGGCTTCCTGAATGGCCATCAAACAGACACGGTGTGTGCCGTGCGGGTCGCTCAGGTCACCTGCAGCATAAATCTGATGTGGTTTAACTTCTTGCAGGAGATCCACGATGATCTGGATATCACCTTCACTCAATGGTTTTTTTCGCACACGTCCCGTTTCATAAAACGGCATATCGAGGAAGTGAGCATTATCAATGGGCACACCACAATAACGGCAGGCTGCCTTGGCTTCACCGCGTCGAATCAGTCCTTTGATAGTCTTCACTTCCTCCGAATCGACATCACCCGGTTTTTTGGATTTCATTGCCTCACGTACACGCTGGAACATCGATGATACCTTGTTATCGGGCAATCCGAAAGAATCGTGATAGTCGGTTACGAAATCGGAGAAACGCAGAGCTTCATCATCAAATACAGCGATGTTGCCGGAGGTTTGATAGGCAACATGTACCTCATGTCCTTGATCAACAAGACGAATGAGCGTACCACCCATGGAAATCACGTCGTCATCAGGATGCGGTGAGAAGATAAGAGTACGTTTTGGAAAGGGGGCCTTTCGCTCAGGACGATGGCTGTCGTCAGCTTTAGGTTTGCCACCCGGCCATCCGGTAATAGTATGCTGAACCTCGTTAAATATCTTGATATTGATATTGTAAGCCGGTCCCCAATCGGTGATCAGGTCACCCATTCCGTTTTCGGTATAATCGATGTCGGTGAGCTTGAGAATGGGTTTATTTACTTTCTGGCAGAGCCATACAACAGCCTTGCGCATGAGTTGATCATCCCATTCACACTCGCGTACCAGCCACGGTGTTTTGACGCGAGTCAATTCGGCTGCTGAGGCAGAATCGAGAATGAATGTTGCCTTGGGATGTTCCTGCAGATACGTTGCAGGTACGGCATCGGAGATTTGTTCTTCTACCGCCTTGCGAATGATCGGTGCCTTGGTTTCACCCCAGGCCATAAGGATAATCCGCTTAGCTTCCATGATCGTACCAACGCCCATTGTAATGGCACGCCGTGGTACGTTTTCTTCACCATAAAAATCACTGGCGGCGTCTGCACGGGTTATCCGGTCGAGTGTGATCATACGAGTGCGCGACTTGCGACCCGAGCCCGGCTCATTGAAACCGATGTGACCTGTGCGACCAATCCCCAGTATCTGGAGGTCTAATCCGCCAGCCTTTCGAATTTTTTCTTCGTAGTCGTGGCAGAATTGAAGGACATCGTCGCGATCAGCAGTGCCGTCCGGGATATGTACGTTTTTCGGATCGATATCAATATGATCAAAAAGATACTCATGCATAAAACGGACATAGCTTTGTAGTGCGCCCGGCTGCATGGGGAAATACTCATCAAGATTGAACGTGATGACGTTCTTGAAACTCAGGCCGTCCTCTTTGTGAAGGCGGACAAGTTCATCATATACCCGTGTTGGAGTGGAGCCTGTTGCCAATCCAAGAACAGCGGTTTTATTTTCTTTGGCGCGCGAGCGGATAAGCTCAGCGATTTCGTGGGCCACTTTTTGGGAAGCACTTACAGAATCCTCATATATCTCCGTTTTCATTCGCTCGAACTTTTGAGCTTCCTGCAGGGCTAAATCTTCCTTTTTCATAATAATCTGATGGTTTTAGCTAATATGTAACCCCAACTATTGTGGGGACTCTAGTAATACAACTGAAAAGCATGTTTCACGACCTGCACAATGTTAAAAAAAAATAAATTTTTTTGTATGTTTTTTTGATCGCAGTAAAAGCAAGCTGTATAAATAACAGTTTTTCAACTCCCGGACAAGCCCTGAGTGACAGGACAGATCGGAAAAACTAAGATGTGGAGTCATGAATCGGAGAGCAAAACCGGAAAGTGAAAATTAGAAATTTTGTAATTGGTCACCAATCCTGTAACCCTTTTCCCTTTCCATATCGAATAAAAAGCGGAAAATGGGCAATAAAGATCTACCAATACTTCTTCATGTCCGGATCGGGTTTCCATTTTGATTTGGGTTCAAAATGCTGCCAGAGCAGATGAGAAACATTTCGAATCAGCACATACCCTTCATTGTTATATGTCCAACTCGTGTCCGCCTGATTTTTCGTAGCAATGCAGAAAACATAATCCCCGTGCGGAGCATTTACCAGGACAACTTCGGAACGAGCTTCATCAACGGCACCCTGTTTGGAAGCCGCATTGACATAATTAGGAATCTGTGAGAGCGCCTCACCATCCCACATGCTGCGGCTCATGGTCCGGTACATCTGATCCGACGCCGCCTCACTCACGACCTTGCCCTCATATATCTGTGTGACGAGTTCCGACAGTTCACGTGGCGTCGTTACGCCCCATCCATACTTCTTATACTCAGCTTCACGTCCCGGAGTCCGTGAATTCATGCGTAAATATTCAAATCCATGATCTTTAAGCCATTTGTTGATTTCCAGGCCGCCTCCGGCGAGATGTTGACACCAGAGAGCCGCAGAATTGTCACTCATGCTTATCATGATGTGAATGAGATAGCTTAACGGGATTTCTGCACCAAGCCTGGAAGTGTTTATCAGATCGGGTTCGTAAGGATAGTCATATCTTCCGCTATAAGTAAATTTCTGATCGTAACTGTATGTTCCATCATTCATTAGTTGATATAGACGCACCATTATGGGCACTTTGATCATACTGGCTGTTGGAAAAAGACTGTCGGCATTGATGTCAATAGTCTCTCCCGTTTTAAGGTTGTGCGCGTAGAGCCCAGCTTGTCCGTGGAAATGAGAAAATAGAGTGTCGATTTCAGACGAGATAAGTGTTTTCTTATGTCCGGGCTTCATTAAAGGAGTTTTTTTTGGGGTAAGTCCGATGGTTGATAAAAGAACCAGGGACAAAATTGTTCTAATCATGTGTCCAGTTTAAAAAAGTTGAGAGCTGCCAAACTACAAAAAACGATGAATGACATAGCCGTTATATGATCAGTCTAATGAGAATATCTAAATTTAGACAAATATAATTCAATGGAAATTGATTTTTCACAGATCTTGTCAGTAAGGTAATACTCGAAATATGCGTAAGAGGTAACAGCAATGTGAGTTACGGATTGCATCACATATCTGAACAGTTTTTCGTTCGATGGGGAGAGGTAAATGAGGAACAGATTCTGAAACTGATTCTGATCATCGCTTTTTTCGGATTCTTTGGCCTTTTCAGCCCGTATAGTACATATGGACAGAACAGTTCGATTATCCATGGGAGGATCGTGGATGCGGCTTCTTTAAGACCCCTGGATCTTGCTAATATTTCAGTGGTTGGTTCGAGGTCAGGAGCTGTTTCCGGCCTGGACGGGACCTATGAGATCATAACAAGAGCAAACGGGAAACTGACTCTGAGATGCTCCTATGTCGGATATCGCCCCGAGGAGATGAAAATTACAGTTAAAGCAGGTGACACACTTAAAGTCAACTTTTCACTTGAGCCCGTTTTGCTTCCCCTAAGCCAGATTGTTGTCGGATCGGGCGAGCCATCAGAATATACCAGCGGGATCAATCAGGTCAGGATCAACAACCGGTTTCTGAGTCAGGTACCAGCAGTTGGACAGAAGGACATTTTTCGCGTCATTGAATTGCTCCCTGGGGTGAAAACACTATCCGATTTCTCTTCCGGCCTGTATGTTCGCGGTTCCAAACCGGATGAAACCCTGGTCCGGTTCAACCAGATCCCGGTTTACAACCCCGGTCATTTTTATGGGTTTTATTCCATCTTTAATCCGGATATCGTTGGGGAAGTGCGTCTGTTTAAGAACCCCTATCCCGCCAGTTTCGGTGGTCGGATAGGGGCGTTGCTGTCACTGCGAAGCAAAGGCATAACCGATCAAAGCAGTTCGGGTTCACTTTCATTAGGATTGCTCTCTGCTAATCTGTCGTGGATCGGACGGATCGGAAAGAACGCTTCGCTGGTGTTCGGAGCAAGAAGATCTACATTGGAGCCGGTGCTTGCAGGACTGAGAACTCACTATCAGGACATACCGGACAAATTCTACTTCTGGGATGGCACGGCTATTTTCGATTGGGGATTCAGCCGCAGAGATCATATTAAAATAACCACCTATCTGGATAATGATTTTTTCTCGAACAGCTATTTGTATGATCGTCGTGACAAGCTGTCTTACGGTAATGCCGGAGTTGGTATAAACGAGATACACAGTTTTTCACCGAATGTAGCTCTGAATTTATCTTTTGTCGGTTCCTGGTATCATAACGAGCCGGCTTCGTACAGTGCCGGTACTGAATACAGGCGCAGGAATGTTGTCTCAGACGAATTTGCAAAGATGGAGTTGCGGATTAATGCACCCCGTGGAAACCAGATAACATTGGGAGGCCGGACAGGCAATTATCTGATAAGATTATCTGACAATATTCAGCAGCAAAATATCCTGGATAGCAGACAGACTGCATTGCATGGCTCATTCTGGTTGCAGGATACCTGGCAACCGGTTGAAAGCTGGACCCTCACACTGGGACTTAGAAATAACTGGTTTAAAAGTATTCGGAATATGACGTGGGCACCCCGGGGATCGATCAGTTGGCAACCCGTGCCGCAGCTTCGTTTTGAAGTAAGCGCGGGCAGGTATTATCAATACCTGAGCATGGCAACCAATGCAGTATATACCGGTTTTGATGCGTGGCTGATGGTCCCGCAGCAGGCAAGACCCGAGCTAAGCGATCAGGTAAGCGCGGGCGTGCGGCTTCAAACAAATACTCAGTGGAGTATCTCCCTGGAGGCCTATGACAAACGAATGGACCATTTATTTGAACTCAATCCCTTTCTGCCGGAACTGGGAGGTATGAATTACCGCGACTGGTTTTGGTTTGGGAACGGATATGCCCGGGGAATGGAGCTGACCGTAGAAAAAAAGGTAGGAAATATTACGGGCTTCCTCGGTTATACGCTGAGTATAGCAAGGGTTCGTTTTCCTGATGTAAACCAGGGGCGTTATTATCCTCCCAGATTTGACCGGACACATGATCTGACCAGCGTTTTAAGCTATCATGCAAACGATCAGTGGACTATTTCGACTGTTTTCCAATATGCGACAGGACAGCCTTATACACTACCTCTTGGCCAGACGCCAGAATATGACACACCCTTCCGATCATATTGGCGAAAAATACTAACGATCGGCAGAGTTAATGCCTCACGGTTGCCCGCTTACAGCCGGCTTGATCTTTCTGCTACAAAAAAAGGTACTTTTTTAGGTCTGATGCCGGCGGAACTGAGTTTCCAGATCATTAATGTGTATGCAAGGCGCAATGTCTGGTATTACAAGTTTAATCTTAACGGAAGCTCATACTCCATCGACAGGGTTAAATCGCTTCCGATAGTGCCTTCAGTTTCTTACACCATACATTTCTGAATGAGAAAATTGGATAAAAAATATGGCCTGATTTTGGTATTCCTGATTGGATTGGCAGGATGCAATCCCTATAAACAGGACAACTTTCAGTCGCAGTATTCGGTCCAGACGTATTTGGTTGCCGATGATCCGATGCCGTCGATCCGTCTGGTTAAGACCTTGCCTGCGGCAGGGAGTACGTCATCAAGCGAAGTTTCTGATGCCCATGTCACTGTGAGTGAAGTGAATGCAGAGGGTTCGGTTATTCAAACTTTTCTTTTCAAATATGGTGGGGGAACCAGTTACAGTCCGATGGTATCCTCATCAGTGATGGCCGGGCACACTTATAAGTTGAATATTGATATACCTTCTTATAACCAACCCATTCAGGCCCAATGTACAATACCAGATGCTTTTCAGATAAAATTGGCCGGATCCGATACTGAAAAATACCAGGGAGAAAGCGGATTTAATCTCCTGTCTACGGAAAGCAAATATCCCGGACGCGGTGCCTATTACGTAATAGCGGCGGTTGCCCAACAACCCGATTCGGGGAATTTGACCCCATATTTTTTGAATAAAGTTGAAAATAATTCTTACACGCCCACCAATTCTCTGAGAAAAATTTCTTCCCGAATTTTTAACCAGGAAGATTTCAAAACCGACACTCAAGGTAATATCGTCATACCAGTACCTTGGGATATCTTTGCCTTTTACGGAGAGAATCAGCTCATCGTCTATACGCTGGATGACAACACCTATGATTTTCTGAGATCACTGGATGTTCAATACGGAAGCACGCAGGTCACCCCGGGGCAATTATACAATCTGATCTACCATGTTAAAGGCGGAATCGGTTTGTTTGGAGGGCTGGCGACGGATACAGTGATGGTTACGATTACGCATTAGTATTCCAGGAAATATGGAAATGAGAGAATAAGGAGTTGCAGTTTGCCCCGCCTCTCCCAATAAATTTTCATGACTGATATTGATAGAACTTGACCACCGACCCAAAATCTGCAATCTTTTACTAACAACACTAACAACTAACAACTAACAACTAACAACTAACAACTAACAACTAACAACTAACAACTAACAACTAACAATGATCGATACGCATTGCCACCTGTTTGTTCACCAGTTTGATGAAGACCGCACCGAAGCGATAGAGAGAGCCGCTAATGTTGGAGTCACAGATATCATTATGCCAGCCATAGACTTGCAGTCACCCGAACAAATGAAGGGCATCATTCATCCTTCCGTACGTTTTTATCAGACGGTGGGTCTCCATCCTACAGAAATCAAAGGACTTCCGGAAGATTTAGAAACTCAACTTGGGGAACTCGCTGCTGAAGACAGGTTTTTCGGCATTGGGGAGACCGGCTTGGATTACTATTGGTCTAAAGAGCATATAGAGGAACAGAAACAGAGTTTGAGGATACATTGTCGTGTCGCACGGACGGCACGCAAACCCATTATACTGCATAATCGCAACTCAACCGACGACTTGCTGAATCTCATCGAAGATGAGCAAAACGGGGAGTTGACAGGAGTATGGCACTGCTTCACCGGAACCCTGGATGAAGGGAAAAGGGCTATCGGTCTGGGGTTGTTCCTTGGTGTTGGCGGAGTATCCACATTCAAGAATTCCGGGGTTGACAAAGTTCTGAAAGAGCTGCCTATCGAAAAGATGATTCTGGAGACGGATGCACCATGGCTGGCGCCCACTCCCAAAAGAGGCAAACGCAATGAACCGGCTTTCATAAGATATACCGGTGAAAAACTGGCAGAAAATATGGGAATATTATTTGATGAGATGGATGAGATAACCAGCCGGAATGCGAGAGCGCTATTTCAGTTACTCTGACCAGAAGCTTTAGGCCCGATTAATCACACCTTATGCCCAACGCTTGCAGTTCGGGATATTTCCGACATACCTCAGAGTTGGCAGAAAACATCCGGTATTCTTCCCGAAAAGGACGATCGGTTCTCATTTTTCGAAAAGCAGTGCCTCGTTCATTATCTGATAAACCGGCTATCGAACGTAATTCCTTGTCGTATTTACGGATAGGATTGATGGATTTGAGTATGGAAGCAAGCGAATTGTCGATAGTTGCTTCAATGACTAATGATCCTTCTTTACCAGTAGCGTTATTTTTTTCAAGTGGAAGGCCAAAGGTTTCGGACAGCGCCTCCATCATCATACGGGTTGCATTATCTTTTGCCTGAACAGAGTAACCGGCAATATGAGGCGTTGCAAGAAATGCCATACCGGACATTTTGGGATCGAACGACGGTTCACTCTCCCACACATCAATAATACAGTTATTCACACTTCCCTGATCCATCGTCTTCATTAAGGCAGCTTCGTCGATTACACCACCACGTGATGCATTGATGATCAGATCATAATTATGGTTTGATAACTTTTCAGCATCAAGCCAGTGCCAGGTGGCATATTCACCGGTTTCCGTTAGCGGTACATGAAAGGTGAGTATATCACAACCCAAAACTTCATCCAATGTGGCCGATGTGAATGACGGTTCGCGGAGTTCACGAGGAGGATCGTAGGTTACGTAAGGAATCTGCATATCGTCCAACAAGGCCGCCAGTTCAGAACCAACATGTCCAACACCGACGATGCCGATGGTATAGTCCTGTATATTCAAATCCAATTGATCACTCCAAAGAATCAGGGATGTTCCGATATACTCCGCTACTGCCCGTGCATTACAGCCTGCAGCTGAGGCAAAGTGCACACCGCGATTCTCCAGGTAGCCGATATCGACATGGTCGGTACCCGATGAAGCAGTACCAACGAACCGAAGCGATTCAGGGATTTTCTTGAGCGTTTTCTCGTTAATCTTGCTTACAGTTCGAACGATCAGTGCATCCGCATCCTGCAGATCCGGGATGCCGTCTGAGGGTTCAAAAGTAATGAGGTTTACACTGTCAGGGAGCCAATCTTTGAGATGATAAATATTGCGATCGGCATACAGGGTAACTGGCATATGGTAAAAATTAAAATTAGTAATGACTATCCGGAATCAGACCAATTGGTGTCTGGAAATTGCACACAGGTAGTAGAAACCACTGGGGACACAGGGAAATATGGGGAGAAACGAGGATTTCAGCCTTATTTCTCTGTGGTCATCTTTTTAGGAGATGTTGTTTACGTTTACTTAAAGGTGGATCAAGTACTTCTCTTAACAAGATGGCGTGCTGTAAATTGTGCGGATCACCCAGGGAATCAAACAATTTCTCATGAAGGGGAGGATTATCCGTCTTGTCGTCATTTGATATGACGAGTTCACCTGGTTTCAGGTATTCAAAGGAAGGTTCTATTTCTGATTCATCCCTGAATTCAGGTTTCTTTTTAGGGGGAGATTGTCGTTTTCTGTGTTCAGTGATCAAAGCGGACGGTTCAGCCATCTGTTCGGTGTAAACCCGTTCCGGCTGCAGAATATCGTCTGCTTCATCCGGTATGAATTCAACTTGCCCGGTACTTTGAACCTGCCGTGATGCTGCTTCTTGTTTTATTTCTTCCACGGCTGATTTGAAAAAAGCCATCAGATCAGGGTTTCCCTGGTTTACCTGACCCTTCGTACCAGGTCGTGGTTTGGTGCTTTTTTTCGCACCTTTAGTAAGCCCCTGATAGATAGCGTAAATAATAAATCCGATAAAAATGATATCAAATAAGGAAAAATTATTCATTATACAGCGTACATTTGTGATTCCGGATTTTGCAGTGCAGATTATCCTTATTTTCTATAATGTAATAGTTTAGAATGAATCATTCAGATTTTTGAAAAATTTATGAAGGAGTATAATACGGTATCCCTTATCCGTAAAAAAAGAGACGGCTTACAGCTTAGCGACGACGAGATATCATGGCTCATTAAGTCATATACGGCCGGAAAGATCCCTGATTATCAGATGAGCGCCATGCTCATGGCTATGTTCTTGAATGGCCTGGATAAAAAAGAATCGGCATCACTTACCGAAAAGATGCTTCATTCAGGAACGGTCCTGGATTTATCCGATATTCCCGGGAGGAAGGTTGACAAACATTCGACAGGAGGGGTTGGCGATAAAGTATCTCTTATCCTGGCACCGATCGTAGCTTCTCGGGGAGTTCCTGTTCCGATGATATCCGGCAGGGGGCTGGGGCACACCGGGGGGACGCTCGACAAGCTCGAGTCAATCACAGGCTACAACGTAAATTTGAGTCTGGATGAATACCGGGCTATTCTGCGGAAGAATAAGATGGTGATGTCTGGTCAGACGAAGGATGTTGCACCTGCAGACAAATTGTTATATGCCCTTCGTGATGTCACCGGAACGGTGGAAAGTATCCCACTGATAGCCGGCAGTATCATGAGTAAAAAACTGGCTGAGGGGATCGACGGACTGGTTCTTGATATCAAGGTAGGCGACGGCGCTTTCATGAAGACCAGAGATGAGGCGATAAAACTGGGGAGAACCCTGGTTGATATCGGTGAAGAGTTCGGTAAAACAACGGTTGGATACATCACGGATATGAGTCAGCCGCTTGGAGGCAACGTTGGCAACTGGCTTGAGGTTGTAGAGTGTATAGATGCTTTGAGAGGAAAAGGGCCTGACGATCTGATGCTGGTGACGCATGTGCTTGCGGGTACCATGCTAATGCTTGGCGGAAAGGTTGATTCGGTAGAAGAAGGTGTTAAATTAAGTGAAGAAGCCATTGCTAATGGTTCAGCTTATGATAAATTTGTTGAAAATGTGAAAGAACAAGGTGGAGACATCCAATTAATCGAGCATCCTGATCGGTATCCCTCGGCTTCATGGAGTTTTGAAGTGAAGACGAAGCGTAGTGGATATTTGAGTGACATTAAAGCCTATCAGGTAGGTATCGCATCCCTTGAGCTTGGAGCCGGCAGAAAAGCGAAGGGAGATGACATCGATCCGGTGGCAGGCATCGTACTCCATCATAAAACAGGGGATCGCATCAAAAAGAACGAAACTTTATTCACGTGTTTTACGAACAATAAAGCAGTTGAACGTGAGGTTCATTCAATATTAGAAGATGCTGTTTCCATAGAAGATTTAAGGCGTGAACCCGCTCCACTTATATCACACAGGATCGACAGGAATGGTATATTGGAATGGAATGCATAGTCCTGATCGGTGTATGGACCAGCACATCGGTGGCTTCGTCCCCTGATAATGGAATAATAAACAAAGTAATAAAATAAACAAGTTATGTGGAAACGATTTATACGCGCGCTTAAGTCGTTATTTGGCGGTTTAGTCAGTTCAATTGAAGATCCCAAGCTTATCCTGGAGCAAAATATCCGGGAGATGAACGATCAGGTGCCGAAGATGAACGAGAATATCGCTACGGTGAAAGCCAACGTGTTGTTGCTGCAAAAAGAAGTGAAGCGATATGAAAGGGCGATATCAGAATACACTGCTAAAATAAAATCCGCTATCAACGTTAATCGCGACGATATAGCTGAGTCATATGCTTTGCAGCTGGAAAAGGCGAAAGAAAATATCGCCACGACAAAAGAGCAGCTTAATTTCGCCGAACAGGCCTTTGAGAAAGCGATGCAGGTGAAGAAGGCTTTTATGCGTGAAAAGGACAAAAAAATCCGTGAAGCACGCGAGGCTCTTCGTGCCAGCGAGCGTGCAGAATGGCAGTCGCGCATTGCCGATACCCTGGAACAGTTTGAAGTCACTGGGGTTGATGCCACGCACGATGAGATGATCAATCGTATCAATGAGGAGACAGCCCGCAATGAGGCTCGCATGGAAATTGCGCTCGACAGCATCGATACCCAGAGTATGCAGGTTGAAGTTGATGCCGAAAAGTTCCGTGCTTCTGAACTGGTTAAACAGTTTAAACGCGAGATGAATCTCGAGTCGGGTGGCACGGAAGAAAAACCCAAAGAGATTTTGGATACCCAAAAGAAAAAAGAAGAATCGTCTGAAACTGGAAAAACGATAGGGAAAGAACGGTCTAAATCGTAAAGGTTATGGATCAGGAAGAATATGACCGGCTCAAGGAAGTCTACAAAGATCACTATCGAAAGATAGGTGAGCTGAAGAAAAAACTCAGTGATGTACATCGGATGGACCGCGTGAACCGGGCTCTTGAGCAGATGAATCCTGATAACCTGATGGAAAATTTTGATCTGGCTCTGCTGAAATTGCGTGAGAAGATGGCTATTGCCGAAGCCCGTATTTCCATGGCTTTACATGGCATTGATGAAGAAAATCCGGTATCATCTGATACAGGTGCTGAACCTGTTGAAAAAGAAGAAGAACTGAGGAAAAGCAAGGCTCGTCAGACCCTGGAGGAATTGAAAAGTCAGATGGGGGTTTTGCAGCAGGAGGTAGAGGAAAAGGCACGGTCCATTTCCAATAAAAATCGAAACAAAACAATTGGCCGAACAGAGCGTACAACGGAAGTGAAAGCCGAAGAACCAAAATCGGGTCCGGTGAGAAAAACAATTGGAACACATCCTATCCCGAAAACACCCGGGACAGGGACTGAAGATCAATAAGACTTTGGAAAAAGAGATCAATTTTACGCGTGAAGCATTTATGCACCCACTTAATGTGGGCATCTTGCTGGTGGCAACACTGTCGGCTTTTTTCCTGAGTGATGCCGGTTATCTGCCAAATGTAATTTTGAGCCTGGCATTTGGTGTGGAACTGGTTTATCTGGGAACGGTACCCCGTATGCCACGTTTTCAGAGAGCTGTAAAAATCCGGAAAAGAAAACAACGCTCGCAGGAAATCGAAGACCGTGAAGTGTTCAGCACACTCAGCCAACAGTTTCAGCGCCGTTTCCTGGTTCTCAAGCATCTGAATGAGCGGATCAGCCAGAATTTTGAGAAACTTCCCTACACCACGCAGGGGATACTGGGGAGTATCAGTAAAAAGATCGAAGGACTGTTATCCAATTATATTAACCTGCTTGATTTGTTTGAGCGTTATGGCAGCCTGATGGAATCGGATATCCGCAGCCACCTGATTAGAAAAATTGAGGAAGAGGAAAAAGAACTGCAAGCCGTGGAATCCGAGAAACTGCAGAACATCAAAAATCGCCGGCTGGGTATCCTCAAAAAGAGACTCGAGCGTTTTGATTCCGCCCGGGAGAAATATTTGATCTGTGAGAGTCAGCTTGAAACGATTGAAGATGCCGTTCGTTATATTTATGAACAGTCGATGACGATGAAGAATCCCGATGAGGTTGGAATGCAATTGGATAACCTGTTGGTTGAAGTAGAAGATACTTCGCAAATGATACAGGATATTGACGAAGATCTTTCTGCACATTATAATTTACTTGATACCGAACAGGATCTGCTGAACAAAGAATCAAAAGAAGAAGCCGGACAGACCGAACAACCCGCACAGCGTCGGGTTCGAGAATAGCGAATAAATGGATAAAAAATCATATTCTACCCTGATTTTAGAAGTTGACGACGACGGTTTGGCCACACTGACCATCAACCGCCCCGATAAACTGAATGCACTGAATAATACGGTCCTTGATGAGCTGCAAGAAGCTATCGAAACGATAGCTGATGCAGATGAAATCAGAGGAGTGATCATCAATGGAGCAGGTGACAAGGCTTTTGTGGCAGGTGCCGATATTAAAGAACTTTCCGTGCTGGATGCAGATGACGGAAGACTGGCATCCAGAAAGGGACAGAGGATTTTTCAAAAGATTGAAGAGCTTGGCAAACCCGTGATTGCTGTGATAGAAGGATACGCACTGGGTGGTGGTTGCGAACTGGCGATGGCTTGTCATTTGCGGGTTGCCAGTAAAAAAGCGGTATTTGGACTTCCTGAAACCAGTCTTGGATTACTACCCGGATACGGTGGTACTCAGCGGCTGACTCGGCTTATCGGCCGGGGAAGAGCTATGGAAATGATACTGACGGCTAATCATATCAAAGCGGATCTGGCGCTTGCTTACGGACTCGTTAACCGTTTAGTGAGTGACGGCAGTGCCATGGATGAAGCGAACGATTTGATGGCTACCATTCTGAGCCGCGGTCCTGTGGCTGTACGCCTGGCGATGAAGGCTATTGATGCCGCAGCGGGAGATCCGGAAGAAGGTTATCGAACCGAAGCCCGTCTTTTCGGTAGACTTTGTGGAACAAAAGATTTTCAGGAAGGCACAACGGCGTTTCTTGAAAAACGAAAACCACAATTCAAAGGTGACTAAATCATATTATTTTGGAACTACCGTCATATAAAGGAGTTGCACCATGAGTGATGGACTCCTTATCGTGTTGACGATATTACTGAGTGCTTTTTTTTCCGGTTCAGAGATAGCCTTTGTTTCTGCCAATCGATTAAAACTGGAAATCAAGGCGCGTCAGAATACACTCGGTGCCCGCCAGCTTTCCTTCTTTATAAAAAATCCGGAGGAGTTTCTCGCAACAACACTCGTTGGTAATAATATTGTCAATGTGGTTTATGCCACATTGATTACGATCTACCTGGTGCCTGTCGTCCAGCGTGAGTATCTGGCACTGACGGCAGTTGTACCATCCTCTGCCGCAGTATTGCTGATTCAAACGATTATCGCCTCGTTCGTCATTATGATCTTTGGGGAGGTCATTCCTAAAGCATTATTCAGGGCCAATGCAGATCTGCTTATCTACCTTGCGGCTGTTCCGTTGAAAATATCATACTGGCTCCTGAAGCCGTTGATCTACATCGCTGAGAGGGCATCCCAGGTATTGGTTAACCGCATTGGTGGTGACACTCAAAATATATCCCGGATTTTCCGCAGGCACGATATTGAGTTGTTGCTCCAGGAGCTTTATGAAGAGGGAGGAAGTGAAGAGATCGACCGGGACGACTCCGAGATATTGACAAACGTATTGAAACTCTCTTCGAAGAGGGTGCGTGATTCGATGATACCGCGTACAGAGATCGTAGCCGTTGAGAAAAGTACGGATCTGCAGGATGTATTGAAAACGTTTATCAGCAGCGGTTTTTCCAAATTGCCGGTATATGATGAGACGATAGACAACATCATCGGTGTTGTTTTCGCTTATGACTTGTACAATAATCCCAAGTCGCTGGATGAGATCATACACCCGGTTAAGATGATCCCGTACACGCAGCGATCGAGGAATTTGCTTGCCGAATTTCGCCAGTCCAAGATATCATTGGCCATCGTTATAGATGAATATGGGGGTACGGCCGGACTGGTGACGATCGAAGACCTGCTCGAGGAAGTCGTGGGCGATATCATGGACGAGTATGATACCGAAGATGAGATCATGAAAAAGCTAAATGATCGGACGTATGTGATCAGCGGATCGGTTGAGCTGGAAGAACTGCACGAGAAATTTACCGAAATCAATATTCAACCGTCGAACGGCGACTATGAGACTCTCGCGGGGTTCATCATCCATGAGATCGCCCGGATCCCAAAAGTAAATGAGGAGATACTGATTGGGCGCTATAAATTCATCATCAGTAAGGCCACACCATCCAGGGTAGAGACCATTAAGATGATCATTTTGGACGTATGATCAGTTTTTGATCTTCGCCATTTTTCAAATCCAACTTTCCCTTGAATTTGACGTATTACGTGAGGGAAAATGTAGCTACAGCATACCCCGGATATTTCATGAGGAAGTTCATGATTTTGGCAGTGGTTCTATGAAGGTTCGATGTGCAGCTATAGCTTGTTACCATATGGTAGTGAACGGATTACATCGTTTGCCGAGTTGCAAGTTATATAAACTGATTATATTGAATAAAGTTATACTGAAGTTTTCACTTAGCGGGTGCCGATATGTTTGAAGATTATCCGATTTGGGCGCAGGAACTGGCGCAAAAATACCTGAGCAAGACAGTGAACCAGTTCATTATCCATGGAAACATCCGTGACATGACGATCTGGAAGCACGATGATCAGATTGAATTTTTGCGGTTAAAAACATTTTTATCAGAGGAACTGTTTGGCGGCCGGGATATCGTCCTGTTTTATGATCGTTCATCGGGTATTCAGTTCCGCGATAAAGAAAGCAGGATTGATTTCAACAGGGCGGTCTCCGGATATGACAGTCTGGTTGGAACGGAGTATGCACAAAAACTTCCAAAAGATCCGGTACGTGTCTTCTCGTTGCTTGAAAGCTATTTTAATATTCGGATTTCCGATAACAAGAGTATTGCCTGCATCATCGATTTCTCGGAGACCATCGTTCCGGCTTCGGAAGGTGGAATGGCCAATGCCGAAGATCGTACTGCGCTCGTCTATTTGCAGCGATGGGCGCATGACCCTGTTTTTCTGGCTGCAGACTTCTCCCTGGTCATGCTTACTGAGAATCTGAATGATCTGAACAAGAGCCTTATACAAAGTCCATATAACACCGAGATCCGTATTGATCTTCCGGATGAGGAACAGCGGCTGGGCTACATCGAACATTACATGCCGAAGGAAGATTACGAGAAGGCATGCCAGGTGCCGACAGCAGTGCTTGCAAGGCATACGGCCGGACTAAATTATATCAACCTGCAGAGCCTGTTGGCCAACGCTGTTGAAAACAAACAGGTCATTACTTTCGACCGGCTGATCCGGAATAAAAAGGAACTGATCGAGGCCGAAGCCTACGGATTGCTCGAATTCGTCGATGCACGTCATTCGCTGGATGACGTTGCCGGCAACCACCAGGTCAAACAGCATCTGAGGGAAGCGGCTGCCGCGTTGAAAGCCGGCCGCAACGATGTGATGCCCATGGGCTACCTGATATGCGGTTCGGTCGGAACGGGTAAGTCATGGCTTGTTACATGCTTCTCCGGCGAAGTCGGGGTACCGATGGTCAAACTGAAGAACTTCCGTAGCCAGTGGCAGGGAGTGACGGAAGGAAACCTGGAAAAGATTCTCAACCTGTTGAAGGCCATGGCGCCGGTGGCCGTGATGATCGATGAGGCTGACGCTTACCTCGGCGACCGGCAGATGTCGGGCGACAGCGGTGTCTCCAACCGGGTGTTTGCACAGATCGCCCAGTTTATGAGCAACACGGAAAATCGCGGGCGGGTGATCTGGTTCCTGATGACGGCGCGGCCGGACCTGATGCCGGTGGACCTGAAACGCCAGGGGAGGGCGGAGGAACACCTTGCCCTGTTTCATCCCACGACCGATGAAGAACGGCTCGAGCTGTTCGAAGCGATGCGGCATAAAACGGGAATCAAGCTGGTCGATTCTTATGTTCCTGAGGTCATACGCAAAGGGACCAAGCCCCTCTCTGGAGCCGATATGGAAGCAGCCCTTACCCGCGCCAAATTCAAAGCCGCTGCCAGCGGGACCGAAGAGGTGACGCCGGAAATCCTGGATCATGTGCTGGCAGATTTTATCCCTCCGACTTACCCCGATGAGATCGAGCTGCAGACTCTGTGCGCTGTCCTCGAATGCACTTCACGTGATCTGCTCCCGGGAGCATACCGTAAGATGGATCGCGCCGAGATCTCCCGGAAAGTGGAGACACTGAAGACGAAGGTGAGGTAGCCGCAGGTTTTCACGGATTAAAAATGAAACGGTGCTTTATCCGGGCATTAATAGAGCCTTAATGATATCAGATTGCTGGTAATTTTATGAAACCTGCCTGTTCAAAATGGCCATCGAAACTCAGTACTTCCCGTATTTTGTCTCTTTCCATTACAGCGAATGAAATGCAATCAGTAAAGGAATATCGCTTATCAGGATGCTGTTGAAAGATTTGCCAACCAACATCAAACAACATTTTATTCACGTGAATAAATTCTATACTTGGACTTTCCCTTAGGGTTGTTCCAATTTCCAAAGCTTTTGAATACCAGTTTCTGGAATTGAAAAAAGTAGTTACCTCATCGAAAATATAACTGGTTGTTACTAATAGTGGTTGATGTTGTAGTAACTCCCCCCAATGCTGTAGTGCTTTCTTATGATATTGATCATCGGAAGATTCCAGGGCGATGAGATAACCGGTATCCAAAAAGATACGGTTCATTTATCTGATGGATAGATATATTGATCGTGCTTTTTAGAAGCATCCGGTAAGCCGGTTTTAACAGGACTCTTACCAAGATATTTCATGGGATCTTCTTCAGCCGCAGATATGGAATTCAAAAAAGTCTCCACCATTTTTGATACGCTGGTTCCCTGTAGTTGAGCATATCGTTTGGCGCGATCCTTGGTCTCCTTACTGATGGTCAATGTCAGTTTTTCTTTCATAAGATATTTCGATGCGTATCAGTTTATACGTATAACGTATTAAATACACGTATAATTTTTAATAATTGTCAGGATATAAGATTGGATCTCTACCAATAGCCATACGCGGATTAAATTAATGTATATCTCATCAAAAAGTTGCATCCGTCTGACGGTTTAGGAGCGTATGACGGCGATAGTGTTATCCTGCCATTGCAAATCGAAAGAATTCTCCGGCTCGAAATTCTTTGCCTTTCGAACCCATTTCCCGTCCTGCAGGACACGCACAAAACCCCGTTCAAGAGGTTCTATAGGGTTGTGAAGCTGCAGTGATTGTTCCAGCTTATTCAGGCGAATTTTAGCATTGGTCAGTCGACTCTGCTGAGCATGACTCATGCGCAGTTTGAGTGTTGTAATAACATCATGGGCATGACTCACCTTATCCCTCACAGCAAGCAAGGCATGTGCTCCGATAAGTCTGTCGACACGTTCCCGGTTTAAACGAATCCTATCCTGAACCCTCATTTTAACGGTCCGTGCAAGATCATCCACATAAAACCGAAGTTCGTTGGCATCAGGCACAGCCTTCAGAGCAGCCTGGGTTGGTGTGGCGGCACGCAGGTCTGCCACAAAATCCGAGATGCTGAAATCAGTCTCGTGGCCCACAGCGCTGATTACGGGAATTGGACAGGCATAGATGGCCCGGGCGACCGCCTCCTCATTAAAAGGCCACAGATCTTCGAGCGATCCTCCGCCGCGACCGACGATTAGCAGGTCTATCGGCTTCTCTTCGGAGAAGTATTGAATCCCTTTTACGATCTCAGGCGCGGCATTGACGCCCTGTACGCTCGCGTGATACAGCAGCACGGTCACCAGCGGGTAGCGGTGTTCAAGAGTGGATGTAATATCGTGAAAAGCTGCTCCGGTGCCCGATGTTATCACTCCGATCGTCTGGGGAAAAGCAGGCAAGGATTTTTTGTGTGATTCATCAAAGAGTCCTTCGCTGGCCAGCTTGTTCTTTAATTCTTCAAAGGCCTTCTGTAAGGCTCCGATACCAGCCTGCTGAACCGATCTGACGATCAGTTGATATTTCCCGTGCGGTGGATAAACCTGCAGATCCCCGCTCACTGTCACCTGTTGTCCATGAAGCAGCTCCGTGTTAAGCATTCGTGCTGTGCTACTCCACATGACACATGGTAACTGGGCACGATCATCCTTCAAGGTAAAATAAACATGACCGTTGGTGCTGGTCTTAGGCTGACTGATTTCACCCTGTACGCTGATGCCGGTGAATTCATCCTCAAGCAGACTCTTGATCTGTAGGGTAAGCTCGTAAACGCTCAGCGTGGAAATTTCTTCAAAAGGCAGCATTGGGATATCGAAAATTTGAGTAATCCTGATTCAGAAAAAGGATAATGGAAAAGACCGTCAGTTGAAAGGGATGAAGTTATTAAGTTAACCTGAGCTCAGGTTAACTTAATAAGTGAAGAAGCGGGGGGATGAATAACAGCAAATTATTGATAATACATAACTTGACTTGGTCGTTGTTTTTTGTATCATCGATAGTGGTCTCCAATCTTATATATGCAGTCACACACTAGTTGTGTGACTGCCTTTGACATTTTGCTATTTGATTAATGTCACTCTTGTTGTAAAGAGTTTTTCTCCCAGCCTTGCGCGAATGAAGTACACGCCGCTGGCTAGTTGATCAGCGTTAAACCGGAGTTGGTATGTACCCGCCTGGAACGCACGGTTGGCGAGTGTAGCAACTTGTTGACCAACAACATTATAAACTACTACCCGCACATGGGCCGCCTTTGGCAAACTGATCGGGATGATCGTGGTAGGGTTGAACGGATTGGGATAACTGTCCCCAACCGAAAACTTCTTAGGTAATTCCTGATTCCCTTTCATGGCGGACTCGGATTGTCCTGCTTCCTGTGAGGCTACTGGTGACTGGCCGTAGACCTTCACCGAATCCTTAAGTTCTGCTTCAATGAAGCTGTAATCCGGGGCCACATATCCGGCTGGTGGAGATTTTGGTTGCAGGTTGTCGATCTGTTGATAAGCGGCCAGGGCTTCGGCAAACTGTTTTTGATGTTCCCAGGCTACTGCACGACTGGCCAGAAAAGAGGACTCGTTATTACTATGCTGGAAATAGGGCGCAAATTGATCAGCCAGGTTTTGCGCCGATCCCCATTTTTCCTTATGTAACAGATAGTCCATCTTCAAGAGCACTGCTGTTGAGCCCATCCGCAACGTAGTCTGTGAGAGGGTGGGGGAAATTGTGTTATTAGATGCCGTAGGTTTAGTGCCTGTGGAAATCACACTTGAAGCCTGATTTATAGCCGTGTTGAACTGACCGGTGTACGAGTCAAGCTCTCTTAATAGGCTAGTTGTATCAGCGGGATCGTCCATCTGTACTAATTGGTAGGCTTCCTGAAGGAGTCGGTAATTATCCGATGCGCCGGGATTTTTGGCTAATTGGCCATAGATACTCGTTAAGCGCTCTGAAACCCCGCCTTGTGTAGAGGTAGAGGTAAAAGAGACTACTGGACTTTGAGTAGAAGATGAGTCTGTCCCCTGGGTTCCTGCGTTCATAGCATGCACCTTGGTTGCCACTGCTTGAGCGATCGTACAAGTTGGGGGACAACCACCACCGCTCCCACAACTCCCGGTTTGTGGCCCTCCGTTGATGGTAGGATCATAGTTCAGGTAATCCGCATAGTTGACATTACCATATAAATTGGAGGTACTGGGTCCGCTCACACTACCCCACCAGTTATCATTGGCATAGTCCGTCTGACTACTGCCATTATAAATGGCATAACTGCTATTCAATCTAAACCGGTTCCAGCCATATCCCACATAAGCCGGGCAACCTCCACTATCATTATGGTTTCCTGTCTGCAACATGGTTGATCCATAATTGATCGCCCCGTAAGTATTGTTATCGACTTGAGCGTTTTTCAGAACCACCCAGGCATTGTCATAGATATTTACTCCGTAGTAATTATCTGAGATTGTATTAGGGATAAATGTAGAACCACTCTGATATCCATAGAGTTGCGCATAGCCAGTGCCACCTTCGTATATCCCATAGTCGGGATTGTTACTGAAGGTGGATCCATCTATATAAACAGATCCGGTCCAGGCGTACAGCCCGCAACTGTTGTATTGAAAGGTACAACGATCAACGGTATTACCTTGTGAATCCACATAGATTGCCTGGCTGGCTCCGTTGAAGGTGCACTGGGTAAAGGTACTGCCTCCGTTTCCCTCTAATATAATATGCAACCACCTTTGGGAGGCATCGTTAGAGCCGGTTAGGGTCTTGAATACCGTACTTGTGGCCTGAATATTGCCACTACCAGTTGTCTGTATGACAGAGCCTATTCCCATATGTACGATCGTGCCCGGCGGCAGACTCATTGTACCAGTTACAGTTAGAGTTACATTGTTACCAATCCATATATCTGCGCTGGTGGGGTAAGTTTTGGTGCTAATCGTCGTGTTTGATGAATAATCATAATCGGTCCTGGTAAGATTGATCTGATAGTTCGTATCAACAGTCCATATCCCGTTACTTTTTTCAAAACGAATAAAACCATAATCATCTCCAGCCGGTAGTTTTAGTGCAGCAACATGTGATCCATTATCATACAGGGTGAAGTTAATATTGGTATTCAAGTTGTCAAGAAAGGAACGCTTAATGACCACGTCAAGCGTGTTAGCGTCTTGATGCCAAGACCATGCTTGATAGGGCGTTGTATGTCCGGAATAGGTAAAGACGGGTTTCGGTACGTAGGACGGTGTTTGCCCATTAACCTCAAAAAATCCAACGGTTGTGAATCCCTGATTGAGACCCTCATTACTTAACTGAAGGCCTACTATAGGTTTTGTAGAGTTATTATATTCTTCTTCTGAACTGTACCCCGGTATTTGGCTAGCATTAAATTCAACAGAACCTATATAATTATAAAGAGTTAAATTGCCAACATATTTAATAGGATTTGTCCAATCATTCCAGCCTGGATTGACTAGCAAGGGATTGGAAGTACTATTATAGGTTTGTCCATTTCCATAATAATGCATCGCATATTTAAGCCAGCCTGTATTTGTTGTATGTACCGTATTTAGATCCACTAGATAGGGCTGTGGGGCATCAATAAACAATACATCGCGATTGTATTGAGCTTCCTGTGCATGACCTATTGTATTAAGCTGAACAGAACCATGCATATGGGTTATGTTCCCAATATTTTGATAATAAAGAGTATCAACCTGATTATGGTGACTGACTTTATGTTCTGCACTAAGATCGACATAAGGACTCTCCAATCCTCCGTCATCTTGATATGTTTCGAAAACATGATTCGATACTTTTTTATATTGGGTTGTATCATATACCATTGTCATGACATTTTGATCGTCATATCTATTCCAGGAACTGTTCCCCTCTTCGTTAGCAGAATTGTATCCAGTACCCATTAGGTACGATGTCCCATCTACATAGTAGAGTAGTTGTAATTGATTTGCCTCTTCATGTCCTTCACCGCGGACATCGGCATCTCCGTTTTCCCCGTTGAGAAGCAGGTAATGCGTCTTCCCTCCGATGGTCTTTCGCATGACCAATTGCTGTTCAGTTTTGCTTCCCGGAGACTGGTCTCCTACATAATTCGGGGGGGCTTCACCGGAACCTGTCGATATTCTTGGAATCGCCAGTTCTATTAAGTACAGATTGTCGTCCTCAGGCATTTTGTTTGCCTTCAATTGATCATCAATCCAGGCAAATTTAGAAGCAGTTGGTTCCCAATCATACCCTCCATAACTGCCGCCTGACCAACGCAACATCGCAGCCGCTTGGATTGGATACTTATTTCCGTCATCAATTGGAGGAAGCTCCCCATACTCTGTACTCAGATCTGCCAACCAGTCCAAGGGATTCATAAACCAACCACTTTGGAAAGGATCTGATATATTGTAATTATTATAGTCAAGTAAACCGTTAATCCGGATGGCATGCCAGAAGGGTACGACATCCAGTAATGCGTAATCCAGATAATAAGGTCCTTCTGCCCAAAAATGTGCCCCGTTGTCAGTCTGGTAGCTCCAGTAGTCTAACCTTTCAGACGCGGCTTGCTTTCCGGCGGACCGGAAGGCTTCATCAAGATAAGTCTCACAATCTGTGGCAACCTGTGAATAGGGACCATTGGCATCATAAGACTGCATTGTAAGAGCGGCATATCCCATGGAGGCAAAAATCTTAAGAGGTCGGTTGCCTGCCTCTAGTTTCAAGTTTGATTTTGAAAAAAAAGCAAATATTTTATCATATTCATATGTATGGAGAATATCCATTTCGTATTTAATATTAGACTCCAGCGTGTCCTTTTGTGCTTTAGTAAGCAGCCGACCACCCGTTGAGTCACTATAGTCAGGCTCTGTATAATACTTGAAAGCGTCTTCCAGAGCCAGATATAGATCTAGTGCGCGAGCCATGTTCTCTAGTGAACGGGTAAATTTGACCTGATCGGCTTTTTGTCCAACGAAGTCATTACCGTCAACCAACAAGTAACCAAATGGCAAAGTGATGATACTCTTGAGGCTGTCAATGGCTTGATTAGAATTCCAGGGAGTGGTAGTAGTACCGGGAATTTGATTTGTTACTCCATTTTTGTAGGCAATGTATCTCTCCAAAGCTACAAACGCCCGACACTGGGCAATGTTAGAGTTCCGCCATACGGCACCAAGCCTGCCATTGGTATTATTATATATTAATGGATCGTGATAAGGTTCTCGAGATAGATTGATAATATTATTAAAGGTTGTATCCACCATGGGATCTCCTTGATATGCAAGCTGCAGAATCTGCTTTAAGCCGTATCCGTAGGTGTTATTTCCACCGTTATCAAACCCGTTTAGGGTCAGGCTAGGATGTTTTGTATGATGTACACCACTGTAATAAACGCTTGAATCTCCAAAAACATCATTAAAAAACCTATTATTATCATTGAATTTTGAAGTAGGCATGGAATTGAATGTTTGTCCCAATGTTATTACCGGGATCACACACACTAAAATCCCAACGGCAATTGCCGTTTTAGCTTTGCCAATCATCTTTACTCTCCTAAGTCTTTTTTAAAGGTCAGTTATCTCTTGCTCTCTCGGCTGGAATCAGGTCATAGCTAACACCTAGAAAACATGCCTCAATGGTTACTCCGGAATTTCACACACTAAAATTCCTCCGCTGTTATTTTTGGGCTCCCTTATTTTTGTTTTACCGAAACCGAAAAAGTTTTTTCTGCTGCAACCGAATCTTGACTATTATCATCGACAGTGATGTCAAAATCATACCCACCCGACAGATTGGGTGCCTTCCATTTAATTCGATTCACCGATGTCATGTGAACCCCTGAACCATAATAGGTAGTATCTTTACCACCAATAGGTGTTCCGCGTGGGATATACCAGTAAAATTTAAACCTGGTATTGGTGCTGTCCGAAATGATACAGAAGCACTCTACCGTATCCCCAGGTGCCACAGTACTTGGTTCAGCATAGGCCTTCAAAATCCGAGTCTGATCCGGCAGATCTCCTGGGTTGGATCTTCCCCCGACGTTCAATTTACATCCCGTTTCGACAAACAAGAAAAGTAACATGATTAGTATGATCCGATTCATGGCATCCCTCCAAACGGTGTAGTGTTTATACTTAAATACATCTTTGTTTTATGAAACGCAACCGCTATGTATCGTAATATTGAACTTATTTACAAATTGATAACATTAGTCAAAGACATTCTAGCTAGCTGTCAATTATGCCATCGTTGCCTTAGCATACAGTTTGAATCGACTGCATTACTCATTGCCAATTAATTTATAGTCAATGGTAAACATTGGAGACGGTATTAAACCTGATCCAAGATACGCCCCAGCACCAATTTTAAATTGTCCATAACCAATCGTACCGCCTACTCCAATAAGAGTAAGAGATTGAAAAGGAAAGATGAGTAGATTGGCTTTCGCGGCCGCGTATTTTCCCCAAGAAGCTCTGCCTGAATCTGTAACGTGTTTATGATAATCAGCTCTTACTTTTATCTGCTTAATCCGAGCTCAGGTTAAGTTAATGAGCCAGACGTCTTTTGACAAAAAGCCAACGTAACACCGACACAAAACACATACTTAATAACTGAATAAGTCAAAAACTGTTAATTAAGAATCAGGTTTTCTGGGTTTTAGTAACTTCTTTAGTTCACTCATTTCCTTCGGGACCATATCCTGTGGAATGCGGCCATCCTCAGCCCGTGCATTGGGATTGGCTCCGTATCTCAACAGCATGCGCACAAGCTCTATGTTTCCGTGAGCGGCTGCCTGGTGCAGAGGCGTCCATCCGCCATTTTGAGATACGTTGATGTCGGCCCCGGCTTTAATCAGTCGTTCCGACAGGCGAAGGGCAAGAGCCATATCCTTGTTCGCTGCCGCACTGTGAAGCGGCCGGACTCGCATTTTATTCGAAGAAGGTCGATTTACATCCGCACCGAGCTCTATCAAATACTCTGCTGTATGATAGTGTCCAAAAAAGACCGCGAGTCCAAGTGGCCCAAATCCATCATTTGAAACATCGTTGGCCAGTTTGGTATCATTTTTAATAATCTGCGCGACCACGTCCCGGTCTCCGAGTGCAGCAGCTTCAAAAATGGAGAACTCCGTTAAATGAGATAAAAGGATATTCACCAATTCCTCATTACGATGGTATAAGGCTAGTAAGAGAGCTGAAACACCCTGTTTGTCTGTTGCCGATGCAAGTCTGGGGTTTTTCTTAAGCAAATTTCGTAGCAGATCAGTGTCTCCTGCTTTAATAGCTTTGAGAAATTCAGATACTGCATTTCCCCCAATACTTTTCCCGTGTGTAGATATCCTATCCATATAAAAGAGCAAGGTTTTTATTCCTAAATGTCATCAAACATATATAAATCAAGATCAGAAGAGCTTTGAAAAATTCCCTGGAAATTAAATAGTTTCCGCAAAATTGATTATTAGTTTGTAATAATAAATGACTATCCGGAATCAGGCCAATACTTGCCTGGAAATTTTCCAGGAGTAGTAGAAACCACAGGGATCGCAGAGAATTGCACGGAGTACACAGTAAGTTCAGCCTTATTTCTCTGTGAACATAGTGTCTCCTCCGTGATCACAGTGGTTTCCCCAGAATCCCGACTGAATAACACAGGGTATGTAGTGGTTGTACCATTTACGGATAGTCATTTAAAAATATTACGTGGCGGGGTATTGCTTGCATTATTCATAATGCCAATCAAAAAAGAAAAGCCGGCATGGAGACAGACCGGCTCATAGTGGAGTTGTCTGTATAGGCAGGGTATTGATTAAAGTATTTTTACAGCGATTCTATACCACTATTATTACTTATAAAGGTGATTTTCAAACCTCTTGCAAAGCTTCCATGGGATCAAACGCATGATCTCTGACTTTTGCAGAACCGGGCATCTGATCCAGTATCATCAGATGATGAATGGCAGCGAGTTGCTTTTCTCGGTTAGGTGTGAGTACGGCTTCTATTTCGTTGTTTTTAATATAATATGCCATAAAATCGTCATTTTTGATATTTCCGTCGATGATCAGATCATCCCAGTCTTTGGCATATCCCAGGTAATTCAGCGTGACCTTACCCTGGCTGGTCCAGAAAAAAGGTATGCTTTTGTATGGTACCTGTTTGCCAAGCATGTTATGAGCGGCAATCCGTCCATGCTGCTGGGCCACACGCCAATGTTCGATGCGTACCGGCTGATTATTTCGCCAATAAGGAAACCACGCGACATCTCCGGCTGCATAAATATGGTCGGCAGCCATCAGGTACTTGTCTACCTCGATGCCGCCATCTTCGTGAAGCGGCAGCCCTTTTATGAAATCCGTGTTAGGTCTGACACCGATACCAACAAGCACCAGGTCGGCATCCAGGGTCTTCCCATTACTTAGACTGACACCGGCGACCTTGCCATCTTTGCCCTTCATTTCAGTGACGGAAGAACCGAGAGTGAACCTGATTCCATTATCTTCATGTTTTTTTCTGATCCAATTGCCGATTTCTTCTCCGAACAACGTTTGATAGGGTATGTTCTCGGGTGCAACGACGTGAACATCCAATTCTCTCTTCCGAAGGCTGGTTGCCGTTTCCAACCCAATGAAACTTGCTCCGATGATCACCGCTTTTTTCCCTTTCCCAACTTTTTCAATGATGTAATCGGCATCATCAAAGCTGCGTAAGGTAAATATGTTCTCGAGATCTTTGCCCGGCACGTTAAGTGTTCTCGGTATCCCACCCGTTGCAAGCAGGAGTTCATCATAATGTTGAGTCGCACTATCTCCAAAAGTTATGACTTGTTTTTGAATGTCTATCTCCCGAACAAAACGGTTCCGGGACAGTTCGATATCATATTTTTTATAAAAATCCTCCCCCCGTAAGGGCATCCATTCTTCGGGAGCATCGCCGCTCAGGTATTCTTTACTCAAATTGGGGCGATCATAAGGCGTTTGGCTTTCCTTGGTGATCAGGAAAATGCGGCCTTCGAATCCTTGCTGACGCAACGTCTCTGCTGCGGCTTCCCCTGCAGCTCCCGCTCCAAGGATAACAAAGTCGCGGGTATCACTTTGAACATTAAAATGGCTCATCTTCATTGTACGTCGTCCGGGAGCATCGTCCGGTACTTTGACAATGATCTTTCCGTCTTCCTCGTGAATAGGAAATGTCGGGAGTGCATCGTAGGCCGGTGGTTGATTATTGTCGCCATTGGTTACATCAAAACCCGCCTGGTGCCAGGGACAGAAAACTTGTTTACCGTGCAGCACGCCATCTGCTAAAGGAGCACCATAGTGCGTGCATTTGGCACCCAGTGCATAATACTCTCCTTCAACCTTACAGAGTAAAATGGAGGTTTCCCCAACGGTCACCTGTTTCATTTGTCCGTCTTGTAATTCGTTCGCACTGGCAACTGTTTGTTCGGTCACACTCATGATTTTTGGATTGTGATAATTTCTGGTTTAATGTTTCAACGTCCTGCCTTATTAATACAGGTTCAAGAGTCAAAAAATTCCTTGAAATGTACCCTTCCCAAAACATTTGGACAGGTTTGCAGTCCGTTACTCCATTGTCTTGCAACACATAATGATGCTGCTACATTCCAACATATTAAACCATCCTTTCAGTTTTGTGGGTTGATCAGGATCGGAGTATATTCTCGTGGTCTAACGAATGTATCGGATAAATTGATTTTAAGGTATGTCATATAAGGAAAAAACGCCGAACCTTCTGATAAAAAATGTCCGGCTGGTAACGGATAAAAAGGTATCGCGTGAACGGGTTGATATTCGCATTCAGGATGGTAAGATCACCGGGCTTTCTGAGTCCTTAACAGCTTCTGATGATGAAAAAGAAGTCGATGCCGGTGGAGGTCTGGTCTCACCGGGGTGGATGGATATGCACGTTCATTTAAGGGAACCGGGATTCGAACACAAAGAGACGATTGAAACGGGCACCCGCGCTGCTGCCTTCGGTGGATTTACGGCAGTGGCTTGCATGCCCAATACCAAGCCTCCCATCCATACCAGGGACGTTGTCGAGTTTATCAAGGGCAAGGCGGAGTCTCTGCCTGTTGATGTCTACCCGATAGCCTGCGTGTCCAAGGATCGTAAAGGGGAGAGCATCAGTGAGATGGCCGACCTGAAAGAAGGCGGCGCGGTGGCCTTCAGTGACGATGGTGACCCGGTGTATAATTCCGGGCTCATGCGGATCGCGCTGCAATATGCATCGATGCTCGACATGCCGATCATTAATCACGAAGAGGACCTCGATCTTTCCCAGCCCGGTTACATGAATGAAGGGCGTGTGTCGGCGCGTCTCGGACTGGATGGTACGCCCGGCATTGCCGAAGAAGTGATGATCGCCAGGGATATCATGCTTGCCGAACTAACCGGGGGACATATTCACGTGGCACATATCAGCACGCGTAAGGCGGTTGATCTGGTTCGTCAGGGGAAAGCCCGTGGAATAAATGTGACGACCGAAGTGTGTACGCACCATTTTGACCTGACCGATGAAGAGATAGAGCGGCGCCACTTCGATACCAACTGTAAGATGCATCCGCCGCTTCGTACCGAAGATGACCGCCTGGCAATGATTGAAGGGTTGAAAGATGGAACGATCGATGTCATCTGCACCGATCATGCCCCGCACGCCGTTGAGGAGAAAGACCAGGAGTTTATCGATGCGCCCAACGGTATCATTGGATTGGAGACTTCATTCGGTGTGACGGGTCGTCGTCTGCTGGCCACAAAAGCGTTATCTGTCCCCGAGGTTCTGAAAAAGATGGTGGTCAACCCAAGAAATATCCTTCATATCTCCATCCCAGAGATCAAAGTTGGTGAACCGGCTAACCTGACGATTTTTGATCCTACTCTGAAATGGACCTTTGAGAAACAACACGTGAAATCCAAGTCGATGAACAGTCCGTATTTCGGGACAGAGCTGGTCGGCAAAGCCCTTGGTATCTACAACAAGGGAAGATTTGTCTGGAATGGCAGGGATTAAGAGGCGACTGGATACTCGATACTGGATGCTGGATTATTGTCCGTTGTGTCCGGAGTACTGAGTATTAAAATCTTGTGGAGGTGCTATGAATTACAAAAATCTTGAAATATGGCAATTAGCAAGAGAGATAGTGATTGAAATACATGAAATGACACTTAAGAGATTGCCAAAATTCGAAATGTACGAGGAGGGTAGCCAGATAAGAAGATCATCGAAAACAGTTAAATCCACTATCGTGGAAGGCTTCGGTCGAGGAAATTATAAGCAGGATTATCTAAAATTTTTGATCTATGCTCTATCATCTAATGATGAAACGATAGATCATCTTGAAACACTCTTTGAAACTCAGTCATTAAGAGATGAGCCTCTTTACAGCCATCTTAAAGAAAAGCTCGATAAACTGGGAAGAAAACTCAATAAGTTCATTCAAAGTGTTGAGAAAAACCATCTCAGTAAAAAATAATACGAACTTAAGGCTATCGAGCATCCAGTATCGAGCATCGTGTACCGCTAGCCAAGGCTATTGTCGCTGCTCACCGAATCACTGCCGTGCATATAAGCACCCACAAAACTTCCCCAGATGACAACGTTGAAGAGGATGGGCAGCAGGATGCCTTTAAGCGTGAATCCGGAGAAGATGGGCTGACCTATTACGGGCAACACTACAATCCAGAGCCAAAATGAAGGGAGAAAACCGAAAACGGCGCCCTTGATTACGGTTGAGTGCCGGGACAACAGGGCGTAGATAGATCCCCAAATTCCACCGCTTACGGCAAACAGGAAGGCAGCAAAAATCTGGGAGATGATTGAGTCACTTTTGAAAAAACTCCGGTAGATGCCTACAAAACCCGGTTCGCCGATCCAACCCAGCCATTCGAACACATACATCACAATGATCAGGACCACCGCACCCCAGAAACCAGCTATGAATCCCTTGCCCAACTTTTTGCTTGTAGCCATGTTTTTGCCGCTTAGGGTTTTGTATCTCAAAGACTTTAACAAATTGAGGGATAAAAAGTTTCAATTTCAGGCAGGAGGGACGGGAAATATGGGAATAAGGAAATACGGAACCAGTACCCCTTACTTCCCTACTTCCTTATTTCCCATATTCACCAGAAAGAGAATTCGAAGTATCTTAATTTCACAAAAAGCCAGTCATCATTAAATCAGATAAAAATGGATATTCACGTTTTGCAGCATGTTCCCTATGAAGGTCCGGGTATGATCAGGGATTGGGCCAGGAGGAATAATCACAGGCTTCACATGTATCCTGTTTTCCTTGAAGACAGTTCGTGGCCTCGGTTTCGCAGCGACGACGTTTTAGTGATAATGGGCGGGCCTATGAATATTTATGAAGAGGAAAAGTACCCGTGGCTATCAAATGAGAAGGCTTTTATCTGCGAAGCTGTTGCAACGGGAAGAAAAGTGTTGGGTATCTGCCTTGGAGCCCAGTTGATTGCTGATGTCATCGGGGGAAGGGTTGTCCGGAATAACCATACGGAGATCGGTTGGTTCCCTATCCATTGGACCAAACAGGCACGGGATTCGATCTTGTTCCAACATTCTGAAGAAGAGATGATGTTTTTTCACTGGCATGGTGATCGATTTGAGATCCCGGCTAATGTGGGATTATTGGCTGGGAGTGACGGATGTGCGAACCAGGCGTTCAGGTACAGGGACAATGTTGTAGGATTCCAGTTTCATGCCGAGATGCGTGCGGAGGATGCCAGGCGATTGACTGAGCACGGCAGAGATGAACTGAAACCGGGGACATATATTCAGTCTGAGGAGCATATGATGGCCCAACCTGAGTTGTTTGATGAAGCAAATGAATGGATGGCTCGGTTTCTGGATCATTTTTTGGGACGATGGTAGCACATTTTACAAAACAGGATCTTTAGACAGTTCTAACCACTTGTTTCCTTTTAGTCCTTTCTCCTGACTTAATGATTATGGATATTACAGGTGGGCCTGATACATGCGGGAATAAGCAGTGGTGTTCCCATGGAAAAAATCGACTTGAGCCGAGAATTAAGGTATCTCTATTCAGCATCAGCCCGCGATATTAAGCTTGTTGAGGTTCCCCCGCTTCAGTTTCTGATGATTGATGGTTATGGTGATCCGAATTCGACCCCATCCTTTCAAGAGGATATCAATTCACTGTACAGCCTTTCTTATACGATTAAATTTACATTTAAAAAAATGGCAATAGGCAGGGATTTCAAAGTGATGCCTCTTGAGGGACTGTGGTGGATGGATGATATGCATCACAAAAACGACTGGAAATGGACGCTCATGATTTTGCAGCCGAAATTTGTGACGGGCAGCCACCTTGAAAGTGCAAAGGAACAGGTGGGCAGGAAAAAGAAACTGACTTCACTGGATCATGTAAGACTTGAAAGATTCGATGAGGGAAAAGCTGTGCAAATTCTGCATGTTGGTCCGTATAGCCAGGAAGGGCAAGCCATTGAACAGCTGCATGAGTATATGGCCAGTTACGGCTATTCCCCGAATGGTAAACATCATGAGATCTACCTATCCGATCCCAAACGGGTATCGCCGGAAAGGTGGAAGACGATACTGCGGCAGCCGGTGAAGTAAAGGTTATGTCTCACCCTGACAAGGTCGGAACCTGTCAGGGTGAACAATTGTCTTCATGTTAAAATCAATTCACAGAAAAAGAATCATACACCACTTCGCTGGATTTATTGCCGTTCTGAGTGGTAGCCTGCTTCATGGCAACATTCACACCATTTTCAGATTTCCAGTCAGTATATGACATCTGAATATCCACGTTTCCCTCGCTGGGTATAAATTCTGAATATCGCAGGTACACGGGTAACCCGGTTTCGGAGTCGATGAGAAGCGTGAATGGCTTGGATTCCTTGATTTCAAGTTTCACAAGTTTTTTCCCGTCTACATTTTCGGTTCCCATATACTCCGGCGTCAGATTGTCTTTGTCTAGAGCTATATTTAAATAGTTGCGGTGGATGCCATCTTTCAGTAAATCAGCCACCTGCTGGGGAAGAGGTTGCTCCTGCCCGCCCATACTTCGGGTAGCTTTACCGTCTGCCAGACTCATAACCATCGTACCCCCGGGTGTAGCAATCTCTGTCTTCATCTGATCGGGGAAAACGATGGATGTAGTCGCCTGCATGGATATCTTGCCATTGGGTAGCTGCGGACTGTACTGGGTGACCTCACCTTTGGTTGTAATTCCATTTACCTTGCTGCTCGTTTTGATCAGAGAAGCCGCCATCTTATTGAGCCACATCCGCCCTTTATTGATATCTCCTTTCCCAGAGGTTTCGTCGCTGGCAGATTTAGGTTCGGGAATGGTAATATCAATTTTATTGACATTCCCAAACTTGTTGAGCTGATCGCCGATCTCAGATGCGTTCCCCACGACAAGGATTTGCAAGTCAGCCGGTTTCAGATACTTTTGGGCAACCCGCTGGACATCAGCCGTCGTTACTTTCTTCACATTTTCGACGTATCTCTCAAATTCATCCGGTGGTAAGCCGAGATAAGCATCTCTCATTTTTTCATTCAGGATTTTACTCCTGCTGTCGTAGTGAAAAACGAGTGAATTGAGAAACTGGTCCCTCGTGTCCTGTAATTCCTTGTCGGTCACGCCATCCTGCTGCAGCTTTTTGATCTCGTTGATGATGGCGTCGATAGCTTGAGCTGTTGTGGCACTTTTGGTCATTACACCGGTGTAAAACACACCCGGATACAACACGTTGCTGGTATAACGGCCATACACGGCGTAGGCGAGTCCGAGGTCAGTGCGTACATGCTTCATCAAACGGCCGGAGAACCCGCCGCTTAATATCTCGTTCATCACCTGCAGCGCTGCGTAATCCGGATTTTTGCGGAAACCACCGATATGCCCAAGGTAGATCACACTCTGGTTTACATCCGGTTTGTCAATAAAATTGATTGTCGGCTTGTACTGGTAGTTGACTTTCGGTAAATCCAGTGCGGTCCCGGAACCTTTCTTAAAGCTTCCGAATGCCGAACCGATCATCTTCTTCATCGACCCTGGATCAAAGTCGCCAACCACGCCAACCATCAGGTTTCTTCCGACATATGCTTTATCATGGAGTGATTGAAGATCGGCCTTTGTGATATTATTGATCGTCTGATACTCTTCCAGACGTGCGTAGACGGAGTTCGGACCGTAGATCAACCGATCGAATTCCCTGCCGGCAATGCCCTGTACATCATCATTTCGTCGGGAAATGACCGTTTTGACCTGTTTTTTATCGAGTTCAATTTTATCATCCGGGAAGGCCGGATTTTTCAGAACGTCGACAAAGACGGGCAGCAATTCCGGCAGATCTTCTTTGAGGACATTCAGGTTGGCAGAACCCGATGTGAAATCCATCCCAATGCTCAGTCGTGCAGCCTTATCCTCAAGGATTTTGTTTAGCGTGTCCGACGGATATTTCTTAGACCCGCCATCGCGCATCACCGATGCCATGATATCAGCCAGTCCGGATTTGTCCGCCGGATCCTCGAACGATCCTCCGCGAACAATAACGTGAACGTTGACCAGGGGCAACTCGTGGTCAGGCAGCATATAGACCATGATGCCGTTCTTCAGTTTGAACTGCTCCACCTTCGGAAGTTTATAGCCCGGCAGCGGAGGATAGGTGAGATCGTTATACGGCTTCTGAGCATAACCTGCCGATATGGCAAGGAAAAAAAGCAGTAGAAATAATGATATGTGTCGTTTCATGAGTAGGGAAATTTCTTTGTGAATAGTAGGGTATATCAATTGGCTTCGGCTGTAGCCGCAGCGCTTTGTTTGGGTTCTATGATGCCCACCGTGCGGTTAGAGGGCACCAGATATTTTTTCGCCACCCGCTGAATATCAGCCGATGTAACCTTTTCCAGCGCATCCAGATCTGTGAATACAGTTCTCCAGTCACCACGTTGTGCCTCGGCCATGGCAAGCGCCAGTGCCATCCCCATATTGGAGTTGAGACTGCGAACCAGCGAAGCCCTGGCGTTGGTGATCGCCCGGTTGAGCTCGGTTGTGGTTACTCCATGTTCCTTGATATTTTCTATCTCCTGATCCATGATTGCTTCTACAGTATCGATGGGCACGCCCTGATTGGGAACCACGTATGTCAGGAACATCGACTGGTATTTGTCTCCCGGGAACCCGTTGAAAGCACCCACATTTAAAGCCACTTGTTTGTCTTCAACCATTTTCTTGTACAGGCGCGACGTGCGGCCATCTGACAGTATGGACGCCAGCAGTTGCAACGGTTTTGCATCGGGATCAGCAGCACTAACGGTATGATAACCGGCCAGATACCAGGGCTGGCTGTTTTCGTGAATAACAAAGCGTCGCTCACCATACTGTTGCGGCTCCCGGATCGTCATCAGCGGGGCATCCGGTTTTTTAGGCATGCGTCCGAAATATTCCTCGGCCCATTTCTTCATCTGTGCCGGATCTACATCGCCGGCAACGGCCATCACAATATTCGAAGGCACGTAATATTTGTTATAGAAATCCTGCACATCTGCAATCGTGGTTGACTTGATGTCGGACGGCCATCCAATGACAGGGGTGCCATACGGGCTGGCGGTATAAGCCACAGACAGAAATTCCTCGATCAACCGGCCAATGGGGCGTGAGTCGGTGCGCATCCGGCGTTCTTCCATGATGACGTCTTTCTCTTTGTAAAACTCACGAAAGACCGGATGCATGAACCGGTCCGATTCGGTGCTGAACCACAATTCGGCACGATTCTCTGGAAGGCTGTAATAGTAAATTGTCTGATCGCTTCCCGTCGAGGCGTTCATGCCGACGCCGCCATTGCGATCTATAATCTGCGAGAATTCATTATTTTTTACATACTTCTTGGCTTCAGCCTCCAGCTCTTTGAAACGGGACCATTCCTCTTTAATCTTTGCCGAATCAGGTTGCGGCTGCAGTGTAGCCAGGAACCACTTTTCATAGGCCTGATCCTCCTCGGCAAGAACCGGCTTCTCTTTTTCCCAGTTGGTGGTGCCAATCGTTTGCGTTCCCTTGAATGCCATGTGTTCGAAGACATGCGCTTCCCCGCTTTTACCGAGCGGTTCATTGACCGAGCCGGCATTCACGAAGGAAACAAAGCTGGCGACCGGGGCAACATCCCTCTTTATAATGATAAATCGAAGTCCGTTATCTAGCGTAAAAGTCGTAACTTTCTTCTCAAATGATGACAAATCCTGCGCAGTTAAAGTGGCTGAAGATGCCACAATGAACAGCAAGACCATCAGCATGGTTAGCTGCATCTTTTTCATAATCCTCCCAATTAATGAAATTATATATAATCAACGTGCATATTCGGCAAAAAAAGGAAAAGTTGCCAAACGCTTAATACTTTAGAATAAACTTATGTGAGAAATAATCATTTGAGGTGTCAAAGAGCTAATAAAAGCTGGAAATTTTTTGTGTAATCTGTATAAAATTCAAATCATTTGTTATGAGAAGATTGTGCTTGGGTATCATGGCCTTTATCGTGTTGGTTCCGTTGCAGCTATGTGCACAGAATTATACGCTGGTTGCCTACAATGTGGAGAATTTATTCGATGCCGATGGAGTGGCCGTATTCAGGGATTATAACACCTACGATGGTCAGGGGAATCCGCTGTATACCAGGGAAGATGTGTTAACCAAGATCGAGCATATAACACAGGTTCTGAAGCGATATGACAACGGAAAGGGACCCGATGTCATCCTGTTTGCAGAACTCGAGAGCGATTTCACCCCCGAAGACAGTACCCGTTCACTTACGGCTGATGCATTTCTGAATGAATGGTCAAATACTACACTGAAGCATATGCTGGGTTCCGGATTTGACGACAGGATCAAGGACCTGCCCTCGGAGCTTCTGTTGTTAAAAGGGATGTATGATGCCGGTTTGCGTGGATACGATTTCCAAATCGGTTACAACAGAACGGATGAGAAAGGCAAACCGGAGCAGGCTCAAAAATGTGCTGTCTTTTCCCGTTTGCCTATCGAGAAAAGCAGAACCAGGATCTACCCTATCCCGAACGGCAGGCCTGTCATTGAAGTGTGGCTGAATGTCGAAGGGCACGATTTGATTGTCTTTGGCAACCACTGGAAAGCAGGGGCCAGCAGCCTTGATCTGGAAGAAGTGCGCGTACGGGAGGCCCGTATTCTACGGAACCGGCTGGACCAGATACTCAGCCAGAATCCTTCGGCCGATATCATCCTTGGGGGTGACTTTAACAGCCAGTACAATCAGAAATGGGTGCTGAATGTCGATTCAACAGGGATAAATACCGTTCTGAAGTCAACTGGCGATGAAGTCAGTGTGGCGGGGAAATCATCAAAATCATTTTATAATCTCTGGTATGAACTGCCAGCGGACAAGCGTGGATCCGATGTATACCGCGGCCATTGGGGTACGCTGATGCAGATACTGATCAGTCATGGCATGTATGATGAGTCGGGTGTGCAATATGTAGACAACAGTTTTGCTGTCGGTAAATTTATTGGATTGAACGCTTACAGGTACAGCGGTGCGCCCAGATCGTGGACATCCTATGGCAGTGGGAAAGGTTATTCCGACCACTTGCCTGTCAGTATGGAGTTTAGGGTCACTTCTAAAAATAATCCCGGAGCCAGTATCACGTTAAAGGAACCTTCGCGGTCGGATGATCATTCGGGTAAGATGGTACCAATAACATTTACCCCGCCGGACACCAGTCAGGTTTACAGGCTGGATGCGGTGAATCCGGATTCATTGACCGAATATCGTTATTATGATGAATTGTTTTACGTTAACAGGAAGATCTCTACAGATGGAACAATACAGGCAGGTAATAAAAATATTGAAGTATATTCCGGCGATCCCAAAGTCCGTGCTATGCTCAAGGAAGCAGCAGCAAAGGGTGGGGAACTAAGGTTTTTTGCCCGTCTGAGGGAATACCGCAATAAATTGGAGTGGGTTATCGATTCACCGGAATATTTGTTGAATAAATCGAACAGGTTGTGACGAGAAATTTCAGGATTTTATTTACAGGAGCTATCTGGGTAGTTTGTGTCTTGTTGTTAGTTTTTCACAGTTCAGCATCAGCCCAGGTCACCGATACGCTGAGCTGGCCCAAACAACTTCCCAGGGTTGAGTATGGAGAGATCCCGGATTCACTGTTTCAGATGAACCAGTACCCGGGCAATCCTAATCTCGATTATTTCTTTGCCTACAAGGGACTAAGTATCGACTTCGGACTTAAAGACAACTCTTTAATTGCCTACCTGACTTACCTGGTGCGCATCAAGGTATTGAAGCAGGATGGAGTGAAGGCGTCAATCGTTGATATTCCCTACTATTTTCAAAACGATATAGAAAAAGTGACCTCGATCAAGGGGCATACGATTCATCCCAACGGTTCCCGCATCAACCTGGATTCGACGAAAATACGGACCATTGGCGTGAACAGCCGTTACAAGCTTAAAGAGTTTACGTTGCCGGATGTCCATCCCGGATCGATTCTGGAGTATCGATATACCATTCGCCGTCGCTACATCGAGGAACTGCCTGATTTCTATTTCATGAATACGCGGCCGACGGATCTATCGGTCATTCGCCTGGTTAACAGCAAATATATCCGGTATGATGTGACACCGGTCAACATGAAGCAACCGCCGCATCATTTTGAACAGAAAATCGACACAGTTCAGAGGCCCAATATCTTCACCCGGCCGGAGGGACCGCCAATTCTTGTTGATTATTGGTATATGAAAAATATTCCGGGTCTTCGGGAGGAGCCATATATCACTTCCCTGAATGACTATCGCTGGAAGATGAAGTTTGCCTGGAAATCGTTCGGAAACCCGCGGCAGGTTATCGGGAAAGGCTGGGATATCGTTGTGGCAGAGCTTCGCCTGAAAGACGGGTTTCTGAAAAATATCAGTAAATATCCCAGTCTTGACTCACTGGGCAGGACATTTCGGCGGATAAAAGATCCGGTGGTACGGCTGAATAGTGTTTTTCGATATGTAAACGATCATGTCACCTATAACGGGTCAGAAGCTGTATTAAGCGATGCCCATCTGGACTCGGTTATTGACGGCAACCCTGCCGATCAGGCGGCCATCAACCAGGTTTTGATCGGAATGCTCCAGGGAGCCGGTATCAAGGCGGAACCCCTGTTGACGGCTACGCGCAAGCAGGGACGGATACTTAGCGATTATCCATCCGTTTTCCAGTTTAATGTAATGATGGTGTATGCGAAGGCTGGGGATACGACCAGGTTAATGGATGCCACTCACCGTCACAGCATACCCGGTTTACTGCCTCTGGGGACCATCGGGGGCAGAGGGCTGGTTGTTGAACCGCACAACTATCAATGGGTAAATATAAATCCACAGGCGTCCCGTTTTGAGATGGATGTGAATTTATCTGCCAGCCTGGATACCGCCGGCGATCTGGAAGGACATGTAACTGCAAAGCACTACGGTTATCTTGCGCAGAAAATCAGGGATCAGCTTAAGACGGATTTGAAACCATCCGAAATTGTGCATCAGGATCTGTTTGGTCACTACACGGGCGTCACGTTCGACTCCATCCATTTTGACAGTGTTAAGGCATATGGAAAACCGGTTGTAGTGACGGCGAATTTCAAGATACCAAACTACGCGGTCAGCTATCAGAGCGGATTGGAATACTCTCCGCTGATCGTTGGCTACAAAATGGAAAACCCGTTTGGCGGCAGCCGGCAATTGCCCGTCACGCTTTCTGCTCCCGAGCGGCTGAATGTCTCATACAAAGTACAGATGCCCCGCGGTTTTACTTTGAAAAGATCCAACAGAAACACTAACGTGAATATCCCGGGGGCCCGCCTTGGTTTTGATTATAAGGTAGATTCCCGTAATCTGGATTACAACCTGCATGTTGCGGTACTCAGAACCGATTATGGTCAGGATTTATTTCCCCAACTAATCAACCTGTATGATAAATGGGTGGAACTCAGCCGCACGCGCTTGTTTATAAGGAAAAGGTAGCATGGGAGAAGGGAATTATGAATTTTGAATTTTGAATTTTGAATTGGAGTGTACCGGAGGCTGATGGCTGAGAGCTGATGCCTTATACCTCGCAACCGGTAACGGGCTATCAATTACCAATCATTAATTATTGACAACAGATCTAAATGTCCTCATCCAACATCCTCGCTTTTGATACGGCAACAAAAGTTTGTACGGTTGCATTGCGCAGAAGCGATGGCATTGTGACTGAGCGATGGGACCAGGGACAAGGTATCCATTCGGAAAAGCTTTTTTTGTTTGTACGTGAATTATTAGATTTATCCGGTTTACAAATGAGCGAGGTGGAAACCCTGCTTTTTACAACGGGGCCCGGCTCGTACACCGGACTTCGCATTGGCACGAGTGCCATGAAGGGATTTGCATTTGGGAATGATCTTGAAGTATATGGAATTAATACACTGGCTTTCTTTGCAGAATCGGCTCGATTAGCTGGGGGAAAAATCGAACGAGTTCATGCTGTTATTGACGCACGTCGTTCGCATCTGTATCATCAGTTATATTCCATATCTGATACTGATATCATACCGGAGACGGAAGTGTCCGTCCGTGAAATAGCCTCTTTGGAATCGATTATAAAGGAAGGAGATGTCATTATCGGAACCGGAATCAAGCGCTTGCCGGATGTGTTAAAGGAAAAGCTACATGTCTTTGATACACAGAATATCAAGGCCGTGGCACTGATTTCGTTGTTTGATCGATATGCAAACATTGGTGAAGATGATGTCCTGCATGCTGTAATAAAAAAAGTCGCACCGGAACAATTTGAACCTTATTATTATGGTCCGAGTATTCCGCAAGTGAATCATGGAAATTTGGGAAATTAGACAGGAGCCATCTCTTGGAAACTGAAGAACATCCATCTGAAAACGAAGAATTTGATATGGCCTGGTTTAAACGTCAAGAGCAAAAAATAAGAACAGATACACCGAAAGAGATGCCGGAAGGGGTCTGGGTGAAAGTTCCGACAACCGGTGAAACCATTCACCGTCGGGAACTGGAGGACAACCTGTGGGTGGATCCGCTGAGTGGGTACCATTTCCCGGTTGGCAGCTCCTATTATTTCAAAATCCTGTTTGATAAGGGCAAGTATGAGGAACTCGGTGCAGACATCAAACCCACCGATCCATTAGGATTTGAGGACCGCAAGTCGTACAAGTCTCGATTGGATGACGCCCGTAAAAAAACGGGACTAACCGACGCCCTTCGGGTCGGGACCGGCAAGATGCAGGAGCTGGATATCGTGGTTGCCTGCATGGACTTCAAGTTTATCGGCGGAAGCATGGGCTCTGTCGTCGGTGAACGGATTGCCGTGGCGGCCGACTACGCACGGGAACATAAGATTCCGCTCATTATCATCTCCCAATCGGGCGGCGCCCGGATGATGGAAAGTGTGCTGAGTCTGATGCAGATGGCCAAGACCGCTTCCAAACTGGCACTGCTGAACGAAGAGGGTGTTCCCTACATCTCGGTCATGACCAACCCGACAACCGGTGGTGTAACAGCCAGTTATGCCATGCTGGGCGATTTTAACATCGCTGAGCCAGGGGCCCTGATCGGTTTTGCCGGACCGCGGGTCATCCGCCAGACGATCGGCCGCGACCTGCCCGAAGGCTTCCAGACCGCCGAATACCTGCTCGAACACGGTTTCCTCGATTTCATCATCCCCCGCACCCAGATGAAAAGCCGCCTGACCAAACTGCTGGCTATTTTGCAGCATAAGTACGAGAAGTAAAGCAGGTTGGGATGTTTGACGCGTTCACTTCATCAGCAACAGCTTCTTGGTCAGCTGGGTAACCTTACCTGATTGATCCGTTATGATCATTCGCTCCAGGTAGGTGCCGCTGGCCCCGCAAAGCGGGGGAGGCATCAAAGGTTTTGCGGTATTTGCCTGCCGTCTGATTCGCATCCACTAATGTGGCCACACGCTGGCCAAGGATGTTATAGATCATCAGCTTGACATGGGCGGGGTTGGCCTAAGAGTAATTTAACACCGTGGTGGGATTGAACGGATTGGGAGTGGGGTCAGATAGGGTGGTCACCGGAGCATTGGATTGTTCGAAATAGGAGGTAAACGAGGCTGTTGCCTGATTACTATTGGCATCGGTAACCGTGACCTCCAGTTCCACACGTTCAATGTCGGACTCATAGGTTCGGCTCTCACTTTGTTGGTTTCCGAAGTATTGCCAGCCGCTGGTTGAACCATTACGGTAATGGTCATTTTCCTGCCAATAGTATTGGTAAGGGCTGGTTCCCCCGGAGGGATTAGCCGTCCAGGTTGGATATGTATTCGGATAGACATATTGAGGTCCGGAGATGTAGACGCTGGGTGGAGGGGCACTTATCCCATGGTTGGCAAATGCCGTTGTGATCTGACTGTTATAACTGCCGGAATAATAATTGTTATCGGCTACGAGCATGTTCTGCAGAAAATCACTGAAATTGTGTGCATGGGGCGAAATCTGCAACGCTCTGAAAACAAGGTTGTCTCCGACCGAAGTGCTTGTTGCCACCCGCGTATCCCAGCAGGCACCACCGATGATTTGGCCATTGTCATGGGCTGCATTTTTACCTGGAGTTTATTCTATATATGCATATCACCTCCTTTTCCAACTTACAGCTAAGGTGTTTGTGATATTAGTTGGCGTAATCTCTGCAAGATTGCTTCCATCTTCATTGATCAAAAAGATTCCCCACGAAGAACCTGGGGAGTCGGTAGCATTGAATAATATTTTCTTAGAATCACCTGACCAGGCGACTGCATTATTAAACGTGCGGTTTGTAGTTGGAAGAACCTTTGCACCATTCCCATCTCCATCTGAAATAAAAAGTTCCTGCCTGACGCCTCCCCATGACGTATAAACAATATGTTTTTGATCCGGACTCCACAGGGCATCGTAACTGGTAAGCGAATCTGGAGTAATTTGTTTTTGCAACTTTCCATTTCTCGAAAAGATATCGACAGTTGATCGGGTATTTGTCCAATCAATTACATCCGCTAAAAACGATTTCCCATCTTGGGACCAATCGACCCTACCTTCACTTATACTCGTGTTTCTTGTAATCCTTTTCTCATTTGTTCCGTTTACATCAATTATAAAAATATCATTATTATCCGCCGCCTCCGGAACCATCAGTCTGGTATAGGCAATCTGTTTGGAATCCGGTGACCACACCGGACCCGATGCCCCGCCATATTCCACCTTTCGCCCTGTTGAATCGACCGTATCAAACCATTGGGGGGTTAACTGGTAGCGGTGGCTGCCATCGGCATTCATGATAAAAATCGCGCGGCGGTAGTAAGGATAGGTCAGGGAATCCCCTACTAAAGAAATCACGGCAATCTTGCTGCCGTCCGGGGACCATTTGGCATCCAGGATGGGAAAATGAGAATCGTCTGTGAGTTGTTGGACATTACTGCCATCCTCATTCATGCTGTAAAGCTGATCCGTCCCGCTATTGTCGGAGATAAAGAGAATGGGACCGGGGTTTACAGGAAAGCGGTTCCCGGAATCAACCGGGTTATGGCTGCAGGCGGATATGAAAACAATCGCCGCTCCGATAAAAAGCACGCAACGCCGCCGAAAGGTAGCTTTACAAGTTATCTCTTGCTGATCAATCGGTGTGTAGGGTGCATCACACATTTCTCCACTAAACTTAAACGGTTACATGCATAGTAAGGAAAAAAAAATGATAAGGGGCAACTTTGTTATACGAATAGGGAACCCTCTTTTGTGAGTAAAAAAAAATGGCTATCCGGTATCACTACAGTCGGTATAAACTATCACGGCAGATCAAAAATGGAAACAGCAAAGGTCGCCAAGAAACGCAAAAATAAGTACTATTACTCTGCGAGCTTAGCGCACTTATGCGGTTATATAGTAGTTGTGTATTAATTCCGGATAGTCATTAAAAATAAATCAAAGAAAGGCTTGAAATCATGCAGGGTAACACCAGTACCGGACCATATCGGATAAAGAATAAGGGAACCGGAAAGATGAAAGACGATACCCTTTTAAAACTGAGGAATCATAAATTGAAATGATCCTGTCGACATCATGTAAAATGAATCAACTTGCCTCATTAGAATGAACGTGCATGTTTATAATGCGTAATAATAGCTGCTTTTTTGACAGAAACAGTTTGTGCCTATATTATTGCTGAACAATGTGATTCTCTATCGTACGAAATATTATTAATTCCATGCGTTTTGCCGATTATGCCAAGATTTTTATCAAAGCCGGAAACGGAGGGGCGGGATCTGTCCATTTCCGGCGTGAGAAATTCGTCCCCAGAGGGGGGCCTGACGGCGGTGACGGCGGGCATGGCGGCAGTGTTATCCTCAAAGGAAATGAGCAGCTGAATACCCTGCTTGATCTCAGGTACAAGAAGTTCCTGAAAGCGAAGAACGGTCAGCGTGGAGCCGGGGCGAACAAGACCGGTAAAAGTGCGGATCCGCTCATCCTGGAAGTACCGCTGGGGACCGTTGCCTATGAGTTTGAGACGCGTCGGTTGATTGGCGAGGTCACGCATCCCGGTGAAAAGCTTGTTATTGCCAAAGGAGGCAAAGGCGGGCTAGGCAATTCCCATTTCAAGACGCCAACAAATCAAACGCCGGAATATGCCCAACCCGGTGAAGAAGGTGAGGAAATTGTAGTCGAGATCGAGCTGAAGCTGATTGCCGATGTCGGCCTGGTTGGTTTTCCAAATGCCGGGAAAAGCACACTTCTCGCGGCACTGTCATCGGCCAGACCCAAAATTGCCGATTATCCGTTCACAACACTGGAACCCAACCTGGGGGTTGTAACACTCGCCGATTTTCGTAGTTTTGTAATGGCCGACATTCCGGGCATCATAGAGGAAGCCCATCAGGGGAAAGGTCTTGGTATTCGCTTTTTGAGACATATCGAGCGCAACCACCTGTTGTTATTCGTCATCAGTTGTCAGAGTGAGATCGAATACGAATACCGGGTTTTGTGTGAAGAGTTACGATCATACCGGCCGGACCTGCTTGAGAAACCGCGCATTGTGGCCATCTCGCAAATGGATCTTTTAGAGGATTATAAACTGGAACAAGAGATAAAGCTGGATGTCCCGGTGGTAACGATTTCATCGGCTACGGGATATCACATGGAGGAACTGAAAGAGGCTGTATGGAAAGGCCTTCAACAATACAAAGAGACGAACATGAGCTGAGGAACCTGCTTGCCTTGACGCTTATCCCGGGGATTGGAGCCCGGCGCGTACGAACGCTTGTGCGTCATTTCAAGAATGCGCGTTCCGTTTTTTACGGATCGCCCGCCGAACTCATGCGCGTGCCGGATATAGGTGCTCAAATCACAAAAGAGATTATCGGTTTTGATCGGTGGCCGCAGGTAGACCAGATCTTAAACAAAACGCGCCAGACGAATGCAGGGATACTAACGATCTATGATGATAACTATCCGGAACGCCTGCGGCAGTTATATGATGCCCCGGTTCTGTTATGGTTCAAAGGCGATCCCGGTCTTTTGAATTCCAACGGAATAGCCGTGGTTGGCACGCGGCGTCCCACGGTATACGGGAAACGGATCACGGAAAAATTTACGGGCGATCTCGTTCAGCACGGTCTGACTATCATAAGCGGCCTGGCATATGGAGTGGATACGATAGCCCACGGTTCATGCGTGAGAGCCGGAGGCAGAACGGTTGCGGTATTGGGTTCGGGCATCGACTGGATCTACCCATCCAGTAATAAAGGATTGGCACGCGATATCATTGAAAACGACGGCTTGATTATCACCGAATTCCCGCCGGGCACAAAACCGGATGCGTCCAATTTCCCGGAGAGAAATCGCATCGTCAGCGGGCTATCATTAGGTGTACTGGTCATCGAAACGGGCATAAAGGGCGGCAGTATGATCACAGCGCGTCTGGCGCTGGATCAGAACCGCGAGGTATTTGTTGTGCCACACGATCTCGATAATGAGAATGGATCCGGATGCAACGCATTAATCAAGAAGGGAACGGGGAAACTGGTGCAGGATATCGGGGATCTTTTGGTGGAATTCCCTGCTTTGCAATTTGAGGAGAATGAACCTGTTAAATCGAAGCCGAATTGGAAGGATATGGATTTATCGGATCAGGAAGCGGCTGTTTGCAGGCTTTTGGAAAAAGGAGAACTGCACATCGATAAAATCTGCGAGTATCTTGGCAAATCCTCGCACGAATTGATGGGTGATTTGCTTGAACTGGAAATGCTTGATTGTATTGAACAGTCAGCCGGAAAGTATTTTCGTATTAAATAAGATTAAAACCGTTATTATTTTTATTTGATCAGCGAGAGTATGTATTTTAGCGATCAGTCTTGAGTAGTGAGTCATGAGTATTGAGAATCGGGAGTAAGGTAGTCTCAGTACTCAAATCTCAATACTCATGACTCATGTTTAATCTTCGGATGCTAACCAGGTTAACCCCATGTTCCAGATTCAGAATGTTTTGCTTTCTGATGACATCCCGTTCGTGAAGTTCGCGTGCGACTTGCCCCGGTGCAAAGGGGCCTGTTGTGTCGTTGGAGATGCCGGAGCACCTGTTACGCGTGAGGAGATACCCATTTTGCGCAAAGCCTTTAGGGAACTTAAAGATGAATTGCGCGACAGAGCGCTGGAAGTAGCTGATAATGAAGGGATTATCAAGGATGCGAATACTGATGATCCGGAAATAAATTGTACGGATGGAGAGGAATGCATTTTTGTCAAGTACGATGAAAAGGGCATTGCAACCTGTGCCATACAGCAAGCTTATGATGAGGGTCGTTTCCCATGGATGAAACCCTTAAGTTGTCATTTATTTCCTCTGAGAGTGCAAACGATAGGGGGTATGGATTTTGTTAATTATCAGTACATACCTTCATTGTGTTCCGCTGCCTGTTCACGAGGCAAAAAGGAGGGTATTTATTTATCGGATTTTCTCAAGGATGCCTTGATCAGACGATATGGTCATGAGTGGTATGACGAGTTTAAGGCAGCCTGTGAGCATATCAGAACACGGAAAAGTGCAACTGCATGATTTCATCCGGACAATATTTATCGCAAAAACAGACACTGCAGCAGCGGTTATCGCCGCAGCAGATCCAGTACATAAAGTTACTGCAGCTTCCTACGCTGGCCTTTGAACAGCGTATCAAGGAAGAACTGGAGGAAAACCCGCTGCTGGAAGATGGTTCTGTGGGTACAGACCAGGAATTGTCAGCCAATGGAGATTCCGGAACCGAAGAAACGGAGCCGGTCGATGCCGATGAAAAAATCGATTGGGATGAATATCTGCATGGGGATGAACGATCGGCTTATAAAGCCGGAAGTTATGATCCCAACCAGGACTGGCGTGATCTTCCCAAACCGTATCACGAGACGATGCTGGAGGAACTTGAGAACCAGGTTGCCCTCCTGAATTTGAACGACCGGGAGCAGCTAATAGCAGACCAGATTAGCGGCTCTATTGATTCTGATGGATATTTCCGACGGGATATCAACTCGCTTATCGATAGCATAGCTTTCAACGATGCCACATTGGTCACCAGAGAGGAAGTAGAAGATGTGCTGCATAAAATCCAGCAGCTTGATCCTCCGGGCATCGCAGCCCGTGACCTGCGCGAATGCCTGCTAATCCAGTTAGAATCAATGCCAGAGGATACAGAGGGCAGAAAACTAGCTCTTGAAATCGTCCGTTATGAGTGGGATGCGTTTGAGAAAAAGCATTTTGATCGTATTCGTAATAAGCTAAGTGTCACCGATGAAGAGATGCATGATGCGTACGAGTGTATCCATTCGCTGAATCCCAAGCCGGGTGTCGGTGAGGAGGATCTGGCCGAAAGCAGCCAGTATATCGAGCCGGATTTCCTGGTTCATTATGAGCCCTCAGGAACCAACGGAGAAGAAGACGGCAAGGAACAGGGTGATTTCGTGATCATCCTGAACAATCGTAATTATCCTCAGCTTCATATATCCTCAAGTTACCGGAACATGTGGGAAGGGTTGAAGCATGAAAATAACATGGAAGCCAAGAAAACGCGCCGTTTCATAAAAAATAAGATTGAATCGGCCCAGTGGTTTATGGATTCGATCGTTCAGCGACAAAATACCCTGATGAATGTAATGCGCACCATTGTAGCGTTGCAGGAAGACTTCTTTAAATACGGTACCGGAGTCCATCCGATGAAGCTGAAAGATGTTGCTGAACGAATCAGTATGGATATTTCCACGGTATCACGAGTGGTCAATGGTAAATACGTGCAGACAAATTTTGGCGTGCATGAACTGAAATATTTTTTTAATGAGGGTGTTGAGACGGAAAGTGGCGAAGAAGTCTCTAACCTGGAGGTTAAAAATGTTCTCCAGGAGATCATTGACCGTGAAAATAAATCACGACCGTACAGTGACCAGAACCTGGTCAAGGAATTGAAGAAAAAGGGATATGTGATTGCTAGGCGTACCGTGAGCAAGTATCGTGAGCAGCTCAATATACCCGTAGCCCGCCTGAGAAAACAGTTGTAGAGGGTAATCGCAGCCATCAATTAACAGCCCTGAAAAAACCACCTTTTTGTAAGGTGATTTGGCCGGGCGGTGGATAGTGCGCATCCGCGGCATCAAGCACCAAAACCCAGTCGTTGCCTTTTCGGATATCTGATGGTGGATCAAACTTCCTGGAATCTGCTGCTTTGAAGCTGTTCAATTGGATATAGTTGCCCAGTCTTGGATTATACCAATAGGCATTCACCTCTTTGTGGTTAAACATCGACAGATCAACCGTAATATTTTGTCCCCGAGTCAGATAGATTAATGCAAAACTGTTATCGTTGGCCTTTGCAGCCCGGGCCTGATCTGTATCATGCAGAATATCACCACTGATGATTTTTTCATCGGGTTCCAGTTTGTAGAAAGGACGTGATTCAAACAACTTACGGAAAAAGGTCATCTGAAAAGCTCCCTGTTGATTCATAGCCTGATACCAGGGAGTGCGAGCGTTGATTATTGGCTTTCTGCCAGGCTGCCACATTTGCCAAATATTATTATTGCCGTAGGTATGTCCCAAAGCACCTGCAAGCATCGACCAGTAGGCGGCTTGTCTCACATCAGCAGCCGTAAACCAACCATTTTCAGGATTAAATCCTATTGGGATATCTTCGTAATTCGGCTCCCCGTCCAGTGTGGGTTTCGTTGGCGTTCTTTGATAATTGGCAATGATGGTTTTGTAATTAGGTGTATTTAATTCACCATGTCCGGACTGGATCATGTTAAAATCCAGCCAACCGGAGTCCTGGAACCACTCAGCGGAATTACTTCCACCCATCGGATGGTAAGTCATCAGGTGAGCACCGTGGTCTCCCTCTTTTAACCCTTTTGCCAGTGCATTGACAATTTCCATCTGTTCGGGTGTTTCCGGGTTTCGGTCCCCTCCCAGGATCCAGATGATCGGTTTATCACGGTAGCGACGGCCCAAAAATCTTCCATAGATTTCAGCGTTTTGCGGGTTGAAGACCACAGGTCCGACACCCCATTTTTTGTTCCATTTGTCGCCCCAGGTTGGCAACATGCCGATATATAAGCCCAGTTGTTGCGCTTTATTCACGATAAAATCGACATCTTTGAAATACGCCTCGTTAGGCTGGGTTGGATCATCGTCGATGAGCGGTTTGTGGCCATTTGCATTTGGGGTGTTGAGTCCGTCCAGTTCGGCCAGAACGACAGCCTGAATGACTGTGAATCCCTTAGATGCCCTGTTTTCCAGATACGAGGTTGCTTCTTTACGGTTCAGCCGGTGAAAAAGTTCCCAGGCGGTATCGCCCAGCCAGAAGAACGGGGTGCCGTCTTTGCCGACTAAATAATGATGGTTTTGACTCACTTTCAAAGATTGGGCGCATGTTTGTGATGCGGTCGAAAGAGTACCACCCAAAAAGAAGAGGGATACTAAAAACAAGATTGATAATTGTTTTCGCATTGGAACCTGTGTTTAGATAGTAAATATCAAAGGGTTGGTGTTACCATTGATTGGATTTTCCGGGTACTGAAAAACCGCGGTTCTTATCGTCCAGGACCAGCACCCAGTCGCATCCGCGTCCTGTTTGCAGCCAGGTAAATTCTTCAGAGATACCAGGAGGATCAAAATGTCGATGGCCCTTGTTATTGAAGGAACCGATTGCTATTGACTCACCCGACCGTGGGTCGAACCACCATGCTTTGATCTGTTCGCCGGTTAAATGTCCCAATTCCACATCTACGGGAATACCGGTGGGCAAATATAGAAATGCATATCCTTTGCCCCGTATCACGGGTGTGTAATTCTTATCGTGTTCCTGATTTCCTGTCAGCATGCTGTTGTCCGGTCTGCGTTCGCGCATTGGTCGCGATTCAATCAAATGGCGAATATGCTGCATCTGCGAAGCTCCTTCAAAATCAAGCGCCTCACGCCAGGTATGGTATGTGGGCGATTCGGGTTTCTTACCTTTTTCCCAGAACTGCCAGATTGGCTGTGCTCCATAGGTATGCCCGCAACTGCCGCTGAAAACGGACCAGTAGGCAGCCTGACGTACATCATATGATGTGAACACTCCATTATTCGGAAGGTAATTTACGGGATGGTCCTCATAACAAGCCTCGGCATTGAGCGTTGGTTTGGTAATGGCGAGATCATAATCGGCTTTTGCCTGTTGGAAGGAACGTGTCAGATAAAAATCTGCATGGTATGAACCCCACATATTCAGGTCGAGCCATGAATCCTCCTGGAACCATTGGGAAGAAGATTGAAAGCAATGGTAGGTCATCAGGGTATTTGAATAGTCGGTTTGGCCATCAAAAGAATGGACATCGTTGGTTCCGTCGGCCAATCCTTTGGCCATGGCCCGCCAAATATCAGTTGCACCGTGATGTTCATCGGGAAGACGATCCCCGCCGAGCACATAAATTATATTCTTGCGTTTTCGATATCGCTTACCTATAAAATGGCCATAGTAGTAAGCTTGCTTCCGCGTCTTGAAAATGCGTTTTTCAGAATTCGTACGAGGTTCAACATATTCCCCCCAACATGGCAATAATGCTATAAACATTCCTTTACTTGCGGCCACGTCGATTATAAAATCGACATGATCCCAATAATCGTAATGCGTATCACTCGAATTCGTCTCAACAGCGGGTTTCGTTGGGTCATCATTGACCAAAGGATATTTGCCATATGCATTAGGTTTGTCTACCCGGTCTCCACCAAAGATGGCCACAGCCTGGATAACATTGAACCCCTTCATTTGTCGATTATCCAGATAGAGCTCTGCATCTTCTCTTGTTAAGGCATGGAAAAGATCCCAGGCAGTATCACCCACCCAGAAAAACGGGGTATCGTCTTCAAAGCTGAGATAGTGTGGATTGATCTTGTCAACTCGAAGTCTGCCATGTTTTTCCCATGGTTGATCAGGTTTCCGGTTAATGGCCTTGTCTTCGATTAGCGACTGTGCTTTTTGAGAAAAACTGACTTGGGATATTAGTGACTCACCGAGCCAAATCGAGCCTCCCGCTGCAAACGTTTTCTTAAAGAATTCGAGTCGATTCATAATTGGAAGAATTGTTGTTTTATGAGGTTATTACGGGGATGATGAGTACAAAAAGGATGGTTTTTAGTTTCACGGATTGAAGGTATTCTTAAATCAATGACTTGTGGTGCTAAAAGTTATAATCTGTAAAGTATGTATCATGGAAACCGTTTTTTGGCTTCTTCCAGCATCTGCACGGTTCGGGTAGCACCGCAGCGTGTACATCCTGCGTTTTTTACATCGATAAGACCATCGAGTGTCCGTACACCTCCGGCAGCCTTCAGTTTTACATTGGGGCCTGAATGTTCACGCATAAGATTTAAATCGTGAATAGTCGCCCCGGTATAGCTGTATTTCCCATCATTGCCCTTCACAAAGCCAAATCCGGTGGATGTCTTCACATAATCAGCGCCCGACTTAGTACATATCTCACATAGTTTGATTTTATCCTCATCTTTGGTCACAAAATCGGTTTCGAATATGACCTTGATGATCGCACCGTGTTTATGTACCGCATCTGTGACCGTCTTAATTTCATGTTCCACGTATTTCCAGTCGCCCTGGAGTGTTTTGCCGATATTGATGACCATATCGATCTCCACAGCACCCTGACGACAAGCTGTTTCCGCTTCAAAGACCTTGGTCCCGGTTGTTGAGTTGCCAGCCGGGAAACCTATGACACTGCCAACCAGAACATCAGAATCTTTCAAATATTCCGCGGCTTGCGGTACCATGTATGGTTTCACACATACCGAAGCGACGTTGTATTTCAGAGCCACTTCACATTCCCGCCTGAGATCGTCATCGGTGAGTGTGGGATGGAGTATCGAATGATCGATCATCTTTGCATATTCTTTCCAGTTGCTCATAACATTCGTATTGTTTGAATTATTACTGTTTTATCCGTTTAAAAAAGTTATAAGCGCACAAGTCCGGTGAGCCATGCTGCGCTATGCGGGATCCAGTCCTCGTCGGTAAAGGAGAAGGGGCCATCATTTTTGCGTAACGGTTCAACATCATATTTGAACTGGGTGCCGGTAGAAAATCCGTTACAGATAACTCCCCGTGTTGCAAACCAGGTACCTGCCCACTTCTCGCCGGTTTGACACATCATGCTGACCGGAAGGGCGACGCCTTCCGGCAGATCCCGGCTGTAGATAACAGCGGCTTTGAGATTGTCGCGGGTGATTCCTGCATTCAGACCGGCCAGCCACTGCATATTGGCATAGGCTATTTCCTCCAGTTTGCGATCGTTGAATAATCGTGCCAACTCCAGGGCCAGAGCAGCGGTATATCCGTAGATGGTATTAGTTCCGTGGAATGTTCCGGTAAACCAAAGTGCGCCTTGTTTTCCGTAAATGCCCAGAGGTACGATCAGAAATGGATTTTTTTGACAACCGGGCAGCAGGTAGCCGTAAGTAAAGTCATAGAGCGTGTTTTTCCAGTCATCGGCATCGGGATGATCCGGCCAGAGCCTGAGCATCTCAATAAACGGCATGAGATAGTTGGGATAGAAACCTCCAAGGTCTGCACCAAATTTATTATCAACGATTCCGTGGGACCATGATTTTTGACTGAATGTAAGTGAAGCATATTCATAGAAATGACCGTAGAAACCGCTTTCCGCCTGGTCTTTCGGTATTTGCCTCTGCATAATTCGCCGAGCCAGACGGATGGTGGTGTCCTTTGCTCTCTGATCCCCATTTTCCCACGCTTCGAGTGTGCCCCAGCATTGCATGATCAGGTCCCTGGTTTGAAATTCATCCGCAGGTATTGGAGTAGTATCGGGAATTCCACGCTGCTTAAAACTGAACCCGTAGGAGCCGAGCGGTTTGGCGGTGTTCAATAACCATTGCATCGTAAGGTTCCCCGCTTTTTTGTACTGAATCTTTTTCTTTTTGTACTGGTCCGGCAGAAGGCGTCCCGCCCGCATCAGCGCAACTACAGCTTTTGCTGCGTCGTTGGGAAGAATGTCTTTTTCGTGTCCAAAAAGATCGTGTGACATGGCACCGTCCGGGTATCCCAGTTCTTTGGCTTTTTCCTGGGTCATCACCAGATAATCAGAACCTACGATAATCTGTTTGTAAATCCGCTGTTTGTAATCTTCGTCGATCTTGTTGTTCGCCTTTAACAACAGCTCAGTCAATGCGATGATCATAGCACTCTGCGAACAGCTTTCCACCCAGAGAGTCCCGGCATCCTGCCAGCCTGCATTAAGGTTGGTAAAAAGGCTGCGACGCTCCAGGATATCGACGGATGCCAGAACAGCTGTACTATCCCACAAAATATTTTTACCTGTTTTAAGCCCTCCGTCCTTAAGTAGAATCGTACCATTATCTACGATATCAACATCCCACAGCCCTGATTCTTTGACAGGTGAAAAACGGGCTGTCCACCAGTGACTCCCCCATAGTTCACCCCAATATGAACATGCTGTTTGGTGGATCTGTCGGTTTCCATTTGAGACCAACCGACAGACTGTGCCGGTTTTGAGCCGTTTATTTGGCAGTCTTACCGCAATCCGGATTGGATAATCCTGCTCATAACCGATTTGTGAGAAAAGAAGACCGGCCACACCCTGGTTTGATTCAGGCAGAATATTCTTGTTTATGTAAGGCAACCCTATATGGCGCTGTTGTTGTGGAACAGTGCCATATTGCGATTGCAACGGTGTTCCCATCAGTGCAACAGAACCCAGGGCTGTAGTTCTAATAAATTCTCGTCTGGAGTATTCTTCCTTGTTAGCCATTGCATTTTCTGTTTAGATGTGGTAACTGTTGCCAATCGGATATTTCTCTGTATTACAATACAGTTCAGCGTAAATGTTCAGATGGGGATTACTGGTGTGAAATTTCAGTGAGATATGCAGTACGGGAGAGTGTTTATTAATTTTTAGCAAGTAAGCGGTCTTTCCATCGGCATACTCAGCACGAAGTTCTTGTTCTGATCCTCTAATTTCTATCAGGTATTTCTGACTCAACGTCTTAAAAAAAGAGCCATCGACAAAAGTAGTATCACAAAATCCATCCAGTTTCGCTACTGAGAACCAGTTATTCTCAAGCATCACGGGATTTTCACTCACGCACCGAAGTCTTTCAAAATGGATACATGGTTCTTGTTTCTCCTCAGCACTGACAGGAAAAACGATTTCGTTGCCCCACTTCCGAATGTCCGGTTTTTGAAGAAATATGGTGGTTACGTTTCCACCCGCAGCTTCAGAGAATCCTTTCACGTTTAACAAGCCAAGAGATTGTCGTCTTTCGCGAACTCTGCTGCCCTTTCCATGCTGCTTTTCGATGTAGCCCTCATTCACCAGCTCATCAAGAGCTTTGCGTACGGTAGTTCGTGTAATCGAATGCGCATCACAAAGTTCATGCTCAGACGGCAAAAAATCCCCGACTTCATATATTCCCTGCTGAATTTTTTCCTTCAGCATATGGTGAATTTCTTTGTAACGTGCCTTTTTCATACAATTCTTTAAACGATAGTTTACAAAAACCTACTTGTACGTACAAGTTGACGTGATAAAAATTACTCATATAATGAGGTAGCTGGCTGATAATAAAACTGGCATTGTTCGGGGGGGGAAATCATACTGGCAAACATTTCAGTCCTATTCCGAAAGACTCAAGGATGCGATTCTAACACCTGTCATGTGCCCTTCTTAGCGTTCCGGGACAGATTGGTTTTCTTCCAGATAGTCACGGGTCGGAATGACAGCAGGGGCTACCAAAATAGCTTATATTGGACTTGCTTAAATCAATGTGATCTTTACACAGGGTTGATCTTATCTCAGTGATCGTGCCAGTATCCATACATCGGTCACACCTGTATAGGCGATTAACCAAATCAATGTAATAATAACCAGTACAAGGTAGGGCAATACTGTTTTAAAGAAAAAGGGTCCTTTGTTTTGCGTATGCAAGTACACGTCGACGCTGGCAGCAAGAAAGCTGGATAACAGAACAATCACATAAAAAATACCACATAAATAAATTAAAAAGGGTGATTGATATGCCGTAGTGAAGGTTACGAGCAGGCTAAGGAGCAAAAGGTTCAGGTGCTGTGGCCAGAGAAAAAGAGTGAGTACCTGATTGTACTGTGGGAAATCAGGAGAACTGATGAAGATCCAGAGGCTACCCACCAGATTGAATATCAGGATAGTCATAAATCCAATGAAAAATAACTGAACATCCGATCCTCCCAGAAAATCTAGCGCCGGGTAGTGAGCTGTAATAGCTTGGAACCCGGTATCGCTGATAAAGAAATGAAAAAATGTAATTAGAAATAATGCTCCGGTCAGAGCTTGTATGAACATGACGATGACATTGGAATTGGCAAACCGCAGTAACCGCTCCTGAATATCATCAATAAAGAAATGGTGATATCCAAAATACCGGATCATCGATTTCCGGTAATTGGGCTCAAAACCATAATGGATGGCAGTGATCAGCCATATAATAATTAAGACAATGATCGTATAACCAGGCTTAACAGGAAGATGACCGACCGGTGGATTACTGAAAACGGCATTTTGTTCAGTGGCATAAGCCGTAATGAGTGACTTGAAATTGGAGTGGTTATTTAACGTATTCTGAAGCCATTTTCCATTCAGATAAAGAACAATCCCCGAATTATCCCGGACAGCCTTGAAGAGCAACTGCAGATGACGCAGATTGTAATAACCATTGCTTATGGGATTAAAATAGATACCCCGTGTTTTTGGCGTGATCAGATCCGGAATAGCAGCAATGTCGGTTTTTTCATTGATTTGAAGTATGGAAAAGTCAAACAGGCCGGCAGCCTGATCTTTCTTGTCCGGAAAACGTTCAGAATAAATGTAGTAAACCGGAGATCTTACAGAATCTATTAGCTGGGTGAGTATCGGCTTAAGCTGCATTACCAGCTTTGAGGATTGAATCTCGGATAACTGAATAATGCCGTATCCTTCCGGATGAATCCGGGTAAAAGGCTGTAATCCCTGATATAACCTTTTCACCAGTAAGGACCGATGTTTCCTGAGATCATAGGCTGTCAGGAAGCGCAGGGGCGGTGCTGCTAAAATTTTGATTTGTGATGATGCGGCTGAATCGTCTTTTGCCATTATCTCGTTAGCATACGCATCCCCGATCACGAAATGGGTGATCTTCATTCGTGTATACTGATCAAGATTGATCCGGCTGGTAATCTCTCCTCCGTTCGATTGCCAGAACACACCAAATTTGACCTGACAGGCGGCCGATCCGAAAAATAACAGAAGCATCCCGAATGACAGGCATGCCAATCGGATATATGAGACTAACGTTCTGTATTTCATCTCCCAAAAGGCCTGACGGAGACGATCATGTGGTAATGCCCGAGATATCGTTCGACACAATTGGGATTTCCCGGGTCTCCTTGAATGATGTTAAAACAACATTGGAACGGGTGCGATTGACCCCATCCCATGACTGGATTCGGGATAAAAGCTTTTCCAATGACTCGGTATTGTGGGTTCGGATCTTGAGCACATGAGACCCATCACCTGTTATACTGTGGCATTCAAGGATTTCCGATTCCTTAACAGCTTTGTCAACGAAGATCGGATAATTAGCCGACCCATCAACTTCGACGAAGATAAATGCGGTGATATCAATATGAAATTTTTTGGCATTGATGACCGCATAGTAGCCTTGAATCAGTTTCTTTTCCTCCAGTTTGCGCATTCTCTCAGAAACAGAAGGAACAGAAAGGTGGACTTTTTCGGCTATTTTATTGCGCTGAGCACGTCCGTCGTGTTGTAAATGATTTAATATCGCTATGTCGATATCATCCAGATGATGACTCATTATCGTAAATGTGTTTGTTATTTGTGAAGCTTTATTAGTATAAGTATGATGATAGCCTAATTTATTTAGGTTATCAAGAGTTGTGGGTTTTTTTGAAACGTATAAATGAATTTTTTTATTCCAATCATGTCGCAACTAACAATATAAGAGATCAACAGGTTAGTTTTTCCATTGCTTTAACAATCTTATCTTTGCATCGCAACAAGAATTGGAACCAGCAAAGTTTGTATGCTTGATATTCAATATATCCGTGAGAATGCCGGCCTGGTTAAGGAAGGGATGCGGCATAAGGGTGAAACAGAAACCGGAATTGTTGATCTGGTGCTCGAAGTTGACGGCAAATGGCGGGCGTTGACCCGTGAGGTGGACGAGTTGCGTCATAACAGCAATACGCGGGCCAAAGAAATCGGCAAACTCATGGGTCAGGGCAAGAAAGAAGAGGCGCAAGCCATTATCCGCCAGACCTCTCAGGATAAAGAGAAGATCAAGGAACTGGAAACGGAAGTTCGTCAACTTCAGGATAATCGCTATGATTTGCTGTTGCGGATTCCGAATGTGCCGCACAAAAGCGTGCCGATCGGGGCCACTCCCGAAGATAACGTAGTGTATTCAACATGGGGAGAGCCATTGCAGGATGACTGGCGAAAACCGCACTGGGAGTTGGAAGCCGGAAATGGTCATATCGATTTTGAACGTGGCGTTAAAGTAACCGGCGCCGGGTTTCCTTTTTATGTAGGTACCATAGCCAGGTTGCAGCGTGCTCTCATTAGTTTTTTCCTCGACCAGGCGTCTGCTAAAGGATATATCGAGGTGCAGCCACCCTATGTTGTCAACGAAGCGTCGGCACGCGGCACCGGACAAATTCCGGATAAAGAAGATATGATGTACACGGTTCCCCGCGATGAATTTTTTCTGATACCAACGGCCGAAGTGCCGGTTACTAATTATCATCGCGATGAAATTCTTGCAGAAGGAGATCTCCCCGTAAAATATGCAGCGTATACGTCCTGCTGGCGCCGGGAGGCGGGTTCCTACGGTAAAGACGTACGCGGCCTCAACCGTCTGCATCAATTCGATAAAGTAGAACTGGTGAAAATTGTACACCCGGACCAATCGTACGACGAGCTCGAAAAGTTGCGCGAAGATGCTGAAGACCTTCTTCGACAGCTTAAACTCCCATATCATACCCTGTTAATGTGCACCGGTGATATGGGTTTCACACAGGCAAAAAAATACGATCTCGAAGTTTGGAGTCCTGGTCAAAAACGCTGGCTGGAAGTGAGCTCCTGTTCTAATTTCGAGGCGTACCAGGCAAGACGGATGATGCTGCGTTTCAAAAACGAAGATGGAAAGATAGAGATGGTACACACCCTCAATGGCTCCGGACTGGCGCTGCCGCGGGTGGTCTCGGCCATCCTAGAGACTTACCAGCAGGAAGACGGGCGAATCGTCGTGCCGGAAGTGCTTCAACCATATATGAATTGTAAGTTTTTATAGACCATGTAGCGGTCGGGCGGAGGAAAATTCTTATGATACTTGGAGCTACGAGTACTTAGAGTTGAAAGCAATACAATTTTAAGTACTCCAGGCACTTCTTAATACGCTCCCCGGTGCGAGGTTTTTCTTAGCTTTCGCCAGAGTACAAATACAGTAATGGCCAGGATAACAATGGTCACAATAGTACCGAAAAACAGGTAGAGCAGATACGGCAGAAGGGTTATTCCCAGCAGCGCGACAATATACCTTAGGGGGTTGGCATAGAAACTGTAAGCGCTGAATAAAGCCGTAAGATATCGAATAAGTCGTTGCAGCATGGCATGCCTCGTTAGTGGGTGTTCTACCATGTCGTACGAGAGAAAAAGGAAAAAGATGCTATAGATAGTTTGTATATAAGCTTACGAAAATAATCCAGTCCGTCCCGGGCAATACGTTTGGGGACGGACTGGATATCGGCTCTGTGTAGCTGTAATGGTTGTTGGTTCGCAGATTAACTCCACATCATGAGGGTTCATTTCTCTCTCACATCAGGTACTCATTTGATCAACATCATCTTCCTGGTCTGCGAAAAACTGCCTGCCTGCAGCCTGTAAAAATAGAGTCCGCTGTTCAGTGCGGCAGCATTGAAGATAACCTTGTGGTTGCCTGCCGCCTGGATGCCGTTTGCCAGGGTAGCGACAAGCTCCCCGAGATAGTTGTAAATTCGCAGCGTAACCGGACCAGTCTGCTTCAGATTATAACTGATGACAGTGCTCGGGTTAAATGGATTGGGATAATTCTGGTTAAGCCGGTAGTCACTCGCAATGGCGGGATTGTTATTTTTTTCAATGGGCGTTGTTGATGATGCAGGTTCCACGTAGGAGGCAAAAATAGGATTTCCATTTTGATCGAGTTCTATATAGGCACTCGTGTTGCCTGATGATTTTGTTACGTATTCAATGAATCCGACAATTGATTTTGGTTGGGGAGAACCGGTATTAAAGATTGTGGTTCTGGTACCACGAATACGAAGACAGTTCGCTGTTGTATTTGGCAATTTCAGGATTCCGTACCCATCGACAACCGCTTCTGTTTGGACAGTATCTTTTTCCGTAGAAGTTCCCACAATATCGGTCATAACAGTTGTGTCTTTCCAGGTGGTTTGGTAAGTGAGCGGAAACTTGTAGACTATTTTATAGGGATAATAACCGAGTATTAAGGTATCGGGTGATTGTCCATACTGATTCGTGATTAAATTCGTGAGAGAGGCATATCCGGCCGCATAAAAGCCATCACTCTTTAGCTGATGATATTCCCACAAGTATGTCGTATCAGGAGTTCCGCTGGTACTGGACAAAGTTTCCACGATTGCAATATTTGCATTTGCGTAGGCCGTGTTGTTGGCTCCGGGTAAATCAGCCGGCAATTTCAAAAAACTGAGTTTCGTTATAGTAGGGTTAGATTTGAAGAAAGAGGGGATAGTTGTGAAATCAAAAGTTTGGTTTGCACCTTTGAGGGAAGCAAGAGTAGTCAGATCAGTAGTTAGATCATTGGCTGATGTGTCCTGGAATGCACTAACATCGTATGATTGACCAAGCAGATTCTGGATATCAGATTGCGTGACTGTTATCTGAGCCGCGGCAGTTCCTGTGATAAATAAGAAAATGACGGCATAACTAAGAGTTGACCTGATCATAATTTTCCCCGCTTTTTAGACCTGATTTTCCATTATCGGAAACAGAGCAGTTTTGCACTTCCCATTATTTCAGAATTTATACTCAACACCCAGGTTGAGAAAAGAAACCCCGTATCCCAGCTCAGCAAACGCGGCAAATTTTGTTGCAAAGTAATAGCGCCCGCCGGCATACAGGCTGAAGCCTGGTGTGCTGCCATAGCTGCCTGCACTACTTGAGGTACTCGAAATGTTGTCTTTGTACTTATAGCTTAAGATGTTGTAGGACAGCATAACTCCGCCATATACATCAAATTTGCCATTCTTAAGACCGGTGTAATGATAAGCACTCCGTACGCCTATGATGGTATAGTTCCATTTCTCTGTATAATTGTAACCTGTGCCACTGCCGGAATATTTATAATCCTTTATTCCAATGTATCCACCGAGGCTAATCACCCCAGGGCCGCCAACTTCCCAGACACCTCTTTCATATTGCACACTTAGTGCCGGTGTTTGAGAGCTATAGGTATAACCTCCAAGTGAACTCCCCAACCCGATGCCGGCACTTATAATGTTAGTGCCTTCTTTAAACGACTGTGCACAGGCTGCTGTCGAAAAACCCGTAACTAGAAAGGCCAGAATTAGTAAACGTTTCATGATTACCCCATTGATTTAGTGCTCAAACAGAAAAGGTCAACTGCTGATATATAGTAAAAACATAGCTCTGCCTGCTGTGCAGCCCAACCTTCGATTATTTTTTGCTTAACCTCATTTATTTTCTGCCTGAAAAGGGGAGATAACTGAAAAAATATTTACATTTTGAGCATAAGGTCGCCCGTCGTTAGTGCTTATTTCAGTAGGTAGGGGAGCGAAGGTTAATCACTACATCTGTACAACCAGGTTAGAGATGCATCATAAAAAACATATGGCACCTGTTGCACCGTGTTTGTATACCTCCAGGCGTATGTGGGTATGTCTGCTTCCGATGCTTCTTCTCTTCAACAGCCGGTTATTCGCGCAACAACGGGCGACAGATTCGCTGATAACTGTTTTGGCACACTATTCAAAAGAGGATACGGTAAGGCTTAACCTGCTCAATGACATTGCATTCAGCTATTATAGTTTTGACCCGGATAAAGGGCTGAAAATGGCAGATGAAGCGATAGCGCTTGCTAAGAAACTGAATGATACCCTGAAACTGGCAGGAGCCTATTCCAGCAAAGGCACCAATTACTGGGCTAAAGGTGATAATTCCAATGCTTTGCAACTGTATACCCAATCATTGCATTTGCATGAAGAACTAAAGGATCGTCTTGGCATGGCCAAAATTTATAATAACCTAGGATTAATTTATTTTGGATTGTCTAATTATCCTAAAGCCATCGATTACCATGAAAAAGCGCTGGCTGTTTTTAAACAATTAAAAGACAGTGCCCGCATTGCAACCTCTTATAATAATATGGGGATCGATTACCAATACTTGTCCGACTATCCGAAGGCATTGGAGTATTATCTCGAAACGCTGCAGCTTTATGAGCTGATCCATAACCGGCAGGCCACGGCCGATGCGCTTGGTAATATCGGGATCGTTTATAAAGACCTTAAGAATTATCCGAAGGCACTCGAATATCACTTCAAAGCATTGCAACTGTATAAACAGGCGGGGAATCAGCGAGGCATAGCCAATACCCTGGGCAATATCGGGATAGTATATGATTTCATTGACAGTACAGCCAAAGCCGTGGCCTGTTTCCATCAGGCCCTGCAGATCAGTGAAACGATGGGTGACAAACAGCACATGGCCAGCGACTACCAAAGTCTTGGTGAAGTCTATTATAACCGTAGGGACTATTCTAAAGCATTGGATTATCTCGTTAAGTCATTGGCCATGTATGAGCAGTCAGGTGACAAGAATAGCACCGTCATCTGCCTTAATGAGATTGGCAACATATATATTGAAGCCCCAGACAGGATTCTTTTGCAGCTGGGAATACATCCTTCAGAGCGTTATGAGAAAGCACTGGTATTACTGACAAGAGCGCAAAAGCTTGCTAAAGAAACCGGTGCGATGGACAGACAATCTGAGACATGGAAGATCCTGAGTAATGTGTATGAAAAACAGGGAAACTTTCCGGGGGCATTGCATGCATACAGACAATATACTCTCTTTAAAGACAGTGTTTTAAATAATCAGAAAGAAAAAGAGATTACCCGGAGAGAAATAAAGTTTGAATACACACAGAAAGAGATGCAATTCCGGGCAGCGCAGGAAAAAAAGCAGGCGCTGGCCGCTGCAGCCATACGCCAACAACGGATTATCCGTAATGCCGTAATCGGTGGAAGTGCCATCTTGCTAATATCTGTTGTGGTCATTTTCATTTTTTATAAAAGACGGCGTGATGCAGAGGATCAACAAAAGGACGCAGAGTTTAAAGCGACGGTGGCCGATACGGAAATGAAAGTCCTGCGTTTGCAGATGAATCCGCATTTCATTTTCAATTCGCTTAATTCGATCGGTGATTATATGGTAAAAAATGATGTACAAAAGGCGGACTACTACCTGGCGCGTTTTGCAAAAGTGATGCGGTTGATTTTAGAAAATTCGGAAAAAAAGGAAATTCCTCTTGTAGACGATCTGAAGGCACTGGAACTGTACATGCAGCTGGAGTCCATGCGGCTGAATAATAAGTTTACGTATGAGATCAAAGTAGATGAAGACATCGATAAGGAAACCACGCTGGTGCCGCCTCTTATTCTTCAGCCCTTCGTGGAAAATAGTATCTGGCATGGCATTGCACCAAAGGACGGCAACGGGAAGATCACAATACGGATAAAAAAAGAAGAGAATATGATCAACTGTATCGTCGAAGACAACGGACTTGGCCGGGAAAGAGCGACTGCTTTCGCAAATGAACAAAATCATTCCAAGAAAAAATCGATGGGAATGAAGATCACGAAATCTAGAATAGATATTATCAATAAGATCAAAAAAACTTCCGGCAGTGTTGAATTGGCCGACTTGTCGGAAGGCACGAGAGTGGAGGTCAGATTACCGTTGGAATTAAGTTTTTAGCAGCATGATTAACGCGATTATCATTGATGACGAACAACATTGTGCCGATCGTCTGAGCACTCTGCTGACCACTCACTGCAGCCAGTCCATTTACCTGGCTGGCAGTTTCCAGACCCTGGAAACCGGCATCCGCGGGATCCGAAAATTGCAGCCCGATGTCATCTTCCTGGATGTCATGCTGGGAGAACAAACCGGATTTGATCTGCTGGAACAATTAGGTGATGTCTCGTGTGCCGTGATCTTCACCACCTCATATGACAAATACGCCGTTCAGGCATTTCGGTTCAGCGCCATCGACTATCTGCTTAAGCCTGTTGATCCGGATGACCTGAATGAGGCCGTCGAAAAGCTGCAGGAAAAAATATCAAAGGAAGAACTGTCCGAAAAATTTGATGTACTGTTCCATAACCTGAAAGCCATGCAGGGCGCATCCAGGAAAATAAGCATCCCTACAAGCAACGGACTGACTTTCCTGCAGATAAGCGATATTATTCGCTGCCAGTCGGATGTCAACTATACCGTCATTTATCTGAAGAATAAACGGAAAATAACCGTAGCAAGAACACTCAAGGAATTTGAGGAATTGTTGACAGACTATAATTTCTATCGCGTCCATAATTCTCACCTCATCAATTTGGCTTATATCAAGAGCTATCATAAGGGGAAAGGCGGATCGGTACAAATGACCGATCAGTCGGAGATTGAAGTCGCCACCCGCCGCAAGGAGGATTTTTTGAAAAAGATGTCTGAAATGTAATGCCCGCAGTCACCCCGAAAAGCTTTCGGAACCAACCGCCATACCGCTAAAGTACTTCGGGTACTTCGGGTGCCTGAAGTTTGGAGTTAAAAACACACCTGCAAGTATAACCTTCGACCTTTTTTATTAATGTTTGCCCTTCTACGGGAATGCGCCAGGGATTAACTCTTTAAAGAGAAAAAGGTTCAATATTCACATAAAAATAATTGCACTTTCTTTTTTTTTAAGATAACTGTTGAATGTTAATGGAGAGATACTATGTGTGCCGTGCCTTATATACCGGTTAATCAGCAAGAGATAACTTCCAAAACTACCTCGTTATCCTATTGCGTCTTCTGTTCGGTAAAGAAGCTTTTTTCTTTCCTTATGATTTCAGGATTTCTGACAGGGTGTGGCTTGCTGGGCATCGGGGGCCACAAATCGTCCATCCCCGGCAAAATAGTCTTCTCGGCTCCGGACAAAGCGGGTACCGATCAAATCTTTATCATGAATGCCGATGGTTCGCACCGCAAACAACTGACCCATTTCCCGACCGATGGTGGGGCTGGGGAGCCGGCCTGGAGCCCGGATGGAAAGCAGATTGTTTTTGTCAATTATTACGCGACTACCCTGGGACCTTACCTGTATGTGATGAATGCGGACGGGAGTAATATGCACGGGCTCAAAAAAATGCCCGTTGAATCGCCGACGTATTTGTGGGGTACAGATCCGGTGTGGAGTCCCGACGGGTCAAAGATTGCCTACGATGTGTGCCTGGACTGTGAGCGGGGAGGCGGTAATTATGAAATCATGACCGTTGAGGTAGCCGGGGGAGAGTATGATTCGACCCAGGTGCACCGGCTCACCCATAATCCAGTCAGCGACGAAGCCCCATCATGGAGTCCGGACGACAAGAAGATTGTTTTTTCATCCGACCGGGATTATTACACTGCCGATACCATGCGCTGGAGAAGAGACTTATATATGGTAAACGCCGACGGCACTGGTCTTCAACGTTTGACAAAGACAGGGAACGCTACGCAACCTGAATGGAGTCCGGATGGAACCAGAATTGCGTATGAGTGGAATATTTATGGTAACAAGGTTTTTTTGTATAAGTTCGAAGCCGGGCAGATTATTAGATTAGAAACCGGATTGGAATTCGCTGGAAATCCTCTATGGAACAAGCAAGGGAATCAGTTATTAGTGGGCGGAAGAGAAACGGATTCATCCCAGCCCGAGGTGAGATGGATAAGCATCGAAAATGATTCGACCAGAGTTTTGAAAACGGTTTCGTTTAACTCGAATTTCGTCCCGGTAGGCCCTGTAGATTGGTACTCAGATCAATAAAATTGAGCAACTGAAGAATATGCTGTATCACAAAGCATAACACAAACAAAAAGCCCCTGCGGGCCTTCCCGGAATCGGCCAAGATAACCAGGTTATAGACCTGCAGGGGTTTGGTGTATTCATCCTAATCGAATCGGGATGAATTGCCTCCAATATAACAAAAACCACTGGAGGATACATTATGAAAAGAATACTCACGTTTTTTCTGTTACTTGCCCTGTTTTCGTCCTGCAAGTCGCCCATGAACAACCTGGGAAACGTGGCAACCAATCCGGGTCAATCTGTACCCACTGTGACGGACCAACTGGCCTCAAATCTTCCACCGGCTCAGGCCGACTCCTTGCAGAAAGTCGTTTGGCAGCAGTTTCAAACGCAAAATGGAGCAAAATGGAGAATACGCTGGAGCAAAACCACCGGTCTGCCGGTCTCGGTCTGGCTGGGCGAAACGAAAAAGGCCTATACGGGAAGCGCCGAACAGTCCGCCCGGGCTTTTCTGGCCGATTATCAAACCTTGTTTGGTTTTGCCAGCCTGAATCAGTTGAAGTATATCCGGACCCAAACCAACCGTGGTGCCAGCCACGTAACGTTTAACCAAACCGTAAATGGCGTTCCGGTTTATGACGCCGAATTTAAAGTCCATATCCGGTAGGACGGGCATGTGGGTATGGCCAACGGGTATTACTACCCGAATATCAAGGTTTCGACTACTCCGGGAATAACGGCATCGGATGCCGGACAGACTGCCCAAACGGACCTTGGATCGTCCGTCAAGGCCACCGTCCCGGTTACTTCTTCCGCACTGGTGATCTACCGGGATCAAAAAAACCAGTTTCACCTGGCGTGGAAGCTGATCCTGGTTTCGGAACAACCCCCCGTACGACTGGCTCTATTTTGTGGATGCGCAGTCCGGGCAGGTTATCGACAAGCTCAACCAGCTTATGGATGTAACCGGAGACGGGGACGTCTATCCAACCGATCCCAATTTTTCGTCGGTTACCGACGAGTCTTTATACAGGCTCAACGGTAGTGGATATCTGCGGGGAACCTGGGCCTACAGCGTAAATGATGCCACATCCAATGCCTATTCTTCTAACAATTCGTTCCAATACAGCCAGGGCAACACTCATTTTGACGAGGCCAATCTCTACTGGCATATCGATCAGTTCAGGGCCAACTTTATCAATACGCTGGATAACGGGAGTCTTACGCTTGGCCAAATAGAGGCCCATGCACATGCGACTATCCCCGGTTACGGCGACCTTAATGCACGGTTTTGTCGCGACTGCTCACCCAAGCAGCTCGATTTTGGAGATGCATCCTCAAGTTCATCGTATAATGACTTTGCGAAAGATGACAAGGTCATCTACCATGAATACAGCCACGCCGTGATTTATCACATTAACAGTGGTATTGAGTCTACTAATAATGAAGAAGGCGGTATCAGTGAAGGAACACCCGATTATTTCGCCGGCGCCTATACGGGTCGCTCCATCATTGGTGATTACTGCTGTGCAGCCGCTGGTGGTGAGCGGGATATGGCTAATCCATACTATACAAATTATTCTTCTTTACCTCGTGATCAATATGGAAATGTTAATGTAGATCCTCACGAAAGTGGTGAATTCTTCTCCTCCATCTTATGGGATGTATACAACGACATAAGTGCCAGCAGGGCTAATTTCCTGGTCTATGATGCGCTTTTCAGAATAACGAGCAGCCCCACGTTCCTGGACTTCCGCGATGCGATGATGGCCTCGGATGATGCCAATTACAGCGGTGCCGATGATAATGCCATCCAGGATGCCTTTTATTTCAAAGGCATAGGTACCTATTCTCTTGCGGTCAGTATCAATGGTCCCGGTTTGGTGCGACAGGGATCCAGCTATACATGGTATTCATCCGCTTCGGGAGGGAAATCCCCCTATTCCATAACCTGGTATAAAAACGGGTATGGAGTTGGCTCCGGAACATCCTATACGGAGACTATCAGTTCGCGGAGTGCTTTCGATTTGAAAGCCTGCGTAGTAGATGGCAATAACATGACGGCTTGTTCGGCCGTTAAGCATGTGACGGTACATTAATATCTTCCCGGGTCTGCAGTGTTAGATGCTATAGACAAACTACACCAAAACCTGACAGGATTCCAAAATCCTGTCAGGTTTAATTCCGCCCAGTTGCGACGCACTTTCAAAAGTGCATCGTAGTTTTGATTTATCTGAACCTGTTTCACCCTGACAGGGTCAGTTCTTGTTCACACAGGTATATTCGATTGAATCAGACGTACCCGTAAAAAATTAGTTCTATGACCCTGTCAGGGTGAAGCTTGTTTGTCTTTCTGGAATGATACATCCCTAAAAATCAATTTCTATAAATAAAAATAGATTGGATTGCTGGTCAAATAGTGGAACATGATCCGTTTCGGTCAGCGATCAAAATTCAGCAAACAACAACCCACATGGCACAGCTATTCATCGGTACCAGCGGATGGTCGTACGACGGGTGGATAGGTGATTTCTATCCGCATGATATAGAGAAACGGGACATGCTGTCGTTTTACGCACATCAATTCAATACCGTTGAGATCAACGCAACGTATTATCGCCTGCCGTTCAAAAACATGGTCAAGGGCTGGCGCGACCGTGCACCGGATGGTTTTTTGTACGCCGTGAAAGGTCATCGCCGCATAACCCATTACAACAGATTGAAAGATGTGGACGAACCGGTATCGAACCATATCGACCGTGTAAAAAGACTGGAAGACCACCTTGGACCCATGTTCTGGCAGTTGCCGCCCAGCCTACATATGGATGCTGTTTTATTGGATAATTTCTTGGAGGAGCTACCCCATGAATATCGCCACGCCGTTGAGTTTCGTCATAAATCGTGGCTGAACGCGGAAATTTTCAAAATCATGCGGAAACAAAATGCGGCACAGGTCTGGATCAGCTCTACGCAAATGCCGGCCGACTTTACAGATACCGCAGATTTTGTGTACGCCCGCTTTCATGGACTGGAAGGAGGTTACCGGTATGATTATAACCGGGAAGAACTAAAACCATGGGCAGATGAAATGAGGAAAGCCAAAGATCTCGGAAAAGATGTGTTTGCCTATTTCAACAATGATGTTGATTGCCATGCACCTTATAATGCAAAGCTGTTGCAGGATATATTGAGTGAATAGATGATGGTCACAAGTCACAGATTTGCAGCAGAGTAGAGTGAGTGTAAAGGAATGATGTTTAGGGTCACAAGTTGCAAACTTGCGACAGAGGGGGGGTGACCGTCATGCTACGACGAACAGTTCTTCGTCGCGGAAATTGAGCAAGAGTTCAAGGATGGGTCGCATCTCGTTCAGAGGCATAATTTCAGCCCGAAGTTTCCGGCCGTTGCGAATCCCTTTAAAGTAACTGCCGTAGTGTTTCTTCATCATGATAACGCCTTGGCGCTCACCGTGGTGGCGTACGGATTCGCGCAGATGGTCGGCACAGGTTGACAGGCGTTCTTCGATGGCGGGCTCCGGCAGCAGCTCGCCTGTTTCCAGGTAGTGACGTGCATGCCGGAAGATCCATGGATTGCCGATAGCACCGCGGCCGATCATCAGGCCGTCAACACCGGTTTCATCAAACACCTTTTTTGCAATTTCGGGACTGGTGATGTCACCGTTGCCGATGATCGGGATATGTAATCCCGGCGTTTCCTTCAGGTACTTGAAGAACTCCCACCGGGCTTCGCCCTTGTATTTCTGGGCACGTGTGCGGCCGTGTACGGTTAAGGCTTTTACGCCGATACCCTGCAGCATCAAAGCAACCTCACGAATGCGGATGGTCTGCTCGTCCCATCCCAGTCGCGTTTTGACGGTAACAGGGTGATTTTGGACTGCTTCGACCACGCTTGCCGTCATTCGCTCCATCATCGCCAAATCCTTAAGGCATGCCGAGCCGGCGTTTTTCTTCACAATTTTATACACAGGACAACCGAAATTGATATCGATGATATCAGGATTATACGATTCAGCGATTTTTGCAGCCCCGAACATCGCCTCTTCACGACCGCCGAATATCTGAATTCCGAATGGACGCTCAGTCTCTTCGAACTCCATCTTGTGCAGCGACTTGTCGACATCGCGAATGATGGCCTCCGAACTGATGAATTCGGTGTAGACCACACTTGCACCCTGCCTCCGGCATATGACACGGAACGGGGAATCCGTCACATCCTCCATGGGTGCTAGAAGTACAGGCTGATTGCCAAGGTCAATATCACCGATTTTCATTTATTCTCCGTGTTTTTTGAATTCAGATCTGGTGTGTAAAAATACAAAAAATTATGTGTTGGGTCAGTAGTCAGTAGTCAGTAGTTCGTTGTTCATTGTGTACAATCCCTGAGCAGGGTCGGGACCGACTACAAACCAGGAACTGTTGACCACGGACCACCAACCACGGAGCAAAATCAAAATTATCATCCCTCTTGGTATTTATTCGGACAAAATGGAATGTACAGGGCAGGGAAAAATGTTCAATACACATAATTGGAAGCGATTTCCAAACGTCATTAGACAAAAGTTGTTGTAAACAAGGTGTGTATTTACACATCTTAGGTGTATATTAAAAGGATATTAAAAAGAATTTTAAACCTTAGCTGGAGGTATAAATCATGGCAGTTGTGACATCGAGTATTGAAGAGCTTCTAGGTAAAGAAGCCGACAATCTCCTTAACTATACCTGTAAAACTGTTCCAAAGGAGAAACTACACCTGCCGGGACCGAATTTTGTGGATGAAGTCTGGTATCATTCAAATAGAAGCAATCGGGTTCTTGGCAATCTGGAATGGATGTTTGAACATGGTCGTCTGGGTGGTACAGGCTATCTTTCAATTTTACCGGTAGATCAGGGCATCGAGCACTCAGGTGGTGCTTCATTTGCAAAAAATCCAGAGTATTTTGATCCCGAAAATATTATCAAACTCGCTATTGAAGGTGGTTGCAACGCAGTCGCTTCGACTTTTGGGGTTCTGGCTTCTGTCTCGCGTAAGTATGCTCATAAAATCCCATTCATTGTCAAGATCAACCATAACGAGCTGTTAACCTATCCGAATAATTTTCAGCAGATTTTGTTTGGAACCATTGATGATGCCTATAACATGGGTGCTGCTGCAGTCGGTGCTACCATTTATTTCGGCAGTGAAGATTCCGATCGTGAGATCGTAGAAGTTGCCGAAGCTTTCTCTTATGCACATGAGTTGGGACTGGCTACTATTTTGTGGTGCTACACCCGTAACAATGCATTCAAAGTTGAAGGTACGGACTATCACACATCAGCAGATTTGACGGGTCAGGCCAACCATATCGGCAGCACGATCCAGGCTGACATTGTGAAACAAAAACTCCCGACCAACAATGGTGGCTACAAGGCACTGAATAAGAATGGTCAGAAGTTCGGTAAGTACGATGAGTTGATGTACAGCAAACTCAGCTCTGATCATCCGATCGATTTAACCCGTTACCAGGTCATTAACAGTTATATGGGCCGTGCCGGTCTCATTAACTCAGGCGGTGCTTCAGGTGACAATGACTTCGCGGATGCTGCCAAAACAGCTGTTATCAACAAACGTGCCGGTGGTATGGGACTTATCAGCGGACGTAAGGCGTTTCAACGCCCAATGAGTGAAGGCGTTCAGTTGTTGAACCTCATTCAGGATGTTTACCTCGACAAAAGTATTACTGTTGCCTGATCTTACTCAGGTATCCTGATTTTAAGAGCCTCGCTGCTGAAGCGGGGCTTTTTTTGTTTCACCGGTTGAAAAAAAATCGGCTCAAGACAATAAATTGATTCATTTGTATATTACATAATAGCCTAATCGCTTGACATGAGATGCGTTTCGGAGTTCGGTCGGGGGGGGGAATTTGCAAGATGATCGTTGATATTGTGTCTGGCCGTCGCTCAATGATTCGTAACAAACATAGCTACAAAGAGTAGAATCAAATTAATAAGATAAAAAATGTTGGGCTAAAGGGGCCGATTTCAGTCATCATTTGATTTGATACAAACATATCACATTGTTCATGCAACGAGATCTTAATTGATCAGGTTATATATACTATCTTGATGAGTAGTACGATCCTAAGGATAATAGTTATGTCTAAATATTGATGAATGAAATGTGCTGAAAAGAATAGTTCGATTTTTTTATTCTCACCGGGCTTAATCCTGTATGCGTTGGAAACCACATCGCCTGTCCGGTCTCTCAAAAAAAACTGAATGGAGCAAGAAGAACTTGACATACAGGTTGATAAGGGTAGTGAGGCAGAAGATCCCAAAAAGTACGTCTCACTAAAATACCTGTTGATATCAATCAGCCTGAGCATTCTTGGGATGGCGATTGTGTTTTATTACACGTATAGCCCCGGTCTGTTCGATAACGTCTCTATGAAGCGTTTGCCGGGACTGGGTATCGCCGTTGTCGTTTCTTTCCTCAGGGTCTGGTTTTCTGCCGCTAAGATCAGGTTCCTGGCAGATAAGGAGATCGATTGGCTGGCTGCATTCCGGATCATACTGGTATGGGATTTCACCTCTGCAATCACTCCGTCATCAATTGGCGGCGCACCGATGGCTACCTATGCCATGTCGAAGGAAAACATAAAGCTGGGCAAGTCGACTGCAATTATATTATATGCGTTACTGCTCGATATGATCCTTTTCGCCTTGCTCGTGCCGGTGCTCGTGATAGGAGGGTTCTACTACAAAGTTATCCCGAACAATATCGGATGGGTTGGTGAGGGAGTCATGTTTATCATATATGCCTGCCTGCTCGTTTATGCTGTTTTAACGTCGTACGCCATATTTGTCAATCCACGCATCATGAGACGCCTCATTACCTGGATATTCAAGATCCGGTTCCTGAGGAAACATCGCGAACGAGCGGAAAAGGAAGCTCATTTGCTGGAAAAGACTTCGAGAGAACTGAAAAGGCGTCCCATCAGCTTCCTGTTGAAGGCCTTCAGTATGTCCACTCTTTCCTGGCTGGCGCGCATCTGGCTGCCGACGATTATCGTTCTTAGTTTTATGCCGGCAGACGTTATGCTTTCATTCCTGCGCAGTGTGGCCATGAACCTGGCAGGATTGTTCATGCCTACACCGGGTGGCAGCGGTGGCATGGAAGGATTATTTGCACTGTTCCAGGGACCTCTGATGGCATCCAGGGCTTATTTCATTGGCATCTCTGTTTTCCTGTGGCGGTTGATTAGCTACTATATTACCATTGGTCTTGGTATGATGGCTACAACATGGTATGTGAAACGCACGGTGGATGAGAACTTTTCAGATAAAAATAGCGGTGACGGAGAAATGGGTGACGAGGTAGGTTCCGGTAAAAGTAAAAAAGCACATCTTTCTGTTTGATGGCAAAGATTCGTACGATATACGTTTGCCAGGAATGTGGTCACAAGACCACCCGTTGGATGGGGCAATGTCCGTCCTGTCACCAGTGGAATACCTTAGAAGAGACGATAGAAGAACCGGTCAGCAAGAGTGCCAACAATCATCCGGCACGCATGACCGGCATACCGGATGTGAGTCCTATATCTCTGTCAGATATACCCGTTGATAAAGCAGAACGAAATAAGACGGGTATCTCTGAGCTGGATCGGGTTCTGGGGGGAGGCTTCATGCCGGGATCTTTTGTTTTATTAGGTGGTGATCCGGGTGTTGGCAAGAGTACCTTGACGCTTCAGATTGCCAGAAGTCGTCCGGATTTGAATATCCTGTACTGCTCAGGTGAAGAGTCGGCCGCTCAGATCCGTCAGAGGGCAGCGCGTCTTCAGCTTCAGGACGGAAATATGAAGGTATTTACCGATACTGATCTGAACAGGGTGATCGATGCCGCGCAAAAGATAAAACCTGATCTCCTGGTCATCGATTCGATCCAGACAGTATACCGGCCGGAGATACCCAACATGCCGGGAAGCATCACACAGATCAGGGAGTGCGCCTCACGGTTGATGCGCCTGGCGAAGCAACAACCGTGTACAACACTGGCTATCGGACATATCAACAAAGATGGCGAGCTTGCGGGTCCGAGAGTATTGGAACATATGGTTGATGCCGTTCTGCAGTTTGAGGGGGACCGTAATTATAGTTATAGGATCCTGCGAAGCCAGAAAAACCGGTTTGGGTCGGTCAATGAGATCGGCGTCTTTGAGATGTCGGATTCGGGGCTGATTGAAGTAAGCAACCCGTCACAGCTTTTCCTGGCTGATTTCGACAACCAGGTGTCCGGGAACGCGGTTGTCTGCACCGTCGAAGGCAGTCGTCCGTTATTGCTTGAAGTACAGGCTCTTATCACACCGAGTACCTACCAGGCACCCCAACGAACGACCTCTTCGCTGGACCACAGGCGCCTGTCGCTTCTCCTGGCTGTACTGGAAAAACGATCCGGATTCCATTTTGCCAACCAGGATGTCTTCCTGAATGTAGCCGGTGGAATGCGGCTATCGGAGACGGCATGTGATGCCGGGATCATTGCAGCCCTGATATCAGCGGTAGTGGATAAACCGCTCAAATCCGATGTCGCGTTTATCGGTGAGGTGGGACTTGGAGCCGAGGTACGCGCCGTATCCCACATCGATCAGCGCATCCGTGAGATAAAAAAGATGGGTTTTGAATCGGTCTACATCCCGATGGCTAACCATTACAAGAGAGACGCAAAGGGCCTGAAGATAGAAGAGATAAAGACAATCGGCGATCTGCTGAAAAAACTGTTCTGATTGTTGAGAACTAATCTCAAAGTCTTTTCTAGTAAAATTCCGTGTCTCCGTGGCAATTTTTAAAACTTTAATTTTCCACGGTGGCACAGAGGGTCACGGAACAAATAAAAAAGCCCGAATGCAAAACATCCAGGCTTAAAAAACTTTAGTATGAATCACTCTGATTCAATAAAAAACGAAAACACCTCCCTTAGCGACTGAAATAGTATTCAGATTTCAAAATAATTAATAATCTTCGCGTTGGCGGCGACGTTCATCACGTACGCTTTTCTTGAAAGCTTCGCGACGTTCTTCTGAAGGCTTGGTGTATTGTTGACGATCTTTGTATTCAACCATGATACGTGACCGTGTCACCAATTTTTTGAATCGGTTTATTGCCCGATCAATGCTTTCGTTATCTTTTACTTTTACTCCGAGCATATGTAGGTTTATATTTTCGGTTTTTATTACATCTTTTCAAAATGATTGGAATTAACAATATAACATTTTTTATATCTAATCGCTGTCTTTTTTCGGGGGTACGGTTTCAGGTCAGTCCCGGAGACAGGATAGGCCTGGTGGGGCCCAATGGCGCGGGAAAAACAACGCTATTGCGGATGCTCACTGGCCGTCTCACACCAGAACAGGGAACGATCGATGTGGAGCGGGGCACACACATTGGGTATCTGGAGCAGGATGTGCACGAAACAGACCCTCACATTACCGTTCGGGAAAAAGGGTTGGAAGCTTTCCAGGAAGCTGTAGCGCTCGAAGAACGGATTCATCAGCTCAGCAACCGGATCATTCATATCACAGACTATGATTCGGAGGAGTATCAAAACCTGATTGATGAACTGGAACATATCCAGGCCCGCTATGATCTCCTGGAAGGGGATAAAAAAGATGCCAAAGTGGAACAGGTGCTAGCAGGACTTGGATTCACGAATGATCAAATGGATCAGCCGTTATCCACGTTCAGCGGCGGTTGGCGTATGCGCGCCGAACTGGCCCGTCTGTTGCTGGAAAAACCCGATCTGTTGCTTTTGGATGAACCTACCAACCACCTGGATATCGACACCATTGAGTGGCTGGAACAATACCTGAAGGGTTTATCAGGTGCGATAATCATCGTCAGTCACGACCAAATGTTCCTGAACAGGATGGTCACCCAGACTTTTGAGCTGAGGAATGCACGCATTTATCAGTACACAGGGAATTATGATGCCTTCCTGACTCAGCGGGAAGAGATGATCGAACAGCAGCAACGGGAATACGAGGCGCAGCAAAAGGAGATCGCCGATTCCGAAAAGTTCATTGAGCGATTTCGATACAAGGCGACCAAAGCACGGCAGGTACAGAGTCGTGTTAAGCAACTGGAGAAGATGGAACTTGTACCGCCACCCGAGCCTGCAGAGCACAAAATTAACTTTTCCTTTCCTGAGCCGCCGCAAAGCGGAAAAGTCGTTTTGTCCATTAATAATCTGGTGAAGACCTACACCAATCCCGATGGAACGCCCAACAAAGTTTTTATAGATGGGCAGGATCTTGAAGTAAGTCGTGGGGATAAGATTGCAGTGGTTGGTCCAAATGGAGCTGGGAAATCAACACTGGCACGGATCATTAACGGGAATGAACCTTTCGACGGGATCCGGCAGGTTGGATACAACGTGAAGATGGCGTTTTTTGCCCAGAATCTGGCTGAGATCCTGAATTCCCGGAGTACGGTACTTCAGGAGATGGAAGAAGTGGCCACCACCTCTGAGAGCCGGACCCGTATTCGTGATGTACTCGGCAGTTTCATGTTCTCAGGAGACGATGTCAAAAAGCCGGTGCAGGTGCTAAGTGGTGGTGAGAGAAGCCGTTTGGCCCTGGCCCGAACGCTCCTGGAACCTGCCAACTTGCTTATCCTTGATGAACCGACAAACCACCTGGACATCAACTCGAAGAATATCCTGCTTGATGCATTGAAAAAATTCAAAGGTACCGTTGTTGCTATCAGTCACGACCGGCATTTCTTAAGGGGTTTTGCAGGAACCATTTGGCGTGTCGGCGGTGGTCGGGTTAAGGTCTATCCCGGCGATTATGCTTATTACGAATGGAAGCATCGACAAGAAAACGAACAGGCGAGAGAGAATTCGATAAATGAGGCTATAGACGAACAGTCGGAGACTTCGGCGTCAACGAATGGTAACCGGTTGGGTTCAGGTCCCAAAACCAAAGAGCAAAAAAGACGGGAAGCCGAAATTCGCAACAGGTTATCGCAGGAAACCAAAGGGTTAAAAAAGTCGATTGAGCGGTGTGAAAAAGAAATTGAAAAGTCGGAATCGAGAAAGGCTGAGATCGAGAAAAAAATGATGGATCCGGAGTTTCATCAGTCAGCAGAAGCCGGACCTGTTGTGAAGGAGTACAACATATTGCAGCATCGGATTGATGAATTGATGGATGAGTGGGGTGAGTTGACGGAAAAACTTGAGTCCGCCGAAGCGAGAGTGATGGAAGAGCTGGATATGTGATAGATGGCTAGCGGTGGTGTAGGCGAGGACGCCTGCACAAGCGTGAATGGCGAGTAGGGGTGAATCGCGATGCGCTCCTACTCAAAGCCGGTTCACAACATATTGATCCGGTAGATCCAGTTTTAATGCTCCCAGACCAAACAGGGCAAAATCATAGCGGGTCGGATCTTCAGGATCCAAAATACGGAGGCGTTCGGTTAACTCAATAACAGATTTCCAGTCATTTTGCCGGCGGGAGAGCAGGCCCAGCACGCGTGCGAAACGTGCGACGTGAACATCCAGTGGGATCATCAACTCGGACTCAGGCATGAAATCCATCAGACCGGTATCCACCGGACTTTGTTTGCGAATATTCCAGCGCAGATACATGTACAGGCGTTTGCAGGAACTGTTCTTATCACTGTCCGAGATGTGCTTGCGTACACGTTGAGGCATCGCGGGATGATAGCTGAAGAAGCGTCCATGAAAGACCGACATTAGCGGTCTGTTATCACGATTGGCCTCGTCGTAGCTGGACTGCCAGAAATCCTCGAAATAGGGAAATTCCTTCAGGATTGACTGCATCGTTCGGATCAGCCAGTAGATATCGATCGGTTTGAAGGTGCGGTGTTTGAAGTCATCAAACCGGGAAGCATCTTTCTCGGAGAAACCAGTGATGAAGTTATAGGGTTCATAACCCATTCGCCGAAGCAGGTCATCGACTTTTGCCAGTACGATATCGCGCCGGCCCCATGCCATAATGGCCGAAAAGAAACCGGCCAGCTCACGATCTCTCTTCTCAGAATAATCATACATGAACCGTACTGGATCGTGGTCGATGTACTCCGGCTGCTCAACCTGTCCGGAAAGATCATCCAGAAAAGGTTTTAGTAGCAATAATCGTTTTTGAGAAAGAGTGCGATATGGTTGAGTGTGAATCATTCAGTTGTCATTCAATGGTCATTAAATAGTCATTCGGTAGTTTTTGCCAGACATAAGTTGAGCACAGCAAATTAGTTAATGAAAAGAACATGAGAATCTTTGGGATTAGATACAATGGAATGACCACAGAATGACAGCAAAGCGAATGGCCTGCCGCGATGGATTTACGCATCCAGTATCCTGTATCCGATCCACCCAATTTCCTTATTCCCTTTCAATTGAAAGTAATTGATCCGTCAGTTTTCGGTTGGCCTTGGGGAATGGGTAATCATTCAGGGCACGAATAGGAACCCAGCGTATTTCCTGGCTGCTTTTGGGTTTTGGTGTTCCGGAAACAAGTCGGCAAAAATAGGCATGCAGCGTGATGGTGAAATGAGAGTAGGCATGTTTCAGACTCATGAGTGGTTCGTTGACTGTAACTTCCACGCCGAGTTCCTCGTGCAGCTCTCTTCGCACCGTTTCACGGATATCTTCATTTTGTTCCTGCTTGCCTCCCGGAAATTCCCACAATCCACCCAGCATGGCATTATCAGGTCGCAGTGCAATGAGCACTTCATCATTATCATTCTGAATAATTCCAACGCCAATATGATGATGCGGCCGTTTTTTTGCCGGCGATTTGTAAGGGATGGCATCGAACTCCGCCGTTTTGGAAGTGGTACAATCGGCGGAAAGCGGACACCCGCTGCATTTTGGATTCACCGGTGTGCATACCGTCGCACCGATCTCCATGAGCGCCTGATTAAACTCGCCAGGATGTTGCTTGTCGATCAATTCATCTGCGAGCTCCTGAATATTGTTCTTCACTTTTGTGCTTCGAACATCATCGCGAACACCGAAATATCGTGTTATTACCCGTATCACGTTGCCGTCGACAACGGCATATGGTCGTTCGTAGGCAATGCTCAATATCGCTGCAGCAGTATATGGCCCAATGCCTTTCAGTGACGTGACTTCCTGCCATGTGTCCGGAATCTTTCCGTTGTAATCACTGGTAACAGACTTGGCTGCCTGGTGCATGTTGCGTGCACGGCTGTAGTAACCGAGTCCCTCCCAGGCTTTCAGAACGGTTTGTTGGTCTGCCTCAGCCAGGCGATAAACGGTAGGGAAAAGCTTCATGAAACGTTCGTAATAGGGCATGGCCTGATCAACCCGTGTCTGCTGGAGCATGATCTCAGAGATCCAGATTTTGTACGGATCGTCCGTCTTGCGCCACGGGAGATCCCGCTTGTTCACCTGGTACCAGTTCTGTAATTCAGACTGAAAACGTTTGATTTCCTGTTTGGTCAATAGTCAGTTGTCGGTTGCCGGTAGTTTGTTGTTGTCAACCCGAAAACTCAAAATACGGGGTCTTTTATTGTTGCTCTTCACCGGATGCGTTAATCACGGTTAACTGAACGGACAGGGATGATGCAGCCCCATATTGATCGGTGGCGATAACCTGGAACGAGTTCTTGCCCATCTGTTGGTCTGCAGGCGTCCATGTGAACATACCGGTTTTTTCATTGATGTGTGCTCCGTCCGGGAGATCGACACCGAGATAACGCACAAGGTGTGGGTCTTGTCCATCAGGATCGATGGCATTAAAATTCAGCTGATATTCCTGTCCGACAGGGACACTCTGGGGTTGAACCGGAGAAAAACGAGGAGGTTCATTAAATGTCTTTACCTGAACGGTAAAACTGGTGCTGTCGACCTGTCCGTCGTTACTGGTGGCAACAATTGTGAATGAGTGCAGGCCGATATCGCTGGCGCTCGGCTGCCAATAGAAGCCCTGTCCCTGAATTTTGGCATCGGTAATATGTGATTGATAATTGAAGGTCAGTTTGTTTACCGGGTAGTTGCCTTCCGTCTGCAGGGCAAGGACGACGGGATGCGGGAAGGGCACAACCATATTTGGTATCGGTTTGATTTTTAACACCGACGTATCAGACGCAGTAGAAGGCATCTTGTTTTGCACATCGGTCCGGTTGATCATATCATACTGGCTGACCCACAATTGTGATTTATTGACTGTGTACAGATTGCCGGCACCCGTATCAGTCCGAACAGCAAACACTTTGTGGTTACTGTTACCCAGCCATAGTTTTCCCGACTGTGTGCGGATCACGTACAAGTTGTTCCATTTCGAGATGCTTTGAACAGGCTCCTGTACAGAGAAATAGTTCACGGTGTTTCCATCCTGTTTGATGCCGTAAATATGTCCGTCGACAGTGCTGCCTAGGAGTTCATTTTTGAGCAGGAATATGTGGTTGATATCATCCCTGACCCGTATTTGTTTTTCAGGCTTGAGATTGCCTTTGTCTGAAGTATACATGTAAATCATATGATTACTTCCAAGGGCCAGCAACCGATTGCTTGTTCCTTCAAGGTCTGTGATGGACGGCCGGACACCCATGCTTGTCTGTGGAATCACAAATGTTAATGAACTGTCAACGGCATCCGGTGTTTTAAGTGAAATCTTGCCGATACCGAGACTATCCATTGCGAGATACAGGTTGTATCCCAATCTGTGCACGTCTTCAACCGTCGCCGGAAGTGTGGTTGATGAATAAACGCCCAGCACCGATGTCGGTTCAAGAATGGTAAGCCGGCGTCCGTTACCGAATAAATAGGCAAATCGGATATCCGAGACGATCTTATCACCACGCTGCTGCATATTTTGGGAGCTGTAGAGCCATTCCAGGGAATCCTGATAGGCACGGAACACGACCAGCCCCTCCGTTGAGCTCAGAACATAAAAATGTGTCGGACTGCTGCTCATTGTTACAATATCCGGGATTTTTAAAGCGAAACCCGGTTCCTTAACCAATACCGGCTGGGCATCGGCTTTATAAGCGGCGAGAGTAAAAATAGTGACAAGAGTGATAATTGTTGGGTGAAGCAACCTGTTTTTCATAACCAGTTATTTTTTTGGTACCAGGCAATTGTCTGGGCTATGCCGTAATCGAGATGATAATTTTGTCGAAAACCAAGTTCCTGTTTGGCTTTTTCAACCGAACATGTCCATTCGAGAATCATTTCATTTGCTTTCTCACGGTTAAACATAGGATATCCGCCCCACAAAGACACGGTTTTTTCCACGAGTGACGCAAGTTTCTTTACAGTACCTGGACTAACGTGAATGGGGACTGTTTTATGACCAAGGGCCTGTTCGGTTGCCCATTTGATCTGATTCCAGGTGTATATTTGCTCGCTGGATATAAAATATTTTTTCAATCCGGTATCATTACGTTGCGCAGCCAGCCAAAGTCCCTGTACAACATCAAAAACATGGATCAGTGATAACCGTGGTGTTTCTCCATCACCAATGATAGGGCAGATATGTTTGGATGCTATCTTGAAGAAGGTATAAATGTCTTCCTCGCGGGGCCCATACACTGCAGGGGGACGCAATATACTTATAGCCGTTTCTGTGGTATCCATCTGTTCGATACGCTCCTCCATCATCTTTTTTGATATCCCGTACATGCTGACCGGCTGCATCGGGTCTTCTTCGGTTAAAGGACGATTCAGGCTTGGACCGGCGGCGGCAAGAGATGACAACACAACAATTCGTTTGACACCTGTTCGCTGAGCAATCCGAATTAGGTTTTCTGTTGCCTCAACATTAGTATGCAAAAAATCAGAACGGGTCTTGGCCTTCAGAATAGCCGCAAGATGAAAGAGCGTGTCTACGTTTTCAAGCCCTTTTTTTAATGCCTCAATATCATGCAGACTCCCCTTGATTGGGGTATATGATTTCCCTTCCAGCCATCGTTCTGATGTGTGCACCAAACAACGGATCTCGACCCCGTTTTTGACAAGGTGATCAACCAGATGGCTGCCAATAAAACCGCTACCTCCAGTTATAAAGACTCTCATTAAATGGAATTCAGAATTGTTTATTGATGTAAATGTATCTTCAGTTACGGAATTTGGTACAACCATATATGGGTATGCACATCACTCCCGAAGATATCGGAACATAATTGACCCCAAGATAACTGATTGTCATTAAGGTCTCCAAGACAGGAATATACGAATGCCATGAAATTATCTGATGGGCTTACTGGAGCGGGCCGGTATGATTGTTTTTGTAAAAAGCGACTTAACAAAAATTCGTTCGGCTTTTCGCACCGGAACATATTGGATTTTTTTTAATTATCTATAGATATGGTAGTTCTTTTAATGTTTTTTTCTGAAGGAGATTTATTGTGTTTGTCTGTCTGCAATAGGCTTCAGTTTGGAAATAAGGCCAACACAGGACTCCTGGAAAAGAAAAGGAACAGTAAAATAAGAGATATTTGGGATTACAAATGGCGGATTAAAATGTGACGATCTTTAAAATTTTATTGATAAATATACGGTTATGGGATGATTCAGGAGAATTCTTAAAAAAAAATATCAATACATTGTATATCTTTTTAATCATATGATATGGATGAATTAGTTTTTTTTTCCACAAAAGTATTATGATATAATTTTATTGATTATGATGGTTTTAGATAAATTCGTGTATGTATATATGGATTTCGTTTTAGTTGAGTTTTTCTTATCATACATAGATTTATTATTCCTGATGCTCTTCGGCTAATAATTTTAAAAACTGTAATCAGTGGAAGAGCTAAAAGCTTGCAGCAGAAGTATAAAAGCTACTGATTTGATACTGAAGCCGGTATTTTCAAAAAATTGATGAAAAATAAAGAATTACGTGTAGCTATCTTTACCGGTAATTATAATCACATTGCCGACGGGGTTTCTTTAACTTTGAACCGGTTGGTAGCTTATTTGATGAAACATGATATCCCGGTCATGATCTTCGGTCCAACGACCGATAAGCCTGCTATCGACCATCAAGGAGAGTTTGTTTCGGTGCCATCGTTGCCGCTTCCCGGGAGACCCGAATACCGTGTCACTGTGGGGTTTCCGGAGGAAGTGCAGCAACGCCTGCGTGAATTCAGCCCAACGCTGGTGCACATTGCAACCCCGGATTTGCTCGGTTTCCGGGCAATGCGTTTTGCCCAGGCAAATGATATTCAAATTGTTGCCTCATACCATACCCATTTTACAAGTTACCTGAGTTACTATAACATGGATATGCTGGAGATGCTTGGCTGGAAGTACCTGAACTGGTTTTATGAGCAGTGCAAGCATATATATGTTCCAACAGCCTCCATGGCTGACGAGTTGCATGCCCATGGCATAACCCATGGGCTCCGTATATGGTCTCGTGGTGTTGACTCGGATCAGTTCTGTCCCGAAAAAAGAGATATGGAATGGCGCAGATCGCATGGCATCGACGACAATAACATTTTGGTGAGCTTTGTTTCACGGCTGGTTTGGGAAAAGGACCTGCAAACAGTCGTTGACTCAATGAAGCGGGTGTTTGAAAAGGACAAAAACGTTAAAGCACTGATTGTTGGAGATGGACCTGCCCGTAAGGAAATTGAACATATGCTGAAGGGAGCCATTTTTACAGGCTTTCTCCGGGGGGATGATTTGGCACGTGCGTATGCCAGCAGCGATGTTTTCTTCTATCCCTCGGATACTGAGACGTTTGGTAATGTCACCCTTGAGGCGATGGCAAGCGGACTTCCTTCCGTAGTTGCCGATGCCACCGGCAGCCGGTCATTAGTTGAGTCGGGTGTGAACGGGTTGGTGGTACCTCCAAAAAAGACTAGAGAATTTGCCTCGGCAATCCTGAAGTTGGCCAAGAATGATGAGCTGCGTTGTAAAATGTCTGAAACGGCGCGTCAAAAATCGCTGGCCTATTCATGGGATAATATCATGTCGGATCTTGTGCAGAATTATCGGGAGGCCCTTGCTGAACCCCGACCTGAACTCAAGATCTGATGCAGCGTCTGCGAGTGCTTTACATATCGCATCTGCACCCCCAAAAAAATGCTGTTCTCGAAAATATGGGAGGCATGCAGCGGGTAAGCATGCAGCTCGTGGATGAGCTTTCACGCCATCCGAATGTTGAGTTGCGTCCTATTACGCTTGAGACATCCTGGAAATATGCAGGCATTAATACCACGTGGTTTCTGTTTCGTCTTATAGGGGAGTTGCCGGCCATTATCCGTTCATGGAAACCGGATGTTGTGCTTTTCTCATCGATGGTCACAGCCAGCTTGTCCATTGTGCTAAAAAAAATGGTTGATGTCCCTCTGGTAACGGTCAATCATGGCCAGGATGTCACAATGCCTGTTGCAGTTTATCAGGCGTTGGTCCCCCGTATTTTTAACTCACTGGATGGCGTCGTCTCCGTCTCGGGTGCCACACGGCAGGTTTGTATTGACCGGGGAATGGATCCGGGTAAGGGGACCGTCATTCCCAACGGATTTGTTGAAGATAGGATAGGTGAAGTTATTAAAAAAAATGATGCTCGCAAGAGACTGGAAAACTTAGTTGATCTGAATTTCAGTAATTTGCCTATCTTACTGACAGTTGGCCGTATGGTACGCCGTAAAGGACATGTGTGGTTTATTCGCGAAGTTCTGCCAAAGATTAACCATAGTTTCCATTATATTGTCATTGGTGACGGACCAGAGCGGCCAAAAGTAGTTGAAGCCGTAAATAAGTCTGAATCTTCAACATACATCCATCTGCTGGGCAGACAGCCGGATGGTGTTTTGAAAGCAGCATATGCTGCAGCTGATATTTTTGTTATGCCAAATATTCCAGTCCCCGGTGATATGGAAGGATTTGGAATTGTATTACTGGAAGCCAACCTGGCCGGTACAGCTACTGTTGCCTCCGATCTTGAGGGCATCAGGGATGTCGTGTGCAATGGTGAGAATGGCTATCGGGTACCGCCTGAGAAACCTGAACTTTTTGCGGAAAAAATTGATAATATGCTCACGCTCGACAGCTATGACATCGGTGAACGTGCGCGTGCATATGTCGAGGCAAAATTTAACTGGAAATCGGTGATACAACAATATGTCGATTATCTGAACCGTATAGTCGAGCATGGAAGGACGCTCGAGACACGCTATGTGAAGTCGATTTGATTGAAAATTTATACTACATATATTAAAGACTGAATTTTAATTAGATAAGCGAAGGGTTATCCGCGAATGTCGAATTCGAAAACTGAGATACGGAAAAACGATCTTTTTGCTAAAGCTTATGAATTCACCCGTGCTGAGGAAGTAAAAGCAGCCGGTTTATATCCCTATTTCAAGCCTATCACTGCCAGCGAAGGTAGTGTCGTAAAGATCGAAGGAAAAGAAGTAATCATGGCCGGGTCCAATAATTATCTGGGCCTTACCAATGATCCCCGTGTAGTTGAGGCTGCGCAAAAAGCTATAGGAGAGTACGGTACGGGTTGTACCGGCTCCAGGTACCTGAACGGAACCCTGGATTTGCATCTCGAGCTGGAAGAGAAGCTGGCCAGGTTTATGAGGAAAGAGGCTTGCGTACTTTTTAGTACCGGCTATCAGACCAATGAAGGTTCTATTCAGACCATTGCGGGTCGCAACGATATTATTTTTTCTGATAAAGATAATCACGCCTGTATTGTTGTAGGAACACTCTGCTCAAATGCCAAGACGGTTCGATATCAGCATAATGATATGAGCCATTTGCGTAAACTCCTGGAAAAGGAAGATCCTAATATGGGCAGGCTGATCGTTTCGGACGGCGTTTTTTCCATGTCCGGAAGACTGGCAAATGTTCCTGAGCTTATAAAACTGGCTAACGAATATGGAGCCCGCCTCTATCTTGATGATGCCCATGCTATTGGGGTGATAGGGGAAGGTGGTCGCGGATCTGCCTCGTCTTTCGGATTGCTCGATAAGGTGGATCTGGTCAGTGGAACGTTTTCTAAATCATTCGCCTCTTTGGGTGGCTTTCTGGTTGGTGACAAACCGGTGATTGAGTACGTACGACATTTCTCGCCGGCACATATTTTTAGTGCTTCAATGCCGCCTGCCAATGTTGCCACAGTCCTGAAATCTCTTGAAATATTACAGCAGGAACCTTGGAGGCTTAAGAGATTGAAAGAAATATCCAACTATATGCGGAGCGGGTTACGAGAGCTCGGCTTTAACGTGTGGTCAAGTCAGACACCGATTATACCTGTAGTGATTGGCGAAATTATGCAGTGTTTCCGTTTCTGGCGCGACCTGTTTGAGGCTGGTGTGTATGTCAATGCAGTGGTTCCCCCTGCGGTTCCGAAAGGGCAATCACTGGTCCGGACCAGTTACATGGCCACGCATACCGATGAACATCTCGACCGCATTCTTGAAGCATTCCGCAAAGTGGGTATCAAAAACGGCATAATCGACAAAAACGGACACTCACTAATCGAAGAACAGGCGTCTTGAAAACAAAACCCGATATGAATGGTGTAAAAATCGTCTCCGACAGGCATGACCTCAAATCATTTATAGAATTTCCTTACCGACATTATCAAAAAGACGAGCACTGGATCCCACCCCTGAAACTGGACCAGAAAAAGCTTGTTGATAAGAAAAAGAATCCATTTTATAACACAGCCGACAGGGCACTGTTTTTGGCTGAAAAAAATGGAAAGACAGTCGGCCGGATAGCCGCTATCGATGATCGAAAGTTCAACGATTACAACGAAGGTAATTTCGGCTTTTTTGGTTTTTTTGAATGTGTTAATGATCAGTCTGTTGCGAACCTCCTGTTTAAGGTGGCAGCCGACTGGCTTAAAGACCGTGGGCGATCCACGGTCATGGGGCCTACGAATCCGGGCATGATGGATACGGTAGGCATTCTTGTAGAGGGTTTTGAATTTGACCCCGGCATCATGATGCCTTACAACAAAGATTATTATGATGAGCTTATAATGAATGCCGGCTTTACCAAAGCGATGGACATGCTGGCATTTCGTGTTACCGATGAGACCGTGAGTCTCGATCGGATTGAAAGGGCAGAAACAATAGTAAGAAGACGATTGCCCTCTCTGGTTATTCGCAAAGTAAATCTGAAAAATTTCAACGAAGAAGTTGAGACGGTCCGGACCATCTTCAATAAGGCTTGGGCAAACAACTGGGGCTTTTCTCCCATGACGAAAGAAGAGTTCGAACATCTTGCCAAAGATCTCAAGACCATTGTTGATACCGATTTTGCGCACATCGCAGAAGTGGAGGGTGAACCGGTGGCATTTTCAATTGCCCTGCCTGATTTCAACCAGGCACTGAAACACACCGATGGCACCCTGCTGCCTTTTGGAATTTTGAAACTACTCTACTACGGTCGCAAAATTAATCAGATACGAACGGCACTCATGGGTGTCATCCCCGAATACCAGGGTAAAGGCATAGATTCGCTATTGCATAAAGAGGCGATACAGAACGGTCTGTCACGTAACTTCAGGAAATCAGAATTAAGCTGGGTTCTTGAGAGTAATGTTGATATGATCCGGGTTGCTGAACGCATCGGGGGTACGGTCGAAAAACGTTATCGGATGTATAAACAGGAGATAAGCTAAAAAGCGCTTTTTTATCTGTATAAACACGATTAAATCCGTCTCCTTGTTGTAATTTTTCGTTGGTAACCCGTATTATGAAGTAATCTCATATAACGATATTGTGTTTTAGACGGAAGATCCATGAGTGTAGCAACTGTAGAAAAACTTGAATCCCTGGTTTCTTCGGATTCCAAGTTTAAAGTTCGATCCACATCTATAAAAAAATTTAAGAAAGAAGAGCTTCTTGAGACATTCAGGAGGATGGTGCTTTCCCGCCGTCTTGATGACAAGATGTTGAATCTGTTGAAGCAGGGTAAAGGCTTCTTTCACATTGGTAGCTCGGGCCATGAAGCGGTGCAACTTGCAGCAGCACAAAACTTGATATCCGGAAAGGACTGGAGCCTGCCTTATTACAGGGATATGGCCTATACCCTCGGAATGGGATTAACCCCCCGCCAACTACTGTCGGCTCACCTGAGCCGGATAACAGATACTTCCTGGGGCAAGCAAATGCCTTCTCATTTCAACAGCCGTGAGAAAAGAATTGTATCGGTATCGAGTGCTATCGGAGCACATCTTCTACCGGGACTCGGAGTTGCGCAGGGCTCTTCGATGAAAGGTACCGACGAGGCGGTTTATATCTCATGCGGCGATGGGGCGACCTCGGAAGGGGCATTCTTTGAGCTTTTAAATTGGGTAGGCAGGACAAACGCGCCGGCAATCATAGTGGTCCAGGACAATGGATATGCTATCAGCGTGCCTGTGAAAGATCAAACCAGTAATGGAAGCATCTCAAAAACTGCTGTTGGATTTGAGAACCTGGAGATCTTTGAAGTTGACGGAACAGATTTCTTCAACTCATATGCCGCTTTCGAGAAAGCCGTGAAACGTGCACGAAGCGGCGATGGTCCGTCTCTGGTACACGCCCATACGATCCGTCTGCTTCCCCATTCTTCTTCTGATGATCAGAGAAAATACCGGGAGGCTGACGAGCTGGAAAAAGAACACTTGTACGATCCGATCGAACGAATGGCCCAAAGGCTGATCAGTTCGGGTATTGCTAAAGAAGTGGAGTTGAATGATATCCGGAAGGAAATTAAAGACCAGGTAGACGAGGACATTAAATGGGTGTTGAAACAGGATCAACCCAAGCCTGAGGACGCCCTCACGTACGTCTTCTCTGATAATGAACCGGATCTTGAGTATGAAAAAAGTAAGCCCGCCGGTGAACCCATAGTAATGGTGGATGCCATTAATCACGCTATTTACGAAGAGATGGAGCGTGATGAGAAGGTAATCGTCTTTGGCGAAGACGTCGCAGAATTGAAAGGCGGGGTGTTCACGGCGACAAAAGGATTGACTGAGAAGTTTGGCAAACAGCGGTGTTACAACTCTCCATTGGCTGAAGCTTCCATTCTGGGTACGGCTTGTGGACTTGCGATCCAGGGATACCGGCCGGTTGTGGAAATCCAGTTTGGAGATTATATCTGGCCGGGCATGCAACAGCTCCGCAACCAGATCTCAACCCTGCGCTACCGCTCGCATAACCAATACGGCTGCCCGATGGTCATCCGTGTTCCGATTGGAGGCTATATTCATGGCGGTTTGTGCCATAGTCAGAATATCGAATCGATATTTGCGCACTTGCCCGGCTACAAAATTGCCATGCCGAGTAACGCAGCCGATGCAAAAGGACTCCTGAAGACGGCTATATTGCTGGATGATCCCGTCATGTTCC
>CAWBCD010000017.1:0-65345 GCA_963787205.1 uncultured bacterium
CCTGAACGCCTACGGAGGCATCAATGACAACAAGATCATCGAAGCAGTCAAAAATGGCACACTGGATCCGAAAGTGCTTGATCAGAGTGTAACCGATGTACTGGCGATTATTCTCCGTGCGCATGCCGATCACAGATCCGGCACCACGTACAGCAAGGAAAAACATAATGCACTGGCACGCGCGGCAGCGGATGAAGCCATCGTTTTGCTTAAAAATGATAAGAATATTCTGCCGCTTAATTCCGGGAGATCCCGGAAAATAGCTGTTATTGGCGGAATGGCTAAGTCTCCACATTTCGAGGGTGGCGGGAGTTCGGAAGTTACCCCGACAGAAGTGGCTAATCCGTATGATGAACTGGAGAAATCCCTTGGTCGTGTGGCAAAGGTAAGTTATGCTCAGGGTTATGTTCATGGCGACTCGACCAGCAACGACCTGATTCGACAGGCAGCGGCGGAAGCCCGCAAGGCCGACGTGGCTGTTGTGTTTGCTGGAACGCCGAACGGATCTGAGTCGGAAGGTTCCGACCGCTCAACGATAGCACTTCCGGAGGGCCAGAACGAGCTTATCAATGCTGTGACGAAAGTTCAGCCGAATGTCGTGGTTGTGCTGATGAACGGTTCGGCTGTTACTATGCCCTGGAAGGATCATGTGAAAGGCATCGTTGAAGCCTGGCTGGGCGGTCAGGCCGTCGGTGGTGCGATTGCAGACGTGCTGAGCGGCAAAGTGAATCCATCTGGAAAACTTTCCGAGACGTTCCCAAAGCGATTGAAAGATGTCTCCTCGTACCTCACGTTCCCGGGGCGTGACGGCCATGCTCTCTATGGCGAGCGATTCTTTACCGGATACCGCTATTTCGATGAAAAAGGCATTCAGCCTTTGTATCCGTTCGGCTATGGTTTGAGTTACACGACGTTTGCCTTCTCCGACATGAAGGTCAACAGCACGTCGATCAAAGACAGCGATTCCCTGGATGTACAGGTAACGGTCAAGAACACCGGTAACCGTGCCGGCAAAGAAGTGGTTCAGCTGTACGTACACGATCATATCAAAGATGTGAAACAGCCGGTGAAAGAGCTCAAGGATTTTGCAAAGGTTGCTTTGGATCCCGGTCAGTCAAAAGAAGTTCATTTTAAGCTTGGTTTCCGTGATTTTGCATACTACGACACCGAGATCAGCGACTGGAAAGTGGAGACCGGCAAGTTTGACATCATGGTCGGTGGATCTTCCGATTACCTTCCCCTGCAGGAAACGGTTGAAGTGACCTCGACCAATACCAAATATCCGCCGTTGACCCGCAATTCTCTGCTCAGCGATTTCCGGAATAATCCCAAAGGCAAAGCCATCTATAATAAGATCATTAATGGTATGGTGAATGCGATGATGGGCGGCAACACAAGTGCCTCCCAAAATGATGCTGCCCGGAAACAGGCTGTTCAAATGATCCGCGGCTATATCGATGCCATGCCGATCAGCAAACTGGTGACGATGTCCAATGGCCGGTTTACTGAACAGATGCTTGATCAGATGCTACAATCGGTAAAACAATAGAGAATGGGATACCCCAGAAAGGACGGCTGATGCCCAGCCGTCCTTTTTTATATCTTAACGTGAGGTCTGGATAAGATCCGGTATTAAGATACCAGGAGATATCCGAAATGGTTGGATATAGATTTCGGGGCAAACGGGTGGACAAGGCAATGTATGGATTCCTATATAAAGCTATGAACCGGGTTTTGAATTCTTTCTTATCTACTGTAAGATTAACGTGAGTTAGACATAAGAAAATTGTACCCAATTCACCCTCACTGTCATTCCGAGCGATCCCGAAAGCCTTCGGGAAGCCGGGGAATCCATCCTGACTGGTGTTCCCGAGATATTCGGAACAATAATCCCTATTTTATATCCGATATGTCAATGACCGGAACAGTCAGAAATAGAAATTATCACCTGAAAAAACAGGAATCATGAGATTAGTTGACCCACATGGTAACGAGGTGACGAGTCATAAAAACGAAAAGGCAGACGAGTTGGAACAGCAGTTCAACCGGAAGATCGAGAAGGTACTTGAACCTGTTATCAACCGCATCAAATTATCAGGCAGTAAAATATCCGAGCAACAGTTCATGCAACTACATTCGGTTGCACATCAAATGCTGTTTAATCGCCTGGTGTTTAACCTGGTTGGAAAGATAGGCATCGAAAAGATAGACGGGATTCTGGAAGAGGACGATATTAAGGAGTTGCAGACATCACTGAGCAACCAGCTCCAAATCGTTGATCCAACCGAAGCGATGAATATGGAAAATCAGGATAAGAAGGATTTCTGAGTTGAGGACAGGGTGTGAGGAACACCCACAGTTCCTCACGCAATTTCTACCAGTTCGATATCGAAAATGAGATCCTTTCCAGCGAGTGGATGATTGGCATCCAGTGTCACATCTGCCCCTGAAACATCAACTACAACCACATTAAAGATGTGACCGTTTTCACGTTTTACTTGTAATTGCTGACCTATCTTAGGATCAACATTTTCCGGAAATTCTTCTTTTTTAATGGTAACCATCATGTCATCCCGGCGCGGACCGTACGCTTCATCTGAAGGGATGTGAATGGATTTCTTCTCGCCCGGCTTCATCCCCAAAACGGCTGTATCAAAACCAGGTATCATGTGTCCCGCACCCACTTCAAATTCCAGGGGTTCACGATCGACCGAACTATCGAAGACTGTTTCGTCTTCCAGCATGCCCGTGTAGTGAACTTTTACTTTATCACCTTTGCTTACTTCTGCCATTATGATATTATTATAGTTATTTAAAAGTTATTGATTATTCGTGTTAATAATCTTCATTGAAAGGTAATGTACAATACTCAGGCATCCAAAAAATGAGTGCGGTTTAGTCATGTATGCGATTCTGAAAGGTAATGGGGAATAAAATCGTTCGCGTATCAACTTTCCGGGAAAGATTTTGTTTGTGATTGATATGGAGTAAATCCGTATTTTCGATGCATGGGCCTGTAGCTCAGATGGCTAGAGCGCCTCGTTCGCAACGAGGAGGTCGAGGGTTCGATTCCCTTCAGGTCCACTTTTTACCCTGCAAAATCACGCAAACCCCTGTTAATTGCATTTAATGGGGGTTTTTTGTTTCCAGGAATAGCGTATATTAGCAGGTAAATTCACCTGCGCATACACCTATCTATACACCTGTGCTGTTTTTGCAGAAAACAGGTAATTCGTTGCATAGGTAAACTATTAAATAACAACACGTAATACTATGGGATCTTTCTCTTTTACCTTCTTTGTACGAAAGGACAAAAAACGCAGTGATGGGACCGTACCTATCTACCTGAGAATTACCTATAACAAGGCTCATACCGACATCTCTTTAAAACGGCATATTGACCCAGACCGGTGGGACCCTGCCAGGGGCCAGATGCGTGGGAGTAAAAGGGATGCCATAGAAACCAATGAATATATTACCCTGTTATCGGCAAAGCTTAATAAGATCTATGCCAAGCTTTCTGATTCCGGAAATCTGTTCACCCTGAAGATGATCCGCAATGAACTTGAGGGTAATACCAAGAAGAGACACGGGCTGGTGGAAACCTTTAGCAATGAGACTGACCGCATTGGATCCCTGGTCGGGAATGGATACGCCTTGAATACACACAAACGATATAAGAGTACCCTGGTACATGTAAAGACATTTTTGAGTAAACACTATGGTCAGGATGAGATAGATATGTCTGCATTCACCCTTTCCCACATTCGGGATTTTGAGGTATACCTGAAGAAGGAGAAGGGATGCAATCATAATACAACACTCAAGTACATCACTATTGTCAAAAGGATATTCCGTATGGCCCTTAAGAATGAATGGATCTCCAGGGATCCTTTTGTCAACTACAATGAGAAGTACAAGAAATGTGAGCGTGATTACCTGACGACCTCCGAGTTACAGGCTATTAAAGAAAAGAAGTTTGCCACAGAACGCCTGGATAAAGTGCGCGACATCTTCCTGTTCTGCTGTTATACCGGACTCTCTTATGCGGATGTGTGGAAAATGACGGCCACTCACCTTGTTACCGGTATTGATGGAGAAACCTGGATTGATATAAACCGCACAAAGACCGGAGGAAAGAGCCGTATCCCGCTCCTCGACGGGGCTGCGGCTATCCTGGAGAAATATGCGGAGCTTCCCGGAGAAAAACTTCTTCCCGTATCAAGTAACCAAAAGCTTAATGACTACCTAAAAGAGATTGCCGAGGTATGTGGCATCACTAAGAATCTAACCTTCCACGTATCAAGACACACCTTTGCAACTCTCGTGATTACAATGGGGGTTTCAACTGAGAGCGTCCAGAAGTATGTTGGGGCACGAGAGTATCCGTACGACGCAGGTGTACGCCAAAATTGTAGATCGCAGGGTGGGGGAGGAAATGGAGCATCTGGTTAATTCAATGAGTCTGGTACCGCAAGAGGGAGAATACAAAAAAAGGCAGGCCTAAGAAGGACCTGCCCTTTTTTGCAATTAAGCTACCTCCCTGATTTTTTGCACATCCCACTTATTTTCTTCCATAATGCGGTCTATGTCTTCACTATCATAGTAAACCACGCCACCCAGCTTAGTATAGGGCAGTAAGTTTCGTGCTTTCAGGGATTCCAGTTGACTGGCTGATATACCGAGATATTCGATGGCCTCTTTGGTTCTGAGCCATCGTTTGGCCTTATGGCTACTTGCCAACTCTTTCTTAATGAAATCCTTGAGCTCGGCAATCAGATTTATCAACTGTTCTTCATCAACTAGGTTTACTCTCATCATTTGATGATTTACTGTTATTGCAACAGAATTGCTGCAGTCATCGAAGATGCTGCTTATGACCGGCTGAAAATTTGACTACTCAGTCGGGATAATGGACGATAATTTAATGCTTTATCCTAAGAAAGCCATGAGCTTACAAGGGCTGTAGGAAAAGGTTTAAAGCTTCTGAGAATTGAGCTGTAATGAGCGCAAACCCTGACCCACATACGGTATAGGCTACTTGTAAGATCACCCAGCTAAGGTACAGATCTTTGCTAAAACATGAGTTTTATTCATTACTGGATTCCGATATAGCTTCGTGACCAATAAACTTACTTGTGAATAGTTAGTTGAAAAAATGTTTTCGGCAGTAGTAAGCAAGTACAATAAAGTATGACCTGCAATAGATTTTATGCGTCTATTCTTACCACCATACTCATATCCAATATTTTTTTAGGGCTCTTGCAGGAAGTCAGGTGCGGACTGCTCTCTTGACTTTTTCCTTTTTAAGGTGTTAGGCAACATTCCAACATAGTGAGACATTTAACCATGGTTTGTTAAATATCTCGATAGTTTTATATTTATTAACTAAATTATCAATAATTGTAAATTAAGTGGTAATCTTTTAGGGGGGGAGGTCAAGTGAGCGAGGGAATAGGCAGAGTATCCTTTCTTCCATTGTTTGTCTGGGTCCGCTAAAAATTGTTTCCAATCTTCAGGACGTTCAATTGGTACATATACCATATTAATAGCAATTATGTTTAGGTGTACTAGCCATATCGGTTAGAGTCTGGTTGTACATTTTAAACTTTAATTTGCCACGTTAGTAAAAAAGGGCTGTAAATGCTATAGCCTAAATAAGGCTTGGATGCATCGATATGGGGGACGATAAGGTTATCGACCTATTTTGAGGGATTAGTTCGCCCGCAGGTAAACCGCACAAAGATCACATACCGGTTGCCAGTTCAGGAGTGAAGAAACTGCTACAAATAAAACAACTGAATTTTTCTCCAGCGGGAAGTTAGGAGAGGACTGCTCTTACATTCGCCTTTTTTTAAGGTGTTATATGCAATTTGTTTTATTTCAACACAATCATCTTCTTTGTATCCGTATAATTTCCACAGATCATTCTGTAGAAATATAGTCCACTGGAAAGATCCCGTGCATTGAATCTTACGTGATAATTTCCGGGCTGTTCTTCTTCATTAACCAATGTTCTAATCTCCCTCCCCTCAATATCATAAACTATTATTGTAACAAAACCAGCTTTGGGAATAGTGTAATTAATAATAGTAGTCGGATTAAAAGGATTTGGATAATTTTGATTTAGGGTATATGAATTTACTATTTGATTCTGCTGTTTTACGGGTAATACTGTTCCGGGAAACGTTCCCTTATATAATCCATAAGAAATTGTTCCAATGTACACCTTGTACTTTTCTCCATAGCGAAGGATATTAATTGAAGTTCTAGAATGGTCATTGATATCAGGGAATTTATATTCTTTCCATGTTTTTCCCGCATCACCAGAGAAAAACAATCCACCTTCACCAATGTCATTTCCCTTTTCGGTAACAAAAATAACATTGGGATTATCTTTATCTATTTTAATGTCCTCGACAATACCCCCGTTAGTAAAATCCGATGATAGACACTGTCGCCACTGGTTCCCCATGTCTGAACTTACATAAACGCCTGCACTGTTGCCTATATAAATTAAACTGTCATTTTTAGGGCTAATTGCGATTGCTGTAATATTAGTATGATCCAAATCTATGCTTAATCCGTTCACACGGCGATCCCATGTGTTTTCACTATCAGAAGTAATGAAAAATCCCCCTTTATCAGCAAAGTTAGACGATATTCCAGCGGTTACTACATTGGGATTATTGGGCGCAACTTCTACAGTATTCATTTCTAGAGCTACATTTCGAGCAGCTACAATTTGTAAAAGCCCTTCCCATGAACTTCCGGAATTATTGCTTTTCAGGATCCTGCCGGGCAACCCAAGAAGTATACGGCTAGTATCCTGAGGAAAGAATTCTATCGCGGTTACCGGCGTTGTACTATCCGGCAATATCTGCTTCCAGTTAACCCCGCCATCATTACTTTTGTATAACCCTAAATTGCCGGTGAAAAACTGTCCGCAGCCGACATATACTTCATCCGGGTTTAACGGATTAGCCCTAACTACAGTCGGGGAAACCCCATTTGGTAATTGTAATTTACTCCAGGTATTACCTTCATTTGTAGTTTTGAATAAAACATTTTGTGTTGAAAAAGAGTTGTCCTTTCCTACTGCATAAATAACACTTCCGGTGGCAGTCGAGGGCATAGATGTTTGGTAAATAGAACTTATTTTTGGTCCGTTAGAAATTTTATTCCATTCGGTTCCATCATCTTTTGAAAGGTAGACCCCTTTAAAACCAACTATCACAACTTCACTGGAATCAATACTTATTTTCATATTTGCTGGGGCATCGGTTAAATTCCAATGCCCCCCATCATCCGTGCTTGTGAAAACACCATCATCAGTACATATAAAAATTTTTCCACTTTGTTGATCGATATCAGCATCAGATATTGAAGTAATATTTACATCTGTTGCCTGTAAATTACTCATTAATGATACCCAATCACTGTCATTTTTAAGTTTATATAAACTGGTCTTGTTTGCATAAAAAAGGGAGCCTGTTTTAGGATTCAAAAAAGTCCAGGGGTGTGGTTCATAAGTAAAGGGATCCTTTGACGGTACAAATTTTGTATAGGATCTGTCTTTCCACTGGTAAACGGTACCATTTGTACCTACGCCATATTGTAAAGTCGAATCTTGTGAATCAAAGATAAGTGTCGAGATTAGATACTGATCTTTAAAAAACAGATTCCATGTTTTGCCGCTATTAAAACTTTGGTAAATGCTGTAACCATCATTTGAACGGCAATTTATATAAACCTCATTCGTATGGAACGGATTAATAGAAATTTCCGGTACTGCTGCCCATTGTGGTAAACCGGTATTCATAGCTTGCCATGTTTCACCACCGTCAGTACTTCGATAAATACCATGACCTGTTGCCGTTTCATCTGGTCCGGTTCCTGCATAAACAATATCAGGATTTGTAGGATCATGTTTTATGCACATAATAACGTTACTCGGCAGATTTCCATAAGCCTTTGGCGGCATATCTTTTACATATTCCCAAGAGAGGCCATTGTCAATTGATCGTGAGATTCCTGCCTGATGTGTTCCTATAAGAATGTACCTTGAAGAAAGGCAGGTAGATACAGGCATGCCCGATGGTCCTATTGAGTGCCAGTTTTGAGCATCAACTATTTGTACTGTAATAAGAATTACAGTCACTGTCATTAATAAATTTATCGCCTTCTTATAAATCCACATTCATATTTTCCCAATGAATTTTGAAAGCATAATTTATGCATATAACGACCCTGTGCATAAGGGGCAAAGATACGAGGAACTGTTGCACTTCAAATTTGAAGCTGACCTGCCTGCCTACAACTTGTCATAATCCTCTGGTTCTACATCTGGGACCTCAGACATAATATCCTCAAAGGCTTTACGGTTTCCTCTCTTGGCACGCTCTTTCAAATAGTCAACCGTTAATAAGGCCGACATCTTTTCCGAAACTGCCAGGGTGATAAACTGGTTCAGGGAAACCGATTCCTTTTCCGCAAGTTCTTTCAATTTCTTATGTAGAGAATCTGGTAATCGAACACTTAAGGTACTCATGGGATCTCCTTTATAATTTGAAGAAATTCTTTAGCCGTAACCAGTTGTATCCCGAACTTTTCAACGCCTATAAAATCTTGTTTGTTATATGTGACAATGTATTGGCAATGAGCTCGCACAGCCAATTCAAGGATCATATCATCCTCTGGATCTCTGAGTATTGGACGCCATAGAAAGAACACTTCGTGTAGATTGCCCACCTTACATAAATAATCGAGGAATTGCTCAATTCGGTTCTCTGAAAATGTTAGAGTATCCTGTTTCCGCTTCAAAACATCTTCATATTCAATAACAAGTGGAACTGAAAGATTGATTTCGAAGGCCTCAGAATCCAACAAAGAGAGTAACCGATAAGAAGCTCCACGTTTAGAACGAAGAGCCGAATAAACGATATTGGTATCCAAAACGATCTGCAAAGAATTCATAGTGGTATTATATACAATACCACTGAAATGTGCAATAGGTCTGAGGATTGAGGCGGGCTAACGACTCTGCGCATAAGGGGCTAAGATATGAGCACTGATTGTTAATGTAGCTAAAACCTTGAGCACGAGCCATCCGCCGCGGCGGAATGCCCGACCGGCTTAGTCCCCTTGAACGCTTGTTAGGTGGCGAACCTTCCTAACAACGTTACAAAGATAATAAGCGAAATACCTCCCTGTCACAACTTGCCAGCGAGTAAATCTGAACAAAGTTGCTTCTGAAAATCTGCCTAGAAAAAGGAGCTATTCTGGTGGACAAAAAGAGAGAGCGATTGGGATGCTTATGAAACAAGTCTTCAAGGTACAACGGATATCGGAGTTAATTCATTAACAGATAAACTAGAGTCCCGACTTGTGTGAAAAACTGGAGAATCAGTACCTTCTGTAGATTATCGGAGGAGCTTTGCCGGCAGATTTGCAACTAAATTATTATGGATACTCCGTTGCTGGGGTTGGAACTGGTTTTGGTTTTACAATTCTTATTACTCCTGCTGTGATTATGAGGTTGGTCAGGAAAGAAGGAAAAAAAGAAAAAATGTTATGGGAAACAATGTATGATATAAGTTTTGCCATAGGATCAGTTGTAATTTATGTGCTTTTTTTTCTTCATATATTTGGTATTAATTTGGTGTGATAAGCATGTTGTATATAACGTGTATTCTTATTGTGTAATAATATTTTATTTCAAAAATAGCATAATAAATATGGCAAAGATAAACCCCTACATTAACTTCAACGGAAATGCCGAAGAAGCGTTTACGTTTTACAAATCCGTTTTCGGTGGGGAATTCGCTGGTATTACTCGTTTCAAAGACATAGCAAGCGCCGAGTTCCCAGTACCCGAAAATGAAGCAAATAAAATAATGCGCATTGCTTTGCCTATCGGCGACAATGTCTTGATCGCAAATGACGTTCCGGAAATCATGGGACGAGTAAACGAGAACGAAAATAGATCTAAGATCGCAATTACTACAGAAAGCAAAGAAGAAGCAGACAGGATTTTCAACGGACTTTCAGCGGGCGGGACAGTTGAAATGCCAATGGCGGAAAGTCCCTGGGGTACCCACTTTGCAATGTTTAGGGACAAGTACGGTATTGAGTGGACGGTGGAATTCACCCCCCAAAAATAACCAGCACATTGCCTTAGCAGTTGGCTGCCCGCTGGTTGCCAAAATGGTTAACCTGGTCTTGGGTTTTCGCTGCCGATCGCTCAGCTGGCCGATGCCGTATAACGACCCTGTGCATAAGGGGCTAAGATACGAGCAACACTTGTTAATGCAGCTAAAAGCCTGAGCACAAGCCATCAGCCGCCGCGGAATGCCCAGCCGGCTTAGCTCCCTTAATGAGCTTGTTAGCGGCTTGATTTATTTGATTGTTCGCGTAATTCACGCCGTTTCTCTTAGGGCAATATAGTGGATTGCAACTATAAGTCTCTGGCTGTCTCTTTTCAGGTTTAGTCGATTAGGAAACAGGATTATACCAGAAATCATTGAAGGACTCATTCCGGCTGCATTCTTTAAAGCATCATAATACTCATGAAGGATCTGATTTTCGTTGGAAGATGATTTTGGGAATGCTTCATATTTTCCACCAGTTCGAATATCATAATCAGGTCCACTTTTGCCCGTCTGGATATAAATGTATCTCGGATCATTTTTTTTGTCCAAGTAACTCTGATTATTGGACACAGAAAGTACTAGATGGTATACCCGAAGAGGTATATTTTATTGATTTATTGTTTTTTTATACCCGTTCAGGTATAATATAAATAAATTATGTACGTATTATACCCGATAAGGTATATTTATGAAACCAACAACTCACGAACTCATTACCTTTGTCAAACAGCGCAGAGAGCAGCTTGGGCTTACTCAAAAGCAATTGTCCGAGCGCTCAGGTCTGGGACTGCGCTTCATCCGGGAGTTGGAGCAGGGAAAAGAAAGCCTGCGTCTGGATAAAGTAAACCAGGTGTTGGCGCTCTTTGGCTACAAAATGGGTCCCATCCCGGTAGAGGATCGTGATGAGTTATAGAGTAGCACATATCTATGTGGCGGATGACTGGGCAGGTACACTGGAGGAGACCGATGAAGGATACCGTTTTGCATACAGGGAGGAGTATCTGGAACAACCGGAAGCAAGACCGGTCAGTCTGACACTGCCTCTTCAGGAAGAACCGTTTGAAGCCACTGTCCTATTTCCCTTCTTTGACGGGCTTATCCCGGAAGGATGGCTCCTGGACGTGGTGGGGCAGACATGGAAGATGAATCCCCGCGACCGTATGGGATTGCTCCTGGTAAGCTGCCGGGATACCATTGGTAATGTAAGTGTCAGAGAGCCAGGTGCAGATGGGGAGGACGCGCAGGCAGAAGGAGGGACCGGTGAGTAACAGATGTCTGATTTGTATGCAGGAGACCAGCCGTGGTCAGGATTATCACACAGGCTGTCTGCGGGTGCTGTTTGGATCTGATGAGGTTCCGGAAATGGACTATCGCGCAGAAGATCTGTATACGCTGGCAGAGAAGGTGGTGAGTCGCCGTGTAACGGTACCGGGAGTACAGGCAAAGCTATCCATGGAGATCCAGCATCAGGCCCGGGAAGCCCGGAAATTAACGATTGTCGGGCTGTGGGGAAGATTCATTCTGAAGCCGCCTTCCAACCGCTGGCCAGAGCTCCCGGAGAATGAACACTGCACCATGCGCATGGCAGAGGTGGTAGGTATTGAGACGGTGCCCAGCGGACTTATTCATCTTAAGTCCGGAGAACCCGCTTTCATCACGCGCCGTATCGACCGCACAGATGAAGGGGAGAAGCTGGCCATGGAAGACCTGTGCCAGCTCTCGGGCAGGCTCACGGAGGATAAATACAAAGGCTCTCATGAACAGATTGCTAAGATCATCAAGCGGTATGTCGCCAATCCAATTTTTGACATCGTACGCTTCTTTGAGGTCGTGCTCTTTAGCTACCTGACAGGCAACGGGGACATGCATCTGAAAAACTTTTCTCTATTCCAGGATCCTCAGATCGGATGGAAGTTTTCTGCTTCCTATGACTTGCTGTCGACCCGCCTGATCATTCCGGAACAAGTAGATTCAGAGGAGTTGGCACTGACACTGAATGGAAAGAAGAGCCGGTTCAGAAGGGGCGATTTTGAACAGTTTGGTCGGAGCATCGGACTGACGTCCAAACAGATAGCCAATGAGTTCTCAAAAATGGAAGACCGGCAGCCGCTGCTTCGGAAGCTTATCGAAGAATCCTTTCTCTCAGAGCAAATGAAGGAGAAGTACCGGGAGTTGCTGGAGAGGAATTACGCTAAGCTCTTAAAATGAGGAGATTAGGATCGTAGCTAAATTGTGGTAAACTATACTCGTAACTTAGCCAGGCATTCTCTGGTTTTCATTCGGATTTTACGTTTTGTTTGCTAAATTATGCTCTTTATTCGCTGGGTCGTTAGCCGGCCAGGAAAGAAAGATGTTATTACCAGACTTCAAATATCATCCGAATTCATTAGAAACTGGATCTATAGAGAAATCAGATTCAAGATGTAATTGTTGTGGAACAGTTACAGGATATATTTACACAAGCCTTGTGTTCGCTGAACAAGAATTGGATGATTGTATCTGTCTCCGGTGTATTGCTAATGGGGAGGCTCATAATAAATTAGACGTCGAGTTCTCCTGTTTGAGAAACCGGGGCCTGTCTGGTGGTATTACTACACTTCTTCCGGGAACAAGCAGACACCAGGGGGACCTTGTATGAGCACCACCCGGCGTGTCCCTCCGGCGTGGGTACTCAGCATCCCCGTTGCCACATTTGGCCTGGTGTTCGGTTTTATCATTGTCACCATGCCGCAGATTCTTGCAGCCCAGAATGTTCCCGGCGGCGACATTGCCGTGGCGGTTGCTATCGTCTCGGTTCCGAATTTCATGGTTTTCCTGATCGCGCCGATTCTTGATGTCCGCTTCAGACGGCGCACCTACGCGATCGTGTTCGGCTTGCTCGGGGTATTTGGTACGGCGTTCACGGTGTTCTACCACCCGTCGAAAGTGGAAATCGAAGCCGTCATGGTGGTCGCAAGCCTGTCTATTGCCCTGTATGGTGCGGCGGTCGGTGGCTGGACCGGGGCCCTGGTCGACAAGGACAACCACAGCAAGCTCGGTTCCTGGAATACGATCTTCAATATCTGCAGCGGAGGCCTTGGCGTACTCATATCCGGCTACCTGACACAGCATCTGTCCCCGGGCGATGCCGCACCTCTTGTGCTGGTCGTCTTCCTGGCACCGATGCTTTCGTTCTTTTTCATTCCGGCGCCGGCGGCCAACGGTACCCTGGCCAGCGAGAGCTTCAGCCGCTTCGGCCGAAACGTCATCTCACTGTTCGAACGCCGCGAGGTGCTGGTGGCCCTGGCCATGTTCATCCTGCCTTCCGCCTCGTTTGCGCTGACCAATACCCTTGGTGGCTGGGGCAAGTACTTCCACGCCAGCCCGGGCCTGGTCAGTTTCTACGGCGGCATGGGCAGCATCGTGGCCGGCGTGATTGGCAGCTTCTTGATCCCGCCCATCGCCAGGAAGTTCGCGTTGCGGCGCATGTACCTCGCCATCGGCATCATCGGGGCCTGCTTCACGCTCAGCTTGTTATTGCTGCCGCGTACATCGGGCACCTTCGGCATTGCCTTTGTAGGCGAAAATCTCTTCCAGGCCGCAGCGTTTGCTACCGCATTCGCCATCATTTTCGATGTCATTGGCAAGGGCAATCCACTCGCCGCCACCATCTTTGCCGTACTCACCAATGCCATGAATTTACCCATTATTTACATGGAAGTCATCGATGGTCACGGTTTCGACTGGAACGGCGTCACGGGAGCTTTCCTCGTCGACGCTATGGTTAGCGGTGGTGTCTGCATCCTGCTCTGGATCGTGCTTTTTAAAGTGCTGCGCGTGCAGAACATGCATTCCTCCGCCAAACTCCACCACTCCATTGCAGACACCGAACAGCAGGGTTGATCAACCTCGGTCAGGCACCTTGAATATCTACAGAAAGGAATATGTCAAGAGAGCAATTGATCGTAATCTTTATGTCCGGAAACCGGATCTTTGAGTCTGCAGGTCCGTTGGTCATCCGCTCCTGACTCGTTGTCAGTGGGCAGAAAATAGCCCGCAATTCGTACCCTATATTACGAAGCCACTAATAAATGACTTCCCATCACCTGTATATTCCGATCATTCCATAAGATTCGACTCCCTTCAAATCCACCAAACATCTTCGAAATCGGTCATTACGACTCGGAATAGCCGCTTTAACGTAATGGTAGTTTAAATTCCAACGCCTTTTCCATTCCATTAATAAAATCCTGTAGTTCGCAGGATATGTTCTTACCGATATCCCGGAGAGTTGAGACGTACTCCTGGAGCATTTTGATTATGACTCGCTTATCCATTAGCGTAACTCAAATATGTTGGGTCGTTTTATAACGATTGATTGCTGTTTACAAGTGCTCTTGGTGAAAACCATCCCCATAGATATAAACACTTTATCCTGATCTTTTACAGGATCCTCCTTCTGTTGAACTCGTTTGAAATAAAAATGATGCTAATCAAGTAAATCCGGAATTCAATGGATCGCTACAAGACGCAGAAGAAGCCGGATAAGAAGTCCGGCTTTTTCCTTATTAAGACCACTTTTGAACTAATGGAAGACCACGTAAAGACATCTGGTGGCTTTGGGCTGTCAGATAACGTGCAACCTCGCGTTGATTATTTCTTACTGGATGAATAACATCTCAATAATTTAAAATGCATTTTAAATGCTAAATTAGTCGGTCGCAATAAGAACGGCGGCTCGTCATCCTCATCCATCCAATCATCCGGTTTTTTGAAACATAAGAAGCTTAAAATTGCTGGTATCCTTATTGGAATCCTCGTTCTGCTCGCAGTTCTGAGCACTATGGGGGTCTCGTATTATGTGGGCTGGAACCTGACGCACCCGAAGAGGAAACCGGTTACCAAAACACCTGCTGCTTATCATCTTGCTTATAAAAGCATACAGTTTCCATCCCGGGTAGATCATCTGCAGATAAAAGGCTGGCTGATTCCTGCGGATCATGCTAGCCACAAACTGGTGATTTTTGCTCACGGATATAAAGATAATCGCTCCGATCTGCGACCGGTACTTCCATTGGCGGATACTTTGTCCAAGACCGGAATTTCGGTGATCCTGTTTGATTTTCGTGCGGAGGGTGATTCACCCGGCAAAGTTGTATCGGTAGGGGAATATGAAGTGAGAGACCTGCTTGGAGCCGTTGACTATGCTCACGCACATGACTATACCAAAGTGGGAATCATCGGCTATTCCATGGGAGCATCGACAGCTATCCTTGCTGCCGGAAAGGATACGGCAATCACTGCGGTTATTGCAGACAGTCCGTTTGCCAATCTGCGCAGCTATTTGAGCAGCCATATGCCGCACTGGACCAATCTGCCAAACTTCCCGTTTACGGCAGAAATACTCTGGGAGATGGATGTGTTCAATGGACTAAATGTCGATAGAGTAGCGCCAAACAAGACACTCAAAACCTGGAAGCCAAGGCCGCTTTTATTGATAGCAGGAACAGCAGACAAGACCATTCCAATGAGCAACAGCCGGCTTTTATATAATGAAGTGAAATCGGAACCCAATACCTATATATGGATTGTAAAAGGAGCCCGGCATGTGGGAGCCTATGAGGTTGATCCACACAAGTATCTTGACAAGGTCGTATCCTTTTTCAGCCGGTACCTGGGTACACCGGGAAAGAAAAGTTTGGCGGTAAATTAGCCTTTCCCGGATGTATTGGCATCATATACGACATGGCCGCTAACGATACTCTTTTTTATCAGGAAGTCACGGCCGTCGTAATCAAACAAAATGATGTCCGCACGCTTCCCGGTTTCGAGGCTTCCCCTGTCTTCAAATCCGTTTAATTGCGCAGGATTAGAAGTGGACATCGTGATCGCATCCGCTAAGGAGCATTCCGTATGTTTGACCATATTTTCAATGCCTCTTCTTAACGTCATAGAAGAACCGGCCAAAACGTTTTGTGCCGGATATTTTAAAAGTCCGCTTTCCTCAAGAACTACTTTCATATCATGCCACAAATATTCACCCGGCTGTAATCCTCCAATTTTTGTTATGTCGGAAACCAGGATCAAATTTTTTACGCCTTTTACTTTATAAAAAACCTGCATTTCGGATTTGGTCAGGTGAAACCCGTCTGCAATGATACTGGCTTTAAGCCGATCATCTGCCAGCTGGGGCCACAAAGGATTATAGTGCCGGTGGATGGTATTGGCACAGCCATTTCCCAAATGAGTTGAAATGGTTGCTCCCGCATCAACGGCTTTTGAGATTGTTGGTGCTGGAGCATTGTGGTGTCCCAGGGCTACAACGATTCCTTCACTTCGTGCTTTTCGGATAAAATCAATGGCCCCCTTCAGCTCCGGTGCTAATGTGATTTGTCTGATATTATCCTGAGCTGCTTTCCTGTATTCCGTAAATTCATCCCAATTTGGTAGTTTGATCCATTTTTTGCTGTGGACACCACGATAACCATCCTCCGGACTAATATATGGGCCTTCCAGATGGATTCCGGCTATAGATCCCTTGATCGTGGGATCTTGCATTGCCAGGGCCAATACCTTCAGATTTTGAATCAGGTCGGATGTCCGGCCTGTAATAAGGGTTGGCAGGTAAGTTGTAATACCCTCTTTCCAAAGTTCCATCGTTGTCTGCCTGACTCGCTCAACAGATAACCCCGGTTCGGTAAAATCGATTCCTTTATATCCGTTTACCTGGTTATCAATCAGTCCGGGTGCTATATAGGGGATGTCAGCATCTTCATCTTGAGATTTGGGTTCCCGGGTAATTTGGGTAATGAAGCCATTCGAAAAATGTACGTTTAATATATCATCGCCTGTCAGGCTTTTGCCTATTACGGAACGTAGTTGCGAAGCGCCCTGTGTTTTGAATGAATGGTCTGTCATTATTATAAACTTATCGAATCAGAAATTAGCCATGGATAGAATATTAATGGCATGGCAATCGGTAGGTAATGGGGACGAATCTACAGGTGCCTGGGTGTTATGCCGGAAGCCGAGTACTGATCAAGAAAGAGAACCGCATCGGGATGTGTTCTCAGAATGGATGCCGGGCATTGTGTGGAAATCGGACCAAAGATCGCATGTGATACAGCTTCTGCCTTTCTTTGATCGGGGACGACACAGCTGATGGTCTTACTCCTCATAATAGCTGGAATAGTAAGCGACAGAGCTTGCCTGGGGACCTCTTCAAGGGTTCCGAACCATCCTTCATTTACCTGTTGCATTCGGGATTTTTCATCCAGATCCACAATCTTAACCATTTGGGAATCATTGAAGTCAGCCACCGGCGGATCATTAAAAGCAATGTGGCCGTTCTCACCGATCCCAATACACGCCATATCGATCGGGTGATTATTCAATTGCTGTTCATATTGTTTGATCACATTTTCAATATCTGTTGCATCTCCATCCAGAAAATATACTTTATGAGGATGGACCTCATCCAGAATCCGTTCCCGTAGATACCTGCGGAAACTGGCCGGATGAGAAGATCGAATGCCTACATATTCATCTAAATGAAATACGGTTATTTTCGACCAGTCAAATGAGGTTGTGGACTTAAATGCATCCAGAAAACTAAACTGCGAAGCACCTGTTGCCAGAATCAGATTGGCAGATCCATTCTTAGCAATAGCCGATTGCAAATGGCGGCTCACGAAATCCGCCGCTGCTTTCCCCATCTCAATACCGGTACTGTAGCCTTTGATGTTGAGCTTATCTTTTTTTTCTTCGAGGATGAGATCACTCATAACAGGTTTCCCGGGGTTAGTTATTTATTGTCAAATGCTTATAAATTTTTTTCTGATATTTTCAAGCCGTTCATTCCTCAGGCGATTCAATCTTTCTAATTCTGCATCGTGCAGATAGCCGCTGTTTAATGCGATGAATCGTTCGTCAAGGTCCTTTGAGAGATCGCAGCAGTTGGTTTAAACGTCCCCTTAGTTTTTCCAGCGCCTGCGTTCCCCCCTGATATGAATCGGTCATTGATTCCAGTTCCATCACGGAAAGATAGAACTCGCGGATATCAGCCATGAGCCGGTAATGTTCAAATTCCTCTTTATGCTTGGTTGGTTTTAATTGGTAAACGTGATTTTTGATTTTTCTGAATTCATCCGCAATCTGCTGAACAGGCTCTTTGTTTTCAGGGACTCCATTGATCAGTTGCACCTGGGTATGCTTGAAATAGTCCCATAGTTTTATCCCATCAGGCTTTGAGAGACCATAACGCTTTTGGGCATAATCCACTACAAAATTTTCCGGATCAATGGGCTGTGAAGAATGGACCGCTTTGGCATATGCCTCAATGAGAACCTGGAAACCGGAAAGAGGATATACATTTCTTATGGGAAACATCTCCAATATCTCACCGTGACTGTCTTCTCGTTTATAGCCGTAGACCCCCGACGTGGACCATGAAGTCATGAGCATGCCTGTGTACCCCGCTTTTCGGGAGTAAGGGATATAATCTCTGAGATTATTAAAGTGTTTTTCCCAACGGGTGAGGAAATAGTTGTCCGGTGAACTTCGCAGGGCAGGGGCACCCCAAAAAGTACATCCTTTCTTTTGCAGGTCGGCTATATTCCCAAACATGTTGATATCCCATCCATAATTCCAATCGATAAAGATGATTTTATCGATGGGTAAGTCTTCAATGGCTTCGGGATGTTTGAGGATCATATCAGCCCAGAGGAGCGGTGTTTTTCCCAGATCAATAACAATCTGGCAAATTTGCTTCATATATTGTGTATAAAGCTTGGATATCCCGTTTTTTTTAACATAAGAATGGGATTTCTTATTTGTTAAATGCCGGACTTCATCGCCCCCCACATGTATATAATGTGACGAATGCTGGGATGACAGATCCTTAATGAGATCATCAAACAACGAAATGGCCTCGCGGATTAAGGGGATCAACCTGTGAAAATATGTCATCATTAATGCGCAGATTTGCATACCGGTTATGCCGGAGGATATACTGGACATGGCCCAGGCATTCCTGAAGCGGTATAACCTCAATGCCAAGGGAAGAGCAATAAGAAACATAATCCTGAATATCCGTTCTCTTATAAGAATAGGGGTTTCGAAGCGTAATATTATTCTTGTAGGGAAAGGAGGCTTCATATTCCATTACAATGGCATTGATGCCCAAAGCAGCCAATTCCTTAGCCAGCCTCTTCAAGGCTCCAATCGTCATTACTTCCGTTCGCAGATCGATATGAAATCCCCTTATTGAGAAATCGCTGGAATTTTCAGGTTCGTTCGATTGCTTGCTACTCATTTCTTTGGCATAAAGTGAAGAACCTAAAAGGCTGGATCCTACTCCTGCCGCAACAAGCGTTTTTAAGAATTGGCTTCGAGTGATTTGATTATTCATTTACATCGGATTAATCAGTACGGATGTTATATCATTAATTTAATGGACTCGTAACAAAAAAGTAGACAGTTAGTTAAGAGAGTCATGCGGGCTGTTGTTGGTTTCGCCTCTATGTCCATTCCTTTTTTGTCTCGAACTCACGTTAATCTACCGTTAATAAGTATCCCAAATCATCTGGGACAAGGTTTTAAATGATTGTCTTTTCTTCCCGAGTTCTCGGGACCGTTTTCACGGGAATGGCGTTGTTTTTTTTGAGTTTTTTGCTAAAGAAAAATAATGCCGTCTCTTATATGGCGTACGTTAAACATAATCTCATTTGCCGTAAGTTTGTACATGCTTGTGGCATCGGTTGTTCGATAGTATATTTTCACCTATTCTATTTTCTGATATCAATCCCAACAGGCAGGCCGTACGGCGGTTCGGAAAGTATAATTTGGCGGAAAAAACAAAAGCAAAACAGATAGTAAGAAGAGGTCCCTATCCGGAATTAACACTTCCATCTATCCTTGTGGGTTATTTTTTAGGAGCCATCATTACGATCAGTATGGGTTATGCAAGCCTGATACTGGGGTTCTCTATCACCGGTTCCACGCTGGCTGCTATTTTGGGTTTTGGAGTGCTGCGGGGGATAATGCACCGTAACAGCATCATCGAGAATAATATCAACCAAACGATCGCCAGTGCGGTAAATGGTGCCTCCTCCGGGATCATGTTTTCGGTTCCTGCTCTGTTTATTCTGAACGTGACCAATTTTAGTCCGGTGCTGATGGTCTTCGGTACGATCGCGGGCGGGATCCTTGGTATTGCGTTTATCATCCCGCTAAGGAAGCAGATGATCGATTTTGAACGTCATCCTTTTCCAAGCGGTATTGCCGTAGCAACGATCCTGAAGTCTCCGGGAGCGGGCGTAAAAAAAGCCTTACTGCTTCTCAGCGGGGCGTTGATCAGCGGCATCGTCAATTTTATTTCCCAGGCGACAGGGGTCACCAACTTTAATCTTGGTCACATTCTTGGCATGCCGGTTTACATGAACGGCATCTGGTATATTTCCCTTCTTACCATCGGAGTCGGGTACATCTCCGGGAAAGGGGGTATCTTTTTCATCATAGGCGGGTTTGTGTGTTACTGGTTGCTGGCACCGGTGCTGGCAGCGAATCATCTCCTGATCTCAACCGATCCCGGCATCCTGAGATCACAGCTGTTCGAACCGGTCGGCATCGGGATGCTGATTGGCGGGGCTCTGATGGGTATTGTGCTAGCTCTTCCGCTGATTTACAGCGCGATCCGAAGCATGCAGCAGGCTGCAAAAATGAAGACGAGGCTGTCGAGTGATGAAATGCCGATCAAGCTGCTTTATGTCGGCATCATCGGCGCAGGTATCCTCCTCTTCATCATCGCTGTCATGTCGACGCAGCAAATCGGCATTGTAAGAGGCGCTCTGATTGCCCTGGCAGGGATCTTCTGGATATGGGTATCAGGCGTCATCCTCTCGGAGTGTGTCGGCAGAACTGACTGGTCGCCATTGAGTGGAATGACATTAATCGCGATCACGATCTTCATCTTCATCGCAAGCGGAATTGGAAACGAAGCGGCGATCATCACCTCGGTGATGGTTGGGGCCGCCGCCTGCGTGGCTATGGCCCAGGCAACCGATTTGATGCAGGACCTGAAGACAGGTTACCTCGTCGGCGCAAGTCCGAGAAAACAGCAGATAGGCCAGTTTCTTGGGTCGTGGCTCGGGCCCATCCTGGTTGTAGCACTGGTTTTTATCCTCAATAACGCCTATCACATTGGAAGCGACCGGCTGCCCGCACCACAAGGCGAGGTCCTGGCGAGTATGATCAGAGGTATTCTCGGCGGGCATGTAGCCATACAGAAGTATGCGGCGGGTGCCGGAATCGGCGCTTTGCTGAGTGCGACCGGGGTGGGTGGTCTTGGTATTTTAGTGGGACTTGGTTTCTATCTGCCATTCAATATTGTGCTAACTTACAGTCTTGGGACTGCGCTGCGACTGATCATCGACTGGAGAAAAGGACCCAAATTCAGCAACGAGATTGGTATTCCTTTAGCAGCCGGGTTAATTGTAGGCGAAGCATTGGTAGGAGTTGGATTTGCCTTGTACATGGTATTCACAGGATTATAAAACGGAAGGCGAAAATTGCGTATAATCGGTTACATATTCATTGTGATTAGCTTCCTTGTAGGAGCATTCCTGGTATCAATCGATAAAACACAGGTCAACTGGGGATACTACATACCATTCCTGGTGCTGGGGTTCATTGGAATTGCCATGATTAGAATAGGTCAGCATAAATCGACTCATACCGAAGAGGCTATCCAGGAGAATATCTCTGATCTTGAGAAGAGTGTGGATAGTGTGATACTTAATCTGAAAAAGATATCAGAGAAAAAAGAGCAACTATCGGTGAATGATTTTCATGATGAAATAGATGAACATATTGCGGATCATCTTCAACGTTTTGCGGATGCCAGACAGACACTTATCCATGTCTATGATCTCAAGACGTATGGTTTCATCATGAGTGATTTCGCAGGTGGAGAACGCTATATCAACCGAATCTGGTGCGCCTCTGTTGACGGTTATATTGATGAAGTGAATGAATATCTCGAAAAAGCCGTACTTCAATTTGGAGAGGTGAAGGAAAAGCTTCGCAAAGCTTCCGAATTAAAGACACTGCCCAGGGCCATCGAAGAGCAAGCGACGGAGTAATCAAGAAGCAACAGTCCGGTATCTCAATGAATGAACTGTTCAGCAGTTAAAATTGTCCCGATGTTTGTTTTCAGAGTTGATAGGCCATTTTGTGCCACAACCCGAATTATCCAGACAGCAATCCAAAGTTATCCGCGGCTTTTTTAATAATCACGACTTTGGCTTAAGCGTCACTGCTGCAATTCGTTCCCCGTTTTCGGAATCGTTAATCAACGTTGCCAGGCGCCGTTGACGGGTATCTTCCCTTTGGGCACTCATCACCCACCAGCTTGCTGTTTTGCGATAGGAGGGTGGCTGTGATTGGAAAAAATCCCATGCTTTTTGGTTCTTCCTGAATTGCTCCTCACAGGCAGGGTCAAGTTTACGATTGGGGCGTTCATACGAGTATTGATCGGAATCTTTAGGATCATATTCCTGAAATGCATTCAATCCTGGTGGTTGCATGAGTCCGTTTTCTATCAGCTTTTCAACCCGTTTGATATTCACTGCGCTCCAGTAGCTGTTGGGTTTCCGCGGAGAAAACCGGATTTTGTACCGGTCATCATCCACCCGTTTGCGTATCCCGTCAATCCAGCCAAAACAGAGAGCCACGTCAAGGGCTTCGGAGTAGGTTATACCTGATTGATCTGCATCCTTTTTGAAGAATCCCACCCATTGCTCCCGGACATTATCATGATTCTCTTTCAACCAATCGGTCCATTCGGTGGGCGAGTTGAAATAGATGATGTCTGGCATGCTAAATGAATTGGTTTAGTAATTCGATTTTTTTTTAAGTGCTTTAACTTAAGGTATAACACTCACTCTATTGCCTCATTCACATTCTCAATCTATTTTGACAGGAATTGTTGACTACAGGTAATATAAACTTGCAAGGGTAAAGATGGATAATCAGCTATTACCGCCGAACTTCAGGGCGAGGCAATTAACAGCGGGATTTGCCAATTCGAATGTATTGTATGCACTTACGCAAACGGGAGTGATAGAAGAACTGAGAGACGAGGCAAAATCTCTTGAGCAATTAGCAGGCAACTGCAGTCTTGAAGCTGACGTCCTTTTCAGAATTTTACGGTATGCAGCCGGTCTTGGGATCATCTCTTTAGAGGCCGGGCAATACTCACTCACGGAAACGGGAAGGTTTCTTTTAAAAGATGCTCCCGGTAGTGTATATGGCGGGTTGATGCTTAGCAGTATGGAGTCCGAGCGGATGAGTTGGCGTAATTTGATTCATTCACTCAAGACAGGGGAATCGGCCTTTACCCATACTATGGGAAGTCCGTTTTTTGATTATATCGAGACCCATACTGATCATGCAGCCCTCTTCAATGAATGGATGACAACTAACTCCATGTTGGAAGCTCAGGGAATTCCACCGGCATATGATTTTTCTCCATACGAGACCGTCACCGATATAGCGGGAGGCCAGGGTCTTTTGCTAAAAAGCATCTTGTTGGCTAACCCACATCTCCATGGTATACTGTACGATTTGAACAGTGTCGTACAAGGTCACGTACTTAACGGGCTGTCGGAAAGAATCACGGTGAAGTCCGGGAATTTTTTTAAGAGTGTGCCCAAGGCTGATGTTCTTCTGATGAAACACATCATCCACGACTGGAATAATGAGAAGGCATTACAAATACTTCAAACCTGCAGAAAAGTAATGGACGCCGACACAAGGCTACTAATTATCGAGAGAGTTCTGGATGATGAAGCAGACATGGGCAGCCTGTTTCTGGATTTACATATGCAGGTTATGGTCGGCGGTAAGGAGCGTTCCGCCGAAGAATTCGAAGCATTACTGCAAAAGGCAGGTGTGAAGTTAAACCGCATCATTCCAACTCATTCGCCTGTTAAAATTATAGAGGCATCTGTGTAAGATGAGTATGCGGTACAAATCAGAAGGCGTTTATTTCAAAGATACCGCTTTAGGAATATTATCTATTATAAGTAATTAATAATTTTATATTTAAATATATTGTTCTTATAAATAATAAGTTTGTTGAAAGTAATTTATTAAAAGGAGTTTGCTATGAAGTCGTTGTCGGTGGTCTTTTGTATGGTGGTTGTCGTGTCGTCTTTGATTTTGGGTGGATGCAACCAAAATCAATCAACCAGGAACACTGCTCAGGAAGCTATGGACAGAACACGGCCACTTTTGCCGCCTATGAATTTTATTGCTGAAGATACCAGAACCATGAGTGATGCTGAACTTTCGGCTGTTTTCGCTTATCTGAAATCTATTAAACCAGTTCATAATGCGGTTCCTGCACCGGAACCGCCGGTGAAGACAGCCAAACCCTAAGTCCATTAAATTATAACAAAATTTATTTTCACTCTTGCAGTACGAATTTATGTCACATCCACTGTAAGGGTGAACCCCCTTCTCATTGCTCAGGCTTTGCTGTAAACCAATCCTGATTATTGGATGTCCAATACAATACTACTTCCAGGTGCTCGAAAAACCGGGTATTATGGCAGAAAATCTTATCGAATTTATCGGACAGGATACAAATACACCGAACCTATCCCTCCACTAACTCCTTGATCTTAGACAAAATAGAATCCCAGCCATTTACAGTTTCTTTATACCTCTGATCGCCATTGGCAACGGTAGAGTAATCACCTTGGGAGACGTGGAGCACTGTGTGAGCATTTTGGTTTGACAATTCATAGGTCACGGTCAGGTAGTTCGACGGCACATCTTCCATTTCCGGATTATTCGGATCGAAGGTAGTATACTGCAACATCTTTCCGGGATTGTAGCTGACGACTTTACCTTTGACGTACGTCTTGCCATCAGCAGCTCCATTCCAGAGAACGGGATTCCCAACCTTCCAGTCAGATACAACGTCACATCCGAACATATACCGACGGGTCCACTCCGGTTTAGTCAGTGCATCCCAAACCCTGGACGCCGGTGCGTTAATCGTAATCGACCCTTTTACAAACAATTCTTTTCCCATAGTTATTTCCTGTTTAATCTCGAATTCAATGCTCGTCCAGGCGTTCTCGCCCGGACATCCAGCGTTTAAATGTATTTTATCTGTCTTCCAGCAATTCTTTTATCTTCTTAAGCACCATCTTCCAGTTTTCTTCCGAGTGGTTCTTTTCGGCTTCCGAAGCGTTATTGTCTTGTGTAACCGTAAGCCGAATCCCATTCTTTTCGGGCTGAAGCTTCCATGCCACTTTTTTGTAGTTCTCCGGGGTATCAGGCAGGCCGGACACGGACATGCTGCTCCAATAGGTACTCACAAACAGCCGTTCCGGTACCAACTCCAGGATTGTGCCTTTGTCTTCATAGGTTTTTCCGTTCCATTCACCCCAGTACGTTATGGGACTCCCCACCTTCCAATCCGAAACAGCATCCGTACCAAACATGTACTGCTTAATCGATTGCCGGATTTATTAATGCGTCCCAAATTTTGGTTGCCGGCGCATTAATAACAATGGATTGTTCAGTGATGAGATCTTTTTTCATATCTATTCACTTTGGTCATATTACACTAACGATGTCATCCTGATTTTTTCCAACTTGTTGGGGAAAGTAGGATCTCGTTAGCATCCGACTACGATTGTTACACCTGTAAGGTGCGTTACCAATTGTAAAACGAGATCCTACGCCATTCACCACGACGGACAGTATCAGGATGACATCGTTATTTTATTGGATATAATCATGCGTCGTTCCCCTGTGATTCAGGTCGCCCGCTAATTTTATTCAATAATTTGGTAATATAATATACGTTTCGTGAACAATACCGGCGTACACCTAAGGGAGAAAAACGTACACCTCACGGAGTCATCCGCGAGCAGAACTCGGTGAGACGCCGAACTTTTTTTTGAAGGCCGTGCTGAAATGCTGTGGAGAGGAATATCCCAGGTCGTAGGCGATTTCGGTGATGGTTTTTGAGCGGTCCAGAAGAATCTGCCTGGCTTTAGTCAGGCGATAATCAGATAAATATCCAAAAACCGTTGTCTGGAAAATCTCTTTAAATCCCCGTTTCAACTTGTATTCATTGATTCCAATGATGCGGGCCAGTTCGGACAGGCTGGGTGGATTATCAACATGATCAACAACATAATCCCGTGCATACCGGATCCGCTCCTGGTCGTCTTTCCGTTTGCAGCAGATTGGTTGCTCGTTAGCGGCCCTGTCGTAAGCTTCTGCCTGTAGGACGAGAATCTCAATACTTTTGGAGAGAAGAAACAGCTTCTTCATGCTGCCTGTAAACCGGCAATTTAAAACTTCTTGAATGGCTTTTTGCAAGTCCAGGTTTAAAGTCAGGGATTGTCTCCCCAGGACAGCAGGATTGCCCGTTCGCATCTGTTCCAGGAATCGTTTCAGGGTGTCATTACCATCTTCTGCCATTCTTATAAAAGTATCCGGAATAAACTGAATCTCAAAAACTTCGGTTTCCAGGTCAGCATTTTTAAATGTGTTGCCCACTCCGGGAGTGTAGATGATGTTGTGTTTCTGACCGGCAACCTGGTATTCTTGCCCTTCATGTCTGATAATTACACTGCCTTTTAAATTGAATGACAGGTTTACCACATCCAGGTTATTGTACTTAAAGAAGTCATAATGGCCGTTATATTTGACATGCCGGAATCCAATCCTGATACCGTCGAACAGCCAATGCTTCATATCCATGGATCCGTATGGAAGAGGGATGGTCCTGGATTTTTCCACGAGTCCGGTTGTGCGGAGATCATCGACAGAGACAAAATCTTCGTAATAGCGAAACTCGCGTAGTTGATTTGAACCGGTTTTTCCCATGGATTCCTGTATTCCGCCCGCATGTGTGTGGCCAGTTTTACAAGTTAATAGTTTGTTGATTATCCACAAATGAGATTATTTAAAAGAAAAAGGGCAGAAACATCTTGGTTCGTCTCATATAATTCCGGTAGGATTCTCCAAAAAACAGCAGATTTTCTTTTTCTTCCGTCCTGGCTGTGAGTATTAAAAGCAGGGTTGAAATAAGTATTAGAATCGTACTTAAAACCGAAACATTTTTCAGGTATATTCCCCACGCCAGGTAAAGCAGGGAGGCGTACATGGGATGCCGGATGTACCTATAGATGCCGGTCGTTACCAGTGTTGTCGTCTTTTCGAATCCGATGAGTGTGGGATCATCGTGTTGCATGCCCTGATGACCTGCTTTTTTCAATAAATACACGGCATTCAGTACCAAAAAGGCTGAAAAGATTAGCAGGAGCCAGGATATGATCTGGAGCGGTCTGAACGGGTGCTCCAACCAATGACCGATGTTAATCAGAAGAAGGCCCAGCATAAATTCCCAGGCGAGGAACCTGTAAAAGCCGTGGGACCGAAGTGACCGGATAGAAGTTCTGGAAATATACAGGAGCCATACCGATCCAATTACAAAGATGCCCCATCTGATCATATGCTCACCTTATAAATCACATGTTGTTCTTTTTTAAGACAACATAATTCCCAAATTACAACCTATTGCATAAACCGTTTATCAGTATTCGAAAGAATAGAGCAGTCCGAATCATTTCAAATCATTGTACAGCTTAGTCTTTTGACAGTTCTCTTAATATGACTGCCGTACTGACAAGCCGTTCGCTTGCAGGAATTCTGCGTCTTTCCCGCCGGCTGCCAACCGGTGGCCGGGCGCGTATGTTGTGTTTTTCCGCAGTCAACTGCTTCCAGCCGGAACCGGAAGTTACATCATAGATGCCGATATATCCCACGGAAAGTAAATGAAAGGGTCTCTTGTGACTTGTGTTTGCAGGATAGGAACAGTTCCCAGTACTACTTCATTGGTGACAACCATGCTTTCATTAATTACTGCTACTTCGATATTTTTCATCAGACAGACTCCTTTATTGTTTTGACAGAAAGATGCTGTTATTGCCCGGTATCTATAGTTTCTTTTGAAATTACATATGTGAATGTCACGTACAAGGATAACGGGAATAAAAAGTATCGTCGTGTGGCAGAGTTAACACTGTTGAGGCAAATGAATGCAAACGGGAGCATTACGGATCTTTTATTCCGTGTAACCGGTTGCATGTAATCAGGTTCAAGGCTTTTTCGATGTCTTCTGCAATCATTTTGCGTTTACTTTTTTCGATAAAGAAACTGGGACCAGCCTGCAGGTAGGATGGCAGTACCCGTTTCCCCTGGAAATAGTATTCACCTCCACGAAGTTTGTATGTCGATCCTGAAGGTATCACCTGTTTTTCTCCCAGCCGCTGAGCAATGTAGTTAAATGACATGATTGCCACGTCGCCCATCAATAAATAAACCTGCACGTTTGGGAACAGAGCCAATTCCTGTTCAAGGATCATCGAACACCGTGAAATGGTATCTTTTTTGATACCGTACTCTGTCTTGTTGCACTTGACAGCCGTAGTGAGATATATACCGCGGTTGAGGATATCCAGGACTGAAGAAACATTTACTCCGGCATCATTGAAGGCCTGTACCGTGGTTTTCTGAAATAGGGGATCTCCAGGTGCATAGTAGTAATCGGCCGGATCTTGGGGCGCTGCCTCGGAAATCATGATAACCGAAATCTGCTCCGTACTTATATCAATATCAGGCATGAGATATCCGATGTGATCTACATCGGGACAATACAATCCATTACAACCCACATAATCTCTGATGAGCATGATAATATCCTCCAATTTATCTCCCTCAGACACGCTGACGTCCATACAGCCTGCAACACAGATTTGGAGTCGGGAATTCCTTTATCACTGCCTTGTGATGTATCTCTGAATTCCGGGGGACACGTAAGGTGATTAGTCCTGATCAAAAAATGCCATCAGATCTAAAAGGGCCAGTAGAATTTTACGTGCCCACTTATACTCCCTATCGGAGAATTTAGGGGTTGGGAAATTTCATGAGGTATTTCGGGCTTACCTCGCCGGCAGCAATCTGTGATAATTGTCTTTTCAGGATGGTGCGTTTGAAGGAACTCAAATATTCCAGGAAAAGGATACCTTGCGTGTGGTCAAACTCGTGTTGAATCATACGTCCCGTTGCTCCCCAAAACGTTTGTTTGTTCGTTCGAAAGTCTCTGTCAAGATATTCGATCTCGATGGACCACGGCCTTTGCACATCTACGCTGACCGTTGGAATGCTCAGGCATCCCTCTGTATCGATCCATAAATTATCGGATCTTTGGATAATGCGAGCGTTGATAAACGTCTCCCTGATCCCACGGTCTCCCCGGAAATATTCCTCGCGATCTTCATCATCCATAGCAAGATACGTCTGTTCGCTATCGACAATAAACAATTGCAGTGCGTGGCCGATTTGCGGAGCGGCAAGCCCCACACCGTTGGCGGTGTAAAGCGTTTCCCACATATCATCGATGAGCTTATCGAGCCCGGGATCATTTGTATCAACTTCCTTACAAGGCTGTGTAAGTATGCTGTGACCATATGATAAAACCGGCAGCTTCATAAGAGAACAATGGGGTATGTTATTTTCGCAAATAATTCATAATTCATAATTCAAAATTATTCCATGTTCGCTGCTTACCTGTCCGATATAAATATCAGTGTCATATTCAAATCGCACCTGACCATTCTGCTGGTACTCCTCGAATATGATTTTCAGTTGTTCTATCATTGGTTCATAGTTGGGATGCCCTTCGGCGGGAGCGTATGAGGAGGACAGTAAACGCCCTTTTAATCCATCAAAATCGAATAACTGTTTGTTGTAAACTACCTGTTTTTTATACGATTCAAAAAAAGTGCCGAGTACATGGTCATTGATGTTGGTATGCCTGACCTGGTCATAATCCGTTCCATATTGCTGCAGCAGAGCCTCGTAACTTGCTAAAAAGAGCGTCTCATTTTCCTTGCGCCGGTTCCACATCAGTACAACGTTTCCATCCGGTTTCAGTATCCTGTCAAATTCCCGGCGTGCCTCGTCGGGGGTGAACCAGTGAAAAGCCTGGGCTGCAACTACTAAATCAATACAGTGATCATCGATAGCAGTTGCACTGGAGGTTCCGTTTAGGCTATGAAAATTTGGATAATTTTTAAGCAATGACTCTGCGGCTTTCCGCATGGCATCATTGGGCTCAACTGCATACACCGTATTCCCATTTTTGAGAAAGAGTTTGGCAGAAATGCCCGTACCCGATCCGACATCGGCAATTATGGATGAAGGTGTGAGTCCGGTTTCTTTCTCAAGAAGCTGAAGTACTTCGTCCGGATAACCGGGACGATATCGGATATAATTTTCAACGCGATTCGAAAAGCGTTGAGTTGGGTCATGCTGATGTTGTTTTAAGCTCATCTGACGGTTCTCGTAAATAGTTTTGAGATTAGTACTGTGATGCTATTGTAGTGTTTCATATATACGGTAGAGTAGAGAAGGTAGGGTTAATTTTATTATCGGGTAATCCCAATAATAGCGTATTTTTGTACCGTCTATTACTTACGTTTCGGCCGGTTACATCAGTTTCCCGTTCCTATCGAGAAAATGCGTTTTCCCATCTACGTGCAGGGTCCCGCCGGCACGCTGTACAGTATGAATGCCAAAATGGTTATTGATGGCATCGACGGCATGATGGAGATGTCTCAGCTGACCCGATTCGGTGAAGAACAGTTCCAGCTGCCTGCTGTCCGTCATCTCTATCGTATGTAATCCGACTCCCCGTATTGCGTAACCCTGCGCTAAATAACGATGTACCAGCGGCATTGATTCCCGGAGGCACGCCTCCAACACATATTCATCAAGGTTGGTGTATCCCGGGGTAGTGAACCGAGCATTGATGCCTTGCCACGTACTGTCCTGAAACCGGATGTAGATGCTGAACATCCGCGCCTTACGGTCATAGCCACGCATGCGGTAGCACATCTGGCGCACCGCCTTTACGATCTCGCCTTCGACACGGTCTGGATCTTTGGTCCAGTCGGAAAAGGTGTGCATATAAGTAATTTCATTCGGTATGTGTTCCTTCTCTTCGACGAGCACCCGGGCCCGGTCTCGGCCCGTTGTGGTCTCGTAAAGCATTTTTCCGAAATAATTTCCGAAGAGCTTCTGGAATGATCCCCGGCCATATTTGAAAGCATCACCTATTGTGACGATTCCCGCTCCGGATAGCTTTTCAAAGCGGCGACGGCCGATACCCCACACCTCGGACAATTCCAACGGGTAAATATATTCTGCCATATCATCGGCAGTGCGGACAATCGTCAGTCCATTTGGTTTCCGGATGTCGGAAGCCAGCTTGGCATATGTTTTTGAGAAAGAGATTCCGACCGAACACACCAGACCGGTTTTATTGTAAATTTCATTTTTAACCTGCTCACCGTATTTGCGCAGGTCCTCAGACGATTTGTGTTTCAGGAAGGTGAGGTCCAGGAAGTATTCGTCCATGGAATACCCCTCGACATCGGGGGCGTAGTTATCGAGGATTTTCTTTAGCTCCTTGCTGATGCAGCGGTATTTTTCATAATGTACCTGCATAAATACGATAAACGGACACAACTGCTGAGCCTCCAGTGCACTCATGCCCGTTTTAACACCAAACTTTCGTGCCTCGTAAGAAGAGGTGGCCACGATGCCGCGCGGAGTGCCGTCCTGCTTGCGCCATCCACCGACAATCAGCGGGATACCATACAAATTGTATGAGAGTTGTTCGACTTGTGCATAATAGCAATTCAGATCCAGGTGAAGGTACAACCTTGGCTTGCTGCTTATATGTTGCTGATCGGCTGCAATGGTATTGTACAACGTCATATTATGCACGTTGCGAGTAAGGTCGTATTTCTGTAACGCCGGATCTATCATCAGTATATTGACTTACATATATTGCACATATATAATACATCAGATTTTCGATCTTGTAAAGAGGAAACAATAGAAGGCTAAAGTCTGCCCTCTAAGTCTCTTGAGACTACTTTATACTTTTCCCTTTTTACTTTCGATTCGAGTGGATCCCTTACATGAGATGAGTACCGAGAAATTCAAAACTCATAATTCAAAATTTATAATTTTTTTGTCATATGTATGATATATGTGTAATATGAAGTGTAGAACAAAAGAGAAACTTTTATTATGCAAAAAGCTCAGCAGAAAAAGATCAATGTACTGGCGCTTTTCGCCGGCTTCCAGACCGGTAAGATCACGCGCAGAATCACACCCATCCGGTTTCAGTTGGATTCGGGGGATGTGCATCATATTCGGAAAATTCGCCGGACTTACACTGATCGGGTAGGAAGCACGAGGCATATTCACTTTGTGCTTGAGACCAGGGGGCATCGTTTTTTTGATATCGTATACGACAGCGAGGAGATGCTGTGGTATATGGTTGTAGAACTGGAAGAGGAGTTGTTTTTCAACGAATAGTCGTAATCTATTGGGATTTTGTCATTTTTAAGAATTAAACTCCACCTGACTAAACACTTATCAATAAAGTTCAAAAGGAAAGAAGGAGTTTATGGTATTTGAACACTTTGCTCTCAATGTTTCGAAGCCTTTGGAAATGGCAGAATGGTACGTGAAACACTGCGGAATGCGTATCGTACGGTCGATAGATGAACCGCCATACACCCGTTTTCTGGCTGATCAATCGGGGCGTGTGGTTTTTGAGGTTTATTCCAATCCGAATGCAGATATTCCGGATCACAGGAAACATCATCCGCTCGAATTCCATTTTGCGCTGAAGGTGGATGACGCCGTATCGGTCAGGGATAAACTGATTGCAGCGGGAGCCGTGCTGTTCGAAGATCAGAAACTGGAAGATGGATCGCACCTGGTGATGTTGCGCGACCCGTTTGGGATACCGCTTCAACTGTGCCAGCGAGCCAACCCGATGATGTGATACGCAACACAAATTTACACGGTAATACTCTGATAGCGTGGTTCGTGATCCAAAATCAGTAATAATCAACATTTTTGAATCCGTACTTATCAGCGTGTACCCGTGGTTGAATCGATGATGACAGGTATCATTAAAGCAAAAAAATGGGGGAAAACTGATATCGGTCTAACACGGAAATGATGGATACAAAAGAAAATCGTCGAGGTTAGCGGATGGGAGATAACAATCTTTGGGACAACCTGAAGGCCCATTCTATCGATGAGGTCATCCAGTCGCTTGACCGGATCATAGCGTGGTCTGTGAACAAACAGGATCGCCTCGGATACTTTCCTGCGCTGTACCGGAGGGTGACGATTAAAGTGAGGAAAGGTATTAAAGAGGGCATGTTCGAAGATGGCAAACGCATGGAGCGGCTTGATGTCATCTTTGCAAACCGGTACCTGGAGGCTTTTGAGCAAAGCAGAAACTCCGGGACCGTGACAAAATCCTGGAAACTGGCTTTTGACACATCACTGAAATGGCGCCCTATTGTGCTGCAGCACCTACTGTTGGGGATGAACGCACACATCCAGCTCGATCTGGGTATTGCTGCCGCAAAGACTGCTGAGGGACACCCAATCATGGACCTCAGGAATGATTTTTTGAAGATTAACGACATCCTCATATCAGAGATCAATCAGGTGGAGGATGAATTGGGGGAAATATGGCCGGCCATGCGTTTGCTCGACCGGTTGGCGGGAAAAACCGATGAGACGTTAACCGGTTTCGCGCTTAAAATATCACGTAATCTTTCGTGGGATTTTGCTGTAAAATTATCCGGATTAACAGGGGCAGAAAAGAGCAAAGCAATATCCGATACTGACGAGGAGGTTGCAGAATTTGGCAGAGATATCCTTTACGAGGGTTTTGGCCTGTCAATTGCGCTAATCGTTATTAAACTGACTGAGTTACAATCAATATCCCGAATCATTGGGATTTTGAACCAATAATTGACCTGTCCTTTTTAATTGATAACATTCCGAATACCATGCGGGGGAAAAGTCGTTTTATCTGGAATGCCCGGTTGCTGCCCATCGGATTGCCGCTGGCTGGCGCTGCAGGTATAAAAAAATGGGTCGATACCCATTCCACAAAAGAGGCGATTGGCGTTGCTACAGCGGTGTTTGCGTTGTTAGCCCTTGGAGCGGAGGTCGAGTTTTCTTTAAGGCGGTATGCTTACAGAAAAAGGTGTATGAAGTCCGGGCAAAGACAAGGATAATTGGTGATCGTTTCTTGAATAGATTGTATGGAATAATGGGTAGAACCAGTGGGTAATACTTTATTTACGAAGAGTGATCGAAAAAGCGTTTCGATGTGTTGTAAAATCTGAGGCAGTTAGAAAATCAGTTTATTGGCTGAAAAACACGGTTCCCTGGAGGAATTTGGAACAATCAGAAGCTTTAAAGCCGGTGCCGGATAGCGGGTACTTATATAATTTTGGATTATCACAGGATGATCCAGTGACAGAGTTACAGGCTTTGGACCTAAAGCCTGACGACCGGCTTCTGTGCATCTCCAGTGCCGGGGAATTGCCACTTGGTATCCTTGCCAGTGAGCCGTTATTGATTGATGCCGTTGATATTTCCGCGGGACAGCTGCACCTGTCAAAGCTCAAAATGGCAGCTATATTGGCATTGGATCCGGAGGAAGCGGCTCAGTTCCTTGGATATATTTCCTGTGATCGGGATCAACGACTTCGCCTGTTTAACAGAGTAGAAGAGTATCTCGATGAATCCGGGCGGAGTTTCTGGGATGACCATCTGTTTGTCTTTAAGAAGGGGCCTATCCACTATGGCAGGTATGAGCTATATATGTCGAAATTCAGATCGTTTGGTCTTTATCTGCTCGGCGGAAGAAAAAAGCTATATGGATTATTCGAGTGCGAGAATCGTGAGGCGCAGGAGGAATATTTTGACAAAGTCCTCAGGTCGGGATTACTTGAAAGGTTATTTAAAATCGTATTCCACCCCAAACTCTACAAACAAAGAGGGATTCCTGAACAGGGTTTTATTCATGAGGGAAAAAGAGACATTGCTCAATTCTTTTTTGCCCAGTTTCGCAGCTTTTGTACATGTACACCGGCCCGGGAGAATTATTTCCTTCAACTTTCATTTTTAGGAAGTGTATCTTATTACGAAGCTCTGCCGAATTTTTTGCAGGATAAAGGTGTCTCTCTAATTCGATTGCATCATAACAACATCCGCTACCGGCATATTTCGTATGCCGATATCCTCAGGCAATCTCCGGAGGGGACATACAATAAGTTTGCATTGTCGAATGTAGGAGATTGGCTGGAGAGAGAAGCATTTACCGATCTCCTACAACTCATCGCGGATAAAGCTGATGTTCATAGCAAGGCCCTGCTGAGATATATTCACTATGCACATCCTGTTCCCTCTGGTATGGATCAGATCGTCATTTCAAATCCTGCACAAGGAGAAAAACTACGCCAAAAAGACCGTTTCCCGTTTTATAACTTGGTGCCCATGGACATAAGAATAAGAGAAGAGGTGTTTCATGACCGTTGAAAAACGTTTGGATCAAACTTCTCAATACTATTTCAAAGAGATTGGTGATGAATATAACGATGAGATGCTGAGCATTATGGAGGAGTCTCCCATCCAATCGGGTGGCTTTCGTATCGTATTTGACCGGTCACCCAATTTTTTTACGATTCCCCGCCTGACTTCGTACAAGATTCGTTGCGGTGGTTTTTTCGATGATAACGAGCTCCTTGGATTTGCCATGGCTTTATTTCAACGGGTTTATATCTATGAGAGACCTGGATACGCGATGTATTTCGCTTCGATGTATGTTAAGGAAAAAGACCGGAGGAAGGGATTTACCTACGAGGCATCCAACTTCTTCCATGAAGGAGTACCTGCTGAGACAGAATTGATGTACGGCATCATGATGAGCAGAAATGATGCCGCTCTTCGAACCTTGAACCGGTTTGATCCCCGTTATCCTCATATGCCATTTTCCAAGATCATCGGACAGTTGGATGTGAAAAATATCCTGATCACTACATCGAAAAAAGAATCCAAACGTTATAAGGTTCGCCATGCTACATTGCAGGATGTGGATGCTATCGTGGAACTGTTGGCCGCAGAACACTGCCATCGTTTATTTGCCCCGGTAATTAACAGTGAAATTTTTCTCGATAACCTGAATCGTCGCCCCGGTTTCAGTATTCATGATTATTATGTGGCTGAATCCAGTGGGGAAATAGTCGGTGTTTGCTCGGCATGGGATATGTCGCCGGTGAAGAGAAACAAGGTGATATCATATGGCCTGAAGTTTGGGACTATCCGCTTTTTCTATAATTTGATGGGTATCGTGCTCGGATACCCGTTGCTGCCCCCTGCCGGTGAGCCGCTTCGGGATGTGACGATTCTGGAATACGCCGCAAAAGGACGGCAGCCGGATACTATGAATGCTCTGTTGACATCTGTTTACAACGAATATCGTAGAAAAGGATATAACCTGCTCATCTTCGGAAGCAGCGCTGATGATCCGTTGCTTGATGCAGCAGGGACCTTTTTTTCTCAGTCTGTTGTTTCACATATCGTCCTGTCATTCAACAAGAAAGCGTATCTGGATGCATTTCACGATACATCTATACCGTATATCAACTTGGCATTACTTTAGGGAATGGAGTTGAACTGTATTCAATCTCTTGGTTATGATCTGGGATATGATTTAATTGTAATAAGCAATAAAAGAGCAAGCAGAGTAAAGATACGGCTGGAATTGATGGGTGGCGAATAGCTATCATGAAGCAAAATGAGGGTATAAAGGAGATTTGTAGAATAGCAGGAATAATCATGATTCCTGTCATCAACTGAAATACACGTCTGGTCACATCTGAAAGTCAATCTCAGCAGAATCATTTAGAAGGATAAGACAATGGATATTATTCAATTATTAGAACAGCACGCCGGAACCATTGTGGATACATCGGTAGAAGCATTGGAGCGCGCTTCAATGAAGCACTATAAAACCAGTGGAACCGGTAAAAACAGGGAACGGTTAAACAAATTATTTGAGCTCATAATGGACAGTATCAGACAGAAGAATCTGGTGCCGATGGTGGAATATTCGGAACAAGTGGCCCGCGAACGGTTCCAGGAAGGCTTCGACATCCAGGAGGTGCAGAGTGCCTATAATGTTCTGGAAGAAGTACTCTGGAAACAGATCACGGAGAATATGAGTCCCGATGATTATCCTGAAGCGTTTGGATTGGTGAGCACGGTTCTGGGAGCGGGTAAACAGGCTTTAGCCATAGAATATGTATCGCTGGCCAGCAAGCGGCATGTGAGATCACTGGATTTGAGTTTTGAGTTTCAGGGAGCCTGATTCTTTTGCAGCGTTGCATCATTTTATTTATAATTGCATAACGTACAATCTGATTCGTTGTTATAATTTTAAGTTGTCATGAGGCGGCATTTTGTTCGAAAGAATTAGATCAGGAGGAAATCGGTTATCCCTTGTTTTGTTGATAGTATTAATGACGAGTTGTGTTAGCCAAAGGCCCGTAGCCGTCTCGGATTCCCATTCGATACCTCAATTTGAAAAGTTGATCCGAAAATATCACCAAACAGTGTTTACAGAGTCAGGCGACCGTATTCATGCCAGCCGATTATCATTTCAGCCGGATTCGGTTTATGTAATTGTAAAATCGGCCTCGCACGACTTTACAAAAGAAGTGACTTTATCCGAGATCAAGAAGATAAGACTGGCACCCAAATCCAATCCCGGTGCAAACGGGTTGCTAATTGGTTTGGGAATCAGTGTGCCGTTAACCTTGTTGGCAGCCACTTCAAACAGTGACTATGTTTATACAAGCCCGTTTATTCCACCGGTTTGTGGACTGCTTGGTTTTCTTATAGGCGCCACTTTTAATCATACCAAAGTTTTCCGGGGTGATTACCGGATCATTCCCGACGGAAGCACCTATCGTTTGCAACCTGTGAAAGCAAGACGATTGCCTCGCAGACATGCCAATCCGATATTTGAGGGAGGTAATTAAGCTACTGTGATTTGATGCTAATCCATTACCAATGATGTTGAATTTGATGACCAAAAGGGGTTCACGTGATATTCCAACAATATGATTCCCTTTTCTTTTCCTGTTAGGAATTTGTGAGAGGTTCTAGTAAAGTATCCAAGAAGAGAGGTATAGTTATTGAGGGTAAAAACGATGAAGGAAAATTTTGTAAGAAGCTATTCCCAAAGCACAAATGCGGCCAGATATTCACCGATTGGTCCGCTTTTAAAAGTTCTCTGGATTCCTGTCCTGGGGTTGTTGACAACGCAATGCAATTTGTTTCGGCCTGATTCGGGAATTGGAGAGAACGGCAAGATGATTCGTTTTGATAGTTACGATATTGCCAGAGCCGTAGCTGCAACTGACGATGGCGGTGCTATTATCGCCGGACGGAGTGGTCATAATTCGTATCATGATTCGGCTAGTTACGATAAACTGGGCAATATTTTACTCCTTAAGATCGATGCAAAGGGCAGGGAGCTTTGGTATAAAACGTATACTTTTGGATACGAAGAAGAGGCGACCGATGTAAAAGTAACTAATGGGGGAGGCTATATAGTGGTGGGTAATCTCTCTATCCCGGATGCGCACCATGCTGGAGATATCGTTTTGGTAAATACAGATGCTCAGGGAAACAAAAAGTGGTCCCAAAGGTTTAGCAGGGGGTATCATGATGTCGCACATGCCGTAATACAGACGAAAAATGGTGACTACATAGTTGCTGGAACGACCTATGATGAAAAAAAATCACAAAATCGAATTCTTATTCTGGATTATTCATCGGGTGGCTCACTGAACTGGTCATCGATTATTAACGATATCCAAGGTGAGGATACACTCAATCAGTATGCATCCGACATCATTGAAGCACAGGATGGATTCATTATTACAGGGGATACTCAAAAATCAAAAGGGAGTGATGGTTCAGATGTCTTGTTGATGAAAATATCTAAGTCGGGTCAGTATGAATGGTCCCAAAACTATGGAGGAACACAGAAAGATGGGGGTGTTTCGGTAGTTGGGTCAAATGATGGGTATGTTATTGGAGCAAATATGACCGACGATCAACTACTGGATCCCGATTACGGTTATATTTCCAGTGGTTCAATTATAAAGACAGACTTCGATGGCAATCTGTTATGGTCTAAGAATGTGGGGGGCGATAATTTGTATCAACTTACCAAGTCTTCAGATAACGGTTTTCTGATAGCAGGATATTCGTACAATGATTCATACTATGACGACACGTATGGTGATGCATATTATGTAAAAACCGATGCTGACGGTAATATGCTCACTCATAAGAGGTATAATTATAATAGATATGATTATGGACTCGCATTAACAGAACTTAAAAATGGGAAAGTAATAATGGTTGGCGAAACCTGGTATAATGATCAGCCGGGCACTGTTTTTGCTATCTATTTAGTACTTATCTGATGATGACCCGTATTTTTAATTTTTTTGTGTGTACAATTATGTGTCTTCTGGTATCGGGCTGCGCCAGCCAGCGTCCGGTAACACCATCGGATTCCTATTCGATACCTCAATTCATGGAGATAAGCCACAAGTATTACAAGACGGTGTATACCCGGTCCTCGGGCCATATCGTTGCAAGTCAGATACGATTCAAAGGGGATTCGGTCTATGTTGATGGGGAGAAGTCTGCGGCGTTTCAGATTCACCAGGCTTTTGCTGTGTCAGGAATTCAGAAGATCAGGTTGCGACGTGGACCGGACTGGGAGTTTTGGGGATTTCTTACTGGCGCAGCCACAGGAGTATTGCTTGCAGGTTTGATATACAAAACGACACCGAAAAACGCTTACTTCCCGTGGATTGGAGGGTATTTTGTGATTCCACCTTTTACAAGTATCCTGGGTCTTGTAATTGGTCATAGATTTGATCAGCCAAGAATCTATCAGGGGGATTACCGGATTGTACCGGATGACGGCACATACCGGTTGAGACACATCAAACGGAAAGAAAAGCAGCCTGCACATACCAGTCCGGCTTTCGAATAATTTTGCTATAAAAGATGAAAAGGAGAGTTCGCACATCAATCGTAATGATCCTGATATTGGCGGGTTGCACACCTCGTTATGTCGTTCCGTTATCCGATTCCTATTCTTAGACTCAGTTTTCGAAATTAAGCAAGGGGTATGAAAAGACTGTTGATACCATATATGGAGAAGAAATCCCTTTTGATGAGGTGCATATCCGTAATTACACGGTTTACATAGTTAGCAAGGATAGTTCTGAAATAACCAGGGCTATCCCCCTCTCGCAGGTCAACACAATTAACCTGATTTCACATCCGCAACTGGTTTCGAGATTGTTTGCCACCGTTGCAGGTACCGTTATTGGTGTTGCCGCAGGATGGGGACTAGCTAAGTTTATTGATTCTCAGCACATAACTTCGCCAGAACCAATCATTCCAATATTTGATGTTACTTTGATCCCGCTTGGAGGGGTGATGGGAGGTACCGTCGGATATACAGCTTCCAAAACAGATGTATACAAAGGCAGATATCTTGTCATTAAGCACGATACCACGTATCGTTTGAGACCGGCGAAGAAACAACGGGCGACTAAACGTCCGGGTGTTATTATGGACAATTAGAATTGTACAAAACAACTTCGCTCTTCCCCACTTCGTTATAGCTTTGCTTTAAAGCTTGTTATCGATACGGTTAGGTTATAAACCGGAGTTTAGTTACTTTTCTAATAAGAATATAAACAGGAAGATAATAGAGCATCGAGGGATGAAAAAACACATCTATATTATTGCACTGATATTGCCATTGATACTGGCGGGTTGTGCGCCGCATTATATCATACCCAGGTCAAATTCTTATTCCACGAAAGAATTTGCACAGATTGGAGGAAACTACAACAAGTTTTTATACACCAAATCCGGAAAGAGGATCCATTTCAGCGAATTGAATATTAAAAGTGACACCGTTTACCTTCGCACAGGAGATGCATCCGTATCGACTAGCGCTGTTCCACTTTCCGACGTAAAGCTGATTGGCCTGGCACCTAAAATCTCCTCTCCCTTCTGGGGCACTTTTGCCGGGGTAGGTGTTGGTATAGGTATATCGGCATTGTTGAATTCAGGGGGCACCAATAACTTCGGATCGGCAATAACCTATGCCATATTACCATCGGTTGTTGGGTTTACCGGGGCAATGATTGGTCACGGCATTGACAATCGAAATGCCTACAGCGGCTACTATCGAATCACACCGGATGGTGGGTTATACCGCATCCAACAAATGAAGTAGTCGTGGGACCGGACTCCCTCACTTAGTATACCGGCACATAAACAGGGTATAATATTACAGAGACCCGGGCCGGAACCCGGGTTCTCAAATAATCGAGATCCTGATCCTTACAGATGAGTTCTGATGTTCAGCCCTTATTGTCCGGGCTGATTATCAATATGGGATTCTGCTCTCCGGTTCTTTCTGCATCCGGGACCATCGGTATCCATTTTCATACAGGCGACTGGGGCTTTGCCTAAACCGCGAGCCGTAATCCGGTTGGCAGCAATACCATTGTTTGTATAAAATTCCTGAACGGCCTTGGCTCTGCGTTCACTGAGCCTCAGATTATACTGATCGCCACCGATGTGGTCGGTATAGGCGTCGATCGTGACATTTAACCGGGGATTTGACTGTAGCTTTTTCACATTTTCAGCGAGCAACCGGGCATCCGGATCATCAATATTGGACTTATCGAATGCAAAATGGATCGTACCGAGTTCGATCATCTTGGGTGGGGCGGGCCGGGGAGTTTGAGTAGTATCGTTTTTGAACGGATTTTGTGGGGGTTTTGAAAGATCAATTTTAGGTTTTGGGGCGGGCTGAGTGGTTTTTTGTACGGTCACCTTCTTGGTTGATTTGCAAGCCAATTGCACACTCATACCAGCGACCAGCAAGCCAGCGACAAATAAAAGATTGAGGGCTCGTTTCATGACTGATTTTAAGCTTGATTAAGGATTTTGTTCACCTGCTTTGGTGGGATAATAGTAGAAAGCCTGCTATAAACGACGCCAAAGTGTAAGGTAAACGCCGTGCGCAACTGCTTAGTCTTCAAGGAGTAACGTTTTACAACTCTTAATAAATTTTTCTAGATCTTTTGCTAAGATCTGAATAATGTGAGTTTTGGATAAGATCCGGTACCGCGATCTTGTGGGATAATAGAATTCGGTGGATTATCCCCCTTCGCCAATGGGGATAGACAAACTAAAGACTCTCCTAGCTGGGATACGGAATCCTTTTTTATCACCTATCCTGTAGGATTTCTTATTCAGACTTCAGGTTGAATAAGCCTATTCTTTGTTATTTGTTTAAATGACAATCCGTAATCAATACAATTTCAAATAACTCCCGATTATTCCAATAAAAAAAGCCACTGAAATACTGAATATCACGGAATATTTCTTCTGTGTATTTCTGTGTCTCCGCGGCAATTGATGTATGTGTAGCAATTCCGGATAGTCATTTTTTTTATATATCTATTTGAATACAGATAATCGTTAAAATTGTAATTTCTGTTTGCTGAAAACGATGAGTTATCTGTCTTCTACCATCGATTAACAAAGCAGCTTTGAGTTTCCCTTATATAGTAGATCTATCAAAAAAAGGGCTGCAACACTTGCCACAGCCCTAATTCAAAATTTATAACTCAAAATTCAAAATTATAATGAGTTACGGGTTTTCGCTTTTACGATCCCCCTTCACAAAATAGCCGTACCAGGCCAGGTATCGTTCAAGACGATCTTTGAGATAGACTGGTCTGGTCAATTCGTGATGCGCACCGGGATAAACTACAAGTTCCGTGGTTCTTCCGAGACGTTTAAGGGCCTGGTATAGCTGATCGGAATTTTGCATCGGCACATTCCAGTCGCGATCGCCTCCCATGACAAGGGTAGGGGTATGGATCTTTTCCACTTCATTGAATGGTGAGATGCGCTCGTAAACAGCCCGGTCCTTCTTTATCCAGGGCAGACCCAGTTCATACTCCCATTCTTTCTGGTACTGATCGTGCCCGTAGTTGGCGGCATATAACACCTCGCTGGCACCGGTTATGGCTGCCTTAAACCGGTTGGTCTGCACAATGACGTGATCGGTCAAAATACCACCATACGACCAGCCTCCGACGCCGAGCTTGTTAGGATCGGCCACGCCTTCCCTGATAGCATAATCAACGCCGGCCATCACATCCTGGTAGTCTTTGTGCCCCCAATCTGCCCAGATGGCTTTCGAAAAGTTCTCTCCATAACCGGAGGAGCCACGGGGATTCACATTGAGCACGGCATAGCCATTTGCGGCAAATAACTGACTCTGAAAGTTGAAACCAAAATCAAACTGATAGACCGGTCCGCCATGAATGCGCAGAAGTGTAGGGTATTTTGGTCCTTTATGATAATCAACCGGAAGGAACATAAAGCCTTCGATGGGGGTGCCATCCTTGCTCTTATAGTGGATATTTTTAACTTGAGCCAAGTTGATTTGGCTCAGGAAAGCATCATTGGTGTGGGTGAGGCGGGTTAGATCCCCGGAGTTGTCCAGAAAGACTTCGGCAGGCAGATGAGGCTTGCTGATCAGCGCTGCAATTATACCTTTGGGGTTCATGCTGTAAGAGTAGAGTGCCAGATCTCCGGACACCGTTTTCTTAACCGGACCACCCTCGTTTGATACTTCCGCAAGATCGAGTTCGGCGCTGTCCTCAAGATTAAAGACAACGGATTTGCCATCTGGTGTAAACTCAGGATTGGACACATTACGATCCAGATTGGGAGCGAGAAAATGCGGTTTACCTCCTGATGCCGGTATGACTGCAAGATCGTTCGTTGCATACCAGATCAGTTTGGGCTGGGTATTCGTGACATAGACGATGGATTTTCCATCCGGACTCCAGGCCGGTGAGGTATCTGATCCCGGATTCGTCGTCAGTTGATTGATGTGGGCACCCTTGTCAGTATTATTGGGATCAACTGTCCAGATATCGGTATCGTAGTTATGATCCGGATCAGCCGACCGATTGCTTACAAAGGCAATCTTCGAACCATCCGGACTCCAGACCGGATCACTGTCACTGTATGGACCCGAGGTGATCTGGCGCAGTGAATCGTTGCTTAAGTCAAAGACATAAACATGATTTCTAAGGGTGTCCAGGTAGCCGACGACGTCTCTTTTAAACTGCAGGCGAGTGATAAGCTTCGGCAGCGGACCGTGATCCTTTTCAGCTTTTGCGTTTGGATTGGGATCCTTGATGAGCAACGCCATTCGATTTCCCTCCGGCGACCATACAAAGTTTCCTACCCCTTGTTTTATATGTGTTAGTAGTTCAGAGTCGCCACCATGCAAATTAAGGGCATAAACTTGTGACTTGTCACCTTTCTTTTTCGATGCAAGAAAAGCCAGTGTCCCGCTATCGGGACTAAACCGCGGATGACTTGCAGAATAACCTTCTGCTGTCATCGGAATTGGTTTTCCCCCATCGGTCGGTGCCATCCATATTCGTGTTTCGGTCTTGTCACTGTCCGCGTTCATGGTAGAGATGGTGTAAGCAACCCATTTGCCGTCCGGGCTGATTTGCGGATCATTAACATCCTTTATTTGGAAATAATCATCAACAGTAAGATGACGTTTTATCCCATTTGATTGTGCAACAACGGATTTCGAAGAAAAGATAAAGACGAAGGTGCAAAATAGAATAGAAACAGATAACTGGTTTATCGATACTGACCTCATAAATCAAATATTTAGTGGAACCTGCAGTGATTGGTTCCATTATAATATTTTATTTTCAAAGAAAGGCATGATGTAAATTTTTTTACAATTTTAGATAATTGTTGCCGTATTGCTCTGTTGACTACTTATTTTGCATTACTTTTTTAATTTAAAATCATGAATAAAATTCCGGGTGAACTCCGATAGTACCAGCCGGCCACTGATTTTTGCACGCTCTTCCAGTAGCTTGTCCCAATGATCCGCTCCTTCCCATAGTATTTTTTTCAAAGCGGATATGGCCTCGGGACTGCTGCTCGAAAGATTATCTGCCAACTTTTCCACTGCTTCATCCAAACCTGTAATGGAATCGTAGATATTCATATAAAGTCCCTTCTGTCGTGCCCATTTGGCGCCTCGCCAGTTCCGTGCATCTATGGCAAGCGTGCTGAATGCTGTAGTTCCAATCCTGCGTTCGACAGCCGGTCCAACTACAAAGGGACCAATACCTAAGGCAAGTTCGCTCAATTTGACGGCAGCATCCTTTGTGGCCAGTGTATAATCGGCGGCAGCGGCAAGACCAACTCCACCACCGACAACCTTTCCCTGCACACGGGCAATAATCAGTTTGGGACAAAGCCGCATAGCATTGATCACCCGTGCGAATCCCATGAAAAATTCCTTGCCCTCGGCAAAATCCTTGATTTCGAGAAGCTCGTCGAAAGAGGCTCCCGCACAAAAAGCGCCCTCTCCACGACTTCTCAGGACGATTACACGAGACTCCGTATTTCGACCAGCCTCGTTAATAACCTCTTCCAATCGTTTCAACTGCAATGATGGAAACGAGTTACCTTTCGGGTGATAGAATTCGATCGTGGAGATGTTGTTTTTGTGGGTAAGGGTTATTTCGGGAGATGACATGGAAAATAAATTAGTTGTGTTGTCAGGAGTCAGGAGTCAGGAGTCAGGAGTCGAATTTTTCCCCTCCTGGGAGGGGTGGGGGTGGGTTTAGCGTTTTCAGTAATCCAGCCACCAATATGACGGAGAACATTATCTAAATCTTTTATGACTTCTTTTTCAAGAAATCTTATCACATGTATACCTAATGGCTCAAGTCTGTGTTGTCGTTTTAGATCGTATTCATACTTTCCATCATGACTGAACCCATCTATTTCGATTGCCAACATCAATTCCCTGCAAAAGAAATCTACAATATAGTTATCGATCGGTTTCTGTCTGTGGAAATCGTAACCATACATTTGTTTCTTCTTTAGCTTTGTCCATAAAAGTTTCTCAGCGGGAGTGGAATTATTTCTTAGGTATTTGGCACGCTCGACGAGTTTATGCTTATATGGAATAATGGTTAGTGATTTTTTCATAATGATACGTTCGGTTAACCCACCCCTACACCCCTCCCAGGAGGGGAAATCAGTTTGGTGTTTTACTTTAATACGAGTTTTATATATAAAGAACAGGAAATCAGCAATTACTTACACATTCCCCTCCTTCCTCTTCACCAGCGTCAAAATATCATACATTGCCACGAGTTCGTCACGTTGGTTGGTGACCTCGACATCCCAAATGACAACGCCGGTTGCATAATCTTCATCGGGTCGTTTTGGTTTCATGATCTTGCGTTTTACGGTGATGCGCGCCCGAATGGTGTCCCCGATTTTTACGGGTTCGACGAAGCGGAGGCGGTCGATGCCATAGTTGGCCAGGACGGGTCCGGGAGCCGGGTCAACGAACAGGCCTGCAGCTGCCGAGAGCACAAAATACCCATGGGCAACCCGCTCCCTGAAGAGGGAATCGCGGGCAGCAATTTCGTCGAAATGGGCATAAAAGTGATCGCCAGAGACATTCCCGAAGTTGACGATGTCAGCTTCCGTCACCGTCCGGCGAGGTGTCAGGTTGGAGAATCCGGGTTTCAGTTCTTCAAAATAAAGGCGAAACGGATGTTTGGGCGGTTCGACCGTTTTTCCGCCGTGGAAATAGGTATTGCATATATGCGACAGGGTAGTCGGGGAGCCCTGCAGTGCAACTCGCTGCATATAGTGCAGGATACCGCGTATCCCGCCTAATTCTTCGCCCCCACCGGCGCGGCCGGGACCACCATGCGTGAGATGCGGCATCGGAGATCCGTGTCCGGTCGACTCTTTTGCACAATCCTTATTAATAATGAGTATACGCCCGTGAAAGGATGCCATGCCCAGGGCGATGGCTTTGGCGATATCATCGTTGGCTGTGAAGATCGATCCGACCAGGCTGCCGCCTCCGCGCTTCGCAAGTTTAATCGCTTCATCTATGTCGGAATAGGGCATGATGGTGCTCACAGGTCCGAATGCCTCGATGTTGTGTGGAGCTTTGGCATCCATAGGATGTTTACACATCAGGAGAACCGGTTCACAGAAAGCCCCCTGTATCGGGGAATGATCCGGATCACCAAGCAGACGTTCACTTTCTGTTTCCAGTTCGTGAATGTGCGTCCGCAAACGATCCAGTTGCCCGCTGCTTGCAAGTACTCCAATGAGTGTTTCTTCGGAATCGGGCGGTCCGATCGTTGCTTTTGACAGACGTTCTTTTAATGCCTCAGTCACCGGCTCAGTCAGATGAGCGGGCACAAGTACACGACGGATGGCTGTACATTTCTGGCCAGCTTTCGACGTCATTTCGTTAGTCACCTCACGAATAAAGAGGTCGAACTCCTCCATGTCGGGAGATACATCCGGACCAAGGATCGAGCAGTTCAAAGAATCGGTCTCAAGGTTGACCCGTACATTTCTTCGTATGACGTTTTGGTTGGAACGTATTTTTTCACCGATTTCCGACGAACCGGTGAAGGCGATTACATCCTGGCTGTTAAGATGATCAAGCAGATCACCCGGTTGATCCACCGCGATAAATTGCATGCTTCCTTCCGGGAAAACACCGGATTCGATGATAGCCTCAAATACGGCAAAAGCCAGGTAGGAACCGACCGGCGAGGGTTTTATGATGGCTGGCATTCCAGCGATCAAGGTAGCGCCCAATTTCTCCAGCATACCCCACACAGGAAAATTGAATGCATTTATATGTACAGCGGCGCCTTCCATCGGCACGTAAATATGCTGACCAATAAAAGTCCCTTTTCTTGAAAGCGCTTCCTGTGGTCCGTCTACAAAAAAAGGCTCATCCTGCATCTCACGCCTGGCCTTGCCGGAGGTGACGAAAAGGGTTCCTATTCCACCGTCAATATCTATCCAGGAATCTGCCTTGGTGGCACCTGTATGATAGGATAACTCGTAAAATTCATTTTTTCGCTCATCCAGGTACCTGGCGAGGACCTTCAGTTTATATGCTCTTTCATGAATGGTCAATTGCCGCAAAGATGGTCCCCCCACATTTCGACCGTATTCTAATAATGCATGATAGTCCAGGTTTTCCCCGGGCAACTCGGCAACGATTTCTCCGGTAGCGGCGTCGGAGAGCCTTTCACCATTCCCGTTCTGTCTGATCCACCTTCCCTCAACATAATTCTTGATAGCAATCATAAAACTGGCAGTAATGAATATCAAAATGCATTTGAATGCAATTTATGGGTTCTGGCAGATCACTCAAAATGGATCACTAAACCAGAACTCATAGCGTAAGGCTCGGCAAATCACTTACGACAATAGTAAGCTTGTTGGTGATAAATTATCTGGATGATGCCAAAGAATTACAATAATAATGGAATGATCACATCCTCATTTGCATTACCATTTCGATCATATGTTGACGACAACTAGTTAGAACTTCACTATCAGGTATATTTTATGAACGCTTGCACGTATGTGATTTTCGGATCAACCGGCAATCTGACCAAAGAGAAACTCATGCCGGCACTCTATCGGCTGGAAGCTGATGGCCGGTTGGAAAAGGATACAGTGATTGTTGCCAGCGGAAGGCGGCCATGGGACCGCAATCGATGGATTGAAGAGGCCAGGGGGATGCTGGAACAAAATCTGGATAATAAACTGAATGAGGAGATTTGGTCCCGTTTTAAAGAACGTCTGTATTTCTGTGAAGGGGATCTCAGAAATGAAGATATGTACCCTCATCTGCGTAGTTTTTTACAGGAGAATGAATCATTTCCAGGCAATATCGCCTTTTATATGGCCATCTTGCCGAGTGATTATGGTCAGGTGATCGCTCATCTGCACAAAAATGGACTTCTCGACGAGCAGAGTGGATGGAAGCGCGTGGTCATCGAAAAACCGTTTGGTTACGATCTGGAGAGTGCCCAGGGACTGCACACACAAATCAGCAAATATCTGCGCGAAGATCAGGTCTTTCGTATCGATCATTATCTCGGGAAAAGCACCGTCCAAAATGTGCTGGTCTTTCGTTTTGCCAACGTTCTCATGGAGCCTCTTTGGAACAGAAATTATATCGATCATGTGCAGATTTTACATTCCGAGGATATCGGTGTCGGCAGCCGTGCGGGCTTTTACGACCGTACCGGTGCCTTACGGGATATGATCCAGAGTCACTTATTGCAGGTACTGACCCTTGTTGCCATGGAACCCCCCGTTTCCATGGATTCAGAAGATTTGCGCAATGAAAAAGTGAAGGTACTCAAGTCGATACGCCCTATAGCGCCCGGTGCCGTTCATGCTCACTCATTTCGTGCACAGTACACCTCCGGAAATGTAGGTGGTAAAACTGTTCAGGGTTATCTCGACGAGGAAAATGTACCATCAGAAAGTACGACGGAGACTTACGCTGCTCTTAAACTGTATATCGATAACTGGAGGTGGAGAGGAGTTCCTTTTTATCTGAGGACCGGTAAAAGGCTGGCGGAGAAACGATTTCTGGTCTCAATATGCTTCAAGGAGCCGCCCAAACAATTTTTCAGTAACGGTCATATGAGAGAAATGCTTCCAAACTGGTTGTTGATGAGCATCCAACCCGATGAACTTTTGCGCCTCGAGATGAGTGTCAAGGAACCTGGACTGGAGATGAAAACCCAACAGACGAGTCTGGATGCTTGTATCGTAGGGAGGGAAGACGAACCTAATGACGCCTATGCCGAATTGTTGCTGGACGTGATGAAGGATGATCGCTCGCTGTTTCTGCGCTATGATGAAGTGGAATATGCATGGCAGATTGTCGATCCAGTGTTAAGAGTTTGGGCTACAGAACGTGATTTCATCCCGACATACCAAGCCGGAACATGGGGACCGAAGGGATCCCGCAGGATTTTTGACACCGATGGATTAATGTGGCGACATTCCCTGGAGCCGATAAACTAAAAAAGAGCCATCCAAAGGCAAATACAAACCCGTGGATGGCGGCGTCTCTCTCATAACTTATCGTTAACCAAACATAAGCACATCAAGCAGTGAAAATGAGAGAGAAAACTGTGTAATCAGTTTGAAAGCGTATGATCGCAGGCTTGGTAAAAAACCCTGCAAAATTAACTGCAACGTATTGAGGTTAGTGAATAAGAGTAATAACGTATTGTAAAAATGTAACCACTCTCAGGTCTGGATATAGAAATCCGATACAAAAAGGTTCTGATCGGTTACAGAAGTGGGAGATTGTCCAACAATAGCCGTGAATTCTCTGATCATATGGGCCTGATCATAGAATCCGGAATGGTATAGGATATCGTGCCAGTTATTATTCTGTCCCTTGTTGAAAAGATTTATCAAATGATGAAATCTCAGCATCCGTACGAAAACCTTGGGGCTGATTCCAATTGATTTGATGAATCTGCGATATAAATGCTGCCGGCTGATTTCAAAATCCTTGCTGATATCTTGAATAGACAGCAATCCTTTCCTGTTGTACATGCTGTATAGAATTTGTGTGATCAACTCATCATTGATTTGACTGTCGTTTAAACAGGTAAGGAGAAACGAATCGATTATCTTGATTTTGTTGTGAAGTGTTTGAGCTTCAATTAACCGTTCGTACACATATTCTACATTGTTACCGAATATCTCCCGGGCGTCAAACGCATGATTAGTCATCATATTCATTGGCATGTTCAGTAACTGTCCCATCCCCTGAGGGTGGAAAAAAACGCCAGCCGTTTCGATACCCGGTGACAGTAAAAATCGTGTCGATCCCGTACCAAATCCACTTACAATTGCTTTAGGTAACGGTATTGACTGTCCCTTCAGGTTACGTATGTTGAGTTCGACACCTGTATTGAAAAGCAATAACGGATGATTGAGTGGTACAAGAGTCTGAAGAGGTGTCGTGCGATCAAGTCTACCCTCGGTTCGGAAGATATAATAATATTCGACAAAAGGTCTCAGTGCAGGATGCGGCTGGTAGCGATGGTATGTAATGTTATCAGAATCCGCATTTAAGCTGTTTGGGGTTACATCCGGGATAGTAGCTGTTTGCATTGCCTTGACTCTGAGCCCACGAATTGATTACGTTTTAAAATGAAATATTTATTTATAATCAGCAACTTTCGGTCATCTCCGAAGGCTGTTATATTGGGATTCTGAGACCATGTTGATGTAAAAAATGTATAAAGTTTCCATGGGAACATTTTTGAGCATCATCTGATGTCCCTGTTATTTTTTTTCTTCTCCCCATGTTTTATAGTAGTGATCAGGAAGTTTGTGGGCATCGGTTGGCTTACGCAAAGGTTGGCATTGTTTCAGTGAATCATGAAGCTGGCGTGGAAGATCCTGGTAAATTTTAGTGCCCTCCGTTTTCCAGGTAAGCATCTTATCAGTGACATCCTTAACGATGCTGGCGGGATTGCCAACAACGACCTTTCGCTCCGGTATTTCCATGCCCTCCGGAACAAAAGTCAGGGCGCCGATGATACTGTTGGCTCCAACTATCACACGATCCATGATAACAGCATTCATTCCAACCATCACATTCGCACCGATATGAGAACCATGCACAATGGATCCATGTCCCATGTGTGCTCCTTTTTCCAAAATGACAGTAGCCCCTGGAAAAAGGTGGATCGTGCAATTCTCCTGCACGTTGCAGCCGTCTTTAATAATAATTTGGCCCCAATCACCACGAACGGCTGCACCCGGACCGATGTAAGCATTCTTGCCAATGATCACATTCCCCGTTACCGCCGCCTGCGGATGCACAAAAGAACTCTCATGAACAACCGGGCATATTCCGTTAAATGAGTAGATGGACATCTTTTTGTGAAATTAGAAATTAGAAATTAGAAATCGGTCCAAATTCGGTGTCTTCTTCTTCGACTTTAGAATCTTTTTTAGATGCTTTAATCAAGAAATTGATGTATCCATTGAGAATTTTGAGGCAAGTATTTATTTCGTTATAAACATCATCGAAAGTCATCTGATTAATATATCCTCTATCAAGAGCAACATAGAGATGATCTATCGTTTCGAATAAAGACCCTCTCGCCATTCTGCAGAATTGAATATTTTCTTTGAAATGATACCTGCCAAATCCTTCAGCAATATTAGCTGATACAGATCTTGAAGATCTGATTATCTGATCTTTTAACCGGTAATTTTCTTCTATCGGAAACGTACTGGTCAGTGCAAAGATCATGTTTCGGAGAACTCTAGCTTTTTTCCACACCGTTAAATTTTCTAATTTATTCGCCGGCATTTATATCCTCCCAAAAATCTAATTTCAAATTTCAAATTTCTATTATCATATCAATTAATAGATACGCCCGTACCTAACTCCTTTCAATCACAACGGCCATACCCTGGCCCACGCCGACGCATAATGTGCAAAGGGCATATCGTTTCTTTTGCTCATGCAACTCGTACATGGCGGTAGTGAGCAGGCGAGCGCCGGTCATGCCGAGAGGATGCCCCAGAGCGATGGCACCACCATTAGAATTGACACGAGGATCTTCATCGTCGATGCCCAGTTCACGGAGCACAGCGAGACTCTGTGCCGCGAAAGCTTCATTGAGTTCGATGATATCCATATCGTCGAGATGTATACCGGTCCGTTTCAGCACCTTGCGTGTGGCTCCCACCGGACCTATCCCCATGATCATGGGTTCCACTCCAACGACCGCCGAAGCAACGATTCTTGCCTTGGGCGTCAGTTGGTAATCTTTCAGAGCCCGACCGGATGCGATAAGCATGGCACAGGCGCCATCGTTTATGCCGGAGGAGTTGCCTGCGGTGACCGATCCTTTGCCATCAGTGCGGAATGCAGGTCGTAACCCGGCCAGCACTTCTTCTGTTGTATCAGGACGAATGAATTCATCGTGTTCAAAGATCAACGACTCTTTCTTCCGAAGTGTGATTTCAACCGGTATGATCTCTTTGGCAAATCGGTCGTTGTCACGTGCTTTAGTGGCTTTCATCTGGGAGAGATAAGCAAAACGATCCTGGTCCTTTCGGTTGATCTTGTACGCTTCAACCAGGTTTTCGGCTGTGCATCCCATACTTTCGGTTCCGTATTGTTTCTCCATTTCGGGATTGACGAATCGCCAGCCAAATGTGCTGTCATACATTTCAACCGCCCCGCCATATGGATGTCCGGATTTTGACAGAACCATTGGTCCGCGTGTCATGTGTTCCATACCACCGGCAATGAATAGGTCTCCTTCCCCTGCATTAATCGCATGATACGCCATGACGGCCGCACTCATGCCGGAAGCACAGAGCCGGTTAATGGTTTGTCCGGGTACAGACGGCGGAATACCGGCCAGCAACGATGCCATGCGGGCCACGTTCCTGTTATCCTCTCCGGCCTGGTTGGCACAGCCCATAATGACGTCCTCTATGGATTCGGGTGGTACACCGGGGTTGCGTTTAAGCAGTTCTTTGATCGGAATGGCTGTGAGATCGTCGGCGCGGACCGGTGAGAGTGCGCCGCGCAGTTTTCCAATGGGAGTTCGTATGCCGTCTACCAGATATGCTTCACTCATTATCAATTAATCGGAGTTTGAAATGAAATGGGAATCGTCCATTCTGTGGACAGTGCCTCTGAATGCCGCCACGGTCTCATCCCCATGTTTAATGGTGACCTTGTAAACAGCTGTATTTCGTGTCTTGCTCAGTTCTTCTGAAGATGCGCGCAACCGTTCACCAGACATCACCTTGTGCAGGAATGAGATGTTGTCTTCCAGTGCAAGGGCCTTCACGCCGTGAGTGTTAGAGGCAAAAGCAAGTGCCGAATCAGCCAGAGAAAAAAGGATGCCGCCATGGCACACGCCGAAACCATTCAGCATATCATCCCGAACGGTCATCTCCAGTGTGCAGCGGCCTTCCGATACTTCGATCACTTCAATGCCTAGCCATCGGCTAAACGGATCATTAGCCAGTATACGGTCAACTATTTCTCTGTATTTGTCCATGGGTTGAGTATTTAGCCGAAATTTTTCTGCCGCGGATCTTCGCGGATTGTTTTAGTGAAGGCTAGCCTTTTGAATTCTGGTTTGTCGCCGAAATTGAGTAATAACCCGATTTTGGTGTCAGTAGCTTTTAAATAGTTAATCAGTTGAGCTATATGTTCTTTTTTGATATGGCTTACGGCTTTTAATTCAAGTATAATACTATGATTGACCAGAAGGTCGGCTTTAAAATCACCAACAATTACATTTCGAAAATGAACGGGAATAGCTTTTTGTTGTTCGACTTCCAAACCTTCCGATAACAATACAATTTTCAAGGCATTTTCATATACAGATTCCAGAAAACCCGATCCCAATTCATTATAAACCTCATAAAAGCAATGGATAATCTTTTGAGTCAATTCACTATAAAGTAAGTTTTACTGCATATGCCCATATCTCCAATCTTATATTAAATCCGCGAGAATCCGCGGCTATTTTCAACCGTGTTCATCTGTGTGGATCCGTGGTCGAAAAAAAAGAGCCATTAGAATCAACGAGTCGTTTGAGCAGGGGATTGGGGCGGTAGCGGTCCTCACCGTACATATCCTGCAGCTCATCCAGTACACCCAGTACGGAAGACAATCCGATCTCTTCACCCCATTTCAGAAGACCTTTCGGATAATTGACACCCTTGGTCATAGCAAGGTCTACATCCTCAGCGGTCGCTATCTTCATAAAGACGGCATCGGCGGCCTCGTTGATCAGCATGCTCAGAATCCGGTAGAAGATCGATTCCAGCAACTCCTCATCCCGGGCTGGTTGAATATTGAGCGATTCATTATCGTAGTTATAGAAGCCGTGGCCGGTTTTGCGTCCGAGATAACCCGCTTCAACCATACGTTTTTGAATAAATGACGGACGAAACCGGGGATCATAATAAAAAGCTTCGAAAACCGACTCGGTCACCGCATAATTAACATCATTGCCAATCAGATCCATGAGTTCAAACGGTCCCATCCTGAACCCACCCATCTTCTTCATGGCATGATCGACCGTTATGGCATTGGCGATACCTTCTTCCAGAATGCGTAGCGCCTCTCCATAAAAGGGACGTGCAACCCGGTTGACGATGAATCCCGGCGTGTCTTTGGCTGTGACCGCGGTTTTCCCCCAGCCATTGATCAACTCACGGGTCAGGGTAACTGCTTCGGAAGAGGTTGGGATGGCAGGCACGATTTCAACCAGTTCCATCAGTGGCGCAGGATTGAAAAAGTGTGTGCCGAGAAACCGGCCTGGCTTTTTGAATGCTGACGAAAGGGCCGCTAGGGATAGGGAAGAGGTGTTTGTTGCAATTATCGTATCGACAGATACAATAGATTCTATTTTGGTCAGAAGCGTCTTTTTAGTATCCAGTTGTTCGATGATAGCCTCGATTATTAATTCTGACCGATCCAGTTCTTTTATATTCGCGGAATGAGTGATGCGTCCCATGATGGCGTTCACCTCATCCTGCTTCATCCTCTTTTTCCCGACCTGGCGGTTCAGAATGTAGTTCAGGTACTCCATGGAGCTTTTCAACGCCTTGGACTGGTTGTCATAGATTATCACCTGATGCCCGTTGGTTGCGGCGACCTGAGCGATGCCTGTCCCCATGGTCCCGGCACCCAGTACGCCAACCCGGATAGATGTATTCATAGCTTTCATTTTCCAGTGAAATGTGGTTCTCTTTTTTCAATAAATGCACTCAGACCTTCCTGATAGTCATCCGTTTTTCCCGCCTGGGTCTGCAATTCTGCCTCAAACTCCAATTGACTAATCAGATCGTTCGTATGGGATTGATTAAGTGCCCTTTTCGTGAGTGCAAGTCCTTTGGTCGGCAGATGAGCCAGTTTCCCAGCCATTTTCCGCACTTCCTCCATCAGCCTGTCACTAGGGAAGGTCCTGTATATCAAACCGATCGATTCTGCTTCTTTTGCACTGATTTTCTCCCCGAGCATCATCATCCCGGCGGCACGCTGCAGACCAACAAGTCGGGGAATGAAGTAGGTACCCCCGCTGTCCGGTATGAGTCCGAGGTGGCAAAATGACTGGATGAAGACGGCCTCCTCTGAGGCACAGACCAGGTCACAGGCAAGGGCAATATTAGCCCCGGCTCCGGCCGCGGTTCCATTCACTGCGGCAATGACCGGTTTGTTGAGTTCACGAATACTCCTGATGATGGGATTGTAGCTGAAGCGTACGGTTTCCCCGAGAGGAACCTCGCGTTTTTCCATTATCTCACGAATATCCTGTCCTGCACTGAATGCGCGCCCGTTTCCCGTGAGCAGAATGCATCGAATCGATTGATCATATTCGGTTCGATTTAAGGCATCCTGCAGCTCTTTTGCCATATCGCTGTGAAAGCTGTTCAGTTTATCCGGACGGTTGAGAGTGATCTCTGCAATGCTGTCAGTTGCCTGGTATGTGATGTACAAATAAGACATATGAAAATCTTCATATAAATATCTCAAAAATGTAAAAAAGCGCTTTTCTATTCTACATTATAAAATTACGCCAAAAAGAGTCTGTTCCCAAACCATAAGTTTCTAACGGATTAAAGTACCTTGAACTGGCCGTTGCTTTCTTTGATTTGGCGTATTACGTTGTCTTCTTGTGAGATTAGGCTAAGTGTCATTCATTCAGTAGAATAATCCGGGAACTATGATTTTACTTGTCTTCCTGCTCATCATTGTTCTGATCATTATTGCGACCGTAAGGTTCAAACTGCACCCATTTCTGACGTTGCTCGTGGCGGCTATAGCTGTTGGTTTTGCCGGTGGTCTAACGGGCTCAACGGTCATCACGCATATCGGCAAGGGGTTTGGAGGTACGCTTAAGAGCATTGGTATCGTCATCGCTTGCGGCTCGATTATCGGCACTTTCCTGGAGCGCAGTGGGGGAGCGAAAACCATGGCTTCGGCTATATTAAAAGTGGTGGGTGAAAATCGATCGGCGTTGGCGATGAACATTACCGGTTTTATCGTTTCCATCCCTGTTTTCTGTGATTCCGGTTTTGTAATCCTTTCGATTTTGAACAAAGCGTTGAGCAAGAAAACAGGCATCTCCGTTTCTGTTTTGGCGATTGCCCTGGCAACCGGTCTGTATACAACACATGTGTTTGTGCCACCCACACCCGGACCATTGGCAGCGGCTGCTACCTTAGGTGCCAACATCGGATTAGTCATCATGCTTGGGCTATTGGTTTCCATTCCAACATCCCTGGTGGGGTTGTTATGGGCGCGCTTCATCGGTCGGCATCTTACGACGAACGGTTCCGAAGATGTGGAAGAAACAACAGAATCAGCAGTTCAACCTGGCGTAGGAATGTCTTTTCTACCTATTTTGCTGCCAATCATTCTCATTGCATTAAAATCAATAGCGGATTATCCGACCCAGCCTTTCGGTTCCGGTTTTGTGATGCATCTGTTTGATGTCATTGGCGATCCGATCATTGCATTGATCATCGGTGTTTTTGCAGCATTCGGACTCAGAAAAGCAGGCGACGACGCATTTGGCTGGGTATCGAAAGGATTGGCTAATGCAGGGGCGATCATCCTGATAACAGGCGCTGGCGGTGCTTTCGGTGATATTCTTCGCACGACATCGATTGGTCAAACAGTGGGTTCAACGATGGCTCAATGGCACATGGGTATCTTCCTGCCATTTATACTGGCTGCTTTTTTGAAAACGGCACAAGGATCATCGACCGTCGCCATTATTACCGCCTCGGCGCTGATGTCGCCGCTCCTGGCGCCGCTTGGACTGGCATCGCCCGTTGCCAAAGCGTTGGTCGTTTTAGCTATCGGTGCCGGTTCGATGACGGTTTCACATATTAACGACAGCTACTTCTGGGTTGTCGCACAATTCTCGGATATGGATACCAGTACCGCTCTTCGCGGTTTGACTCTGGCCACACTTATTCAAGGGATTACAGCCATTCTGACCATAGCTCTATTGAGCCTGGTCATGATATGAGCGTTGCCTGGACTGTTCGAACTCCGGAACCTTGTAATTGTAATCGACCGAATAGTTTTTCTGTATCCATTTCAACAGCCGTTTCCAGTAAAACAGGTTCACTTTGCTCACCATTTTGGGATGCGAAAGGAAGTGAAGGTAACTGTTCTGTTTGATGAATTGCTTGTAAACAGGATAGGTTGACTGGCTTAGGTTTTCAATGCCGAGATATTCATAATCAGTCGTGTTCTCTGTCGATGAATCGACGGATTTCCCTTCTACGCCTCTTCCGTTACCCATGCTGCGATAACCCAGTTTCCAGTTCACCTTGCGCCACAACCGGTCGACGAGAGTCCGATAAGGGGACAATGAGATTGTACTGACCGGGTGTTCAAGGAACGGACCTTTATCTACGGGCGACGGGACCTGCTCATCAAACGTATACCAATTATCTCCGGATATCGATCGGTAATCGTAGTCCTGTGCCATGGTGTGGGAAACAGACTTGCTGATGGCACTCAGATCATAGAAAATGTTATGTTTTTCGAAGTAGGGTTTGAAGTCAGAAAAAGGCATAAGAGACCACCCTCCGGCCCGGTAGCCCTCGATCGGGTGATGTATGCCGGCAGCATCCTGAACTTCAGTCAATATCCGAATCGAATCTTCAAATAGCGTCTTTTTTTTCGGATCAGGAAGATTGTGGAACCGGTAATAACGATAATTTGTAATGGACCACTCATTTTTATCCGGATCATAATTGGCATCGACCCAATGCGGGTGGAGGTGTGGAAACAGGATATGACCTCTTTTCAGAATATCGGTCAATTGTGATTTGACCGTTTCATAGTCTTTCCCAGCCTTCTCATATTGATCAACCTGCTGTTCAAGTTGAATCAGGTAAGTGGTATCAATGAAAAAAATAGCCGGTTTGATGCCATATGTATCAAAAATATTCAGAAGTCTGTTGGTTGGTTCAATCAGGCAATGGTTGATATCTCCGCTTTTATCCCCCAGAAAAAGCTCGTAATCGAATGTTATCAGTATTCTCTTGTTCATCATATCGAAAATGAAAATTTTAGCCAATCATAAAATACCTATCAGAGAACCTAAAAGCCCCCCGACTTTTAGATCATCGCCCTTCGAATTTAAAAATAAACCATGGTGTACTTAATATTGTTACAACATAACATATTCGATTTCAAAGTTGATATTAAAATCTTCCATTAAAATGAAAAATCGGATGGGGATGATACTGAATGAAAAGAATGTACAGACCTTTATACTGGATGAGGATGGCAACTTTCCTAATAACAGGCAATTGCCTGTTTTACTATATCGTAATGTTCTGAAATCGAAAGATAATCTGGCCGGGCAATTCGAATCACTATTAGCCGGCAACGGTTGGTCAGGGACGTGGCGAAACGGAATTTTCGGCTATCACCATTATCACAGCAATGCACATGAAGTGCTGGCAGTCTATTCAGGTTCCGTGACCGCTCAACTGGGCGGACCGGATGGTCAACCCTTTGATCTCAGTGCCGGCGATGTGGTGGTCTTGCCCGCAGGTACGGCGCACAAGCGCCTGTCATCAGCGGGAAATTTTGGCGTAATTGGTGCTTATCCCAAGGGCCAGGAAAATTATGATATGAATTACGGAAGAGAGGATGAGCGACCTCAAACCGATCAGAACATAGAACGGGTTTCTCTGCCGGAGGCAGATCCCATTTATGGAGAGAATGGTCCGTTGATGAGATATTGGAAGTAGCTGAACAAAAGCTGCGACGCACTTCTAAAGTGCGTCGCAGTTATCCATTATTCCATTATTACTCTACAGGATGCAGATTCAGCTCTTTCAGTCCGGAATATAATTCTTCGTCGGATAGTTTGTGATCTTCAAGTTTGCCGGCGAAATAGGCTTCATAGGCGCTCATGTCAAAGAATCCGTGGCCGCAAAGATTGAAGAGGATCGTTTTTGGAGTGCCCTCTTCTTTTGCTCTTTGGGCTTCGCGGAATACCTGCGCAATGCCATGGGTAGCCTCCGGTGCGGGGATTATCCCTTCAGCCTTGGCAAATTGTACTCCTGCCGCAAAACACTCGAGTTGTTGCAGGGCCACCGCTTCGATGTGTTTATCTTTCAGAAGCTGACTAACGATAGCTCCGGCGCCATGGTAACGGAGTCCGCCTGCATGGATAGGCGCAGGCACGAAAGTGTGACCCAACGTATACATGGGCAGCAAGGGAGTCATGCCGACAGAATCACCAAAATCATACCTGAATTCCCCCTTGGTTAGTTTGGGACACGAAGCGGGCTCGACGGCGATGCAGCGGATATTCTTTCCCTCGGCAAAGTTGTAACGGAGGAAGGGAAATGAGATCCCTGCAAAATTAGAACCGCCGCCAAATGGAGCGATTACAATATCAGGGAAGTCGCCAGCTTTTTCCAACTGTTTGATGGCTTCTTGTCCGATCACAGTTTGGTGCATCAACACGTGATTTAAGACGCTGCCGAGTGAATATTTGGTGTCGTTGTTTGTGGCTGCCCGCTCGACGGCCTCAGAGATGGCGATGCCCAGGCTTCCCGGAGAGTCGGGGTGTTCTGCCAATATTTTTTTACCTGCCTCAGTCTTATTTGTTGGTGAGGCAAAGACATTGGCGCCCCACGTATTCATCATCAGCTTGCGATAGGGCTTTTGTTCGTAGCTGATTTTCACCATATATACTTCGAGGTCGATTCCGAAATGCTGGCAGGCAAACGCCAGGGCGCTTCCCCACTGACCGGCACCGGTTTCGGTAGTCAGCCGTTTGACACCCTCTTTTTTATTGTAATAGGCCTGTGCAACCGCTGTGTTGGGCTTATGTGAACCCGCCGGACTTACACCTTCGTATTTGTAGTAGATCCTCGCCGGGGTATCCAGGAGTTTCTCGAGATTGTAAGCCCGATACAGGGGAGTGGGTCTCCACAATTTGTATACATCCCGTACTTCATCCGGTATCTCAATCCACCGTTCTTTCGACACTTCCTGTTTGATCAATTCCATCGGGAAAAGCGGTGCCAGATCATCGGGACCAATAGGCTGTTTCGTTCCCGGATGCAGGGGAGGCATCATTTGACCGGGCATATCCGCCTGGATGTTATACCAGTTTTCAGGTATTTCTTTTTCGGTAAGTAAAATCTTATGCTTCTTTTCCATTATTAAACACGGTGGTTTGGTTTTTGATTGAGAGTACACATGGATAATGCCATGCCGAACCTGGGCAAGTTTCTTTGGAAATGCATCGTATCCCCGCAGCGTTTGCCGGTCTCAATATTTTCATTTCTTTTAAAATCAGCAAGAAATAAATGAGGTTCTCGAGAATAAAGAACGGAACACGGACAACACGGATGACACAGATTTTCGCAGATAGAATTAAAGATAGCCCGTTTCATCCACGTGGAGAAGGATTGGAGTGAGGTATGGTTCGTTTTTTTCCGGAAAAGTTATCGTTTAACTTCAGCAAATCGTACCATCATCGTCGATGTAGCAGGCATCGGATTTGAATTTATCCCATAGATCCATTATTCGCTTAAGTTCTTTTAGCCGGGCTTTTAATTCTTCTTCCCCGCTTACCGTATCTCCATTATCTAAGAGAACCGGAAGTTCATGACCCTTAGTTGCATCCGGTAATTCACTTTGATCAGCCACGACGATCGTTTTATGAGCTATCACCATATCATCTAGGGCCTCGTCAACCTGATCAGCGAGCTTGCTGTGTTCCGATCTGTAAAATGTAATCATCGCGGTTTTACCGGTTGGGGTTTGCGGTTAGTATATAAACGTGTGTCCGATGTTAGTGTTTTCTGTTTTCAAATTATTCAAAAACGACTGTCCGGTTTTTGTGCAGAAAAACGCGTTCTTCAAGCACCATTTTCAGAGCTTTGGCCAGTACGATCTTTTCAACATCATGTCCGGCCTGTGCCATATCTTCCGGGGAATAGGTGTGATCGACAGGCAGGATATCCTGGGCGATAATGGGACCCATATCCAGATCTTGCGTGACAAAGTGAGCAGTCGCTCCAATAATCTTAACGCCACGCTCAAACGCCTGGCGATAGGGTTGGGCTCCCATAAATGCAGGAAGAAACGAGTGATGGATGTTTATAATCCGGCTGGAGAAACGATCAATGAAACTGCCGGTTAAAATGCGCATATACTTTGCCAGTACGAGATATTCCGGATTATAGTTGTTGATCATATCCAGTATTTCTTGCTCATGTTCCTCTCGGCTGCGATCCACATGACTGATGTGATGAAACGGGATATTAAATTTCTCGACAAGAGGCTGAAGGATATCATAATTACTGATCACAGCGCAATATACGGCCCGGCAGATCATCGTAAGCATGGCGTAGCAACAGGTCGCCAATGCAGTGTGGCTCTTTGGTTACCATCACGACAATCGGTGTTTTTTCGGCAGAAGCAAGCCTGATGTTAGCCTCATCCGGCAGCATAGTCCTCAGCTCAATGAGGGTTTTTTCAGGAGAACCAGACCCGGAAAAGGCTGTCCGCATGAAAAAATGCCTGTTGGCCGCATCTACAAATTCATGATTCTGAATGATGTTAAATCCGTTGTTGTAGAGTGTACCGGTCACTTTAGAGACGAGTCCCGGCTCATCCGGACAATCGATTAAGAGCAGGTGTGTTGACATTCAAATAATAAAAGGAGGTTCAAGCCAAGGGTATATGATATGATAATTTGTACCCGCTAACTGAAAATAAGCCATTTTTTGGAAGCGCATAATTTATTATATCCGGCATCAACTGCAAGGGCCATTTTAAGCAATGGTCAAGGCTTTAAACCAACTATTTGTAGACTTGTTCCTTTGTTGATAGAACTTTTTATCTGATCTAAATGCTTTTCTTCTAATTCTTTTAATGAGTTCTCATCGAAATATTTTGCATAATTGATTGTTCTATTTTTAGGAAATGGATGTTCAGGAAGATTGGGATTCCAAATCAATATTCTTAGTTTTTTATTCGTATCTAACGCATCTAATATAATTTTGTTTAGGGTAACATCACGGAAGGAAAACCCTATGGCAATGAGAAGATCAGTAGAATTTAATTCTTCAGAAAAAGCAGAATGTAGAGATTTGAACGGCTCTTCTTTAGGTGTATCCTTGTATCCTGGATAAATTATAGCATTTTGTTTATGAGTTTGTTTTCTGGGTACTCTGTATACAAAATTCCCATCTCTCCTCCAGTTAACAGAACCGTGCAGTTTATATAGTTTGATTTTGTAACTTTTGAAAAGGTCAAAATTCCAAATCTGTCCCCTCTGGTTGATTCTCGAATCCATCATACAATAGATTTCTAAGATTAGGTTTATTCCAGAAATTGTTCTCAATGCTCAAGTCATAGTTTGTCGTAAAAAAACTGATATCAGGACCGAAAAAATCATAAATAGTTGTATAGATTTTGCTCTTTCTTGCTTTTTCGAGGTCCCAATATGTGTCATATACAATTGAATATATTTGATCTATGGTTTGTTCAATTCGGTTGGGTAGAAGATTGATATAATCCTTTAGTAATACAGAGCGATTTTCTTGTGCAATTAAAGTTTTATGTTTTTGTAAAAAGTACCAATATTGAATTTTGTCGTAATCTTTGCTGTCAATGCAGAAATCTTTAAGGGCTTTGAGTTTAAATAGTATTTCCTCGATGTCAACTACGTCAAGTTTAGTCGTTATAAATTCCCTGACATCTATATATGGATCAAATCCGATTACTTTATTTGCCTTGTCCATGAATTCCTTTGTAGTAGGGAATTCGAATATTGCTGATGCGCCTGCTCCTGTAAAAAAAGTTACTTTCATTATAGAGATAATTGATTAATAGCCAATGGGTTAATTTGAGATAAAAAAATATTATTTTCAATGACACTTAAAATGTTCAAAAGGCTGCTCGCAATCATCGCAAAAATGCAGGGCCTTACAGGATGTCGAACCGAATTCACTGGTGAGCCTGGTGTGTTCCGAACCACAAAAAGGACAGGGGATAACACGATTCTGAAGTGACTCCTGTTCGGTTGCCGTCGATCGTTCCGGCGGTGCAATCCCATAACCCCTGAGCTTCTCTCTTGCCTCGTCAGTGAACCAATCAGTCGTCCATGCCTCGCTGAAATCTTCCCTGATTACCACATCATTTAATCCATGATCTCGAAGCACATTTTCGATCTCATCGCGAATCGCGTGCAAAGCGGGGCAGCCCGAATAAGTGGGCGTGATGCGCACCATTACTCTACCATCAGCTACTTCCACACCCCGTAATATCCCTATCTCGGCAATGCTGAGTGACCGGGATCTCGGGATCCTTTATTTGGTCGAGGATCTTGAGGATCTTGGTCGTAGTATTAGTTGTCATGGTTATTAGGTTATTGAGTTATTAAGTTATTAGAAACCAGACTAAAGTCACGAGATCATAATCTAATAACTAAATAACGTCCCAAATCTCAATACTCAATACTAAAACGTCACCACTTCGCTTCCGGGTACATCCGCACAAGGCTCTGCATCTCGTCGAGCAGGTGCCCGAGATGTTCGGTGTGAATGCCTTGACGTCCGCCGGTGTCCATGTATTGGTTGCTGTCCTGGTGAGTAAGGGTCGCTTGTCTGAGTGTCTCGGAGACTTCGTAATCCCAGTGTCCCTGCAGATCCCGCATATCTGGTACGATGCCGGTTGTGGAAAGGATTGCGTCCACCTCATCGCGTTCGAACAGTTCACCGGTATACATCCAGAGGTCATCGATTGATTCCTGGATGCGTTCATGACTTTCATCGGTCCCGTCACCGAGACGCAACATCCAGTCGCGGCTGTGCCGGAGATGGTAACGGATTTCTTTGAGAGCCTTTTCTGCAAGACCCCGCAGCGTATCATCCGTACTGTGGATCAGCTGCTCGTACAGAAAATGGCTGTATGTGCTGAACAGGTATGCCCGGGCTATCGTGAATCCGAAATCTCCGCGGGGTAGTTCAACCATTTTTAGATTTCGGTAGGACCTGACACCACGCCAGTAGGCCAGGCGATCGGCATCGCGACCTTTCCCTTCAACTCGTCCGGCATAGTCTAATAGCGATGAGGCGTGTCCGATCAGATCCAGGGCGATGTTGCTCAGC
>CAWBCD010000018.1:0-56762 GCA_963787205.1 uncultured bacterium
TGAATACCACATCACCTGACCAGTTTAAAATCGAGGCAGATGGATTTAACCCTTTACTCGGAAAAGGATATGGGGAGTTGGGGGCCGAAAGTCGTTCGATGAATAAAACACAGGGTTTTGGTGTTTCGCCATCGTACGGGAAGCACATGGAATACTTTAAGACCATTTATGGTCCAAAGCCGCGTAAGACATTGATGGACGGGATTAATACGACGTGGTCGCGAGTCAAAGGCGCGGCACAGGTAGAGCCGCTGATCCAACAGGTGCTCCATCAGTATGATATGAATCATCCCGAAAAGATTGTACCGCTTCTGCTGAAAATACGCAGCGCTATACAGAAGATTCCCAGTGCGTATTGGAGGGGGCAGAAAACAAAAGAAGTGAATAAGCTTATTTTGGCTTGCAGTGGCATATGGCTGGATGCCTACAGCACACAACATTATATCGTGGCCGGACAACCTTTGAAGGTGCATATGGAAGCCATCAACCGGAGTCCTGTCAACGTATCGCTGCAATCAGTCAAAATCGTGGCACAAAATGATGCGGTGAACAAGAAACTGGGGGATGATGAGCTTGAAAAAAGGGATTTCGAAGTAACCGTACCGGACACGACACTGATCTCCCAACCCTACTGGCTGTTGAAACCGCACCCGGTGGGATATTATCGTATTTCTAAACAGCAGCTGGTGGGCAGACCTGAAAATCCGGCTAAACTGACTGCCACGTTCAATCTGAATGTCGATGGACAGAAACTTTCCGTTACTCGTCAGATCATGTACCAATATACGAGTCCGGTGCGCGGTGAGATCCGGGATCCCCTGGATGTGACTCCTCCCGTAACGGCCAATGTGGAACATAATGTCTATGTGTATACCTCTCAAAAATCCCAACAGGTTGAAATAACATTGGCGAGTTATAAAAATGATGTTAAAGGAACCGTTCATTTGGAAGTCCCGGCTGATTTTACTGTTCAGAACAATGACCGGCCTTTTTCACTGGAGGAATCGGGAGATAAAACGGTCATGCGTTTCAATGTTTCGCCATCACAGACCATTCAATCGTCTGCCACCGGATCGCTTACCGTACATCTGAAAGTAAATGGAAATGATTATGACCGGGGTATTAAAGAGATCAAACATGATTATATCCCTGAGATCACCGTATTTCCTGTGGCAACGGCCAAGCTGGTCTCCGTGCCGCTTACGGTATCGGGACATCATATCGGTTATATCATGGGGGCCGGAGATAAAGTTCCGCAGGCTCTGCAACAGATCGGTTATGATGTAACTTTATTGAGCGACAATGATCTGAGTTACACTCCGCTGCAGCATTTTGATGCTATTATTGTCGGCATCCGGGCATTCAATACACGGGACCGTCTGAAAACCGTACATAAGCGACTCATGCAGTATGTGAAAGATGGAGGTACACTGGTGGTGCAATACAACAAAAATTTCGATCTGGTTACAGACGATCTGGGACCCTATCCGTTCAAAGTGACGTCTAACCGTGTGACCGATGAAACCGCAAATGTTAAATTTACACTACCTGATGATCCGGTGCTGAATACACCGAATAAGATTTCGGAAAAAGATTTTAACGGATGGATTCAGGAAAGGGGAGTGTACTTTGTAGAGGATGTGGATTCCCATTACCGCGAGCCGTTGTCGATGCACGATCCGGATGAATCTCCATTGAAAGGTTCTCTGATCGTATGTGATTATGGAAAAGGAAAATATGTCTATACAGGGCTCGATTTCTTTCGGCAGTTACCCGCCGGCGTTCCCGGTGCTTTTCGTTTCTTTGCGAATCTCATTGCAAAAAAAGAATCGACCAGATCAAAGCCATGACCCTAAGGCACCTTTAATTCATAATTCAAAATTTTTAGAAATGAAACCTCCTGCTAAAGATGAGCGTCCTCCTCTGTTTGGTTCCTGGTGGAAGTTTTATGCGGCTGTTATCGGTTGGCTGATCGTACTGATCATTTCTTTTTACATCTTCACCATTTATTACTCATGAGCATAACCGACTGGTTAGTTCTTGTCCTCACGCTGGCTGGCATCATCATCTACGGGGTAATCCGTGGACGCGGTCAGCACGACATGAATTCCTATTACCTGGATAACCGGTCTATGCCATGGCTTGTGATCCTGTTTTCCATCATGGGTACACAGGCCAGTGCCGTCACTTTTCTTTCCGGTCCGGGACAGGCGTATACCGACGGTATGCGTTTCGTGCAATATTATTTTGGATTACCCCTGGCCATGGTGGTTCTGTGTATCACTTTTGTTCCTGCCTTTCATAAGTTGAAAGTATTTACTGCGTATGAATTTTTAGAAAGCCGTTTTGATGCGAAAACCCGCGTGCTCACGTCGTTCTTCTTTTTATTGCAGCGCGGACTTGCCACCGGACTCAGTATTTATGCACCATCCATCATTTTGTCTTCCCTGCTTGGATGGAATATCTACTGGACCAATATCTTTATGGGTGGATTGCTCATCATTTATACCGTATCGGGCGGTGCTAAAGCGGTGGCGTATACTCAAAAGCATCAATTTTTTATCATTACCGTCGGTATCTTTCTGGCGGGTTTCCTGGTAGTGAAACTGTTGCCGTCGGGTGTGAGTTTTAATGATGCCCTGCATGTATCCGGAAAACTGGGGAAAATGGATGTTATCGTAACAAAATTTGACTGGCAGGATAAGTACAACATCTGGAGCGGTGTTATAGGAGGATTCTTTCTGGCACTTTCCTATTTCGGAACGGATCAATCGCAGGTTGGGCGTTACCTTACAGGACGTTCGGTTGCGGAAAGCCGGACCGGGCTTCTGATGAACGGTTTTGTAAAAGTGCCGATGCAATTCCTGATTCTGCTGATCGGTGCTTTGTTGTTTACCTTTTATCAATTTTATGAGTCGCCTGTCCTGTTTAATAGTGCGCAGATCAATGAGGTGTATGAAACGCCGTATGCGGGTGAGCTAAAGCAGGTTCAGCAACAATATGATCAGCTTGCTGTTGTAAGGAAAAGCCAGGTGGATCATTTGGTTCAGGCCATGCATGAAAAGAATGACCCACAGATAACCTATTGGAGCGATGTGCTGCAACAGTCACAGCAGCAAAGCGATAAAATCCGGGATAGGGCAAAAGGAGTGATACAAAAAGCGGATCCTTTAGCTGATACAAATGATACTAATTATATCTTTCTTTATTACGTACTTCATAAATTACCCCACGGGCTGATCGGACTGCTCATTGCTGTCATCTTCCTGGCTGCCTGGGGATCCATCTCGTCTGCGCTGAATGCCCTGGCATCCACAACGATTGTGGATATTTATAAACGATTATTTAAGCATGATGCTCCCGACCGGCATTACCTGAAAGTCTCGCGTTGGTGTACACTGGGCTGGGGTATCTTTTGCATTGGGGTTGCCCAGTTTGCCCATAGGATGGGAAGCCTTATCGAAGCGGTAAATATCCTGGGATCGATTTTTTACGGAACCATTCTGGGTGTTTTTGTTGTGGCCTTTTACGTAAAGAGAATAAAAGCTACTCCTGTTTTTTTTGCTGCTCTGATCACAGAAGGCCTTGTTATTTATGTTTACGTATTGAATGTGGTCTCTTTTCTGTGGCTCAACGTGATTGGATGTTTGGGGGTTGTTTTATTTGCTTCGCTGTTGCAGATGTTAGCTGTCGGACCAAAAACGTCAGTGGAAAACCAGTAACCGGTTGTCATTGGCATACTAACGTGAGTTCGATGTAAGAACCACCATCATAAAGAATAAAACACGGATAACGCAGATCACGCGGATAAGAATTAATGTTAGCCCTTCTACATGTATATGGAGAGGGTTTGGGGAGAGGTACTACGGCGGGATGCCATTTGCCGAATACCACAGAAACGATCGATACAACTTAAACGTGTTTTCCTGTTGCAGACGGCATTAGGATGACAATCAGGGGATGTTAGTCTCGGGCTGACGTTGCATTAAGTGCTGTAACTCATCGGCAATAAAAAACCCCGACAGAATTTCTCTGCCAGGGCTTCTTAAATGTCTAAGATGTTACGCTCAGATACTGATATAGCGTACTGTTTCCACACCTTCGAGCTTGGTGATGGGTTCAAGCTCGGATTCGCTGAGTTTTTTATCGACCGATACCGCAGTGATTGCGTTGGATCCTTTTTGATTACGACCCAGGCTCAATGCTGCGATGTTGATCTTGTTGCTGGCGAGAGCTGCGCTGACAGCTGCCAGCATACCAGGACGGTCGACATTGCGATAGAGAATGATTTCACCTTCGAGTTTGATTTCGATCGGGAAACCATCAATTTCGACGACACGATAATCTTTCTCTCCGTATAGTGTAGCGGAGATACGTTTGTAAGGTGTATCGGCACCATCGAACGAGACCGTGATGAGGTCGGAATAGGTTTTGGTCGATTTTTGGGTAGTTTCCTGAATCGCCAGACCACGATGCTCGGCGAGGAAACGTGCGTTGATCAGGTTCACATCTTCCACCTGTCCGTCGAGATATCCTTTCAGGGTTGAATCGGTCAGGACTTCCGAATGTTTGGAGCAGGTGCCCGTGTATTCGATGGCAAGCTGTTTGGTATGTGCCGGGGCAACCTGGCGAACAAATTTCCCAAGCTGTTCAGCGAGTTTCAGAAATGGCTGAACTTCATGATTGGTGCTCAAAGCGATGGATTTGCCATTCAAGCTGCCTTTGAACCCAACTTGTTCCATAGCATCCGCAATTTGTGAGGCAACCTGTTCCGCAACTTTCTCCTGAGCTTCTTCTGTGGATGCGCCCAGGTGTGGAGTACATACGATGCGGGGATCTTTTAAGATCGCATACAACTCATCGGATGGCGGCTCCTGGGTGTAGGCATCAACAGCGATGCCGCCAACGATGCCTTCATCCAGCAATTTCGGGATATCAGATTCTTCGATGATACCACCGCGGGCACAGTTCACCAACCGTACACCTTTTTTCAGCTTGTTAGCGTTTTTCATCGAAATGAGTCCGCGTGTCTGATCGGTAAGAGGAGTATGAACGGTAAGGAAATCGGCACTGGCCAGAACTTCATCGAGATTCTTTAGTGTGATGCCCAGTTCAGCAGCACGTTCGTGTGTGGTGAAGGGATCAAAAGCGAGGATATTGACACCGAATGCTTTCATGCGTTCAGCCACTGCAGAGCCGATTTTCCCGAGGCCGATGATTCCCAGGGTCTTTCCGTGAATCTCGGTACCCATATATTTTTTCCGGTCCCAGCGATTGTTCTTAATGGAATCGACGGCGTTTGGTATGTTGCGGGCAAGTGACAGAATCATACCACAGGTATGTTCGGCTGTTGATATGGTATTACCATCCGGTGTATTCATAACCAGCACACCGGCTTCGGTAGCCGCTTCAATATCAATATTATCTACTCCGACTCCGGCCCGGCCGATTACTTTCAGGTTATGTGCGGCTTTAATCAGGTCGCGTGTGACTTTTGTTGCACTCCGGACAACAATGGCGTCGTACTTGCCAATCTCGTTTACTAAATCCTCACCCTTGAGTTTGGGTGCATTGACTGCTTCGAAGCCCCGTTCCCGGAACACTTTTTCGCAGACAGCATCTACATTATCGAGGAGTAAAGCTTTATAAGGCATAATTTATGATTTTTGAGGGTGTTCGATGTTGGTGAATTCATGAATAAGCTCAGTCAGCTCGTCCAGTCCCTTTCTCGTTTCCGAAGATGTGAGTAACAGAGGGATATCAATATTCATTTCCTGTAATTGGCGGCGGACCCGCGCGAGGCTCATCTGTTGTTTGTTTTTGGATAGTTTATCAGCCTTGGTCAATACAATGGTAAACGGCAGCTGATTCGAAGCCATCCAAAACGTGAGGTCCTTGTCCAATTCCGTTGGTTCATGACGGCTGTCTATAAGCTGAATGATGAGTGAGAGAGTCGATCTTTCGAGCAGATATTCCTGGATATTGCGATCCCAGATTTTGCGTTCACTCTGGGAAACCCGGGCATATCCGTACCCCGGAAGGTCGACCAGATAGAAAAGGTCGTTATTAATCGAAAAAAAATTGAGAAGACGTGTCTTGCCCGGTCGGTTACTTATCTTCGCCAATCGGTTATGGTTGCAAAGCGCGTTAATCAGTGATGATTTGCCCACATTGGATCTGCCTGCAAAACAAATTTCAGGCAGGTCGGGATCGGGACATTGGTCCAGTGTAACGGCGCTTTTTATGAACTTGGCTTGGGTGATCTTCATCAGATCAACTCATTCTCTTCTTTTTGGACGTCCGAAATGACAGGTACCGGATATTTACCAGTAAAACACGCTGTACAATACCCATGAGAGCCCGGGTTGGCCTCTTTAACGGCCTCCACGAGTCCTCCCGGGGAGAGATAGTGAAGACTGTCGACTCCCAGTATCTTTGCTATCCGGTCGACGTCTCCCTGATATTGATTGGCAATAAGTTCGTCGGGACTTGGAAAATCCATCCCGTAAAAACAAGGATGGGTGATAGGTGGTGAACTAACCATAAAGTGCACCTCAAGGGGATTAGCCCTTCGGATCATGTCCACCAGATACTTAGAGGTGGTTCCACGTACGATGGAATCATCAACGATGATCACAGACCTCCCTTCCAGCACGCCGCTAACCGTGTTGAATTTGGTCCGGACTTTTTGCTCACGCGAGCTCTGTCCGGGAGCGATAAAAGTCCGGCCAACATAGTGATTCCTGATCAAACCGATATCGAATTTACAATCATAACCCATTTTCTGGCTTTCGCTGGCATAACCGATGGCAGCCGTGTTGCTGGAGTCGGGTACGGATATCACGATCGGTGACTTGTCGCTTTTCTTCTGTATAATTTTGGGTATGGGATGCTCTTTGGCCAGGTATTTGCCAATCTTGCGCCGGACCTTATCGACATTCTCGCCATAGATCCGGCTGTCCGGACGGGCGAAATAGACATATTCGAAGATACACTGACTGACCGGCGTTTCCGGTTTTCGCTGAAGATGGCAAGAAGTCACCTGACCAGACTCAACAGCATTACGGTCAATGATGACAACCTCTCCGGGTTCAATATCCCGGACAAAACTGGCTTCAGTAATATCAAAAGCGCAGGTTTCGCTGGCAACTACCCAAGAATCGCCGAGTCGTCCAAGAGCAAGGGGGCGGAATCCGTTGGGATCGCGAACGGCTACCAGCTTATCATCAGTCAGGATTACCAGACAGTAGGCACCTTCTATCTGGTTTAGTGCGTCCATGATCTGATCGATCTGATCTTCTTCACGGCTGTGTGAAATGAGATGCAGGATCAGTTCGGTGTCGGCCGTACTCTGGAACAGGACCCCGTCATCCTGAAATTTCTGCCTGAGTAGTCTTGCGTTGGTCAGGTTTCCGTTATGTGCGATTGCCAGATTGCCTTTCCGGTAATGAACCCGGAAAGGCTGAATATTTGTCGGGTTGTCCGATGCTCCGCTGGTCGAGTAGCGGTTATGACCGATCGCAGCATCACCAATCAGTACATCCGTAAGGACTTTGCGATCGTTGAATACGTTCAGGACGAGCCCAAAATCTTTGTGCATCGGCATAACCCGGTATCCCCGGTTTACGTCGTACCGTGAGGTAACAATCCCTGCTGATTCCTGACCACGATGTTGAAGCGAATGTAGACCGTAATACGTTTGAATTGCAGCTTCAGGATGGTTGAAGATCCCGAAAATACCGCAATAATCATGAGGTTTATCAGACATGTAACCGGCTTGATTGATTTTGCCTTAAACTTAAAGATACAAAATAGGTGAAATGATTACAGGAGGATCTTTCCACAAATTTAATTTGAACGTACCTAATCCCGGGGTACGGATAGCAAATCCTGTAGTGGTCCATTCCTGTTCAGATAATTCTGAAGTGAATCAAACGGAATATTTACAATAAAAGTGCCATCTGAATAAGGACCCACAATGTAAGGTGGAAAATAAAAGGTGAGCCCGCGTGGTGAAATGGTGAAATGATGCAAATCTGGTCCTGCCAAGTGATTTACCTCACCGTTTCTCACCCAGGTTGCTCCTTTCTTATACAAGTTCTTTAAACAAATGCGTGAGAGATACTCTTCGTAAGCTACGTCGGGTTTAAACAAGTCCCCGAGTCGGAGCAAATCAACGTGACCATTGGCAATGAAAAAGTTGTTTGTAAGAGGGTTGCTCGTACCATGTGCTCCACCCGTATAAATGTAGATATTGCCTGCAATGCTGATCAGATCAGTTGAAAAATACGTTATCTGGTAGTTGATCTTCTGTTGCCATCCTGCCGTGCTTTTAGTATTGCCACTATTCATCTCTTGTCCATCCTGCAGAAAATTACGCTGACGGTCGAGTACGCTATCCTGCAGTTTGGAATTGATCATCTGCCCGGTACGATTTTTGAAGATGAAATATGGGTACAGAGCCGTGAGAGAAATGAGCGACCCCTGTTGGATTCTTGATTTCAGGTATTCCGCAACTTTAATAAAATGAAAAAGCTGATCTTTACGAGAATCACTGGATTTCCACTTACCGTTGATTTCTTCATGATCCCGGGTAGCTGTACCATGCATTTTACCGTGAATCTGCTCCGATCCTTTTACATTGATCTCAACATGACCGTTCTTCTGTACCGACCCTGATACCTTAAGGGGGGAGCCGCCATTTGTGTAGAATAAATCGCCATTGAGGTAGTGCCCATCGAAAGTTACATCCATTTGTGCCGGTTTATTTCCAACAGCACCGATGTAGTAGTAACGGCCGGTTTTTGTATTCTGCCCATTAGCCCGGGCAAAACCAAGAACAACAAGACAACTGACAGTAAGATAAATTTGTAGCGGTCGTGTCACGGGCAAACGATCTGTTTATTAGCTGATGGCTGTCAAACGGATGTCACAGGCAAAATGTTTTATTGTTGTTTAAATTGGAATCATAAACTGATTTCGTGCTTCCGATACTGTCTGTACAAGAGTTCGATCCCGAAGGATAATACCAACATCCCTGCAAGTACCCAGAGGTGTGTGGGTTTGGTTGTGCCCGTCTGCCAGATGAGAGCAACCAGGGCCAGTACACACGCTATTATGCCAATGATGGATATCCATGAACGGCTTTCGGTTTGTTTGGCCAGTTTTACATTTGCTGCGTTGACGGTCCCGAAAATAATGAGGAAACCGGCACTGCCCATCATCGAAATACTCGACAGATCTGCGAAGTTAGCCAGCAGGAGGGTTAACCCTGATGTGATAAGTAGCCCCTCAATCGGCTTATTCCAGACTTTATCTTCCAGAAACTCCGGCAATTCACCCTCTTTAGCGATCGTGAAACTGAGTCGTGCGGATCCGTACATCGTGGCATTGATGGCAGAGAAGGTTGAAAGAACAGCAGCTATAGAGATCATGATAAACCCGGCGTTACCGAGAAAAGGTCTGGCTGCTGCTGCCAGGGCATAGTCTTTTGCTTCAACAATTTTGTGTACCGGGAGCGAGCCGACAGACACGATTGCCACAAGAATGTAAAGAATGATTACAAAGCCTACAGAGATGAAGAAAGCGCGAGGCAGGGTCTTTTTATAATCACGGGCGTCTTCGGCTGTGTTTGCGATTAATTCAAAACCCTCGTAGGCCAGAAAGATGATCATGCCGCCTGCAACCAGGTGAAGTGGCGGAGTCCATGCTGCGGGCGCAAGATTAGAGGCATGAACACCAAAGATTCCGACGGCAACAAAGAATAGCAGGATCGCAACTTTGATTCCCACGATATAGGTTTCCGCTTTACCGATGATGCTGGCCGAAAACATATTCAGGAGCATAGGGATGATTATCCCAAGGCTGATGATGATATGCTTGATCCATCCGCTCTGGGAGCCGAAAAACGTAGCCCCGTAACTTCCGAAAGCATAGGCATACAGGGATAGCATAACCACATAACTGATCCAGAGCAGGCTGTTGATGCCGCCGGTGAACAGATCGACGCCAAACGCCTTGTCGAGAAACTTGACCGTTCCTCCCTGACTCGGAATATGTACTGCCAGTTTGGAATAGGAGTAGGTCGTCAATAATGCTACTATTCCCGCGATAAGGAAGGCGATTTCCGTGCCTCCGTGCGCCAGTTGGACAGCAAGCCCCAGTACTGCAAAGATTCCCCCTCCAACCATTCCACCGATCCCAATGGATACGATAGACCATAAACCAATTTTTCCACCTGATTTTTTTGACATGTCCCTTTTATCTGTCTTCCAAGGTATTAGAGATTTTCTAATCTAACAGAAAAAGGGGAATGTTGATTCCAATAAATATCATGCGGATAATCCAGTCGGTTTGAGTCTTCGATTGTCAGCAAGGGCCTTCAAAATCCGGTGATTATCTGTTTAAATTGACAAAAAACAAAAAAAGTACAGTAAAAAACTTGTATTTAAGACATAGCACTCTTAAAATGTGAATATAGAATATAACCATACAGTAATATCTGTAAGGCAAAATCCTGAGTATTCTTTGATCCTTACCATGGAAAAGTGGGATTCTCTTAAATCCCGGTGATTGCAAAGGCTCAAGTTTTGTAAAGATCCAGCTAATCAAACGGAGGCCTGAAATGAAGAAGCTGGTAATTTTAGGTGCCGGAACCGGTGGCACCATAATGTTAAACAAGCTAAGTGCACTGCTTGATAAACAAGAGTGGCAGATAACAATAGTAGATCAACATGATACCCATTATTATCAGCCCGGTTTCCTGTTTATCCCATTTGGTATTTATACGCGTCGTGATGTTATAAAACCGCAGAAAGATTTTTTCCCGCCGGGGTCTAATGCTGTTACTTCCCGGATTGAACGTATTGAACCGGATAATAATCGTGTACTGCTCCAGAATGGGCAAGTCTTGGATTATGATTACCTCATTATTGCCACGGGAACGCAGATACATCCCGAAGAGACGGATGGATTGAAAGGAGAACTTTGGCATAAGTCGATATTCGATTTCTATACCATCGAGGGTGCGGTGGCTCTTGCCGACTTTTTCCGGCATTGGGCAGGTGGCCGGCTCGTCGTTAATGTGGTCGAAATGCCGATTAAATGTCCGGTTGCACCGCTCGAGTTTCTTTTCCTGGCTGATTGGTTTTTCACGGAGCGTGGTATGAGGGATAAAGTGGACATTCACTACGTCACGCCCTTGCCCGGTGCGTTTACAAAACCAATCGCCTCACGTGTACTCGGCGATTTCCTCGACCGAAAACGTATTCATCTGACCAGCGATTTCAATACGGGCAGAGTCGATAATGATGAAAAGAAGATCATATCGTGGGATGAACGTGATGTGCCCTTCGACGTTCTGGTTACGGTACCGACAAATATGGGTGATGAGGCGATTGCCCGAAGCAACATGGGGGACGAATTAAATTTCGTACCGACTGATAAATATACCCTTAGATCCGAGGCCTACGAGAATATATTTGTTATTGGGGACGCTGCCAGTCTCCCAACATCTAAGGCCGGTTCCGTGGTCCATTTTGAGGCCGATATCCTGACGGAGAATTTCATGAATGCCATTGAGGGTCGTGAGATGACAGCCAAATTCGACGGTCATGCCAACTGTTTCATTGAGTCGGGATTCGGTAATGGCATCCTGATTGATTTCAATTATGATACCGAGCCGTTGCCGGGTCAATTCCCGTTGCCGGGTGTCGGTCCATTCAGCTTGCTGGAAGAGACAAAGATGAACCATTACGGAAAGCTCATGTTCCGTTGGGTTTACTGGCATGCTTTGCTCAAAGGTAAAGAGCTGCCGATCGAATCACACATGTCAATGGCAGGTAAGAGGATGGTGCTATGAAAGATCAAGAGTTGCTCGAATTACCGGTCGACATAATCCAGCGACAAATTGATGTGCTTAATTCCAAGATGGATCGTATCCTCGGGGAACTGGAATACCAGCGGCAACAACGCATGGCACGGGAAGATTTGGAATCTGATCTTCTGAGGGTCGGGAATGAGATGTATAAAACCGCACAAAAAGAGCTCGCGGAGTATTCTGAAACGATCAACGAGAAAGAGTTTCGGCAATTGGTCTGGAATCTTGCCCGGAATCTGAAAAATATCAACAAAGTGGTCCTTCAGATGGAGAGTGGTATGGCTTTTCTTGAAGATACCACACCCATAATGCGTCAGATAGTCATCGATCTTACAGCCAGACTGGATGAATGGGACAGAAAGGGATATTTTACGTTTCTGAGAACCAGTTCCGAGGAGATCAGCCGGATTTTACAGACCGTCGACGGGCAGGAGATACATACTACAGCGGAAAAGTTATCTGTTATGCTCGATAATATGAAGAATACTGACTGGTCACAACTCGAACAGGAGAAAGTGAGCCTCCGCAGATTGTTTAAGGAACTCAGATCGCCAGAAGTAAAAAAGGCTATTGCCGTCATTTTCCTTATATTAAAGGCTATAATGCGGCAACCGGAGGCGGATAACAGCACTGCCTCGAAGGATAAAGAGAATCGATCAAATTAGGGAGTTAGTTATGTCGACAGTTGAATTAGTAGGAAAAAAAGTTGAACTCGACGATGATGGTTATTTGAAAAATCCTGCCGACTGGTCGGAAGAAATGGCGAAAGAACTGGCCATGGAGGAAGGTATCAGCGAATTAACAGACCAACACTGGGCTGTCATAAATCTGATGCGAAAAGAATACCTGGAAAAAGGGGATGCACCATCTATTCGTCGTCTGACAAAGGAAAGCGGAGTTCCAATTAAGGAATTGTATCAGATGTTTCCTAAAGGACCGGCCAAAAAAGCGGCTCGCATAGCGGGCATACCAAAACCCACAGGATGTGTCTGAAGAAATAAGGAGTATGATTATGGAAGCCAAAACAACCGAAAAATTTCAGGAAACAAAAAAGCCGGAACCTATTGAAAAAGTTTCGATTATAATCTCCAAAGGATCGCTGGAGGGAGTATATCCAGGACTTATCATGGCCAATGGGGCCAGGATGGAAGGAATCGAAGCCTCATTATTCTTCACATTCTTTGGCCTGGAGGCAATACTTGACAAGCGGATGGATAACCTCAAAGTAGCGACAGTTGGTAACCCAGCCATGCATATACCGACACTATTGGGAGGGATTCCGGGTATGTCATCCTTTGCAACCAGCCAGATGAAAAAGGAGATGGAGAAACTGGATATCCCGCCGGTGCGCGAATTTGTCGAAATGATCCACGATACCGGCGCGGAAATCTATGCATGCAAGGCAACGGTCGAAATGTTCCATCTGACCCAGGCTGATTTTTGCCCGCAGGTCCATGATATCATATCTGTTGGACAATTTTATGAGAAATCTGCCGGGGCACAGATCATTTTTACCTGATTATGATCCTGAAAATCATCGCTTAATCGTTCTTTTATGAAAAATGTTGTTTGAGACTGGCCGTGTCCCGGAGAGACCGGTCAGTTTACGTATGCATAAAAGAAATTGGTGGAGATTAAGGCTGACAGCAAGAGATGAGCAACAACCAAAGTAGGAAGATTATCAATCCCGTCTTAGTAATTAAATTTAAGAGTTTATTGTCTTAAATATTGAAATGTCACTCCTGTTCCCAAAAGCGGAGATGACTCAATCAAATAGGAAGTCAAAAAAATAAACATAAGAGGGCTATATGAAGGAGTTAATACGAAAATCAATCAAAAGCATATTCCAGATATTTCTGTTGTCACTTTCGATTCAGGGACTTGTATTTGCACAGTCTGGTCATGTGATGAACGGCGTTTCAGCCATTGATGAAGCCATGGGAGGCGCCGGCTCGGCTGTCCCTCTCGATGCCAGCAGTGCCATGCACTGGAATCCGTCGGGTATTTCCTGGCTGCCATCATCGCAGTTTGATGCGAGTCTGCAACTCATGTTTCCCAAAACGAATTTAATGTCGTCGGTTAATGCCGGGGCATTCCAACAGGGATTCCCGCAACAGAATATGGTGGGCAACACAAGCAGCAGCGCAGGTCCGTTCCCAATCCCATCACTCGGCATGGTCTTTAAGCCGGAACATTCAGCTTTTAGCTACGGATTAAGTTTATGTGCCATCGGTGGTTTTGGGGTTGACTACAAAAGTGAGATGACAAACCCGTTGACGACGCCGCAACCACCAAACGGGATGGGTTTTGGTGCCATCAACAGCCAGTTGATGATGATGCAATTTGCCCCGACCGTAGCATATAAGATTACAGATAACCTGTCGCTGGGTGTAGCTCCGCTGTTCAATTTGTCAAGTCTCAAAGTAAATCCTTTCCCGGCAACAAACCCGAATGACGCTAACGGAAACGGGTATCCATCATATCCGAATGGTCCGACTGCTTCGGCCTTCGGTTTTGGATTTAACATCGGCGCAACGGTTCATGATCTGCTTCCGGGTATTCATTTTGGTGTCGGATATCGTAGCACGCAACGTTTCGGTAAGCTGAATTTCAAATCCAAGGATGAAACGGGTGCTCCGCTTGACTTTAGTTTCAAGATGGATTGTCCTCAAATGATTACAATTGGCGCCGGTTATACAGGCACCGACCGCCTGGTTCTTGCTGCCGATTTCAGGTATATCGATTATGGACACACGAAGGGATTTGAAAACACTGGTTTCACCCAAACAGGTGCTGTTGCCGGTTTTGGATGGAGGAGCATTATCGTTTTAGCAGCCGGCATGCAATACAATGTCACAGACAGGTTGCCGGTTCGATTAGGCTATGCTTACAATGAAAATCCGATTCGAAATCAAGACTCATTTTATAATGTTGCGGCACCGGCAGTCGTCCAACATCACCTGGGAGCAGGGTTATCCTATAAGATCAGTCCGATGCTGACCGGTACCCTTGGTTTCCAATATGGATTTAAGAACAAAGTGAAAGGAACCTGGATGACCATCAATCCATCAACGGGTCAGACTGTTCCGGTTGCGGGGACCGAAGTTCAGAACGAGTTGTCCACAAGCATCCTTTTGGTGGGAATCACGATCAACCCGCGTTAATCAAACGCAAACGCAACAGCTTACAGACAGGGTAAAACAAGAACGGGCAGAGGTTATACTTTGCCCGTTTCATGTATCGGATGCGATTGCCGCATAAACACCTTGAAAATGCGCCGCTACCTTCGACTGTTTATTGTCCTGCACAAAGCAAGTGATGGGAATTCGGGATTTTCCAAAACGCCGGAAGGTACGTGCAAACATATCCAGTTTCGATTGATCCGGCAATTCACAGGTTACGGAAAAGTCATTTTCCACAGGGGTGAGAAATATCATTTTACTTTTCTGTATCAGGATGTCCGCTTGTAATTTGAAGTTCTCCAGCAGCAGGTACATGCAACACCATCCCCCGATGGTACAAAGCATACTCAGACTCCCCCCGAAAGCCGTGCCGAGGTGATTTACATTGGGTTCTAAGGGGACTTCCAGCACTGGCAGGAGATTCTCATCGACATGAATACGGAAATGAAGATGTTGCGTTACCGGTATATTCTCTGCGATAAGGTTCTCAAGTCTGGCAATAGTATCAGTAGTATTTATCATAGGGAATTTCTCGAATGCAGAAATCAGGGATGACAAACCTGTCGTTATGGATAATTTAGAGATGGGAGAAAACGTTCGATCTCAGTTTCTTTCGGATGCCATTTGTATAACACGGGGCGACTGGGAAGCAAATTGAGCAGGTAATGACAGAAGCAGCACGAGCAGAGCTATCCGGTTGAGTGTACGATGGATATCAATATGTTCATGTTTGGCATGTGCCCCGGATCCTACTGCTCCCAGACCGTCAAGTGTGGCCGTTATCATACTGGTAAAGTTTCCATCAGAGCCGCCGCCGGAGGTTGTTTCCTCAATATGGAGACCCAGTGCCATTCCCTGCTTCTGAGCCAGCTTCCAGAGATGTTGATTCCGCTCATTGCGGACCATCGGTGGATGATCGATGGAGCCGGTTACATCAATTCGTATACCGGGCCGTGACGGCTTGAGGTTGCGAATAGCATGTTCCACTTCACGGGCTGCCTCCTCGTTTGGTACGCGCACGTCGATCTGTGCTCGACTGATCGGGGCTACAATATTGGTGTTAATACCTCCATTAATAGTGCCCACATTTACCGTTATTCCTCTTGCCGGGTCATTCATTTCGTATAGTTTTTGAATGATGTACGAAAGTTCGAGGATGGCGCTGGATCCCTTTTCGGGATCAAGACCTGCATGGGCTGATTTCCCGTGAATCACAATCGAGAAATCACCAATGCCTTTTCGGGCTGTCTTAAGTTTTCCTTCTTGTCCCAGAGACGGTTCCAGAACCCAAACACGTTCAGCTGTTTTGGCCAGCCGTTCGATCATATGCCTTGAGTCTTTACTGCTGGTCTCTTCATCCGAGTTAACGAGTATGACCGGTTCGACATCCAAATCGATATTGAACTCTCTTATGATATTTAGCGCCATGATCATCATGGCAAGTCCTGCCTTCATATCAAACATTCCGGGACCATAGAGGCTGTTCTGCTTTCGCTGGACAGGCATCTCCCCAAGTGTGCCGACAGGCCAAACCGTGTCACAATGTCCGATCATGAGCTGGATGGATTTATACTTGTGCCGGTTAAGCGGCTTGGCTAACAACAGGCCACCACTGCTTTTCCCGGGAATGATATTTGTCGCGAAATTGAGACTCCCGAGTTCCCGGCAGAGAATGTTAAAAAGTTCTTTCTGTGTTTCGGGTTTATTTGAAGGCGTCTCGATCTGAACAAGACGGGTTACCAGTTCGATAAACTGATCCTCTTTTTGATGAGCTGAATGGAGGATTCTGCGAGGTGTGAATTGCTGCATATGTTAAAAGATCATCGTTTGAAACCTTTGGGAAACGGAAAACTTTGACTCGAGGATATAACGGTATACCTCCCCGGATTCAGATACGCAAGAATGGGATTTTTATGAATTAGTTCATGATCGTCCTGGTCGTGGTAACGAAGAGCTTCTTTATTGGCATATGCAGCAATGATATGCCCGATTACCAGGCTGTTTTCACCGAAGTCATCGAGCAAGGAATGTAATCGGCATTCCAGATAGAGGTAGCTATCCTTCAGGAATGTTGCATCCACGTTCTCTGCCGTTATCTGCTCCAGATGTGTTAAACCCGGTTTTACATCGTCTTCACAGCGTGGACTGGCTGTCAGTGCCGTATGAACCAGATGCCTAGGCCGTGGATAACTTACCGTAAATTCCTTCTCACGTTTGATATTTTGGTATGTAGTATGACCCGGGCAACAGACAAACGTGAAATAGTTGTGCCAGCCCAGCGGCATAGCCATATGTTTCGGAGCCAGATTATAGACTCCGGATTCATCCCTGGTTCCGACAATAACGAGTGGATGAACGGTAAACACCCGGTCCCAAATTGATCGATTCGTCTCGAGGGGGACGATTGCTTCGGATAGTAGATTTTCCATAGTATGAGTATAATTCGTTGAAATAGGTCACTGTCTATTTTGCCTGAGCTCCGTCAATACTGCTGAGCTTACTTCTGGTTCGAATGCGGCTGACCTTAGCTGTCTTTCTGCGTACCACATTTATCCGTTGAAACTGCGGTTCGCGATCCAGTTCCAGTATGCGCAACGCCTCGAAGTAGACCGGCGGGGGTTGCAGCAGAGTAATATCAACACCACTGTTGCTGAGGTTAAAGAGGTAAATTACAGCCTCACTGTCGACAATCTTAGACCGGCGTAAATCGAGAACAATATGCGTGATGCCATTCATCCTGGGTTGTATGGACCGGACGGTCAGCAGATTGAAGTCGCGGATTGGTCGGACTGTGAGCTTATCGTTGATTCTTTGAAATTCCATTTCAGTTCATTTTTTATGGCTTTCACAATACATTGCCCTATCTCAGATTGTACAATGAGTTGAGAGAAATCGAGAGGACAAACAAATCGCTGCATGCGTATGTAATCACTTTCATGATGAAAGAGAGGCATCAACCCGGACAGAACAAAACCGGCGCGATGCAGACGTGATACCACGCCGGGTGTAGCCGAATCATTCAATGGCAGATCGACATATAAAACATTTAGTTCATTCTTTTGAAGACTTAAAACCGCTTCACTAATAATTTCCGGGAAGTCCTGCCCCAGTTGCCATACAACGATGATAGCATGCCGGTCTTCATAGCTTACCGTCAATTGGATATCTGATTTTGCAGGTGTCATTTCCAGTGAGGGAACATGGCAGAAAACAGCAGTCAGACCCAATTCCTTGTAAATTCGCAAAAACAACTTCTGATAAACAGGCGGCACGTATACGAGTCGTTTTGTGACATTCTGAAGCAGTAAAAAATCGACTATTTCAGAGATTGGCTGGGGATAATGTTCGTTAATTTCCTTGTACCGGATCACCGGCGATTCGGCAAGCAGCAGGGCCGTTGCCGTAAATCCCATCTTAATATTAACACGCTGGCTGATATCATGAACCGTAACGGCCAGACCGAAAAGACCGAGTATGTCATTTTCTTTAGCAAGTGAAACAAGTGCATCAAGCATGCGGGTCATGATACCACGTCTCCTGTGCCTCGGGGCGACAACTGCTTCACCTACCTCGCCGATCGATGAATCCGTTGACCGGATCACGGCAAAATATCCCACGGGTTCTCCTTCATTATCCCGAACGATGACACCGAATTTGTCCTTACGTGCAAGAGACTGTTCGATTCGATGCGGATAATAGAGATCATCGTGGGGATAGGAGTAACCATAAGTACGATAGATCAGCTTGGATACATCCTCGGCATCTTCCAGGGTCAGTGGCTTTACGGCATATAAACCTTCGTTTTGCTCATCTGTTTTAACCTGCACAGGCTCATCCGAGAACAGATCGACGGCTGGCTGCGCTGTGATGTATTTTTCGATCCGGAACTGCTTCCCCGCCCGACCAAGGTTGATAAACTGGAAATCATCGACAAGATGTCGCACGAGCTCCAGCCCGGCGCCATCGAAATTTGCCTCTTTAAACGCTTTTTCACGATTGTAGATGTGCCGATCCGGATCAAACGGTTCGCCCAACTCGTGAATAGTGATGATGGCATTTGACAATCCCCGGTGAAATGAAATCTGGAATTCTCCTGACTCATCATCAGGAAAAGCAAATAATACAATATCCGTTACCAACTCGGTAACTGCCAGAGTCAGCCGTGCAGCATCGTCTTCACTGAAATCAGCGTTTATACACCATTTATAGGTGAAGTCGGAAATCGATCCTATAACGGTAGGATGTGCCTTGATTTGCAGATTGGCATCCATTGAGCCAAATCACCTCCTTCGGCAGAACGGTCGGATTTACATTGCAGGTGAGTTATCTCCAACCATATCATAAGATGAACAAATGGCGGGTCAGGTGCAATTTTTTCTATTTTATCTTCAAGAGGTCATTATTGAAATACTTGACATAGAAAAAATTATATCCGTCGGCATTATAGTTGACTCTCATTCAGAAACGGTCCTTATTCTAAGATAATTTTTATAGAGTGATATTCGGGTGTGTTGTAGTTTAAATCAAAAAAAATAATGGCGCTGATACGCATACGATCAGTTTTCCCGATAAGAGTGAAGTATACCCAATGATCATTTTTGGGATTTGATAAGTGTCTGCTGGATGCTTAATCTAAACCTTTAAGATTCGTTGTACTAATAAAAAAGAGATAATGGAGACTACAGCATATAACAAGCCGGATACAAATTCAGCCCATATTCGAAAAGGCAGATTCCTGGAATATGTAACTGTTACATGGGACGTTTTGGAAGCCCTGGGTTCCATCGTTGCTGCTGCACTATCCGGCAGTGTTGCCCTGCTGAGTTATGGTATTGATTCTGTTATCGAAGTTTTTTCCGGTTCCATTTTGTTATGGCGCCTGCAGGAGGGGGAGAAAGGCGAAGCCCGGGAGCAATTGGCTGCCCGACTCGTTGGAATCAGTCTGTTTGCCTTGTCTGTATATATTCTTTACGATGCAGGATCTTCGCTGCTTTTACATCAACCTCCGGAAACCAGTTATCTTGGAATTGTAATCGCCTCTATTTCGGTAGTCGTTATGCCTTTACTGGCCCGGGCAAAAAGAAAAGTGGCAAAGGGAATATCCAGTAAAGCAATGCATGCCGACTCCAAACAGACGGATATCTGTGCTTATCTCTCGGCAATACTCTTGGTAGGACTGGGATTAAATGCCATCTTTGGATGGTGGTGGGCCGACCCGGTTTCTGCCTTAATCATGATTCCTATTATTGTGAAAGAGGGTAAGGAAGCATTTGAAGGCGAACTCTGCGAATGTGATGACTGAGTCGGGGAATCACACCAGGTGACAGAAATTATCTTAATAAGCCAATGGTGTTCATTTATTCACTTGCCAGCTTATTCAATAAGGTACGGATCGATCTGGTGTCGTATTCAGCCATTCCTTTACGGCGAAGAGCAATTCTGCCGGTCTTATCAATGATAAATGTAGCCGGAATCGTATTGGAGGAAAGTTCAGATGGGATTCGGCTTAGAGGTTGATAAACGGGCAGGGTTATATCCTTTCGATGAATAAAATCTCTGGCTTTTTGCGGATCCTGGTCCAGGTTGACAAGTAGGAATTGAACATCGGGATTGGTTACTTCCTTACTGAGCTTCAGTATTGTTGGCAATTCGGCCACACAGGGTGGACACCAGCTTGCCCAGAAATTTATGAACAGCACTTTGCCCCGAAACTGCTGCAGGTTTACCTGCCTGCCGTCCATGGAAATCATCGCCATATTCAGGTCAGCAGGCGGCTGGCTCGCAATATTTTCTACCGGGTGTGCCTGAAATATTCCCGTATATAGAAGGACCTGTTGCATCCGGCCAATGACTTCGGTGTACCATCCCGTTGTATAGAGAATGACGGGGATACCGATCCACAAGCTCCATTCAATAATTTTTCTCCGATTCTTTCGAAGGAAGTCATTCATAAATTACTTATTAATCAAATAGTGATATAATAGATAAAAAAACTGACTTATTTGTTAATTATTGTTGTGACCGGAATCGGGTGCTCCCTCTTCATCGCATTTTTTGCAGTTCAGTTCCATACCCAAATGCCCTTTCCTGCCCTCTTCTGTCGTAACCCATTCGCGTATCATCCAGGGAGGATTGTGGCGCACGTGTTGGGTATGGCCGCATTCAAGGTCTGCTACCCAGTCACCCTCATCATCTTTGTGAAATCCGACGACTTTGCGTAGCAAAACAGATTCTATTTCTGTCCATCAGCCAACCCGGGATGCTTGCTCTCGAATACCGTAACAATATTCTCAACGTCGACCGAGAGAATACTATCCTGTGCATATTCAATAGCACCTTCGCGGCACATGCCCGAGATCCCGGCCTCTTCAAACCCTTCTCCGGCCGCTTTAATGCACGATTCTTTGATCATTTGAGCAAATTCGAGAAGATCTTTACGAGTTAGTTGTGTCATCATTTTTGGTACGATTTTACCATCGCGTTGTGATTCTATTCAAACCCATTTGGGTTTTTTGACTGCCAATGCCAGGTATCGGCACACATTTCTTCGATACCACGGGTCGCTTTCCATCCCAGTTCCTCTTTAGCCTTTGCAGGATCGGCATAGCACTGAGCGACATCACCAGGGCGGCGGTCCATGATCTCGTACGGTACCGATTGTCCGGATGCTTTTTCAAATGCCTTCACAACATCTAAAACACTGTATCCATGACCGGTTCCAAGATTGTAAGTTACGACACCAGGATTTGTTTCTAATTTTTCGAGGGCTTTTAAATGTCCGTTTGCCAAATCGATCACATGGATGTAATCGCGCACGCCGGTTCCGTCGGGAGTCGGGTAATCATCGCCGAACACAGACAGCTGCTTTCTTTTACCTATTGCGACTTGTGAAATATATGGCATGAGGTTATTCGGTATTCCGTTGGGGTCCTCACCAATGCGTCCGCTCTCATGGGCGCCTACCGGATTGAAGTATCGGAGCAAGGCGATATTCCAGGATTCATCGCTTATCCAAAGGTCTTTCAATATTTCTTCGATGAAAAGCTTGGTACGACCATACGGATTGGTGGCTGATAGTGGGAAATCTTCCGTGATTGGCACTGATGCCGGATCGCCATAGACGGTAGCAGAAGAACTAAACACGATATTTTTAACCCCGTGTTTAGCCATTACTTCGCATAAAAATAGGGTCCCGGTGATATTGTTGTGATAATAACGAAGAGGGATAGAAACCGATTCTCCGACGGCTTTGAGTCCTGCAAAATGAATGACCGAATCAATCTTATGGTCACTGAAAATCCGGTCAAGTTTCTCACGATTCAGCAAATCCACCTTGTGGAAGTCAATTTGTTTTCCCGTTATCTCCTGAACCCTCTTAAGGGATTCTTCTTTGCTGTTCGAGAGATTATCGACAACCAGTACTTCGTAACCAGCATTAAGCAGTTGAATACAGGTATGACTACCGATATACCCTGCACCACCTGTGACAAGTATCTTCATGTGAAAGTCTTCTTTTAAGTATAATTATGCGTCGTAACATTAACGCATTTTGAACTATATCACAATGATATCTTTATCTCTTTTGACCAGCGGGCATAAACTATATTCGCAAAGCAACTCTATTGTTGCTTGTCCGGTTCTACCAATGTTATAACCACACGCCTGTTTTCTATCCGGCCACTCAGATCTCGATTGGATGCGACAGGTTCCTTTTTGCCAAAAGCCTTCACCATCACACGGTCTGCCTGTATGCCATGACTTGTGAAATAATCCGCAACGCTATATGCACGCCGGTTAGAGAGATTGATATTGTATTGACTCGTTCCGATAGAATCGGCATAACCTGATACAATAACGTGGATTTCCGGATTTTTTCTCAGGGTAGTAGCAAGGTTTCTCAGAAGAACCACAGCTTGCGGCTGCAGATGGGAGGAATCGAAATTGAACAGGATACTGGTGTCGAAATCAATACCAAAGCCGTGTGCCATTCTTTTCAGGTGGACCTTCTTGCTAAGCTCCCCAACGCTATCAGAGAGTTGGGCAATTTGATGGCGGTTGGCTTTCAACGAGTCAATATTATTATTAATTACACGGTGCAGTTCACCCATTTCCCTGGAAAGATCGTCGATGCGATCGCTCAGATTTTGCAGGTGTTCCCCGATCAGTGTTTCACGCCGGACCCAGTCGGCATCACTGATTGATTTTTTGCCGAGTTTTAGTGTTATGCCAACCTGCAGGTAATGGTAGTAATCTTTATTAACCAGGTGGTGTGGAGCAATGTAGCCATCGAGATAACCGCTGTTGGTGTAGAAGAAGTGATAACCAAGATCAAAGTCAAAACGCGGACTGATATTGAAACGGAAGCCGCTGCCAAGCGTTACAAAAGTGGTCAAAAAATTTCCATTGGTTCCCTGGTACTGAGATGCGCCGGGAATCGACCGGTTAATTGAGGTCTTGACGTCACTGTAAACTTGACCCGCACCAATCTCGGCATACCAGCTCATTTTTCTTGCGACCTGATTCATATTGAGAAGACGCAGAATATTGGTCTGGGTAGCCAGATAATATTGGAAGTAATGATCGGTAAAATGGTAGGCATATTGTCCGCGGGCTCCTTTCGCACTTTCAAAAAGTCCGAAATCGAAATTACCGGTTATTGCCAATGTCGGATTTGCGGCATAGCGCAAGTGAAAACCGTAGAAGGGGAGAGCCTTCGTTTTTACGTTCATACTTGCAAGAGCAAAACCGCTGTTCAGTCCGATGCCCCAGTTGCGCAAATCGATAGATGTGTTTTGAGAAAAAGCCTTGGTAAAAGAAATTGTAAGTATGAAAAAAACTATGGGTATAGTTCTGAAAGAAGATCTTTTCGCTGAGCGTTTCATTTTAGTGATGGGATAATTTTAGATAGTATCCTTAAAATCGTCTGAAAACGAATAACAACTAATGATTAGTTAATTTGCTGATATCAGTGGGATCTCGCGGGAATCCGCAATTTCCCTCCAGTTTGCCAATTACATCGTGCGAAGGTTACCAATAGATTACAGTAAATGAAATACGTGTTTTTACGTAAGGTGATTATCGGTATAAAGCACTTTGATTATTATCCCCTTGACCTGGATGATTTGCGGGAAGTCTTGAGAGTTGAAATCCAGGAAAGAATCCAAATGACTGCCCACATCGAGCCGAGTATATATCTCATAGTGATGAAGAAAATGGCAGTACAGGTGAAATAGTTTACATGATAAAACCAATCGGGTACGGCGTTTTTCTTGTGAGTTATAGATGTGACTGCACCGTTGCTGAATAAAGTAATAGCGCGAACTATCAGAAGAAGAGCACTGTATCCGTAGAAAAGGTAAAGCAGAAAAGTCGGCATCCAGAATGTACTGATCACAACCAGTGCAGTGACCAGTACATCCAGGATTACCTGATTAAACCAGTTCTTGTTGCTTGTGGAATTAGACTTTGCTGTCACTGTTCCTCAAACGAGACCACATCCCATGATTTCTCGATTTCTTCGAGTGATTTTCCTTTCGTCTCCGGCACAAGACGGGCAACGAAAACGAAGGATACGATACACCATACAAAGAAGATCCAGAAGCTTATTGGTTCGCCTAAAGCATCGAGCATAACAGGGAAGAGCAGGGTGACGACGAAATTCGAAATCCAGTTCGACATTGTTGCAACAGAGGCTGCACGTCCTCTGATTTTATTGGGATAAATTTCGGAGATCATAACCCATACCACAGGACCGAAGGAAGCGGCAAAACAGGCGATGTAAAGCAATATAAAGATGAGTATCCATGGACCGCCAAAAGCCTTCATCTCAAAAAGGAGACCAATCATGAAGAGAGAAATCCCCATACCGACGGCACCATAAAGCAGGAGTGCTTTACGGCCGATTTTATCAATTAGCCAGATGGCTACGAGTGTGAAAATGAAGTTGATGGCACCTACCCAAACTGTGGCACCCAGAGCGCCTGCCGCGCCAAAACCTGTTTTCTTGAAGATGATTGGAGCATAGTAGATGACCGTATTGATCCCTACAAATTGTTGCAGGACAGCCAGAGAGACTCCAATGATAAGTGCCATCCTGATGCCGGGTTTGAACAGCTCTGAGAACGTTCCCTTTTCTTGGTTCAGGGATTTTTTGATTTCACTAATTTCTTTGTTGGCAACTTCCGACCCGGCAATACGAGCAATGATCGACCGGGCTTTTTCCATGTCACCAAATTTGGTTAGCCAGCGCGGGCTTTCCGGAACGAAGAAAAGCAATACGAAATAGATGGCTGCAGGCACCACTTCCGCACCAAGCATCCAACGCCATTTGTTAGCGTCGGTCAGTCCTGTGTGAGCTATAATCGAGTTCGACATATAAGCCACAAGGATACCTGTTACGATCGCCAATTGTTGCAGGGATACGAGGCGTCCACGCAGGTGAGGGGGAGAAACTTCAGCGATATACATCGGTGACAGCATTGATGCCATCCCGATACCCATACCACATAAAATTCGGAATATTATTAGAAATTCAAGACTTGGAGCTAGTGCCTGCCCCAAACCACCTGCTGTAAACAAGACGGCGGTGACGAGCATCGTTTTCTTTCTTCCGAAACGGTCGGACAAGGTACCAGCGATACCAGCTCCGATCGTACAACCCACAAGAACAGAACTGACCATCCAGCCTTCCATGATCGAGGAGAGCGAAAATTCGGTCTTCAGGTAGGCATTGGCTCCGGAGATAACAGCTGTATCAAAACCGAATAATAATCCCCCGATAGCAGCTACAACACTAATGAGTATTAGATAGGACATACTGCCTTGTGTATTAACAAGGCCACCTGACTGATTGCTTTTTGCCATTTTTCCAGTTTTATGTGATACGCAATGGATTCGACTGCGTTATCTTAGTATAATTTTTTGAAACATCAAACAATGGTTCGAAAAGAGGTCGATTTCAGGTTTCTAAAATAAACCTTCGCAAATTCCAACCCAAAAAAAGGTCCGGCGATGTAACTCATAGTTTTCACACCGGACCTTTTTTTTAAAAAGCATTAAAAATTGCTTTGCAAAATGTGATTCCTGAAACAGTTACATCAGGAAACTCATCAGAATACCAGCTGCAATAGCAGAACCGATGACTCCGGCTACGTTTGGCGCCATGGCGTGCATTAACAGGTGGTTCTTGGAGTCGGCTTTTAGTCCTTCTACCTGGGCAACCCTGGCACTGTCAGGAACAGCTGAGACACCAGCAGCACCGATAAGCGGGTTCAGTTTGTTTTCGCCTGATAGAAAAAGATTCATGAATTTTGCAAAGAGAACACCTCCTGCTGTGGCGACCATAAATGAGATGGCACCGAGCACGAAAATCAATATCGATTCTCTGGTGAGAAATGTTGATGCCTGGGTCGATGCTCCGACAGTCACACCCAATAAGATGGTGATGATGTCTATGAAAGCTGTTTTCGCCGTGTCAGCCAATCGCTTGGTGACCATCGATTCTTTCAGCAGGTTTCCAAAGAATAGCATTCCAAGCAGTGGCATGGCACTGGGTGCGATGAACGCAGTCAGAAGAAATCCGATGATCGGGAAGAGTACCTTCTCAGTCTTTGAAACAGCCCGCGGGGGTTTCATTCTGATCAGCCGTTCTTTCTTTGACGTAAGCAGATGCATAATAGGCGGTTGGATAACTGGAACCAGAGCCATATAAGAATAAGCGGATATGGCGATAGCACCAATAAGCTTCGGGGCCAGACGGGCAGTCAGGAAGATAGCCGTTGGTCCGTCAGCACCACCGATGATACCGATTGAGCCGGCTTCCGGTCGTGAAAATCCGAGTGCCAGAGCACCCAGATAGGTGGCAAAAATACCAATCTGGGCAGCTGCACCAAGCAAGATCAACTTGGGATTTGAAATCAGGGCTGAAAAGTCGGTCATAGCCCCGATACCCAGAAAGATAAGCGGGGGATACACCCCTTTCAGCACACCCTGATAGAGGTAATTCATTACGCTTCCCTGATCATAAACACCGAGTTGTAAACCGGCATTCTGCATGAAAGGAATATTCCCGATGATAATACCAAACCCTATCGGCACCAGTAATAGCGGCTCAAATTCCTTATGGATAGCGAGATAGATAAAAATGCAGCCTACAATGATCATTACTGCATTACCAGTCGTGATATTGGCAAAACCGGTGTATTCTATAAACTTTAAAAATGCTCCCATGGATCACCTCATTCGATTTCGACCAGTATCTGGTCCTGTGTGACGACATCTCCTACGTGAGCAGCTATTCGCTTGACAACGCCGTCAGTTTCTGCCACTATCAGATTTTCCATCTTCATGGCTTCCAGAACCATAAGTTTTTGTTCTTTTGTGACGGTATCCCCCTCATGAACCATCACTTGCAGGATACTGCCCGGCAGCGGTGCTTTTATAACGGTCAACTTACCGGATCGGGTGAGGGGTTTGGTTTCCTGTTTGGATGGGAGGGTTGTACGGACCAGTTTAGGCGTTTTAGGTGTTTTAATTTCCTTTGCCAGTTGGACCTTAAAGGCCGTCCCGTTTACTTCAATATCGGCGACATTATCTTCCACATTCTGAATGACAACCGAATATTCGTTACCATTGATGATAAATTTAAAATCCTTCATTCTTACTACCTCATTTCTCAAATTGCATGACACCATAGATTTTGGAGCTCCACGGCGAGTAGATACGCGATACCTTCTCCTGGGTCAGAACCAAGTCTTCTTCATCGTGTTGTTCTTCGAGATAGATGAACAGAGCCATGCTGATGGCTGCGTTAATTTCGCCTGTGAGTTGTTTCTCGTGATGCTTACCCGGCTTGTTTGCGTCTGTTTTATGTTTTTTCCTGCGGGCTGGCTTGAGCTCCAGTATCCTGGGCAGGTTGCCAAACACAACGTATAATAGAGTTAATACCGTAAACACAACTCCCATACCGACGAGCATCAACTCAATATCTATACCTTTAATCAGGTCAAGGTTGAATTGTAATAGCATTTTAGCAAGTCCTTAAAGTGGTATGTTACTGTGTTTCTTGGGCGGGTTGACCATTTTTTTAGTGGCCAGCGTCTGAAGAGCACGTATGATGCGGAAGCGGGTGTATCTTGGCTCGATGATATCATCGATATAACCATACTGCGCTGCTATATAGGGGTTTGCAAACATATCACGATATTCTTTCTCTTTTTCTGCCAGAAACTGAGCCGCGGCTTCGGGTGTCTTTTCGTTCAATTCTTTTGCATATAGAACTTCCATGGCACCTTTGGGACCCATCACTGCAATTTCAGCCGATGGCCATGCATAATTGATATCACCACGCAAGTGCTTGGAACTCATCACATCATAGGCTCCACCGTAGGCTTTACGCAGAATGACCGTGATCTTTGGTACTGTAGCTTCGCCAAATGCAAATAGCAGTTTAGCCCCGTGTATAATGATGCCTCCATACTCTTGGGCACTACCGGGTAAAAATCCCGGGACATCTACAAGGGTGACAAGCGGGATATTAAAGGCGTCACAGAAACGTACAAACCTGGCAGCTTTGCGCGATCCATCAATATCAAGGACACCGGCGAGGAATTTGGGCTGGTTGGCTATGACACCCACGGGCATGCCATTGAACCGCGCAAAACCGATGACGATATTGCGTGAGAATCTGCGATGCACCTCCAGAAATTCACCTTCATCAACAATGGCATGAATCACATCGGTTACATCATACGGAACATTAGGATTCTCCGGGACGATTTCATTGAGTGTGTCGTTAATGCGGTCGATCGGATCGCTGCATTTTATGACTGGTGGATCTTCCAGATTGTTTTGGGGGAGATAACTCAACAGTTTGCGGATCAATAAGATCCCTTCTTCTTCGTTTTGGGCAACAAATTGTGTTACCCCCGATTTCGTGGCGTGTACCGTTGCCCCGCCCAGCTCCTCTTCATTGATATCTTCACCAGTAACCGTTTTTGCAACTTTCGGTCCGGTGACGAACATGTAACTGGTCTTGTCGGTCATGATCGTAAAGTCGGTCAGTGCAGGTGAATAGACGGCACCACCCGCACACGGACCAAAAATGGCTGAAATTTGAGGGACTACACCGGATGCCAGGATGTTGCGTTCAAAAATGTCTGCGTATCCGGCCAGACTGGTTACCCCTTCCTGGATACGTGCTCCTCCACTATCATTAAAGCCTATAATTGGAGCACCTACCTTTATCGCCTGATCCATGACCTTGACGATTTTCTGGGCAAATGTTTCAGACAATGACCCACCAAAAATGGTAAAATCCTGGGAAAAGACGTAGACAAGCCGTCCGTCGACGGTTCCCCGGCCGGTGACAACACCATCAGTGAGAAACTTTTTATCTTCCATTCCAAAGTTAGTGCATCGGTGCATAACAAACATGTCATATTCCTCGAAGCTTCCATCATCAAGCAGCAGGTTAATGCGTTCGCGAGCTGTCAGTTTTCCTTTGGAGTGCTGGGCATCAATGCGACGTTCACCGCCACCCATGCGGGCTTCTGCACGTTTGTCTATGAGTTGCTTAATTTGTTGTGCATTAGACATATGCTTAGATATTTACAGATTGAAAAATCAGAAATGAGTCATTTGTCCGGGATAGGACTAAAGGAATGCTCGGATGACAAATGACGTGAGTTTGATTACTAAGTTATTTTTTGGGCAATAGGTTGTGTATGGGTTTCGTGAGCTGATTCAGTTTATCCCGCCAGGCGAGATGAATGCTAGCTTTCACGTGTAATGTAAGCCGATTGCTCCCAACAGCTTTTGTTAAGCTATGCACTATTTTTGCTTATGATAGCGCTTCCAGAGATAAGTTAACTACTTTCCCCAATACCACGACACGAGAGATATGTATGTGGATACAAAAAAGATAGGGATATGTAACCCTGTCGTATTCACAGGGCTAGTCCGGTAATTAATTATTGTCTATAGACTGCTTTTTTTCAGGTATCTTGAATTCCTCTATTTCCGGATGAATAGTTCCGTTTTTAGCAACCTCCTCTTTGGGTTCCCATTCGGTGACATCAACGATCAGTTCCACGGTTTTATACCGTAGTTTTTTCTCCTCATCATAGCGATATCTGACGCAAACGAGTCGATTGCCATATTTTTTCAGGAGCTTCTTGGTTCCCCGTTGCCCCGGTTTTAATGTAAGTTTTGTATTCATAACCCCTTGTCTAACCCCAAAAAGAAATATATCTATCCTTTAAAGGATAGGTTGTTTGATTCAACGAAATCAATAAGCGGAATCACGTAAAATTAATAAGTTCTTCTAACAACCTCTCGGTAATTTTACCCATTATATTCAAGTTTTCCCCAAAAATAGTCGTTAGACGTATTGTTAATATACTTTATCCCGGTGGAGAAAACTATTAAGAATGTTAAATGTAGTAGCTCATTCGTTTTGTCAAAAGATTAGCCATAATATTAGAATTTGTAAATATAATATTAACGTATATTCATATTTTGGAATTTATTATTTTTGCAAATAATTATTTCCATTTTTTAATGGTGAATTAAAATAATTATTATTTATAATTTAAATTAATCAATAATAATGTATTTAATTTATTTATTTATTTCTTTGTCATTATATAAGAATTCTTTGAAAAACCCTTCGTTGTTCTTTGATTTTTTTTGTAGTGAATTTTCGACCCCCTGCCCCTGTTGGAAGTGCCGGTTATACGTCCAATCGGAGTAAAAATTTCTCCAATCAACCTTTTGATGGCTCTTTGCCCGATCATGGAGCTACCACTCCCGTCATTTGGGATCCTCGTACCAGGAAGGCAGCCCTTGACACGTTCCACATGGTGCAGGTGAGCAGGAATCGAAGCCGGTTACGGGCTTGGTTTTTCGCCCGCATGACCACCACCAGGGCTTTGATCTTCATCCCGGCATCCCAACAAGTCGGGACAACTCCGGCCCGTGCGCGGCTGAGTTTGCGGTTATGCTTCTTCTGTCCCGCCGAGGGAAGAATCATAGCGTCCACAATGGTCCCTTTTTTGACCATCAGCCCTATGGCCTCCAGTTGGTGATTAATCAGCTCAAAGAGGCCTTCATCCAGCTGGTGCCGGCTTAATGCTTCTTTGAAACGCCAAAAGGTGGTAAAGTCGTCCCGAAAGCGTTCGGGATGATCCAGGTGGATTCCAATCCCGATCTATCGGGAAAAGTTCAACCGATCGATTAGCTGATCTTCCAACTGAGGGGCACCCAGATTGAACAGGTGTCGCAGAAACGGGACTTTGCAAAGCCTCCTATAAGATTGATTTTAATTTGAAATTCTGTTCATCAATCATAAAAAAAACGGTAAAGTTATGGTGATTCCGTTTGATGAGAATCATCTAATGATAAGTTATTGATTACGCCATATTATATTCTTTCGCATAGGTCGTAATGTTGCTTGCATTCCGGTTCCATGAGAAAACGTGGGTTCTTGCAAAAGGGATTAATGGTTTTTACAACATTTACAGGGGAATATTATGCGTAAAATACTGAGGTGGGTATTTTCTTCACTGCTCATCGTTGTACTTCTGGTTCTGCTCGTTATAGGTGGTTCATATTTGTTTGTCGGTCACCAGCTTAATCAGACATACACATTTAATAGCAGGAATCTGAGTATCCCGACTGACAGTGCAAGTATTGCACATGGTCGTCATGTAGCCCTTGTACTTTCGAAGTGTACGGATTGTCACGGGGAGGATTTGGGAGGCAAGGTAGTTGTGAACGATCCGGCAATCGGTGTCCTTGCCGGACCCAATATTACAACCGGAACAGGAAGCGTAGTAAAGGATTTTACCGCTGCCGACTGGGACCAGGCTATTCGTGATGGAATCAGCAAACAGGGGCACCCTTTGATTTTCATGCCGAGTGAGGAATTTACTTATCTCACAAATGGGGACGTAGCCGATTTGATCGCATATCTAAGGCAGGTGCCACCTGTCAACCGGACAGTTCCGAAAACGGAGCTAAGTACTATGGGCCGGGTTTTATACACAATGGGAAAACTGCCAAAATTTCCGGTACTGGTTATTAATCACCAAGCGGTGGGTAACACCGTAGTTGATACGCAGAATCTCGTAGCTTATGGTGGTTATCTGGCTAAAACAGGTGGATGTATTGGCTGTCATGGAGCAAGCTTTAAAGGTGGACATATCCCGGGGACACCGCCGAACTACCCATATGCCGCCAACATTACGATGGATCCGGTTAAGGGAATCGGTAAATGGAGCTTTGATGATTTTAAGCACGCCTTGCGGACTGGTGAACGTCCAGATGGTAGCAAAATAAATCCCTTCATGCCATGGAATGCAACTAAGCATATGACCGATCACGAAATCGATGCGTTGTGGGCCTATCTGAAATCGAGGAAAGTCCTTAAATGATGTAGGTTGGGATTATTGTGAATTTATGAAGTATAGGGACAAGATCTCGTTGTTTTTCTAAAAAACGTTAGCATACACTTTATCTCTGTACCGGGTCTCCAGATCCGGTAATTTACGCCATACAATCCACGCACCCAGGGTTGTTATCAAATAGATCCAGGTGAGATGGAAATAGACGGGCAGCGCCATGACGATGTAGATAAGCAGCATCCCGAATGAATATACCGAATTTGTGTTGCCGCCAATCCGGCCAATGGGTACGGCCTTGTTGACCAGTTTCGGATGCCGGGATGAAACAAAGTAGCCAAGGGGCATGCAAACAAATAACACAGCAAAATAGTACAGGATCATTGGAAGAGTGAACCAACCCAAAAACCAACAGAGTACGACGCTAAAGATAAAATCCGCCAGAACAGGGGCGAGAATGAGTAACAAATAAAAAAGCCTCGAATTGGCCGGTTTCGTGCTGAAGAGTTGGGTGTTCAGCCACGTTGTCGGGAAATAACCGAATGTGTTGTTGAAAATCTGGGAGAAAAGCATCGCAGGCGCCAGTATGAGGAAGCGGTAAAAGTACAAAAATTCATCAGGTCTGGATCCACTATGCGTATCACTGTACAGGATGAAAGCGAATAAAATTTTGACACCTATATCGACAAAGAAGACTGTACGCGACTTGGAGTTCCTGATAAATAATGATATACATAACCGCAGAAACCACGACCGGTCTCCTTTTACAGATCGGGTGGTCTTGCTGGATGCTGCATTTTCGACGATATGGCCTTCGAGCATAACAGACTGACCCAGGGTTACGATCAGGAAGAATGAAATTTCCGATATCATCAGACCAGAACCCGGGAGATTGTCATTCCAGATCAGCCATAGGCTGAGGACCAGTCCTGCTGCTTCTGCAATTATCAGAACAAAATGAACGCCCTTATGGAGAATGCGGTGATCAATGATCAACCGAAAACTACGTTCTGAATAAATGAGCGTCAGTAGCCAGAAAACAATAAAAACAGTATCTGCAACCGAAAAGATGCCGGAAAACGGTAGAAATATTGCCAGGAAAAGCACCAGGCTGATGATAGTGGGCACAAACAAGTCTGTTACGGAGTGAATTATGGCCCTTTCCAGGGCAGACACAGGGTAAAATGGAGATATAACCAGGTTGACGGGACGGAAGTTGGGAACGTAGTTTTTTATTATCAGTACGAAGCTGAGAAAAATCAGGACAGAAAATGTTGCTAACCGGAGTAATCTGTCGGCTGACACATGCCCGGCATTTTTACTGATCATAAAGGCGAACAGCAGCCCGTAAATCACCCCGACGAGTATGAGAAAATAGCGGGAGATTAGCGACAGCGGTTCTTTATCGCTCAAAAACAGCGCCCTGATTCGTTTACCGGAGATGAATGCGATCAGTTTTCCCATTTTCACCTGTCCATCAACCAGCTAAGTTGATTCATATTCTTCTGCTTCCCGCTCAACATGTTAAACAGTTTTTGCTCCATGAGATTCTCCCCGCTATCCGTAAATTCCTCAAGCGAGCCGTGGAAAAGGATTTTTTGATCGTGAAGAACCAATACGGAAGAGATCACTTCCTGCAGATAGGTGAGATTATGTGAGGAGACCAGGATGATCCGTTCGTCATTTCCGTAGACCTTCAGAAATTCAATCATCTGCCGGCTGGATGAGGGATCCAGCCCGGAAAAAGGCTCATCAAGGAGCAGTAAATCCGGTTTATGAAGGACGGCGGCAATAACACCCAGCTTCTTCTGCATACCGGTGGAGTAATCGCCGCATCGTTTCTGAAGGTCATCAGGATCATCAAAGAAATATTCAAACAGAGAATCGATGCGCTGACGGAGATCTGTGTTGTCCAGACCGTACAGCATCCCAACGAATCTCAGATAATCATAGGCAGTCAGTGATTCTTGCAGGGGAACCTCCTCGGTCAGTACTCCTAACTGTTTTTTTATAGCGTATTCGTTTTCTGAATATGATTTCCCAAAGAAATGCAATGTGCCGGAATCTGCTTTCAGAAGATCGCATAATAAGTTGATGAGAGTAGACTTGCCGGCACCGTTATTTCCCACCAAACCGTATGTGTTGCCGCGATCGAGCTGCAGGGTAATGTGATCAAGTACCTGGTTGCCCCCATACGACTTGCACAGATTTTCGACGAATACCCCCTGATTAGTTTCAGTAGCGTTCATAGCTCATGATTAGTTTATTGCCTAAAACAGTTTAGTAGATTTTTCAGGAAAAGCAACCGAAAATGTTTGACCTCTTGTATCACAACAAGGAGCGAAATAACTGATCCGCCATACATAAATTGGGTTACCAACGTAATGCCCGGGTTTGTCTTCAGTTCAAGTAATGCTGAGGTCCAAACACTAAAAATGCCATCCCGGGCCCCAAATTAACTTTTTCAGAAAGCTGCTCCGTCGCGTCGGGCCGTGGAATTGGACACTGGTCGTACCATCTGAGCGGCACGGTACTGGCTACTAACGAGATCCTACGTTGGTCCAAAGGTCGGACCAACTTCGGGATGACATCTTCGTATTTGGGATCGGAGTTCCCACCTCGAAAAGGGGGAAAATTATGACCATTCCAGAGTCCAGTCTATTTATTCAAGATATACAAGTTGTTCGAATGATCAACGTCTGCATCATAAGTTCCACCGAGGACAATGCGTTGAACATTCTTGCCCGATTTGAAAGAAACGGTTGTCGTTTTATTCCCTTTTTCCCAGCAAGCAATGCTGCGGTGAATTTTTTGTACAGACTGATCCGCATAGGTGATTGTCAGGTCAACAGGCACGGGTTTAGTTCCTTTGGATTCAATGGTTACCGTATACCTGTGACCTTTTTTATACACCTTAGAAATAGCAAGGTCGGGATAGCCTTTATCAAAAAACCAGCGTTTCCAGAACCAGTTGAGGTTCTTACCGGATCCCTTATTCATGCTGTAGAAGAAGTCGTAGGGGATGGGGTGCTTCCCGTGCCACTCGCTGATATACTGATGCAGCGCTTTGGTAAACAGTTTATCACCCAGCATATCCCTTACATATAGATAGCCCAGCGCCGGTTTGGGATACGAGTTGAGGAAATAGTCGGCGCCATTTTCCTGAGTGCTTTGAGTCATGATCGGCAAGTCGTTTTCATCTCCTGCATCCATATCATAAGGGTTCATACCGTAGCCGTCTACCACGGTAGAATCAATGATAGGGGAGATGACCCACTCGCCCATGGTCGCCCATCCTTCATCCATCCATGCATAGCGGGTCTCATTGGTGCCCATGTAGAAGGGGAACATAGTATGGAAGATCTCATGATCGGTCAGTTCGATCTCCTGGGACTTGTTGCTGAGCGGGTTGTCATTTACCATCATCGGGTATTCCATCTGGTCCAGCCCGTCGAAAATCGTTTCGTGCGGGTAAGGATAGGGCCATTTTGGAAAAGTGTAGCTCATTGCCTTAACCGTCTTCCGGGCATAGTTGATGACCTTATAATAATCCTTGTGCTTCGGGTTGAAAGCGGCATCTACGCGGGTTCTGCGTCCTGTTTTCGGATCGACAACCAGGCTCGACGACTTCCATACGTAATGGTTGCTGGTTGCGAACACGAACTCGGTAACATCATCGGCCCGGAAGTGCCAGGTGTTGGCAGGATTCTGTGCCGTAATATGCCCGTTGGAAAGGTCGGTGCTGTCAATTATCGTGGTAATCCCGTTGTTTGCCTCTGCCTGCTTGATGCGTTGTACATACTTGGGGGCCAATACACTGTCGCTGTTCTGCAAGGTGCCGGTGGCCCATACAACGTAATGATCAGGAACCGTGATTTTTACATCGAAATTGTTGAAATCGTTGTAAAACTCCTGGAGTCCGGTATAAGGGATTTTGTTCCAGCCATGGACATCATCGTATACAGCGATGCAAGGATAGAAATAAGCGATGAAGTACGAACCCTTGTCCACTTCGCCGGTTCGAATATGAGAGGTCTTGTTCAGCACATACGAGAATGAGATTGCAAACCGGATTTTCTTGCCCGGCGCAAGCGGATTGATGCCGATCACCATATTTGTTCCATGAATCCGTGCGGTCCCGGCATCCCGGGGAACCCCGTTTATCGCCAGAGATTCAATTTCCACTCCCTGGCTTACATCCGATGGTTTGATGTTCTGGTCGCGTTGCGAACCTTCTTTGTACATGTTCGGGTACAGTTTGAACCAGATCTCATGCAGGGTGTCTCGACTGTTATTGCTGTAGGTAATTTCTTCGGTTCCAGAAAGCAGCCGTGTTTCCGGCGAGAACGTCACATGGATTTTATAGTTTGCGCTGTTCTGCCAATAATTTTTGCCAGGAGTTCCATCCATGGCGCGTGTTCCGTTGTTGTATGCCTTTTTGATATTGCGGGCCATGGGAAGGGCAGATTGTGCGTGTGCCTGTTGAATAGCCAAACAGATGATGAGTGCTGAAAACAGCAGGTGGAGCCGATAGTTCATTTATTGAAAGAAATTATGTTTAAGCCCGCTTTGGGGTGATTGATCGTAATAACCGGGTCAAATATTATGAATGAATATGGAGTTTTATCGGGGCTGAATCAACTGGCATGTTCTTCAGGGCTTCAATTTCGTTATCCGAATCTCAAACACAAAGCTGTCATCCTGATGAGGCCGGCGAAGCAGCCGATCCCGAGGAGTCGGGACGTAGGCAAACGGAATCAATGGTAACAGATGTGGTCGCAAGTCACCCTTAATAATCGAAGCGACAGACACAGGAGCCGGGCGGCATAACAGCATTTAGTGAAACTTCTCCCTTTGAAAATGAGGCTTGAGGGATTGGTCCGTCGCGGACAATGGGAAGGAACGTATTTGTTGTTAAACATCACCATTTAGAGCTCTTTCCGAACATTTGTCCACCGCAACGGATTTCTTATCCAGCCCTCATGTCAGTTATTAAAACCACTCTAGTGCGCAGATTTTCAGCAAGGTAGCAGCCATGAATATCAATACAAACTGAAACAGGTATTCTTTCCATTCATTATCAACCCGGTCGCCCATTTTTTTCCGCACTTTTCGAAAGATGTTTGGCATGATACTGTTACGATTACCTTGTAAGCTGGCTTTCAGACGCTGCTGATCTTGTGCTCCTCGACTCTTCTCAATAAATCGGTGAGTCATACCCGTGTAAAGAACGGTATTGCGTTCGTTAGTAAGGATGTAAACATAGTAGGTGTAAGACATCGGCTAATTGTTGTTCTCTTGATTTCATACAAAGAGGATACTTGACGAGAGTAATCCTTACAGAAGGATTCCATACGTATAGCTGGTATGAACGGGTAATTAAAACGATCGTTTCAAACGTAAACGGGATTGCCACGGCGCTTGCTTTGCTGCGCTTCTCGCAATGACATTGGGATATTTGTATTGAATTCTTCCATTAGAAGGCAGCCAATTCACCGCATAAAGAGTTGCTCAAAAATGGCAAACAGTAATAATAAAATGGAGAGAATGAGCAGCCAAAGGTTCAGTACCCGGTCTTCGTAGCTCTCTTCCTTTTCGTGTTTTTTATTCACGATCACCCATGCGATATACATCACAAACGGGAAGGTGATAACCGTTGTAATCAAGGTAAAACGCAACGACCAGACAGGGGCCCATTGGGCAATAACCAAGGCTTCCACCCCCTGGTTGATCAAAAAGGTAGCGATGGTGAAAATCACAGCCACTTTGACCAGAAATAGTCGTCTCATTTGTTTAAGTGAGTAATGCATAGTTACTTCTCCACATTACAACCAAATGGAATGGGAACCGGTTTTCCTCTTTGGGCACCCTCCCGGTCAAGAATTTGCTGGAGTTTGGGAAACTGGCTGGCATCGAAGTAGGGGTAAATCAGCCAGCTGCTTAATGAATAGAGCTGGTCATGGTCGTACATGGGTTTAAGTAACTGGTAGGCTTCCTGTTTCCGATTCAACAACATCAAAGCCAGCCATTTTGCTGTAATATTTACTTTTCCCCGGTCCAATTTGGTGTTATAAATTTGATTAGCTTTCTGAACATTACCATCGGCACAAGCCTGCCTGATACGAACCAGTGATATATTTCTTACAATCGTTGAATCATCACTGCCAGCTATTCGCTCAACCAATGGCCGTGCTTCATCATAACGACCGTCCCAAAGTAATTCTCGGTGTACATCGTAAAGCAGACTGGGGTTATAAGGAAATTTTGTTAAAGCTTTTCTTCCGAATTCAACCGCTTTGTCATAATGTTTGGTAGTATAATAATAGCTTTCGACCCTAATATAATCCGTGGAGTTATTCAGTGCGACCGTTTCCATTTTTTGTACGTATTTGTATGCTTCTGCATATTTACCAAGGTAAGCCAGATTTTCTGCCGTAAAAGCTAATGATGAAATATCATTGGGGCGTTGGTTATCATATTGCATTATCAAATCCAGAGATTTCCCAAACTGCAGATTAAGGAATGACTGAGACGACTGATATTTTAATTTATCCACCGGATTGGCGTGGGTAACAGCCTGTTTAATGCGCTCATTAAACAACGCCATTTGCTCCGAATAACTTTTATCCGTTAGTCCGGAGTTGATACGTGTAGTCGTAAGCTGACCCGACCAGAATAAAGCAGCATGGTAGCTGGCTTCCGAAAAACCGGGGTCTATCTTTCTTGCTTCTTCGAAATGCTGGTAAGATTTTAATGGATCATCATGCGACAAAGAAAGGCCTTTAAGATATTCATTATACGCTTCCACGGACGTGGTGCCGGCCTGAACCATTTTTTTCAATGCCCCGGGTTTCATGGCTGTTTTCAGGGCACTGGCGATTTTGATGGCAATATCTTCCTGTATCTTAAAGATATCTTTTTCAACCCCGTTGTAGGATTGCGACCACAAATGAATCCCGTCCGAAGCCCGTATCAATTGTATGGTGACCCTGACTTCCTCACCGGCTTTGCGAACCGAACCTTCCAGGATATAAGCCACACCCAGGTTTTTTGCTATGTCCGTGATATCTTCATTTTTGCCTTTATATGCAAATGAGGCTGTTCGTGAGGCTACTTTAAGATCGGGCGTCTTGACCAGGTCGTTTAAAATTTCCTCGGTCAGACCGTCTGCAAACCAACCCTGATCGCTCTTAGGACTGAAGTCGGCGAAGGGGAGAACGGCAATGGACTTATCGGTTATGGCAGCTGTTTGGGCCGTGCTTTCCCCGGTCGGTACGAAGAAAAAGCGATCGATTAAAAGGAAAATCACTGCGACGGATAGTACGCCGATAATCAGCTTATTGAGTTTTTTCCCGGTAGAAGGAGTTATGGATTCTGCTTTATCAACTTCGCCGGTTTTCTTAACGCCTTCGGGAGTCAATTCAAAGGCCCAGGCGATTATGAGGGATATTGGAAAGCCGATGACAACCAGTATGATTACAAACTGAATGGTCCATGCCGGAAATTTAAAGGCAGGAAACACTGAAGTGGCAACCTGGATAATCAGCCATCCGGCAATGGCATAAGCCATAGCCACTTTAAAGACATTGCGCCGTTTAAGTTCGGATATGAGTTTCTTGAAGTTCATGATTAACGTATTTAGAAAGCTTTCAGCTATCGGCCCTCAGCCAATTCAAAATTCATAATTAAAAATTCATAATTCATAATTATTCCTTAATAAGTGCCTGAAACGCCGGGTCCTTACGCAGCGGGTCCCATCTTGGATCGATCCGCATCCTCGATGGGTTCAAGACGATCGAAGCTGCGTTTCCGGGCGGCATGGAAAGCAGATGTTTGAGCGTCGCAATGGCCCGGGACTTTTCACCGACCTCTGCCTGGATAACCGCGAGATAGAGCTCACCTACCGGACCCATGAAAGCATCGCGTGAAGGGGGGAATAATGCCATGAGGCGGCGTGCCGAGGCGAGTGCGGCGGTCTTCTGCCCGAGCCCGGCCTGAGCAAATGCCCGGGCGTAAACGACTGCCGGCGATTCGGAGACCTGCTGCAAGACTTCCATCGCCCTGGAGTAGGCTCTGTGTGCCGCTTCATGGTCGCCGGAAAGTTGCTCCGCGTAGCCAAGCAATTCGTAATAAATACCCTGTGAGGGTTTGGATACCATTTTTTTCTGACCCAGGGCCGCCTTCAGCAGCCGGATGGCCTCAGCATGGCGTTGGAAAAGTAACACGTTCAAAATTGTATATGGATAACTAGCCCATTTAAGCGAAGAGATCTTTGTTCCCGCCAGAATGTTCCCTGCCTGCGCCGTGTCTCCCTCACTCAGAAAAACACCCGACAAACTGACGATCGTGAGAGGAGCATCGGGATTAATGGCCAACACCCGTCGGTACATTTCTTTCGCCTTCCCGAAATCCAGCAGGCAAAAATAACTGTCACCAAGATCCTCTAATGTTTGAACATTACGGGGATCGAATGCAAGAGAACGCTCCATATAATCGATCGCCGTCTGCCAGTGCCCGAGGCGCCGCTCCACATAACCGATGCCCACCAATGCCGCCGCATTGTTGGGTGATATTTTCAGCACCTTCCGATAGGCGGCCAGCGCCTCGGCGTAGTGACGCAGTCCATGATAGTAATAATCACCGGCGGCAATCTGTGTTGCAATGGCATCGGGCGCCAGGGCAATGGCCCGGTCCAGCGCCTGTTTGGCTTTAGCGAGGTGTGCAGGTGTATAGGCTATGAAATTAAAATAGGTGAAGCTGTTGATCGAAGACAGATGTGCCCAGGCAAGCGCAAAATTCGGGTCGAGTTGGACCGCCCGCCGGTAGGCGGAGTCCGCCGATTGGAGAGGTACCTAAAAGAGACGTATTGGTTTCGATGGACAATCCCCGCAAATAGGCATCATAGGCGGCCGGGTTGCGGGTCGGCATATGGGCTACGGCCTTTGATTCGGTGGGTGAGAGTTTGGCGTTAAGCGCCGATGCGATCTTTTCGGCTACTTCCCCTTCCACACCGAAGATGTTATCCAGTGTTCGGGTGTAACTTTCAGCCCAGATATGATTGTCGTTCTGTGCGTTGATCAGCTGCACATTGATCAACACCTGGTTGCCGGCTTTCTGCACACTGCCTTCCAGGATGGTCGCCACGCCAAGTTGGGCGGCGATTGTTTTGAGGTCCCCGGGATGGCTTTTATATCGCTCGGTCGAAGTGCGTGAGATAACCTTCAGGTCGCCGATGTCGGCCAGTTTGGTCAGGATCATATCCTGCATACCATTGGCAAAGTAGACATTGTTTGAATCCGCACTCATGTTTTCGAAGGGCAGCACGGCGATGGATTTAGCCGGAGCAGATGCCGAATCAGCAACTGCAGTTCCTTTTGAAACTCCCCCAGATATAGCGGGTTGTGCTCTGAAAAATTGTTGATAGAAAATGATCCCAACGGTGATTACCAGCAGGACTCCAAGGACAACATTGAGTCTACGGCCTGTCTTTTGTGTTACGGATTTCTCCTCAGGTACTTCATCGGTGCGTTTAACCCCCTCCGGCGTCATCTCAAAGGCCCAGGCCAGAATAATGGCAATCGGGAAACCGGTTAAAACAAGAATAGTAAAAAAAGTAGGAACCCAATGCGGCAGATGAAGCTGGGGGGCAATCGTCGAAATAACCTGGATGATTAGCCATCCGGCAATGGCATAAGCCATAGCCACTTTAAAGACATTACGCCGTTTGAGTTCGGAGATGAGTTTTTTCAGGTTCATGATTAACGTGTTAAGAAAGCTTTCAGCGATCGGCTCTCAGCGGTCAGCTATTGTCCATTGATTTATATAGCATTTGGTCGTCCGTCATCAGCATTATTCATTAAAAATTCATAATTTAAAATTCATAATTATTCTTGTTTCCATGGATATTTTTTAATCAACGCCTGGAACGCTGGATCTTTGCGCAACGGGTCCCATCTTGGATCGATACGCATCCTCGATGGGTTCAAGACGATCGAAGCTGCGTTTCCGGGCGGCATGGAAAGCAGATGTTTGAGCGTCGCAATGGCCCGGGACTTTTCACCGACCTCTGCCTGGATAACCGCGAGATAGAGCTCGCCTACCGGACCCATGAAAGCATCGTGTGAAGGGGGGAATAATGCCATGAGGCGGCGGGCCGAGGCGAGTGCGGCGGTCTTCTGCCCGAGCCCGGCCTGAGCAAATGCCCGGGCGTAAACGACTCCCGGCGATTCGGAGACCTGCTGCAAGGCTTCCAACGCCCTGGAGTAGGCTCTGTGTGCCGCTTCATGGTCGCCGGAAAGTTGCTCCGCGTAGCCAAGCAAAGCGTAATAAATACCCTGTGACGGTTTGGATAATATTTTTTTCTGACCCAGGGCCGCCTTCAGCAGCCGGATGGCCTCAGCATGGCGGTGCAAGAGTAACACGTTCAACATTACATATGGATAAGTCGCCCATGTAACCGAAGAGATCTTTGTTCCCGCCAGAATGTTCCCTGCCTGCGCCGTGTCTCCCTCACTCAGGAGAACTCCCGACAAACTGACGATCGTGAGAGGAGCATCGGGATTAATGGCCAACACCCGTCGGTACATTTCTTTCGCCTTCCCGAAATCCAGCAGGCAAAAATAACTGTCACCAAGATCCTTTAATGTTTGAACATTACGGGGATCGAATGCAAGAGAACGCTCCATATAATCGATCGCCGTCTGCCAGTGCCCGAGGCGACGCTCCACATAACCGATGCCCACCAATGCCGCCGCATTGTTGGGTGATATTTTCAGCACCTTCCGATAGGCGGCCAGCGCCTCGTCGTAGTGACGCAGTCCATGGTAGTAATAATCACCGGCGGCAATCTGTGTCGCAATGGCATCGGGCGCCAGGGCAATGGCCCGGTCCAGCGCCTGTTTGGCTTTAGCGAGGTGTGCCGGTGTATAGGCTATGAAATTGAAATAGGTGAAGCTGTTGATCGAAGACAGATGCGCCCAGGCAAGGGCAAAATTCGGGTCGAGTTGGACCGCCCGCCGGTAGGCTGAGTCCGCGGATTGGGACGTACCTAAAAGGGTCGTATTGGTTTCTATGGACAATCCCCGCAAATAGGCATCGTAGGCGGCCGGGTTGTGGGTCGGCACATGGGCTACAGCCTTTGATTCCGCCGGTGAGAGTTTGGCGTTGAGGGCCGATGCAATCTTCTCGGCTACTTCCCCTTCCACACCGAAGATGTTATCCAGTGTTCGGGTGTAACTTTCAGCCCAGATATGGTTGTCGCTCTGTGCGTTGATCAGCTGCACATTGATTAACACCTGGTTGCCGGCTTTCTGCACGCTGCCTTCCAGGATGGTGGCCACGCCAAGCTGGGCGGCGATCGTTTTCAGATCCCCGGGATGGCTTTTATATCGCTCGGTGGAAGTCCGGGAGATGACCTTCAGGTCGCCGATATCGGCCAGTTTGGTCAGGATCATATCCTGCATGCCATTGGCAAAGTAGACATTGTTTGAATCCGCACTCATGTTTTCGAAGGGCAGATACGGCGATGGATTTGGCAGGAGCCGATGCCGAATCAGCAACTGCAGTTCCTTTTGAAACTCCCCCAGATATAGCGGGTTGTGCTCTGAAAAATTGTTGATAGAAAATGATCCCAACGGTGATTACCAGCAGGACTCCAAGAACAACATTGAGTCTACGGCCTGTCTTTTGCGTTACGGATTTCTCCTCAGGTACTTCATCGGTGCGTTTAACCCCCTCGGGCGTCATCTCAAACGCCCAGGCAAGAATGATGGCAATCGGGAAGCCGGTCAAAACAAGAATGGTAAAAAAGGTAGGAACCCAATGCGGCAGATGAAGCTGGGGGGCAATCGTCGAAATAACCTGGATGATTAGCCAACCGGCTATGGCATACGCCGTGGCCACTTTGAAAACGTTACGCCGTTTGAGTTCCGCTATGAGTTTTTTCAGGTTCATGATTAACGTGTTAAGAAAGCTTTCAGCGGGTCAGCTTTTAGTCGGTAGTTGGTTGTCCGTTATCAGCATTATTCATTCAAAATTCAAAATTTAAAATTCATAATTATTCTTGTTTCCATGGATATTTCTTAAGCAGCGCCTGGAACCCTGGTTCCTTGCGAAGCGGATTCCAAATTGGGTCCAGGCGAAGCAGTGCCGGGGTGAGGTGGCGAAAGACAGAGCTTCCGGGCGGCATGGCCAGCAGATGCTTGAGCGTTGTAATGGCTCCGGACTTTTCACCGACCAGTGATTGTATCTCCGCGAGATAGAACTCACCCATCGGGCCCTGGAAGGCATCACGTGATGGAGATTGGAGCGTAACAGCACGGCGGGCCAATGCGAGTGCTTTGTCCTTCTCGCCAAGACCGGCCTGAGCCGCTGCCAGAAGGTCGATCGCCGCGGCAAATCGGGGTAGGTTCACATTCGATGAAGGCAGTATTTGGTTCATGATCGCTACTGTTTGCGCATAGGCGTTGTGTGCACTTTTCCGGTCGCCGGTGAGTTGCTCGGCAAATCCAAGCCTTCGGTAATAGACAGCCTCTGCCAGTTTTGTCAGATGGGGAGTTGCCAGCGCTACCTTTGCAAGATGTATAGCGTCCTCATAATGGTGGGTTAATAGCGCCTGTTTGATCACGGTCTGATAACTTGTCTCCCAATAAATTGGCGATATCCGGGCATTGGCAAGGACCTTACCCGCTTTCGCGAGATTACCCTTTATTTGGTATAAGTCAGCCAGTTGGGTAATTATGATTTGGTCGCCCGGGCTAATCGCAAGCGCCCGACGTAACAGAACCTCTGCCTTCTCATACCGCCTGAGGCTCTCATTGCTCAACGCGAGATTGCTCAGAGTGTTGACATTGCGAGGATCTAGTACAAGCGAGCGATTCATGTAGTCTATGGCCTGCTGCCAGTGTCCCTGGCGTCGCAACACGAAGCCGATGTTCACCAGGGCTGCGGCGTTGTTCGGCGAAATCTGCAGGGCCTTGCGATAAGCATCGAGCGCCTTAGCATAATCAAGATGACCATAATATGCATAATTGCCCCTGGCGATCTCGGTCGCTGCCGCATTCGGAGCGAGGGTGACGGCCCGCTCTAACGCGGTCTTTGCTCGCACAAGTCGTGACGAGCTGATCTCAGAGAAAGAGATATTGCTATCCACGGAAGATAGATGGGCCCAGGCCAGGGCGAAGTCCGGATCGAGCTTTACAGCCTGCTCATAGTAGGAGGCAACCTTCTCTAAGTTTATCCCGGTGATGTCGGTGGCGTTCGTCTCAAGAGATATACCGCGAAGGTAGGCATCATAAGCGGCTGGATTATGCGTGGGTATGGTGGCCATCAGTACTTGCTCGGCCGGGTCGAGTTTGGCCTTTAAGGCGACAGCTACTTTTCCGGCTACTTCGCCCTCCACGCCGAAGATATTTTCCAGCGTGCGCTGATAGCTCTGCGCCCAGATGTGGTGATCGCTTCGGGCGTCTATCAGTTGCACGTTGATCAACACTTGGTCGCCTGCTTTTTGTACACTGCCTTCCAACAATGTCGCCACGCCCAGTTCACGGCCGATTTTCTTCAGGTTCTGCGGATGGCTTCCGAACTGAAGGGTCGAGGTACGTGAGATAACCTTGAGGTCTCCGATATCGGCCAGCTTGGTTAGGATCATGTCTTGCATGCCGTCGGCGAAGTAGCCATTCTTCTTGTCCTCGGACAGGTTCTCAAAGGGCAGCACGGCGATGGACTTGGCTGGAGCAAACGAAGAATCAACTATCGCTCTTCCTTTGGTAACGGCGCCCGATACAGCAGGTTGTTTCGTGAAAAACAGTTTATAGGAAAGCACGATCACCGCCAGAACCAGGACAATGATGAAGATATTATTCAGTTTTTTCCCGGTGGTTTTAGTGATGGAATCTTCTTTCGTCACTTCATCTGTACGCTTTACACCCTCGGGTGTCATCTCAAAAGCCCAGGCCAGGATGATAGAGATGGGAAAACCAATGAGTACCAGAATAACCACGAACTGCGAGGTCCACGCCGGAAATTTAAAAATGGGAAATACCGAACTGACAATCTGGATAATCAGCCATCCGGCGATGATGTAAGCCGTAGCCACTTTGAAGACATTACGCCGTTTGAGTTCGGATATGAGTTTTTTGAAGTTCATGTAAACGTGTTGATGTTAAGAAAGCTTTCAGCGATCGGCCCTCAGCGGTCAGCTAATTCAAAATTCATAATTTATAATTCATAATTTTTTCTGTTTCTTCGGATATTTTTTAAGCAGTGCCTTAAAACCCGGATCTTTACGCAACGGATCCCAGACCGGATCTTGCCGGAGTTCAGCCGGTGAGGATACGTTTCCGGCACCCTTCATTTCCATAAGTTTGGTTAGGGTGGCAATGGCCTGATTCGTATAGCCGGTTTGGGCGTAGATCTCAGCCAGCGCCTCCATATACCAGGGACCGAAGAAGGCGTTCCTGGTTACGGGTATGATTTGTACAGCTTTTCGTGCGGCCTGAACAGCTCCCTGTTTATCACCAAGTCCTGCCTGTACCCAGGCCAGACCGACATAATAGCCCGCGCCATAAAAGTCCTGGTGATCCTCATATTGCCCATAGTAACGGTTCAGGCTGTCCAGGGCCATGCGGGCCTGGATCCGGGCCCGTTTCCTGTCGCCCTGCTCCAGGTCCAACCGGACCAGGTTTATAGTTGGATCGACAATGAACCCAAAAGAAACAAGCCCCCCAAAGGTTGTATTAGGTGTTGATTTCATGGAGGAAAAGACTGACCGGGCTTTGTCAAAATTCCGTTCATTAACATATACATACCCTAAAATGGCGTCTTCATAATTATGCCCTGTGAGACTCAGTTTAAGTGTGTTAAACCTTTGTCTGGTTTGGGTCAATATCGCCCGGGCACTATCCAGCTTGCCTTCCATCAACAGGGTGGGAATGTAATAGAAATATTTTATGACATTGTCTCCCGGATTAACCAATAAACCCTGTTTGTAAGCCTGTTCAGCTTCCCTATACAAGCGAAGGTGAGCATACAGTTCGCCCAGCCTTCCCAGGTAAACACTATTTTGTGGATCCAGCCTGGTAACCTGTTCCAGTTCCGTTCTGGCCTGGTTCCATTGCCCTATATATTTATGGGCTTCACTGATGGATTCCAATAGACCAACGTTATTTGGCATTTTGGCATAGGCTTGTTTGAAATATTGCAGGGCGGAATGATAATCCTGAGATCCGAATAAGTAGACATCCCCAATGGCTATGTAGGCTTCCGGAAGCCCGGGATTTAATTGAAGTGCTTTTCGGGCTAAACGAAAGGCTTGTTCATTCCGGCTTTTACTATATCCAGACAATAGAGTTTTCTCAGCTAATACCCCTGCTTTACTCGCATAGGCCAGGGCAAAGGTGGAGTCCAGGTCGATGGCTTTTTGACATAAGTCAAGCGCTTTATTAATATCTGAGATCGATCCTACGGTAGTCCAGAAAGCTTTGACAATATAATCGGCTTTCAAATAGAGGTCGTAAGCCTGCGGGTTTCGGGTTGCGATCTGGTGAACGGTTTGTGATTCTTCCGGGGTAAGGGTCGTATGCAGGGACCGGGCAATACTATCGGCTACTTCACCTTCCACGCCGAAGATGTTGGTCAGCATACGGATATAATCATGAGCCCACAAGTGACCGGAGTCCTTTGTCTTGATCAGTTGCACATTGATCAGGACCTGGTTGCCTGCCTTTTGTACGCTGCCTTCCAGCACCGTGGCCACGCCAAGCTGACGGCCGACGATCCGCAGATCCTCCGGACGGCTTTTGTACTGATCGCTGGTGGTCCGGGCGATAATCTTGATCCCGCCGATCTCATCCAGTTTGGTCAGAATCAGGTCCCGGATCCCACTGGCGAAGTAGGCGTTATTCGTATCCGGGCTCATGTTTACAAACGGTAATACGGCAATGGATTTAGGGGGAGCCGAAAGGCTGTCGGTGGGTTGTTGTTCAATTTGTTTGTTCGTTGCTGCTGGAGTTTGCCCCCCAAAGAAAACTTTGTAGGATAACACCACCACAGCCAAAGCCAACACGACAATCACCACATAGTTCAACTTTTTTCCCGTGGTTTTTGTGATCGATTGTTCGACCGACACTTCATCAGTTCGTTTAACTCCCTCGGGTGTCATCTCAAAAGCCCAGGCCAGGATGATAGCAATCGGGAAACCAATGAGTACCAGAATAACCACGAACTGCGAGGTCCACGCCGGAAATTTAAAAATGGGAAAAACCGAACTGACGACCTGTATAATCAGCCATCCGGCGATGATGTAAGCCGTAGCCACTTTGAAGACATTGCGCCGTTTGAGTTCCTGTATGAGTTTTTTGAAGTTCATGTAAACGTGTTGATGTTAAGAAAGCTTTCAGCAATCGGGCCTCAGCGGTCAGCTAATTCAAAATTCATAATTCATAATTATTCCTGTTTCCATGGATATTTCTTAAGCAGCGCCTGGAAGTTCGGGTCCTTGCGGACCGGGTCCCAGGCCGGGTCGATCCACAGCATGACCGGCGAGTAATAGCCGCCGATGCCGGGGCTGGCGAGGGCCTTGGCCAGCAGCGGCACGGCGAGATCGGAGCGATGGGCCTGGGCGTAGAGCTGCGCGTCGACTTCCATGCGCCCCGGGCCCTCGGTGTAGTTATGGCTTTGCGCGACGATGGCCTCGGCCCTGGCGATCGCGGCCAGGCCTTGCGCGGTATGGCCGAGCCCGAGTTCCGCATCGGCAAGGTTCTGCCATGCGTCCACCTTGGTGATGCCTTGCTGCTGCTTGAGTTGCGCGCGAATTTTCGGCAGTGCCTGTGCGTACAGTGGGCGCGCCCGCGCCGTCTCGCCCATCAACCGGTACAGATCGGCCTGCTGCAGCGCCTTGGAGCCGGTCCCGAAGTTGTCGGGCGTGTCGGGCACCGAGTCCAGCAGCGCCAGCGCCGCTTGGTACTTGCGTTGCAAGGTCAGAAGGTACACGCGCGATAGTTTCAACGACGGCGCATCACCCGAGGCCACGGCCAATGCCTGCTGGAGGTTGCCGTCGGCGAACAGGATGGCGAGGGAGAGATATCCCTTTGCGATGCGGTTGTTCGGGTCGAGCGCCAGCGCGCGCCGGAATAACGCGCCGTGCCTCGGGGTAGCGATTGAGCATCATCCAGGTCAGCCCCAGATGGAAGGGCAGCACGGAGTTGCGCGGATCCAGCGTGGACGCCTTGCGCAGCGAGGCAATCGCGGCCTCGTAGTGGCCCTGGCGGCGTTCGACGTAGCCCTTGGCCGCCAGCGCGTCGGCGTCGTTGGGCTTGAGCGCGAGTGCCGCATCGAAGGCCTTCAGCGCGCCGGCGTAATCGCCGCGACCGTACATGTCACTGTAGCCGAGTGCAAGCTGCGCGGCCGCGAGGTTCGGCGTGAGCTTGAGCGCCTGTTCGGCATCGCGGCGTGCGGCGGCAATCTGTGCTTTGACGTCCATCCCGCCACCGCCCTCCCAGGCGAGTAGGCTTTCCGCGTCGGACAGCCGTGCGTAAGCCAGCGCGAAATCGGGTGCCCGCGCAATGGCCTGCCGGTACAGCGGAATCGCTGCCTTCATTTTCGCAGTGCTGAAATTGACCTCGGCCTGATGGAACTGATACTCGGCCTTCAGGAACAGGTCATTGGCGTCGCTGTCATGGCTCAGGTCGGACGCAAGGAGCGAAGTTTCCGCCGGCGAAAGTTTGGCCTTCAGGGCACTGGCGATCTTCCCGGCCACCTCGCCTTCGACGCCGAACACGTTCTTGAGCGTGCGTGTATACGATTGTGCCCAGAGGTGGCTGCGGTCGGCGGCACGGATCAACTGCACGTTGACCAGCACCTGGTCGCCGGCCTTCTGCACGCTGCCTTCCAGGATCGTGGCCACGCCAAGATCCCGGCCAATCGTCTTCAGGTCTTGCGGGTGGCTGGCGTATTTGGCGGTCGAGGTGCGCGCGATCACCTTGAGCTCGCCGATATCGGCCAGCTTGGTCAGGATCAGGTCCTGCATGCCGTCGGCGAAGTACTGGTTGGCCTTGTCGGTGCTCAGGTTCTCGAACGGCAGCACGGCGATGGACTTGGCGGGAGCCGATGCCGAATCAGCAATCATGTTTCCTTTTGAAACAGCTCCGGATACAGCAGGTTGTGTTCTGAAGAATTGTTGATAAAGGATGATCCCAACAGCCAGCACTAGCACGACTCCAAGGACAACATTGAGTTTACGGCCTGTCTTTTGCGTAATGGATTTCTCCACAGGTACTTCGTCCGTACGCTTTACACCCTCCGGGGTCATCTCAAAAGCCCAGGCCAGGATGATAGAGATGGGAAAACCAATTAATACCAGAATAACCACGAACTGTGAGGTCCACGCCGGAAATTTAAAAATGGGAAATACCGAACTGACAATCTGGATAATCAGCCATCCGGCGATGATGTACGCCGTAGCCACTTTGAAGACATTACGCCGTTTGAGTTCGGATATGAGTTTCTTGAAGTTCATGGTTAACGTGTTAAGAAAGCTATCAGCGGTCAGCCGTCAGCGGTCAGCTAATTCAAAATTAAAAATTAAAAATTCATAATTATTAAGGTCATCAGTCATTTTCCTGTTTCGATGGATACTTCCTTATCAGCGCCTGGAAGCCCGGGTCCTTACGCAGCGGGTCCCAAAAAGGATCAAGCCGGATCAGGTTTACTGATAGTAAACTGCCTTTTTGTGAAGACAATGCATGATCCAACCCGGTGATGGCTCCTGCATTATTCCCAACAAGTACGTCAACCTGTGCACGTGTTAACCATGCCCGGGATAAAGATAACAGCAACCCTTTTTCTTTAGATAATTCCCGTAATTTATCCAGTGTTTTTAATGCCATTTCCTTCCGTCCCAACCCGGCTTGAGCAACAGCTAGCCGACTAAGTATGGCGAATGTATTCTCGGTGACGCGGTCATTAGCATGCTTTATGCCCTCATCAACTGCCTTACGATAGTTGTCTTGGGCTTTTTTCTCATCTCCGGCGAGTCTGAAGACTTCGGCACGAAGAAGCAGGATCCGTAATTTCGTGATAGAACGGCTTCCTGGTTGAAGTGTAGCGACTATATTTTCAGCCCTCTTATAATCTCTTTTCATCAAGTATAATTTGGTTCGTTCATACATTATTTCCGATGTCGATTGTATGCCGGCGGGTGCCTCATTAAGTATGGCAAAGGCAGAATCGACATCACCCGATTCCAAAATTTCATGTTCGGCGAGATACGAGTACACTTCGGGATCATCAGGGGCAATGGCCCGGGCACGATTAAAAGCTATCCGGGCACGGTCATACCGGTGCATACGATCAGACAGAATACCAAGACCTAACACAAGCTCGGGATTATTCGGATTCAGAAACACGGCCTGTTGCAGATCATCTGCTGCCGACTGTGATTCGCCGTAAATTTCTTTTATCCAGGCGATAGCCTCTAATACGCTCGAATTGTTGGGAAGTCCCTTACGGGCCAATTCGAATTCACTGAGCGCTTTGTCGTATTCAGCAAAATCAAAGCGGTACACATATCCCAATGCGAAATGTGCATACGATAAATCCGGAGCGAGCTGCAGGGCGTGCTGGGCATTAGCCAGCGACTTTTGGGCTGTTGAATCGGAGCGGTCGATGCTGGCATACATTAGTAAACTTTGAGTGAAGGCCATCTTGGCCCAGGCCAGCGCAAATACAGGATCACTTTTTACTGCCTTTTTATATTCTTCAACGGTCCTGGGCAGTAAGTTCCATTGACCGGCTTCTACGAGCATTATGAAATGTTCCCCGCGCAGATAGGCATCATAGGCAGCCGGATCCTTGGTCGGTATATTGGTCACTGCATCCGTTTGCTTAGCGGTCAATTTTGCATTTAGAGCATCCGCTACTTTTTGGGCTACCTCGCCTTCCACGCCAAAAATATTTTTCAAGGTACGGGTATAGGCCTGTGCCCAGATATGACTGTCGGTCCGTGCATTGATGAGCTGCAGGTTAATCAGCACCTGGTCGCCCGCTTTCTGCACGCTGCCTTCCAGGATCGTAGCCACACCGAGTTGTTTGGCAATGGTCCTGAGGTTATCCGGATGGCTGCTGTATTTAGCGGTCGAGGTGCGGGATATGACCTTCAGTTGACCGATGTCAGCCAGCTTGGTCAGGATCATATCCTGCATGCCGTCGGCGAAGTAGCCATTGTTCTTGTCCTCGGACAGGTTCTCAAAGGGGAGTACGGCGATGGATTTGGCGGGAACCGCTGCCGAATCAGCCATCGCTATCCCTTTTGAAGTGGCTCCGGATGCAGCGGGTTGTGTTTTGAAAAATTGTTGATAGAAAATAATCCCGACGGTGAATACCAGCAGGACCCCAAGGACGATATTCAGTTTACGGCCTGTTTTTTTTGTTGCGGATTTTTCAGCCGTCACTTCCTCAGTTCGTTTCACCCCATCCGGCGTGAGTTCAAACGCCCAGGCGATGATCAGGGCGATGGGAAAGCCAATCAAAACGAGAGCAATGACGAGGCGCACAGCCCAGTCAGGAATGTTAAGAAACGGAAATGTGGTGGCGGCAATCTGGATGAGGAGCCATCCGGCCACGGCATACACCCCGGTTACCTTGAATACATTGCGCCTCTTCAGTTCGTGAAAAAAATCCCGTAGATCCATACTCTGATTGTGTAATCCTGTATACTTACCCGACTTATAGTTCCCGATTTGGGCACTACTGCTTTTAAACGCCGTTCATTACAAGGCAGTGAAAATCAACCTGTACTATAAAGGTAAATATTATAATTTTGTTTAATTACAAAATTATGAAGCTTATAAACTTATAAGATAAAGAGGCCCCTGGAACATATTTGTGTATCAGGCAAATGGTGAAAGGAAAGTCGGCCACTTCTAACCCGTCATTCCCGACCCTGATCGGGAATCTGTGCGGTGGCTATTGTGGTACCTGTTGATACGCTTTTCATGGAATAGCCTGGTAGGTTTGAGCTATGGTATAATGTAAAAGTTGCAAAACCTACGTAAGTCAAACCTGTAAAGTTTGTGTTTTTCAGGATGCCGGGGTCCGTCACAACGGAGATTCCTGCGTTCGCAGGAGTGACGGGCAAGAGAGGGGATATTTCCTGAACTCACGTTAAATACAACGAATTGATCAAACTTTGTGAACTTAGTGATTCCTATTCAGGCTTTTCAGGTAACCACAAAGGGCACAAAGGATTTCACAATGATCACAGAGCTATGGAAATGTTGTTCCTTGGTGAACTTTGTGCCTTCATTGTGTGCTTAGTGGTTATACTTCCAGCTTCTCAGGTAACCACAAAGGGCACAAAAGGATTTCACAATGGTCACAGAGGTAAGGAAATGTTGTTCCTTGGTGAACTTTGTGCCTTCATTGTGTGCTTAGTGGTTATACTTCCAGCTTCTCAGGTAACCACAAAGGGCACAAAAGGATTTCACAATAGTCACAGAGGTATGGAAATCTTGCTCCTTGGTGAACTTTGTGCCTTCATTGTGTGCTTAGTGGTTATACTTCCAGCTTCTCAGGTAACCACAAAGGGCACAAAAGGATTTCACAATGGTCACAGAGGTAAGGAAATGTTGTTCCCTGGTGAACTTTGTGCCTTCATTGTGAACTTAGTGGTTCCTATTCAGGCTTTTCAGGTTAACACTAAGGACACAAAGAATTTCACAATGGGCACAAAGATCTTCTTGATAATTTGTTAATTTTTATTAGTTAACTAAGGTTACGAGTGAAAGAGTAACTTTGCCCGTTTGAGGAGCGATTAATGCGTTTGCTCTATAAATTTCGCCACATTATCGTGCAATTCTTTCAACGACTCCGGGTGCAGGTATACCATGTGACCCGACATGTAGTAGTAATAAGAGACATTCTCCTGAAGCTCCTTGTTCATGGGCAAGTGAGCCATTTCATATTCACCTTCGAAGAACGGCGTCCCCAAATCGAAATAGCCCATATTGAGCATTACTTTCATTTTGGGATTAATTGTCATGGCATGAGCGAGATCCGGGATTACATTGGCGAACAGTTTGTCCTCGGTATTGCCAAAGGTCTGTACAACCGCGCGATGCGTGTAATCCCATGTTTTCCAGAGATTGGTTCGCGTTTTATATTTCATCTCCGCTCCAAAATGGAGCGTATCCCGTACATAATTATTAAAAGTGGCTGTAACTGCCGCTTCAACCGCGGTTCCGTGTGGATCATAAAGCGGATATTCACCGAGCGGATTCACCTTGTAACCCGAGAACCGCGAATCTAACCGGCCCGTAATCTTGTCTTCATTTCCCAGTAATTGTGTTTCATAACCATAGTTGGTGATCCGCAGGTCCGATTTACGGATGAAATCCAGGGGAAGGCCTGTGTATTCATGCAGTTTTTCTGCGATATGCGTATAAGATTGCTGATCGAGAGAGGCGCCTTTATTCAGCGCCAGAGCGTATTCTCCCATCGCAAACTCTTTCACCGTTTCCAGAAACGGTTTTAATGAATCAGGCCGATTGGGCAATTTGCGGTAGTACCACGATGTAGCCGCATACGAGGGCAGGGCCAGCCAGTAGGCACGGTCGTTTCCGGCATTTTCCCTCGACGAATCGGTTGAATTACTGTAATCGAGGATTTGAGATAGAAGAATCACACCATTCAGATCCACACCAAATTCCAACTTCAGGATATTGGAAACCGCCGCAGTTCGGAAGGTGCCATAACTTTCCCCGTAAAGATATTTGGGAGAATTCCACCGTGAATACGTGGATAGGAAATCAGTAATAAAATGTGCAAAGGCCTTAGCATCTCCATCAATACCGAAAAAGTCTTTCTTTTTACCCGCTCCGCCCGTTTTTTTTGTTAGCACACGACTGAAACCGGTACCCGGAGCGTCAATGAACATAAGATCGGTGACATCCAGCAAACTCAAATTGTTGTCCACAATTTTGTAGGGAGCCATTTCACGGTCCGTATCCGTCAATTGGGTAATTTTCGGTCCACATGCACACATATGAAGCCAAACCGATGGACTTCCGGGGCCGCCGTTATAAACAAAAGTGATAGGTCGTTTCGCTTCATCATTTTCATCTTTTTTGAAATATGCCACATAAAACATGCTGCATGTGGGTTTATCCGTCTCATTCTTCAGAATGATGGTGCCGGCGACTGCATCATAATCGATCTGCGTTTTTCCCACGGTAATTTTTCCTGAAGTGGTTGCTTTTTCGGGTATTAAAGGAGCTGTATCAGGTTCGTTTTGAATTGTAGGCATTTTATTCTGTTTTTTTGATTCCTGGCAGGAGGTACAAAACTACTACCAAGACCAGTAAAGCGAGAAACCGGCCATTAGTTATAAATCAGTTTCTGCAGGTTTGCGATAAGCTAATCTTCTGTACAAATCACTAAGTCGATCGATGACACAAGAGAATGAATAAGCAGGAAAAAGGCAATAGTAGAAGTTGCACAAAAGGCCGGGCTAATAGCCAAATTATGTTTCTCGGTTTCACTCCGGATGCCATCTTCCGGATAGAGGTTTGTCCCGTCAGGGACCCGATATGGGTAGCATCATATTGACCGCTTTCATCCCGTGCCGTTGGGTACGGCATATGTACCAATCGGTTAAAGCCAAAAGATCGGTGCATCTTGAGACCGTTCTACATCATATTCTGTACCTGACGGCACAGGGTAGAAAAGAAGACCCGGAATTTCTACCTATATTATGTCCCTGACGGGACGTGGGTTTGTTTTTCGTCTTTAGGGAAAACATGCTCCAGTATGAGACGCCCGTTGACACCCACCTTAATCCTCCCTCAAGGGAGGAGATCACGGGATGATTTCTATAACGGTCCGTCCCGTCAGGGACCAATCCCGATGCATCGGGATGACAGGGGGGTAGTGCAAGCGTATTTCCATGTCCTCTTGAGGGGACTTATAGGGGGTGTTTACGCAGCGTTTTACGGGTAATTATGCGTATCAAACATGAGAGGCGTCGTAACACCCACCTTGATCCTCCATTTCCCGAAGGGACTTCGATGTGAAGAGGAGTTCCTTCAGGGTGTGTCAATCTGGTTTAACCGGAACCGGTCTTACAGAGACGTTATAAAGAATTGTACGCAGTGGCGAATATTCCTGAAGAGTTTGATCATTGGGAATTCTCCTTCAAATCATAAGGTTCGACCTCCACCGCTTCGCAGATGAACGGTAGCTCTTTCCAAACCAATAAAAAGTCTGACAGCACCAATTGCACAGGAGTCGGTGTTAGCCTTCGTTATCTGC
>CAWBCD010000019.1:0-61578 GCA_963787205.1 uncultured bacterium
CGAACAGGTTCCCAGCCTGGGGCAGGTCGTGCGATGGATTGCCATGTTAGGCGGTTTTTTGGGCCGGAGCAGGGATGGATCACCGGGCCTCAAGAATTTATGGCGCGGAATCCGAAGACTTCAGGATCTGGCTGAGATGTGGCTGGTCTTTGAAAAGGGAACTTATCCACATAAAACCAGTTTTGGGTAATGATGAGTTAATAAAGGGGGCGAAGGGGGTTGTTCATCTCGCAGGCATCCGGCAACGAATGTTGTAATAAAATGACAGTTGCCGGTTGCTGACGAGATTGCTACGTCGCCCTAAAGGGACTTCTGGTCCCTAAGTGCGTCCTTAGGGTCAATGAAATCCAGACTCAGGATGAAATGCTGTTGTACGGTATCTCCATATCTCCATATTTCCCTAATTCCCCAATTAACCGGTTGCAAGAGAATAGCTTATCCTTTGGAGAAACGAACATAATGAAGGAAAATCTTCTAAATCTTCGTTAACCGTATGCTGAAAAAGTTGTGCTAAATTTTAATTGCTGAAACTGTCACTGCCATTAGTCAACCAGCTTAAAGTGAAGCGGTCAAAAACAATGTACTTGTAATTGTCTTTCTCATAAATCAATCCAATATCCCCGTTTGGCAAGACTGTCATGTCAGAATAGGCAGAGCTGCCAGTGTAGATGGTTTTTTTTACGGGCCATGTTTTCCCTTCGTCATAACTAACACGAACCGTCATATTTTGTCTGGAACTGCTTGAGTTGGCATTGGAAAATAGAAGCCTGTTTTACCTGTTCCATTTACTTTCAAAGTGTATCGAATGAAACCTGCGTTACAGCCCGGATCTGCTAGGGAGGTATCGGCATACGTATCCCATGTTTTACCGTCGTCTTTAGAGACGTGTACATATCGGTATCCGGGCCCGTTTACACGACTGTTGATCATCCATGACCCATCTGCGAGTTCGACGATTTTTGATTCATCAGCAGGAGTTATAGCCTTATCAATCAAAAACCACGATTTACCATGATCGTTACTGCCAAAAACAAATCCACCGATGGAAAGGTTAAATATCGTGTGCAGAAGGGTTCCCGATGAAGTTTGAATCCCATCGCCTGATGTCATAAATACAGCATCATTTTGCCATGAGGATTTCTTGATTTGAGATGTAATATCAACGGGTTTACTCCAGGTTTTGCCGTTGTCGCTACTCTTCATGACTCTTTCATGGTAGACCCCTGGTTGTGTGTTCAGGTTCATGTAATTGAAGAAAAGAAAAACATCATCTGTTACTTTATCTACAATTATGGAAGGATCATCAATAGACTCCCCGTCAGGATAGTCAACTAATGTTTTCATTGTCGTCCACGTTGCTCCGTTATCGGTACTTCGTCTTAGGACAAGATTTATATTCCTGTTTGCATCCATGTCATTACAGGAGGGTACCCGTTGAGTAGCCACGGCAACCAGGTCCCCATTTGGTGCCGTGGCTATTGACGGTATTCTGTAACACGCTACCTTTGAATTAGTTGAAGCATCAAATAATTTCAAATCCTGAATAGGTCCGGTGGACGGAAGATCATGTTCAGGAATATTTATGCATGCATTCAAGAACATAATTAATAGAAACAATAATAAACGCATAAGTTTATATCTAATTTGGCAGGATTGTATTCTGAAAACGCATCGGTGAAGCAATTTTATCTCTAGATCGAAATGCTGCGCGATCTATAAATCCATAAAGAGGTATTGCAAGCTATTGAAATGCAATTTTTGGTCAATCTTGACCTGAAGTATGAACGATATATAGAATCAAAACAGCTTGTAAGAAATAAAAATTATATTATCACTAAACTTCCAGTTCAGCTAAGCTAAGTTAACTTTATCTCACGTCATAATATCTTTTTTAAGAGAAAATATTTGTTTTTTTATTTCATACGGAAAATCATCTGTTTGCCTACGATTTTATTGCTATTAAAATTTTCCGAACAAAAAATCATTCTTTAAAACTGAACAGGATGCATCAATTGCCTTTGTAATGCCTTCCTGGGGGGATTCAGAAGCATCTATTAACTGTTTGTAAGAGATGCGGTTATGTTTCGCCAAAGCGAACAGAAAACCTTTTAATACCGTTACCCTTATTGAGTGAATTTGATTGAAACAAAAACGGGTCCGAAAAATTTTTAAAAAAGAGAAACCAAGAAAGACAAATCAGCCATGGGAACTACAAATTTAATTAGTATTAATCCTTCTACGGGTAAGAAAATCAAAGAATATGACGAGATGAGCGCGGCAGAGGTGGATTCTGTGTTGAGAGATGTCTCAGAGAACCAGAAAGAGTGGCAGGAGACCGCGATCCATGAGCGAAGCAAGATTCTTCGAAAAGTGGCATCGCTGCTCCGCGATGAGTCCGGTTATTTTGCCGAAATCATGGGCAAGGAGATGGGCAAACCGCTGAGCCAGGGCGTTGCTGAAGCGGAGAAATGCGCCTGGGTATGCGAATATTATGCGGAAAATGCAGAGAATATGCTGCAGGATGTCCCGGTGTCGACGGATGCCCGTGAAAGCTATGTCCATTACGAACCGCTTGGAACGGTCTTCGCCGTTATGCCTTGGAACTACCCGTTCTGGCAGGTGTTCCGTTTTGCCGCTCCGGCGCTGATGGCAGGCAACGCAGGGGTATTGAAACACGCGGAAAACGTTACCGGCTGTGCAATTGCCATTGAAGAACTATTTAAAGAAGCCGGGCTCCCCGGCAACCTGTTCCGGAGCCTGCTGGCCAGCCGTGATCTGGCCAAACATGTGATTGAACATCCGCTCGTGGCCGCTGTGACATTGACCGGCAGCACAAAGGCGGGGAAGATTGTAGCAGCCCAGGCCGGTGCGATGCTCAAGAAGACGGTGCTTGAGCTTGGCGGCAGTGATCCCTATGTAGTTTTGAAGGATGCGAATCTTGAAAAAACCATTGAGACATGTGTCACATCCCGGATGCTGAACAGCGGTCAGAGTTGCATTGCCGCCAAGCGCTTTATTGTTGTCGACGACATCCATGACGATTTTGTGAATGGTGTGGTCGACCTGATGAGACACAAGAAGATGGGCGCATATGATGAAGACGGCGTGGATCTGGGTCCCCAGGCTCGTGAGGACCTCCGGGCGAATCTTCACCGCCAGGTCCGCGAGAGCGTGGACAAGGGAGCGAAACTTCTGCTGGGTGGCAAACCGGGAACTTCCAATGGGTTCTTCTATCCACCAACAGTATTGAGCAATGTTACAAAGGGCATGCCTGCTTTTGATGAAGAGACCTTTGGTCCCGTTGCCGCTATCATCAGAGCAAAAGACGAAGACGAAGCCATTGCCCTGGCCAACGACACCAGCTATGGATTGGGTTCCGCCGTCTTCACAGAAGATTTAGAAAGGGGAAAGCACATAGCGGCGCACCGGTTGAAAGCGGGGGCCAGCTTTGTGAATGATTTCGTAAAATCCGATCCCCGTCTGCCGTTTGGCGGAATCAAAAACTCTGGGTACGGTCGCGAGTTGTCGCCCTTCGGCATACGCGAGTTCCTGAATACGAAGACGGTGTATGTTGCGTGAATAATTGCCGGTCACGGCTGCCGGCCCGGCTGGTATAAATGTAAGTCCGGACTAATACCGGATCATAATCCCGAAGAGATTTAATCCGAATAGTCCCGGATGAAATCCGGGTTAGAAATGTGTATTTGTCGTCAACCCTAATGGGGTTGAATTAAATGGGCAGACGACGTATAAACCTGTTCAACCCCTTTCGGGGTTGTGTCCTTTGTTAATCTATGCACCTGGTTGCCACCCTGTGCTATTCATATTTAAACCCATTCGGGTTTGAGGGATATTACGATAAATCCCCGTTTGAGTATATGTGTGATTTATGTATATTGATTCTAAACCAGGCAATAAATCGCACTATGGAACAGCAAACGCCACTACCGATCCGCGGCCGGGGTTCATCAGATAATCCGCAAAACCGGTTCGAAGGGTGTTACTTTGAAGCGGACCTCAGCGAGACCTTTGATGACAAGCGGCCCGCCACACGCTATCTGCGGGACGACACCGATCATATCATCAGCTATAACAACAGTCCGGATGTCGGTTTTGAAGCCAGCATCAACCCGTACCGGGGATGTGAACACGGCTGCATCTATTGTTATGCCAGACCCACGCACGAATATCTCGGTATGTCGGCGGGATTGGATTTCGAGACCCGGATCATGGTTAAATACAATGCTCCTGAATTGCTGCGGCGCGAATTGGCAAAACCATCCTGGAAACCACAGGTTTTGGCCATGAGCGGAGTCACTGACCCGTTTCAGCCGGTTGAGCGCCGTCTCGAATTGACAAGGAAATGCCTGACGGTACTGGCAGAATGCAGAAACCCGGTGGGGATCATCACCAAAAACTTCCTGGTGACGAGGGATATCGACCTGTTGAGCGAACTGGCAAAGTTCAACGCAGTGTCGGTCTGTTTATCCATCACTACATTGGATGCCGATCTTGTCAGGGTGATGGAGCCAAGGACATCGAGACCGGAACGCAGGCTTGAGGCTATTAAGCGATTAACCGATGCAGGCATCTGGGCGGGTGTTAATGTGGCTCCTGTTATACCTGGATTGACGGATCATGAAATGCCCGCGATTCTCGAGAGAGCCAGGGATGCCGGAGCCCGTTTTGCAGGTTTTGTACCGCTTCGACTGCCGTTCGCCGTCAAGGATTTATTTGTAAAGTGGCTGGAAGATCATTTCCCGGAACGAAAGGAAAAGGTGTTGAATAAAATCCGTGATATGCGTGGTGGCAAGCTGAATAACAGCGAGTTCGGTGATCGCATGCGAGGAGACGGCAACTTTGCCGATCAGATCCGGCAGACGTTTCACATCCACACGAGACGGCTGGGCCTGAACCAGGACCGGTACACCATAACCGCCGAACATTTCAGGAGGCCGTCGTTGAATGGGCAGATGCAGCTGTTTTAGATGGGGCTTTTGGCTGTCGGCGCTCAGCTATCCTTGCCAGGTCCGGTAGTTTTTTACCACGTATAATCAAGAAAACTTTGTGACCGAAGTCTAAAAGAGAAGCCCCTTTAGGGCGACGTGGCAATCTCGTTTAAGTCAGACTCTATCGATTATATAGATCGGTGTCGAGGTGGACGAGATTGCCACGGTGCCTTCTGAAATTTTTCCGGAAAGCTATCCCCGAATGGTACACCTTTTGTCGTACGTGTTGGTATTGCTCTTGGGAAGATGCCTCGCAATGACAATCCTTTTTGGGAATGATAAATATCATTCTTGAAGATTGAAATATTAGGTGTCCCAACTTTTTATTCTAACAGACTAAATGCGATAATCATCATCTACAATGTGTACAGCGAATTATACAAAAATTACAGAGCTACATTCAACGTTTCAGCCCCGCTGCAGGCAGGTCTTAATAACTCAATACCCAATAACTTAACAACTAATCTTCCGTGTTCGTCTGCTCTTTTTCAAGGCTTTCGATAAACATTTCAATAACCCTGTTGAAACTCTCATCGCAGTTCAGTGCAAGTCCGAAGCCTCCGGCAATTTCGATGGTCGTGAAACCGTGAACGATGCTTCGAAATCCACGAATGGTATGTAGTGCGTCTTCTTCGGATAATCCATAGGGGGCGATGACGGCCTGAACAATGGATACAACTTTGCTTTCCATTGCTCTTAGTTCGGAGCTCTCCATTTGCTGATTATTGGATGATTTCAATGTCACCAGGTACAACCCGGGGTTTTCCTTGATATAATTCCGGTAAGCATATGCCAGTGATCGGATGGCATTTGAACCGGATTTCCCGATTACGGCTTCCGTCATACTTTCAGCCATCTTCCGTGTATTCAGGACACCCAGTTCGATGAGCAAATGGGGCAGACCATCGATGTGGTTATATAATGATGGCGGCTTGATACCCAATTCGGAGGCCAGCCGGTTTAGAGACAGCGCATCGGCCCCCATACGGTTAACCAGGTTGGCAGCCGTTATGACCACCTTTTTTTTATCAACTTTAGCTCTGCGCGGCATGTTCTTTTTGATTCTTTATTAACGTTCTCAGGAAAGATAAAATCAACGGATTCGTGGTGTCCGGCACTTCAGCGTGCGGATAATGCCCAACATATTGAATGATATGATATTCACCATTTACCAACCCGCTGAGATACTTCGCTTCTTTTTCAGAGTCTTTGAAGTCAGGGTCATTGGTTCCCATAATGATTCGGACAGGAACCTGTACTTTATCCAGTCGTTCACCCGATGCCCTGTTGGATGAGGTAGTCATCTTTCTGACCGAGGCTAAGCGTCCGGGTTCTTTTAAATTGGCAATCAGATTATCCAGATACGCTTGAAAATCATCCGGTTTTTGACTCGGGTATAACGTGGGAAAGTATTTTTTCCATATAAATCTTCCCCAGGGAGGTAAAAACAGAAATGTAAAGAGCAGCTTCGCGACCCACAGTGGCATTCCATCCGTGATATCGCGTGCCACCGGACTAATCAGAATGAGCCCGTTGACAGATTCCGGCTCTTCAACCACTGCCCACACTGCTGATCCTGCCGATTTGGAAGTCCCAATGATCACAGCGGGACCCGCATCAAGATGGTGAATCAGTTGCAGAACATCGGCTCCCATGTCTGCCACGTTGTAAGACGACCAGTGAGCACTCGACTCGCCCATGCCGCGCAGGTCCATGGTAACGACGCGGTATCCCGCCTGCTTGAGAGCAGGAACCATGAAGCGGTATTCGGAACGAATATCTCCCAAAGAAGGCAGGCAAATAACCAATGGTCCGCTGCCGGTATCGTCATACGCCAGTTTTTTGTCTTCTATATGAAGAAATTGAGTTTTCATTGCCTTGTACATTTGGTTGTTATGATAAGTAATAGTGTTCAGAATAAGGTGCAATGCGATTAGTGAAACAATGGCTATTGAAGTAATTTGGCATATCATTAACTATCACTAATAGTATATTAACTAATATAATTAGTTTATTCAAGTTAATTTTTTATGATGCAATTTAAAAGATCAAAAGATGGGGGAATAGGGTTAATTGGTGGCATGCGCTGGCTTTGCTATTTGGACCATGTTTAATCTGCCATGGGTCAAAATCATGACATATTTTGATGCCGGTGCGAACGATAGTCGTTTCTGAGATTCCCGATCGGGGTCGGGAATAACGGATTAAGAGATTAAACTGTGTTATTGTATGATGTGCTGAAAGAGGATAAAATTATCATCCCAAAAAAGAACGTCATTCTGGTGAAAACGGGAATCTCGATTGTTCCAGAATACTTGCATAATGCGCAAAGCTTTTCTGGCTTGAGGGGGGGAGCGCCGGGTTAAGGCTAGTCTCCTATTCCGTACATGACGGTACGGGATAGCAGATTATGATCGTATGTTCTACCAATATTGAGTCCCTGACGGGATCCTGTTTTTTGGATAAGAATCCTTGCAGGGGTCGAAATCAAAATGGGCGGGTTCCGGCGTTTTGGCCGTGTGTTGTCCAGGCGAGGACGCCTGGACAAGCGATGGAGCGAGGACGCCCGGACAAGCGTTAGGTGTCAATAATCCGGAACCATTTCTCGAAAATCCTTGACAAACGATACAGGTTTGATCAATTTTCGCTGACCGCTGACCGCTGACCGCTGACCGCTGACCGCTGACCGCTGACCGCTGACCGCTGACCGCTGACCGCTGACCGCTGACCGCTGACCGCTGACCGCTGACCGCTGACCGCTGACCGCTGACCGCTGACCGCTGACCGCTAACTGTAATAATTCTGCTTTCTGTAATCTGTTGGCGATGTTCCCGTCAGTTTTCGGAAAACGCGGTTGAAGTGTGTAATGGATTGAAAACCGACCTCGTAGGCTATTTCACTAACGTTCAGATGCGGGTTGAGAAGCAATTTCTTGGCCTGATCGATGCGGACCCTGGCTACATAGTCGACAAAGTTCAATCCGGTAGCCTTTTTGAACATGCGGCTGAAATAATAAGCACTCCAGTTAACCGAAGTGGCCACATCATCCAGACTCAAATCGTCATCGAGGTGATCGTGAATATAGCGCTTGGCTTTTTTGATTCGGGGAGGTTCTTTCTCATCTTCCTGGATAACCATTTCCTCGACAATCTGGGAGAGCTCTTCTGCGAATATTTCGAGCAGCCGCAAAGTGGCCTCGTATTGTTTCGGCGATAAGACACGATTTTTGTAGTACAAATCCTCAAGATCTTTCTCTTTGCGGAGGTCGACCCCAAGACGCATCAAATTCTTTTTGACGGTTTTCTCTTCCTTTTCGTCAATATCATTCAAAAAAACCTGTCCGGTCTGCAAGTATCCGACAACTTCATTGTTGAGATGAATGGGTACTGCCGATTCCGTAAGTCCGGTGAAACAGATCACTGAATGTGCCGAATGATCTGAAAATGCTTGCATCTCCTGTGACACTTTCCGACACGATGCGCACATGCTATGGTTATCCTTGAGATGATCACAAAAAGGACTCCCATATGGATCATGCGAACTGTCCACATCCGGTTCATCAAGCAGTGGGCGAATAGTCAGTGGAAGATGTGTAGACTCACGAAATGCCCTCTCATACTTCTTGTATAGATCCGAATGTGCTAAATCTTCGATAATATGTTTTGTAAAATTCTTATCCATGCACATATTCATTAAATACCGAATACAACTATAAAATACTGAATTTTTATCACCTCAAAAAACGTTTAATAAAAAGCAAAGAATGTCCTATTGCGTTTGAAGTAGATGTTTTTATTTTACTAGTGAATGAGGAATGAAACCCTCCGTCTCTTCGTTATTTTAATGGAACCTTCTAAGAACCATCCAGTCATTTAATATGGGACCATAAGTGAACTATCTTTAATCCCCCCAAAACCCAGCGGAGTAATCATGGCTGCCACTATTCACTTCGGACACATAAGATCGCCTGAAAAACTGTCAGAAACGATAAACAGGAAGCAGACAGTTAAAAAAGAAGCCGCTTCACACGAAGGTAAAACTTCAGAGGATATGGCTGTTGAAAAACTGAAATTCTACATCTCGCGAAATATTGAAGTTCATAACTCATTTTTCAAGCGTAAACCCTCATCTGCTGAAGAATGGGCCAATGAGAAGATAAAAAAGTACCAAAAGTAATTATAATCTTTTGATTGAATGAATTTGGTCATACGTCGCGGAGGCGTATGACTTTTTTTATGTCCTTTATTCGTGACAGAACGTTTGTTTAGCGGTTCGGATACTTATATTTGTGAAAAGTTGTTACAGTAAATAAAATAACTGCGTTGCTAAAGTAAATAGCGTTATCGTTAACATATGAAAAATCCGGCAATAAAGGAATCAAATAAAAAACGCGTCTATCTTCAGTTTCCACTCAGAAAATCCCGGTTTGACCCTAAAATCATGAAAATCTTTTATGTTTTTCTGGGATTATTTTGGATCGGGTCGGGCATCTGGTTTTATATATTAAATCCCGAAACCACGATCAGTTGGCCCATCGTCTATGGGATCATAGGTATTCTTATTTTGATCCTGGCCAATTACTATGAAGCCCTGTTTTCCGGTAAATATATAGATTACTCGCCGGATGGCATGATGATCAAACTCGGCTATAACAAACCGATATTCCTGGAATGGCAACAGGTCGGTGAGGTACGACTTGAGGGAAAGCAGTTTTCGATTTTAAAAAAGGATGGCGAGCGACATGAATGGAAAATCAACGAAAATGCCATGTATAACTGGTCCGGCTTCCTCAATGCACTCAAAGAAAATCTTTCTAAAAGAGATGTTTCCTTTTTCCTGTGACTTTTTCCCGATACGCCGGAGTGTCATACACTTTTTTTGGGGGATTTTCCTCATTCCACTGGTTTTATTTATTGAAACCTCTTCCGTTATGGCTTCTCAACCTATTGATACGCTGTTGATTAATGCAAATTCAGGGGATCATCTTTATCACTTCAGCAACAAGGAGGGCAGTTTTTATGTAGGTGAAACCAAGGGGACAACGCATCATTTTTTGATGGGGTATATCAGTTACCGCGAGCAGCTTTTCTCGGATTACACCCTTTTTGTGAACGATAACCAGTTGAAGCGTAATGAGGAAAGGACACAGGTATCGTATCTGCCATATATTTTGAGAAGGATTTATCCCGGGGGAATCTCAGAGTCGGTGTTTATGCCGGATCATGATGATGCTCTGTGTATTCGTGTTAAGTCGGATAATCTGCGTACCGCCACCCTGAAGCTTTTCGGAAATCTATTTAAAAAGATCCTGGCGATCGACAGTTCCGGTACCCCAAACAGGGTTACAGTATCTCTGAATTCGAAGATAACCCCTTCACTGACCGTTACCCTTGTCGGTAAGCTCGTCGAGGCCCGTCTTTCGGATAACACGCTGATCGTCAAATCCAATACGGAGAAAATCCGCAGCGGGCATATGAAAGTTGATAATTCGCAAGAGTTATTTGTGATCGGCGTGGGTGGTTCAACGGATCAATCCAACAAAACGGCTATAGAATCACTGACAGGATATAACAGCCTCGTAACGAGAAAGAAAAAGCGGCTAAATAAGTTGCTGGAACAGTCGCCATTGACAGTATCTGATCAGCAGGCAAATGATGCCCTGGATTGGGCACGTTCTTCTTTTGACGCCCTGAATATGGATGAGACGCGTACCGGCATGGGCAAGGGCATTTATGCCGGGTACCCCTGGTTTCAGGATTACTGGGGACGTGACTCTTTCATCGCTATGCGTGCTCTGACTATCACGGGCCAGTTTTCACTGGTTAAGGAGAATCTGGAGTCCTTCCTGAAGTATCAGAAACTGGATGATGACGGACCGCTGTATGGCAAAATTCCAAACAGGGTACGTCCCGATCAACAAATTTATAATACTGCAGATGCCACTCCCCGTTTCCTGATCGAGGCGCAGCGTTACGTTGCCTATTCTGCAGACAGCTCTTTTGCACGCGACATTTTCCCTAATATCGAAGCTGCTGTTCTTGGTGCGTTGAAATATCGCACGGATAGTCTGGGTTTTATCATCCATGGTCCGGCTGACACCTGGATGGACGCCGTGGGTCCCAGGGGCCCGTATTCGCCGCGGGGCAACCGGGCAAATGATATTCAGTCATTGTGGATAGAAGCGTTGCAGAGTACCGTCAAACTGTGTGAGGAGGCTGGTGGAGGAAAAGCGGTTGAACTGTCACAGAAAGTAGAAACGGTTCTGGGTAAGGTAAAAGAATCATTTGCCCAAAAGTTCGTCAATCCTTCCAATCCGGATCCCATGACGTCAGTCCCTGTTGTCTATGATGCCCTGCACAGTGAGGGCAAACCATCGATGGAGCTTCGACCCAATGTCCTCTTTTGTCTCGATGTGATTGATCAGCCGGACATACGACAGAAAGCCTTGCTGCAGGTTTTTGATCGTCTGTCAACCCCCTTCGGTGTTATGTCACTGGATCCGGACGATTCCCGTTTCCACCCTTTTCACCAGTTCGAGCCGGTTTACGAACAAGATGCCGCCTATCACAGCGGGATCATCTGGCTATGGAATACCGGTGAGTTAGTGGATCAAATGACCCGCCGTTTCCTGCAGAACAAGGTGTATCCGATCACACAAAACTATTCAAAACTGATCCTCAAAGGAACAACCCTGGGGACACTACCTGAGCTTCTCGATGCCTTCCCGAGAGACACAAAGTATGCCCGGGAATATCCGGATTCCGCGTCGTTCAGCGGTCTGTCGCGTTTTGATCAAATGAACATTCGCGACGTGGCCGGACCGGATCGCGCGAAAGTGCCCGCCGAGTCCGGTACCTTTTCCCAGGCGTGGTCTCTTTCCGAATACATCCGGAGTTTCTATGAGAGCTATGCGGGGATCAGGTACCAGGCAAATAACGGGTTTTCTCTTCACCCGGCGCTGCCATCCAAATGGCAAACCCTGTCTGTGAAATCAACATTGGGCGTTCTTGATCTGACCATGGACGCAAAGACCGGTAAAAACGAAAGAATGCATTACACCATCGAGATCGTGAACAGGAGCGAAAGGAAGCAGCGTCTGCCGTTTCAGGATAAGTTTATGGAGAAGCAGGTAAGATTAACGGTTCCGCCCGGACTGACTCGTTTCGATATCATAACGTCACCTGATAATGTGGACCTACTGGAGAATGGGAAGCACGAGAATCCAGTTTATCAGTCGACTTCGGTTATGAATGCCTTTCAGACGGCCTATGCGAAGGAGTTTCATTTTCGTGATATCAATGCGATTCCAATAAAAGGCAGGCACTACTACTCGCAAACACACTGAAACAGTGCGTTAACATGGATGGAAGGTTCGAGTGAGCGAGATTCCGGACGCATGTTCCGTTTGGAAAGCTGCAAAACGGATGTTCGGACGGAGATTATGGCCGCTACCCTGCTGATCTACTTCCCGGTTGTTCGTACACGGGTCGGATGAGTGGAAATCAGAAATTGGAAATTGGAAATTGGTGAATGCAGGGTGATAATCTCCAGATCTCCAGCATAACACGTTACACCTCAACACTTTCATACAATCACGGTTTACCCAAGACCTGGGTCAGTGTTTGTTCCAGGTTGGGACCTCTCAGCGATACGCCTTTTGCCAGTATGGTGCCCCTTGGCCCGACTAATATGGGTGAGGGGATGGCATTGACCCCGAACTCTTCGGCAATCTTGTTCTGAAAACCACCTTTCAGAAAACCATGATACCAGGGCATGGCAAAATTTGACTTACGGAATTTTTGTACATCCTGCGGATGGTCATCCAGCGAAAGGCTTAGGACGTGAAAGCCTTTGTTCTTGAAGTCAGCATACGCTTTGGTGATATAAGGCAGTTCCCCCCGGCAGGGTGCGCACCAGGTGGCCCAGAAGTCAATCATGTAGGTCTTTCCCAGCATGTTCTGCTTCGAATATGTTTTACCTGACTCTCCAAGAGCGGCAACCGAGAAATTCGGTACGGGTTTCCCGACTGCTATCTTCGAGTTGAATGAAAATTGGCTTTGGGCATATTGGGCAAGTTTAGTATCACCGAATTGGCTCTGCAGTTTGTTATAATAGGTATGTGCATCCTGAATATCTCCCCGTCTGTAGGCATTATTCAACTGGTAATAAACGAGGGTCGCCTGGACACTGCGATCCTGATTCGTATCAACTGCCTTATCGATGTATTTTTCGTACTTGTCTTGCCTGCCGGAGACATCTACAGCTACAAGCATATCGAGGGGCTGAATGGACCAGAGAGGTGAAGAAGGATGCAGTTTGTTGAGCAGATCCTGCGCATATTTTGATCTAAGACTATCGGCACCGTATAAGCCGAGAGTCATGTAGTTCAGGGTCTGCATGATACGCACCTGATCATTTCCCTCATTTTCGATCACCTTGTTGAGGCTATCTTTTATTCCGGTAAAATTATAATGGAACGAATCAGGATTACCGCCGGCAGCCTGATACTGTTTCATTGCATCGGCGTATGAGTCTTCAAATTTTTCTATCCCGTTATAGGACCGGGCAAAATCCGATATTTCAGAAGGGGTATCCTGGAACTCAATGTGAGGGTGACCTGCCGGTTTAACTTTTGCAGGGTCATATTTCAGGGTAACTTTCCCATTTACCGGTGCCAGGTCAGCGACGTATGAACCTGCACCATCATAATTGTAATTATCAGCATCCGTTCCGTTTACCGGTGTCATCTCATCCGGACCGATAACCTGGTAGGTGACCATACCCGAATCGGCCGGGATAGTCAGGGCAAAAGAGCCGTCCGGTTGTTTCTCCATGGGCCTGGCGTTGTTAAGCGAAAACTGGTTGAACGATCCCACAGCATAGACTCTGTCCAGATTAGGGTTGGTTAAACTGGACGAGAGGTAAGCAGTCAAATGAACATCGTGCATGGATGTCAGGTCCAGAACGGTTTCGTACATCTCGTGATTGACCCCGCTGAATTGTAACCGGTAGTAACCTGGTGTCGTTATCTGAATCGTAAAATGTCCGGATGGATCAGCTTTAAGATGCCGGGTTGAGCTGTTTTCTCCAAGTTTTACCCAGTGAACATCGGATCGGGAAATGGCGGACCCATGAGAGTCAAGGATTTTCCCCTTGATCGTTATTTCGGATTTACCGGAACAGGAAATAAACAGGAATATGGAGATAATGAACAGATATAAAGGGTGCCGCTTGAAGAGATACATATGCTATTAAAGAAATCGGGCGTTTGTAAAATATTTTAGGAAAATATAATCATAAAATATACGGAAATATTGTCGGGGTAGTATGCATAAAGCCAGTATTTATTATTAGAGATGCAAAGAGTTGACATTTCCACGGTATGGTAATAATCTTGCACTCGTGTTAAGCCTGTGGTAAACAGAATTGAGTAATGGCTAAAAATAAAACAGAACGATACGCGGCACTTCCGGGAATGGATAATGTCTATTTTTCTGATGAAATACTTCCCGGCGAATGGGCCCACAGGGTATTTGGCAACAGTCACCCGATAACGCTGGAGCTGGCGTGCGGAGGGGGGGAGTATACCCTGGAACTTGCGGCACGATATCCGGAACGCAATTTCATTGGGGTGGATATCAAGGGGGAGCGGATATACAAGGGCGCCAGAAAAGCTTTAGAGGAGAATATCACCAACGTGGCATTCCTGAGGGCATATATCCAGTTTTTGGATCGATATATCAAAAGAGAAACGGATAATGTTGAAGAGATTTGGATAACGTTTCCCGATCCATATCCCAAAAAGAGTAAAGAAAGAAAAAGGCTCACTTCCCCCTTTTTCCTGGATATTTACAGGCGTATTATCCTTCCCCATCGGTCTGTCCATCTCAAAACCGATTCGGAGTTGTTATATTTGTTTACGCTCGAGTCACTTAGGAAAGAGGGCTGTACGATTGTGCGGAGCACCTCCGATCTGTATAACTCATCAATGGCCGACGAGATGCTGAGTATCAAAACGATGTATGAGAGACAGCACCTGGAGGATGGAAAAACTATCAAGTATGTCGAGTTCATGGTACATTGACATACAGTGGATCCGGGACCGAACCAATTTACCGGATTAGCTGTTGGGTGCTGTCGTCACTTAGAATATAAAAGGATTATCAAGGACAAATGGAACGTGATATCAGATCGCTGCGTCGTGAATACAACCGGGATGGTTTGTTGGAAAAGGATCTCGACGACAATCCCGTAGTACAGTTTGACCACTGGTTCCAGGACTCACTTAAAGCCGGCTTGAAAGATGCGAATGCCATGTCATTGAGTACCGTCGGTGAGAACAGCCGCCCTTCTTCGAGGATCGTATTATTGAAGGAATTTGATGAACAGGGATTTGTTTTCTTCACAAACTATCGGAGTAGAAAAGGATCTGAGATTGAGGCAAATTTTTTTGGAGCCCTTCTTTTTTATTGGTCCGAATTAGAGAGACAAGTCCGTATTGAAGGATCGATCAGCAAAGTAAACCGGGATATTTCGGAATCCTATTTTCACAGCCGGCCTGTTGAGAGCCAGCTTGGTGCCCTTGCCTCCGAGCAGAGTCATGTGCTGAAGAACAGGGAGGAGTTGGAAAGCAGATATCAGGAACTAAAGAAAAGGTATGAAGGCCAGGATATCCCATACCCGGATTTTTGGGGAGGGTATCGTCTCAGGCCCGATCGGATAGAATTCTGGCAGGGGAGGCCCAGCCGTCTGCACGATCGCTTTGAATATACCCGTGAGGGTGATCAGTGGATTCATTTGAGATTATATCCCTAACCTGAAACGACTAAAGGAAGCAATGTGCGAAATCCAACAGCAATAGTTACAGGAGGAGCCAAACGACTTGGCCGTGAAATGTCGCTTAGCCTCGTAGAAAGAGGATTCGATATCGTAATTCATTATAATCATTCAAAGGAAGAAGCCAGCCGGCTTGCAGAGGAAATTCGGGGAAAGGGCAGACAATGCCGTTTGTTTCAGGCTGATTTTTCCGATTTGGACTCTGTAGAAGAGACGGCAAGGGAATTGTTTTCAGAAGGAGAGGATTATCGCGTTTTAGTAAACAATGCCTCCATTTTTAGCCCATTGTCATTTGAGGAGACGCCCCTTAAGGATCTCAATAATAATTTTTCAGTACATTTTTTTTACCCCTTTTACCTGACAAAAATTTTTGCTCAAAAGTGTGTAAAAGGAGTCGTAGTAAATATACTGGATTCGAGGATTACCGATGAGGATATCGAATTCTTTCCATATACTCTTTCGAAGAAATCACTGGCCTCATTTACCCGAATGTCTGCCAGGGCATTGGCACCGGAGATACGGGTGAATGCAATTTGTCCCGGACCCGTGTTACCGCCGGGTTTTGATGATCCCAAAAATATGGAAAAGAAAGTGTCCCTGCTTCCGCTGCAAAAGACGGTTGCAATTCCTGATATCATCAGGGCTCTTGATTATCTGCTTGATAACGAGTCGGTTACCGGAGAATTTCTTTTTGTCGATGGAGGTATGCATCTGACCAACGTAAAATGATAGAAATCCAAATACATGACTGGGAACTGAACGCCCTGATAGGTGTTCATCCGCACGAGCGAACTCAAAAACAACCGGTGGTTGCAAATCTGGATATTGAGTATGATGGATCCAGGGCATCTCAGACAGACAGAATAGAAGATGCGTTAGATTATGAAGACTTGTGTATCCGAATTGGAAAATTGGTTTCAAATAACGATTTTTTTTTATTAGAAAAACTGGCTGCACGGATAGGCGAGGAAGTCTTTCGTGATAAACGTGTAGAAAGAGTTCGTATCGCCCTTTTTAAGCCGTCTGCCTTAAGAGATACTGCACGTGTTTCAGTGGTTTTTGACAGAAGACGTTAATGTTCGAAAAGGTGATTTTTAAAATAAGGATTGAAGACTATGAAATTCTAATTGCTAGGTAATTGTAATAGCCTGATTTTACTGAATGGAACTTTTATATTAAATTGATTAAGTGTAAATATAATTCTGAGAACCCGTCTGTTGGGTAAGTAATACTTTAAGGATCGGTTGGAGCGTTAAATAATCGGCCTCAAGGTAATTGTTGTGATGGGTTATTTATATTTGTGTATACTTATATAGTCGTGTTCATTAATTATCCGCAATCGTTGCGGTATAAAGACGGTTGATAACCGTACTTATCGTTAACCAATATAAATCATTATACGAATGAGTGGGAAGCGTAAAGATGATATGAAGGGAATCAGTCGAATAGACTCGAAAGGTACCCATGGATGGTACGTGCGCGTATACAAAAATGGGAAGACCTATTCAAAACTCTACTCTGACAATAAATACGGGGGCAAGGACAGAGCTCTGAAAATTGCCAAGAAAGCCCGAAAAGTGGCTGTTCAGGCCATGAAGTCGGTGCCAACCAAGAGGAGTCGTCGGCTGGTTACCAGTGATCGTCGAAATAAAACCGGCGTGATCGGTGTCAATCGCACCAAGAAACGTAACAGAAGTGGCACGGTCAGCGAATATTACCAGGTTACCTGGTCGCCTAAGACCGGGAAAACCAAAAACAAGCAGTGGAGCATCAAAAAATATGGCGAGAAGAAGGCCTTTGAATTGGCCTGTGAGTTTCGCCATGAAGTGATGCGGGATATCCACGGTAAGCGCTACGATGAGGAATTGGATAAGATAGTCCGAATTCCAATAGATCAGATATTTAAAGACGACGATGAATTAGAGGCGGGAAACAGTCTCTGATTTGGTAGTAGGATAAAATAGTCGTTTAAACGTATCTAATTTCCTGTCGTAGGGTGTCTGGGGCATGCCTTTCTGTTAGGAATGTGATCTTTTCGGGGATTGGGACATTGCTATCTGCATCTCTCGGTAGCTGTTTCACAGAAAGCCCGGAGACGTCTCCAGGAAAGACAGACAGGCGTAGTCTTTTGAAGAGATCCCTTGAATCAGCAATTTCCTATAAAAATTATCTCCATGAAAATTAATGAATATCATGGAAATTGTTGGGTTGCGTACTGTCGGGAATCCGCGGGTGATTTTTTTTAAAATAAATCTGGACAAAGCAAATATTTTTAGTATTTTTAATTCAGATAAAATACTCTTAATTATTAATTATAAATACAAACCCATGGAAGATCTAGTTAGCGGATCCAGAGCGGAAGGGAAAAACCAGATATCGAGAAAGTCTTTTATTAAAGGAATCGGAACCATAATGGCGGCCGGTGGCGTACTAGGTGTGAGCAGATGGAATAATGTACAGGCATCGGCACGTCGTATATCTGAACTCAGGGAAGTTCAACCAAGTCAAGTCGCAAAGCGTGTGGCCGCTGATCCGTTTAAAATACCAGCGCCTATACATCGAAAAGAGGCCAGGATTCATCACGTGCTCCTGGAAACAAAAGAGATGGTTGGTGAAATTGAACCGGGGGTTCGCTTCAATTATATGACCTTCGGCGGGCAAATCCCGGGGCCGATGATTCGCGTGCGTCAGGGCGACACGGTTGAATTGACACTCAAGAGCAATTCCAAAAACCATATGATACATAATATTGATATGCACGCGGTGTATGGTACAGGCGGTGGTGCCGCATACACCCTGGTAGGACCGGGACAGAGCAAGACGATTCGTTTTAAGGCGATGTACCCCGGGGCATTTATCTATCACTGTGCCGTACCTAATATGGATTTTCACATAAGCAGCGGCATGTTTGGAATGATTGTTGTCGAACCTCCGCAAGGATTACCCAGAGTTGATAAGGAAATATATCTGGGCCAGAATGAAGTTTACACCGACAAGGATGCCGGACAGCAAGGGTTCCACAATTTCAGTTTTGACAATATGATAAAAGCCGATCCGACATACGTTTTGTTGAACGGTCAGAAAGATGCTCTAACAAAGGATGTTTTCGGTGAAATTCCTGTCAAACAGGGAGAAAGAGTCCGGGTATTTTTTGTGTGTGGTGGTCCAAATCTAACAAGCAGTTTTCACCCGATCGGGAATATATGGCATAAAGCATGGCCGGAAGGGGCGATTGCCAACAATCCCTTACATTATATCCAAACCCAACCCGTACCTCCGGGCAGTTGTGGCGTATTTGAATTAGAATTGCCGATAGCACAAAAAATCAAGCTTGTCGATCATGCGCTCAGCCGTGTTACGAGAAAGGGTATGCTGGGTGTTATTGATGTTCAGGGGGAAGAAAACCCTGAAATATTTAAACCAATCTCCTCTTGATATCCATCAATAAACCGTACATAAGCCATAGCATAGGTTGAAGGGACAAACAGTGGTCCCGGAGAATATCTCCGGGACTCTTTGTTTTAAATCCGGAATAATGTAGTTCTACAGGGTTGATAAACTCATCAGCCTGTGGATATACTCATTTTTGGACAGGGATCTTAATGAGTGTGCCCTTGGATATGGTGTCGCCGAGCTTAACCTGATTCAATATGGCTACATCTTCCGGCTTAATATCCATTGGCAGTTGTTTGGGCAACAGATCTGAAAATTTGGTGTCACTGCTGACTTCGATAACCTGTATTTGGACCGGTTTAATATCAAGAATTGAGTTATCTGTGAGACTTGCAAACCCATATGCGGTATTGGTAAAATTACCGATCACGCTGTCAAATTTATCGGGGGTGGTGTAGTCGAGGAAGCGATACACATTTCCATTATATGACACGGCATAAAGAAATAGTTTCACATCTCCCTGCTGGGTCGTGGCCGTGGCATATCCCTCGAATCCGGACAAACCGTTTTTATGGGTACTATTCGTTTTTAATGTTGTAATCCCCTGTTGATTCAGAAATACGTCTACTGAGGCTTGTGCAGTTTTATTCGTATCTACACTCATAATCATTACGGCACTTTGGTCTTTGTTTGCCAGAATGACCTCTTGGGACTGATTATAAATCTGCCAATCATTTGGTACCGGAAATTGAAATTTGAGATCGGGATGGTAGAACATCCCATTTTTTGAGAATCCCTCGCGCGGATTATCTCCGTAGATCATTCCATCAATTTTTTGATAGTACTTTTTTTGATCCTCAGTAGTCATTTTATAACCCTTGGCCTTCCACTCATCCGCTAGTTTTTTTATCGTTTCCTGCCGGTCCCCTGGATCAGGGTGTGTGGAGAGCATGGATGGGAGTGATTGGCCAGACTGTTCCTGCATTCGTTTCAGGGTGGCAAAAAAGGAAGAGGCATCGCTCGATTTATACCCGGCTTTAGCTGAGTACTCTACACCTAAACGGTCGGCCTCCCTTTCATCATCGCGGCTGTATCTGAGGAAGAGCAGTTGGGTTGCCATACCGCCCATCTGTAGTATTTGATCAGCTGGAAGCCCGAGAACCTGCTGTCCCACAACGGCACCACCAACCAATGCAATTTGTCCTGCCTGTTGTTCGAGGGCACTTTGTGAGCCATGCCGGGCCGCCACGTGACCAGTCTCGTGGCCAAGCACCATAGCCAGCTGTGCCTCATTATCAAGTGCGGCTAAAATTCCGCGCGTCACATAAACATATCCTCCCGGAAGAGCGAATGCATTAACTACTGAGCTGTTCAATACCTGGTAATGAAAGGGGGTATTCCGATATGTCGCCTCTACGTTCGGACCTCTCAAATCACTGTGATCCAATACACTATCTCCAATCATAGAAACATATTTCGCCAGGGCAGGATCATCATAAAGGCCGTATTGCTGTTTCACCTGGTCGTTGGCTTGGTTCCCGATCTGCACCTCCTGACTCCAGCTGTAGGCATAGGCTCGCTTATGACCGGTGATGGCGCTTTTTTGAATAACGCATCCCGATGAAGCGACGAGCAGAATAAGCAAGATTGACACACAGTGAATATGAAAAGTGGTATTAAGTTTCGGATGACGAACAGACATAGTTTAATCTCTTTCAAAATTGGTGTTTGGAGAGCATATTTATATAATGACACATAAATCCTGACCTTCGTTCATTGGAAGGTATAACCCTTAGGATAATGTTTTTTAATAAACACCTGGTGATATATCCGGATATGCTCCGGTTCTAAATCGGATATACGGTTTCTTTAATGCGTAGAACAGATGTCTCCGTTACCGTTATTAGTCATCGAAATCATCAAAAGCTTTAAGTGCGCTCCCTGATAGCCGGTAGACGGTCCACTCATTCATTGGCTTTGCACCCAGACTCTTATAAAAATCGATGGCCGGTTTGTTCCAGTCTAAAACGGACCACTCCATACGCCCACAATTACGCTTGTTAGCCAGGTCAGCCAGGTAATGAAGGAGAGACTTCCCGAAACCATGTCCTCTCATATTGGGCCGTACGTACAAATCCTCGAGGTAAAGACCGGGACGAGCCAAGAATGTCGAATAATTATGGAAGAACAATGCAAAACCAACCGGTTCGTCATTAAAGTAACCGATGACTACTTCGCATGATTTGTTTTCACCAAACAGAGACTCGTGCAGCATTTCTTCCGTAGCAACGACTTCGTCGGACATCTTCTCATATTCAGCCAGTTCATTGATAAACTGAAGAACGACGGGAACGTCTTTGGGACGTCCGGCTTTAATGCGGAAACCCTGCGGTAATTTCATGGCATTCAGAACCTGATTAATAGAAATATTTTGGCGGGAATATTGGAAAATGAATGATGAACAGCAACCAATTAACACGAAAAATGCATGAGGAACCCACGGTGTTGATCTAGAATTTGCTGTGAAGCTATATCGGCCTTCAGCATTCTACCTGACACCATGATCACAAAATCAGGCCATGACGCTTCATTTGCAGATAAAGTTCCCTGCTGATCCACGCATCCGTAGCGGCATATCGAATCTGTTTTTTCGTGAGTTTGGGCTGATGCCAGGGCGAAAGCCTGCCGTTTTTTGAAACACGCCGTTCAAGAAATAAAGCGGCCAGATTACGCAAGCCTTTCTTTTTTATGCTGTATCTCTCAGCGATGTTGGAAAGATCAACAAAATTTTGAGGATTGAACCTAACCAGTCCCTGCAGATCACTGACATCATCATGCACAGCTACACCGGCCTTCACAATTTTTTTGCTTTCCAGCAAAGTAGACAGCAGCGCTTCGAATTTATAATTAGTCAGCCTGATAAGATACACAGCATCAGAGGCGGCGAGCTGGACCAAAGCCGGCGGGTAAAAAACACCAGCACGGTAGGTTGGTCTGGTTTCAGTATCAAAACCGAGCAGAGACTCGTTTTGAAGCTGGTCAAGGCATCTCATCTCATCTTCAGGTTTTTCGATAATATGGATTTTACCTTCATACCTGATTAAGGGCAATTGGTTTACTTTGTCGGGAGTTATGTCTCTTGGGTAATAATACACGGGACTAGTCTGTAGTGAAACGTCGGTTAAGAATCATTGATCCATCTCCTCAGCAACAATCTGATAAATTGAATAATGAAGGTCTTCAGGATCAATCAATCCTTCTTCGGTAAGATTTTCAATCTCATCCTGATCAAATATCTCAATAATGCCCATTCGTTCCAGAAGTTCTTCATAATCGTCATCTTTCTGATCTTCATCTTTATCGGATGTTTCCAGATCACTGAGTTCATCAAGAAGTTTCTCTGTACCAAGATGCTCCTTCATATCTGCATGCAGAAGCAGGTAGAGGCTTGTAGAATCCTCAAGATCATTTTCAATGGTTATGATTTGAAGATCGGTATCGTTGAATGAGATCATATAACAGGATATTGCATCAGCAATTGAATAGAGACAAAGTTAGAGCATACTTCATTGAAATCATAATGTTTGTGTTTCAAATCTTGTGACTTGTGGTCTTTAAAAAGAATTTAGGGATTAATAAAGCAGCATTTGCATACGATAATAGATGCAAGTTTGGCAGTCCGCTTTTCTCCATTAATAGTAGTTGTTCAGTTTATATCGTGTTTGGGGTTTGGATTGTTTGACGGGACGATCTGTTGATTGTTAACCTCTCAATTAGTTGCTGTGTACCAAAAAAGTATTAACAAACACCTTATCGGGTGCCTGCTTGTATCGACGTGTATAATATTGGCTGGATGTGAGATTCCTTCCAAACCGAATTTCTCGATCGAACATAGTGTCCAGGTACCTTTGTTGACCAAAGATCTGCCTTTCCTTGGAGGAGCTAATGCTTTGGTCGATACTAGCCGAACCGGGTTACTCCATATCTTTGACATAAAAGATAATGGAGTCGTTCGGTTTACTACAATGACTAATTATGCCAAGGTTCTCCAAATACAAGGGTTGCCAAAGTTACCTTCCGGATTTACCTATCCTAAAGGATTGATGGTAAACCTGGGATATGATGATCCCTCAAACGGAATAGATACGCTGGACCTTTTTAATGACCTGGAAGCAAAAATAAGTGAAATAAAGGATCTGGAATATTTCTCAAAGAGAATCGGATCATTTTCGATTTTGAACGCCTCCATGAACCTTTTTTACAAGACAAATCTGGCGGCGGGAAACGATGTATTTGCGGGTGTGGTCGGTGTTGATCCACATAATAACCAGACATATCTGAAACCTATCTCAGGTTCTGCATATGCTGTTGACAGTACGAATATAAACGGACTATGGTCGCATAATCAGGCTCTTTCAAAGTCACAGATACTGAAATTCCCAATCCGGCAGCAAGGAATGTCGAGTGATACACTTGAAGGGGTTGTCACTTTTGATCAATCCAACTCAAACTTTGGCGACTTTATTGCAAATCTTCCTACCGAAGTCAGGTTTATTGGAAAAGCAGAGATTAATAATCCCAACCTGACGGATAAGGGAACAGATATTTACTTTGATACGGCTGTAGGACTTGATATCCCCCTGGAAATCGCAACACCTGCCCAGCCGGCAACCTACGTGGATACGATATCCGTTGATTTCTCCAATCTCCCTTCTCAGCAAAACAATTCGAATATCAGTCAGGGCGAAATCAAAATTTATTACGTAAACAAACTACCCCTGTCCGCCCAAATGAGTTTTCAAATGCTGGACGAATTTCACCGGCCATTGTCCGTGAGTATACCGGATACGACGGCGGGATATCCAAAGGCAATTCTTGATCCTGCCCAGGTTGATCCGTCAACATTGTTCTCATCGGATCCATCGAGGGGTGTTATGCAGATTCAATTGACGAAGGATCAGATAAACGTGCTAAATCAAACCAAATTCATGATTGTGCGGGCATCACTGCAAACAACAAATGATAAGCCGGTGCGCATTCAGGCGACTGATTATATCCGGTTGACCATGTCGGGTGACTTCTCTATTCAATCCAATGTAAATAAGAAAGGGAACTAAGATGAGAAAAGCATTTTTGCATAGGTTGAGATTCCCTTCATTGGTTGCAATGATCGTTTTGATGAGCATTACCGCCCAAGCGCAAAACTTATTTAACTCGGCCCGCAGTATGGCACTTGGAAGTGGTGGAACGGCGTATGTTGCCGGTTACCGATCCCTGTTTATTAATCCGGCCAATCTGGGCCTCTTCCGGGGTGGAAAACAGATTATGATCGGTCTGCCGGGTGATATTTCGCTAAATGCAGGTGGTTCACTGGCAAACATAGCCGTGTATAACCGGTATTTCACCAACGGGAACAGTATCAGTCCGAATGAAGTGAATTCAATTGTCCAACAATGGTTTGGCAGTTCACCGGCTAAGATGGACAATATGGGTGTGGATGGAGAGGTGGTGCCGGTTGCTGTCGTATTGAAGTTTGGGGAAAATACGGTTGCAGGTGCTTCCTTACGGTTTCAAACGCTTGGTCATGTTGGAATTAACCAGGGGATGGCTCAGTTTATGCTGCGCGGACTAGATTCCCAGTACTTCAATCAGCCCACACCTGTGAATATGGACCAGCGTATGATGTCGACGGCGGAGTTGGCTGTCGGGTTATCTCATCGTTTCCGTTTTATGGGATTGATTCCGGATAACCAACAACTATGGGTTGGTGCCACGGTACAAATTATTCGCGGACTGGCCTATTCAGAGGGCAACCTCCAGTCAACGTTGCAATTGACGGACTCCTCGCTCGTACATAAATTTGATTATACACTGGAAACAGTCGGTTCCATGACTAATGAATTGAACCGATTCTACCGGGAACGGATTGATCCGACGATGCAACCGCATTTGTCAGATATCCGGTTTCAGCCTTTTGGGGGAGGGGGAATGTCAAAAGGAGCAGGATATGGGCTGGACATTGGGGCAACCTATCTGATCTCATTTGATGATGAGTTTAATTCAGGGAAACATGCTGTTCCGGGAAAAAGCCTGGTATTATCGGCCGCTGTCACGGATATCGGATCGGTTCGTTTTACACAAAATCCGGCAACCTTTCAGGCCAGCGGTACGTTTCACTGGAGTGGTTTTCAGCCTGATTACAATTACATTAATGCCAAATACGATAGCAGTTTTACGAATTATACGAACTATGTAATCAAAGACAGTCTGGCATCGGATGTTTATGGTGCTTATAAACCGGTAAGTAACTCCGCCATAATTGCTAAGTTACCGACAGCCATTCACTTCGGGGCGTACCTGAATTTACATCGGCTTGGGTTGATGGTTGATGCCGGCAGGGGATATAATTCATACGGGATGAATTCGGATCGTCCATATGTGTCAGTTGGTGCCGAACTTTATCCGTTACCATTTCTACCACTCAGAGCCGGGTATCGTTTTGGAGGGAAGACAAGTGACAGTTTTGGGGTTGGAACAGGGTTGGAATTCCGGAATTTCAAGCTCGATATCAGTGCAATGACCGTTCCCTCTTCACAACAGCATGGTTACAACATTGCAACGGCCATAAGTTCTGTGATACTTCTCTATTAAGAATCCTGCAAAAGAGCTGATAAACTCAATATTGACCGTTTGGACGTCCGTGAGCTGTACAAACAGGATAAGCCCCAACGTTAGCACGAGCCCGGGCGTCCACGGTCATTTTTTTACTTCCAAAAATTAGTCCGTATTACACCTGCTCTTCAGAATGGTGCTGACCGATCAAAACGACATTTTCACCCAGGACATTACGGATATAGAGCACCTGAACGAGAACGATGACTACGGCTGTCAGCGGTGTAGCCAGCAGCAACCCGAGACCACCAGCCAGATAGGCCAGGAGAATCTGTGCGGATATGGTTAACGCTGGTGGTAACGATATCGCTTCAAGCTGAATTAGCGGAGCCAGCAGGTAAGCGTCGATCATGTGTATGACCACATAAAGGATGAGTACATAGAGTGCCATCTGGTTACTGATGGTGAGGGCAATGAGCATAGCCGGCACTGCCGAGAGAATGGTTCCGAGATAGGGGACGAATGATAAAAGCATCGCGAAAATACCAAGCGACAGAGCCAGCGGGACGCGCATAATCCACAACCCGAGGGTCGACAGTACGCCGATGGCGAGCATATACATGAACTGACCAAACATCCACCATCTCAATACACGGCTTACGTGCGAGAATAGCTCCGTTACTTTTTTTCGGTGCCTTTCGGGAAAGATGCCCCTGAATCCTTTGGTATACATACGGTGTTCGAATGCGAGGAACAGACCAAGGAAGACGATCACAAAAACGTCAAATAGGGTTCCGACAGTCGTCGTGAAAATATCAGAGACTTTCGAGAGGAGCTTAAATCTACTGGAATTACTGACGCCGGTTGTGGCCTGCTTTATCAATTGCGAACCCCACGTGGTTTGTTGGATCTGAGCGATAAAAGCGTTGTAGGCCTGTCTCAGACTTTCTCCGAATTTGTCGACCTGGGCGGCTATCTCCTGACCAAAGAACCAGGTGCCTGATCCAATCAGAAGAATAATCAGAATGATGACCAGTATAAGGCTCAACTCCTCCGGAACCCTGAGGTGCTTTTCAAGGAAGCCGGCGAGTCCTGTGAGGAAAACAGCGAGCAGACAACCGGCAAAAATCAGAAGAAGGATTTGGAAGGCATAGATCACAAGCACTACGGCGAAGAAGATGCCAATGGCAAGGATCAGACGTTTTACAAATTCACTTCGTGTCATTATCGATTGAATCCTGTTCTGATTTTTGAAAATTGTTGATTTTATTTTTCCCCTTTACAAAGCACAAGTTTTTGTGCCACACCCAACTAAAAGGTATTGAGTTTTATAACCGTTCCCATTTCCATATCTAATAAACAGATGTACTGTTTAAGTATTCAAATGATCAAATATCGGCCTGTGTTTAGAGGGAATATCATCATTTAAAAAAGACAAAAAAGGCTCCCTCGATTAACGAAGGAGCCTGAACAATGTGTCGTGAAAAGTATTATCTCATTTTGACTTCAGAGCCAGTTGAACGGCAGCTTGCAGTTCTTTGTAGGAGAGGGTACCGGAATAATAATTCCGGTTAATAATGATTGTTGGTGTCTGAAACAGATCGACACTATTACCCATTTCAATCTGATGTCTGATGGCCATTATGGTGGTAGTGTCTCTCATACAACCGTGCAGGGCCGTAAGATCTTTGACACCAGCGAGCTGAGCAAGGCTGTCAAATGGTTGAGAAGGAAATATTCGCTGGTTTTTAAATAAAAGGTTATGGAATTTCTCATAGTTTCCCATTTTAGCGACGCACTCGGCTGCTTCGGCCGCCGTCACAGCCTGGGGATGCTGGCGAAGCGGATAATTATACATGATAAGCCTAATCTGACCAGGATGATCATGTCGGTATTTTTCCAGGACCTTTTCAAACATCCCGCAATAAGGGCACTGAAAGTCGCTGAACTCGATTAAAGTTATTGGGGCATCTTTGGATCCAATGGTATGACCACCTTTCAGCAGAATATCCCACTTCTTCTTGGATATCGTCTTCATGGGAGCCTCCCTTTGCGAGGCGGCTTTTGGTGTAATCCAAAAAGTTGCCGCCAGCAGGGACATAAGAACAACTGTTGTAATTGAAAAAAAACGATTATTGCTCATGAGAGTTATTTATTAGTTGCAGACATACACCATAATTACCAGCCGCCGCTGGCGCCACCGCCTCCGCCAGCAAAGCCTCCACCACCACCGAAGCCGCCAAAACCTCCGCCGCCGAAGCCGCCTCCACCGGAACCGCCGCCCCAGCCACCGCCGAAGCCGCCTCCCGGAAGGAAAATAAATCCAGAGGATCCGTATGTGCGTCGCCGCCGACCGCCACCGCTCCCGGATTTGCCGCCTGGATTGCGGGGACCATCGCGCCGGATTACCAGAAAATATATAATAACTGACGCCAACAAAAGTAACGGAAACGCCCTGGAAATAGGCTGCCCCGTTTTCTTCTTGGGTTGGGCCTTATAAGTTCCTGCAATGTACTGCATTATGGCGGTAGTCGCCTGATTCAGACCCTGATAGTAATTTCCTCCTCGAAAGGCCGGCTGCATGATATCACGAATAATACGCCCGGCCAGGATATCCGGCAGGGCACCTTCAAGCCCGTAGCCGACTTCGATGCGCATTTTATGATCATCACGGGCAATAAAGATAAGAATGCCGTTACGCTTATCATGCTGTCCGACGCTCCAGGTGTCCATCACCTTCAATGAGAAATCATCGATAGGATAACCCTGGAGACTGGGTACCGTTATGATGGCCAGTTCGTTAGAAGTACTGTCGCGGTAGTTGCTCAGCTTTTGATCCAGGGCTTGTACTTCCCCCGGGCTCAGCATATGAGCAAAGTCATTAACAAACCCAACCGGTTTTTTAGGAAAATCCTGGGCGTGCAACACGCTTGCGGGTAAGATTAAACAGAGTAAGATCAGAAAGAGCCAGAAGTTATTCCGATTCTTTCTTGTAGCTAATTTCATCACTTAATTCGTTTTTGTCGTCACTTTGCCAAGGGAAGTGGGAACGCAGCTTTTCTCCAGCCATTTTAACTCCCTGCGCGATTCCCTGAGCATATTTCCCTTTCCTGAATTCATGAATCATTTGATCACGGACATCATCCCAGAAGTCCTGTCCGACCTGATCGTGTAAGGCTGTGTCGCCAAAGATAGCCAGCTTGCGATCGTCAATGGCCACATAAATCAGAACCCCATTGCGCTGCTGCGTCTTATGCATCTTCAGTTCCGCAAACACAGCCTTTGCACGATCGAGAGCTTCCCCTTCACATTCGTCTTCTATATGCACCCGAATCTCACCCGATGTGCGATGCTCGGCCGCTTTGATGGCCTCGATGATCAACGACTCATCATCTTTCGACAAGAGGTGATGTACTTGTGGTTCGCTCATGATGATTGCCTAGAATTGAACTTTGGGAGCCTGCGCAGCTCCTTGCTGTGCCTGGAAGTAGGCCATCTTATGAAATCCAAGGATACCGGCTAACAGGCTACCCGGAAAGCGCCGGATGGCAATGTTATACTTCTGGGCTTCATCATTAAACCGTTTCCTCTCAACCGAAATCCGGTTCTCGGTTCCCTCAAGCTGAACCTGCAGATCCCGGAAGTTTTGATTGGCCTTCAGATCAGGATATCGTTCAACGGTGACCAATAGTCGTGAAAGGGCGCCACTCAGCCTGTTTTGGGCCTGTTCAAAATTGGCAAGAGCCTGTTGATTGGTCAGATCACTCGCTTTGATATTGATGGAAGTGGCTTTGCTGCGCGCCTCGGTGACATCCGTCAGGGTTTCTTTTTCAAAATTCGCTGCACCCTTAACGGTATTCACGAGATTTGGGATCAAATCGGAACGACGCTGATATTGGTTTTCGACCTGCGACCACTGCGAGCGGACGCCTTCCTGGAGATCAACCAAATTGTTATTAACGCTGACTCCCCATAAAAAAAGGATAATAATGATACCAACAGGTATAAGTTTCTTGATCATAGTGCACAGATTAGTTTTATAAGAGACTCAATATAAGAAATGAAGGTCATCTTCATAGCTGGTGATTAGAAAATCAATTGGGTTCTAATGATCTTACTACGGGTTGCAATTGGTTAGGTTACGGGTGTGTCGTATTTTTAGATCCAAAATGAAATAAAACTCATCTCATGTCTTCCATTAAAAACCCTTCATTTATCTATTTCGATCTGGATAATACACTCCTCGATCATACAAGTGCTGAACGTGCGGCACAAGCTGAAACGTATGAACATTTTAGTTTTCTGCATGATATTTCCCTTGAAAAATGGCTGGACACTTATCATGAAGTAAATGTTGATCTATGGGATAAATACGGGAAGCATGAGATTGAACGAGCGTATTTGCAAAGACATCGATTTGAAGACACCCTGGCAACGCTTGGGCTGGATACAAGCCGGTGGGAGCCGGTCGCCCGGTTTTATATCAATCGTTACGAGGATTACTGGCGGTGGATTGATGGAGCAAAGACCGGCTACGAATTAATCCGGAAGAAATATCCAACAGGCATATTAACCAACGGCTTCCTGGAGTTGCAGCAAAAGAAATTCAAGCGTTTCGGTTTCTATGAAACGGCGAAGGAGTTAGTTATCTCTGAAGAAGTGGGGTATATGAAGCCACAGCCCGAAATTTTTGCCCACGCCACCCATCGAACCGGATTGAAACCCGAACAAATCCTCTACGTTGGCGACTCCCTGACTTCCGATATACGAGGCGGCTCTTCATATGGCTGGAAGACGGCATGGTATACGCCCAACGGCATTCCCGACCAAGCCGATGAGGCTGATTTTGTGTTTGAGGATTTTGGGGAGTTGGTTGAACGGCTTGTCGGCTAGTGCATGGTTCAAGCGAGGACGCTTGAACCAGCGTTAGGACGCTTGAACCAGCGTTGGATGTGGTGTTTAGCGTCGAATTCATACACGAGCTGGTACTGGCGTCCTCGCCAGTACCACACAAATGCTGTTACTCGTTGTTAAACCCAAGCTAGTTGATTTTTGCATCCAATTAATAAATAGTATTTTAGCAGAGTAATACTGTTTGTAGTATTATTGCCGTGGCTTCATTATATCATAAAAACTAAATCAAGATGAGACGTAAAATTTATGAAGGTGAAATCAATTTCGTCACATTGACCGTAGTCGGTTGGATCAACATTTACACACGCAGAATATACTGCGAGTTCATCATGGAGAGTTTGCGCCATTGTCATGACAATAAAGGATTAATTTTGTACAGCTATGTTCTGATGACGAATCATCTGCATATGGTTGTGTCTTCAGAAAACATGTTGTCTGCGATCCTCCGCGATTTCAAGTCGTTTACATGTAAGCGGATTGTTGCGTTAGTACGGGAAAATCCTAAAGAAAGTAGAAAAAGATGGATTTTGAGAGAATTTCGTACATCGGGAGCAAAGAACAGGGCAAATAAAAAATATCAACTCTGGCAGAACGGAAACTATCCTACAATCATTTATTCTGATTCAGTGAAGGCACAAAAGATCGAATATATTCATCAAAATCCGGTAAAGGCAGGGTTTGTGGATGAGCCGGAGTACTATCGCTATAGCAGCGCCAATCCGGCAAATCCCTTGCATGACATTCTGGTTCATTAGGTTCAAGCGAGGACGCTTGAACCAGCGTTGGGACGCTTGAACCAGCGTTGGGACGTTTGAACCAGCGTTGGGACGTTTGAACCAGCGTTGGGACGTTTGAACCAGCGTTGGGACGTTTGAACCAGCGTTGGATGTGGTATTTAGCGTCGAATTCATACACGAACTGGTACTGGCGTCCTCGCCGGTACCACACACCGTTGAATACGCGATCACAGAATTATTTCAACTAAGTTTTAATCAAACCGGTGTGTTTTCGTATTTTCTGTCGGGTTTATAATCAAACTAATTTCTAAGACATGTCGCAAACCGTAGCAAACGAACCGGAAGTAACACTGGAACTGGCTCTTGAACATGGCCTGACCGAAGAGGAATTCGAAAAGATCTGTTCGATATTGGGCAGAACACCTAATTACACGGAACTTGGAGTCTACTCCGTGATGTGGAGCGAGCACTGTTCCTACAAAAACTCAATAGCACTGCTTAAAACGCTCCCCAGGAGCGGGCCCCAGATGCTGGTCGGTGCCGGTGAAGAAAATGCCGGTCTTGTCGATATCGGTGACGGACTGGCTTGTGCGTTCAAGATCGAAAGCCATAATCACCCATCGGCAGTCGAACCGTACCAGGGCGCAGCAACAGGTGTGGGCGGTATTCACCGCGATATTTTTACAATGGGAGCAAGGCCTATTGCATCGCTTGATTCTCTGCGTTTCGGCGATCTTTCCAACGACCGCGTCCGGTTCCTGCTTGATGGCGTCGTTCGCGGTATCGCTGACTATGGCAACTCATTTGGTGTTCCGATCGTTGCCGGTGAGATCTATTTTGACGAAAGCTATGAAGGCAATCCGCTGGTAAATGCTATGAGTGTGGGAGTAGTCAAAGTGGGTGAGACCGTATCGGCCGTTGCACGCGGGAAAGGCAACCCTATCCTAATTGTGGGGGCCAGCACAGGCCGTGACGGGATTCATGGAGCGACATTCGCATCCGAAGAAATTTCAGAAAAAAGTGAAGCAAAAAGACCGAGTGTACAAGTCGGCGATCCGTTTACCGAAAAATTACTGCTTGAGGCATCCCTTGAAGCGGTAAAAACAGGTGCTGTGATTGGGATGCAGGATATGGGTGCAGCCGGTATCAGTTGTTCTTCATCCGAGATGAGTGCCAAGGGACTATGCGGCATGACCATCAATCTGGACAAGGTTCCGATGCGTGAAGAAAATATGACAGCTTACGAGCTGCTTCTTTCAGAAAGCCAGGAACGTATGTTGATCTGTGCTCAGAAAGGCCGCGAACAGGAAATAATAGATGTCTATTCGAAGTGGGACCTGAATGCAGTTGTCATCGGTGAGGTCAACGATAGCGGACGGCTGTATTTCAATCAGCATAACGAGTTAAAGGCAGACATGCCGGCTGAATCACTGGTTTTGGGTGGTGGCGCCCCGGTGTATATCCGCGAAACCAAACAACCGCACTACCTGAAGGTTGTCCACGGATTTGATCAGAGAACCTTGCCGAAGCCTGCCGATTACGGTGAAATGGTGATCAAACTGTTGCACTCCCCGAATATCGCCTCCAAACGATGGGTGTACGAGCAATACGACACGATGGTTCGCACAAACACCGTTGCAGGTCCGGGTCCAACGGATGCAGCCGTTGTCCGCGTGAAGGGCACGCGCAAGGGTTTGGCACTCAAGACGGACTGCAATGGTCGTTACGTGTATCTGAATCCCCGGAAAGGAGCTCAGATTGCGGTTGCAGAAGCGGCACGTAACATCGTATGCTCCGGTGGCAAGCCGCTGGCAATTACCAACTGTCTGAATTTTGGCAACCCGTATAAACCGGAAGTCTATTGGGTCTTCAAGGAAGCCGTGACCGGAATGGGTGAGGCGTGCCGGCTTTTCAATACACCTGTTACGGGAGGAAACGTTAGCTTTTACAACGAAAATCAGAAAGGTGCCGTATTCCCCACGCCCACCATCGGAATGCTTGGACTTGTGGATGATATTCAGCAGGATACGGTAACTTTCCCGTTTAAGAACGAAAGTAACCTGGTGGTTTATCTTGGCGCACCCCGCCTTGGATTGGGAGGAAGTGAATATTTGAGCTGGATTCACGGGAAAACCGTTGGTGATGCACCGAATCTTGATATGGAGTTTGAAAAACACCTGCAGGATGGACTTCTTGCCATGATACGTCGTGGCTGGATCAAATCCGCCCATGATGTATCGGATGGCGGACTGGCGATCACACTTGCTGAGATGGCACTCTTCAGTGGTTTGGGAGCCGAACTTGACCTGGAAGATATGGAGGGTACACTGACAGAAATCCTTTTCAGCGAAGCACAATCGGGCATCGTTATTGAGATTACACCGGAAAATTGGGATGATTTTGAAGGATTCTGCCTCGAAGAAGACATCCCCATGCAGCATCTCGGAGAAGTAGGTGGAGAGACGCTGGATGTTGAAGGTGTCTTTCGGATTCCCGTATCAGAGATGAAAGAAATATATGAATCAGTGATTCCAAAGGCTATGCAGCCTTCCAGGTAAAAAGGCTAAAGGGAAAAGTACAAAGGTAAAAAATCAAGAGAGAGGATAGGAATAAAATCAGTATCTCACTCAAAGAAATGCGGGAATCTAATTACTGGCTTAGGATAATCGAAGCATTGGATATTGGCGATAGAGAAACGGGAGATTATCTGTTAAAAGAATCATCGGAGTTGAAAAGGATATTAGGAGCAATTTCAAGCAAATTGCGGTAGCCTTTAACCTTTTACTTTAAACTTTATACTTACGAACTCATGAATGATCAGGTGGTTTTAATTGTCGGGGCCGGAGGTATCGGATCGGCCTGTGCGCGATTGTTGTCCCGGGCAGGAGCACGTATTATACTGGCTTCCAGATCAGAAGAAAAGGCGGAAGCTGTTGCCAGGGAAATAAACGAGAATGATGGGGAAGCCTATGTCACCCATGTTGATGTCACGGATATGTCGTCGGTGATTAATATGGTGAACGACGTGGCCCGGGAGTTTGGTCATATTGATGTGCTCATCAACGCCTTCGGCCTGGGCATGATCAAACCATTACTCGATATCAATCCAAGGGCGGCTAAAGAGGTTATTGATACAAATCTGTACGGCACATTCCTGGTGACTCAGAGTGTGATGCGTTACATGGAGACGCAAAAACAGGGTCGTATCGTCATGTTTCCCGGTATTCTTGGTAAATCGGTTGTGAAAAACAGTTCGGTATATGCCGCAACCAAGTTCGCGCTGACCGGTTTTGTAAAGTCACTGATCGAAGAGAACAGGCGTACCGGTATCTGTTTTTCGATGTTTTATCTGGGAAGCGTGAATACCCCCTTCTGGGATAACGGCAATATTGATATGAAGGTAAACGCCGACAAGATGCTGGATCCGGATGAGGTGGCAAAAGCCGTGTATTACGCGCTGACGCAACCCTCAGGCTCGGTATTGAATGAAGTCGTTATTCAGCCTCAGAGCGAGCAGTTAACGTAATGTTAGTATTGAGTCATGAGTATTGAGACTTTGGCTGTTGGCTAAATACAAGCCCCTCTCCATGAAAATGGAGAGGGGCTTGGGTGAGGTAAAATACTTAGGTCTCGTGCTGCACCGGCTTTGACAAGGCCTATTCTACATTTTCAAGTGCTTTGTGTGCCGTCGTTGTTCCCAGTGCTTTTTCAACTGAGACCACCGGATAGCGATCTTTTGTGTGCTTGAGTGCCTTTTCAATAATTCCGATACCTTCATCGATATGTTCCGGCTGGACACTGAGAGGTGGACGGAAACGCACGGTTTTCTCTCCACAAGGCAGGATCACAATTCCCAGTTCGTAAGCCTTATTGAGGAAAATTTTACGCGCATCGCCATTGGGCATGTCAAACGAGCACATGAGACCTTTGCCGCGGACATTGTTTACATAATCCTCGCGCTTGCCCAAATCTTCGAGCTGTTTATGCAGATAATCCCCTGATTTGGCGGCGTTTTGAACCAGATTATCCTCTTCGATTACTTCGAGGTATTTCTGCATCCGCACCATATCGACCAGGTTGCCGCCCCATGTTGAGTTGATTCTGGAAGAGACGTTAAAAACGTTGGTCTTGACCTCATCAACGCGTGGACCAGCCAGGATACCGCAAACCTGCATCTTTTTCCCGAAGGCAATGATATCCGGTTTGACGAAATGTTCATGGGCCCAGAACTTGCCTGTGAGGCCGACGCCGGTCTGCACCTCATCATAGATCAACAATGCTTCATACTGATCAGCGAGACGACGCAGTTCACGATGGAATTCAGGACGGAAATGATTGTCGCCACCTTCGCCTTGAATAGGCTCGAGAATGATGCAGGCGATTTCATCCGGGTACATCTCGAAATAGCGTTCTGCCTGGAGGATGGCGCGTTTCTCATTCTCAATAACCGTCTTCTTGTTTTCTCCCTCCATAGGGAAGATCATCTTCGGATTCTCGATGCGTGGCCAGTCAAATTTTGGAAAATATTTGATTTTTTCCGGCAGCGTATTGGTTAATGACATGGTATAACCGGTACGACCATGGAATGCCTGTTGAAGGTGAAGGACCTTGAGGCCCTTTTCAATTCGGTAACCTTTGGCAAAATTTTTCTGAACCTTCCAGTCAAAGGAAACTTTCAGCGCATTTTCAACGGCTAGAGCGCCGCCGGAGATAAAGAAAGCGTGTGGCAGGTATGAGGGGATACCTACACGGTCAAAGGTCTCAACAAACTCGGCAAATTCAACAGAATAAATATCTGAGTTTGAAGGCTTCGTCATCGAAACCTTAAGAAGCTTTTTCTTAAAATCTTCGTCTTCCACCACTTTTGGGTAATTCATTCCCAGAGGATTGGAGGCAAAAAAGGTGAAGAAGTCTAAAAATCTCTTGTTTTTTCTGGAATCATAGATGTAGGGAGTTTGACTTTTCTCGAAGTCAAGCACCATATCAAATCCGTCAGCAAGGATATGCTTGCCAAGAACGGAGTGAACATCAGATGGTGCAATTTTCTGTTTAACGGTCATGGGAATCCTCTTTTTTTTCGTCATTTTGAAGCGATATTCCGTAGCAGCGAAATCTAGCAATAATAGTGCATCACAACAACCCCAAACCTGGAGTAATCTTTGTTTTTTTTAAATATGATATGATTTACTCTTGACAATGGTGCTGACTTAACTCTATATTATGAGTCTTGACAGCGCGGGGTGAAGTCCCGATTAATCGGGAGTAGCTCATAGGGCTCCTACCCGAACGCATTCGGGACGGAGGTTTAAATCCTTCTCCCGCAAGAATGAATGTAGGGAAAGAAATTTTTTTGAAATTATTGAAGAATTGATATCGCGGGGTGGAGCAGCTGGTAGCTCGTCGGGCTCATAACCCGAAGGTCGGAGGTTCGAATCCTTCCCCCGCCACTCTATACAGAAGGCATCTCCAAAGTTTTGGGATGCCTTTTGTCATTTGATAGGGAAGATGAATCAAATAATCCCGGAAGATGCCCCAATGGTCTGCGTTAAAATACAGTTGAATTTGTGGAGCAGCTGGCAGCTCGTCGGGCTCATATCCCGAACGCATTCGGGACGGAGGTTCGAATCCTTCCCCCGCCACTCTATACAGAAGGCATCTCCAAAGTTTTGGGATGCCTTTTGTCATTTGATAGGGAAGATGAATCAAATAGTCCCGGAAGATGCTCCAATGGTCTGCGTCAAAATACAGTTGAATTTGTGGAGCAGCTGGCAGCTCGTCGGGCTCATATCCCGAACGCATTCGGGACGGAGGTTCGAATCCTTCCCCCGCCACTCTATACAGAAGGCATCTCCAAAGTTTTGGGATGCCTTTTGTCATTTGATAGGGAAGATGAATCAAATAGTCCCGGAAGATGCCCCAATGGTCTGCGTCAAAATACAGTTGAATTTGTGGAGCAGCTGGCAGCTCGTCGGGCTCATATCCCGAACGCATTCGGGACGGAGGTTCGAATCCTTCCCCCGCCACTCTATACAAAAGGCATCTCCAAAGTTTTGGGATGCCTTTTGTCATTTGATAGGGAAGATGAATCAAATAATCCCGGAAGATGCCCCAATGGTCTGCGTCAAAATACAGTTGAATTTGTGGAGCAGCTGGCAGCTCGTCGGGCTCGTATCCCGAACGCATTCGGGACGGAGGTTCGAATCCTTCCCCCGCCACTCTATACAGAAGGCATCTCCAAAGTTTTGGGATGCCTTTTGTCATTTGATAGGGAAGATGAATCAAATAATCCCGGAAGATGCCCCAATGGTCTGCGTCAAAATACAGTTGAATTTGTGGAGCAGCTGGCAGCTCGTCGGGCTCATATCCCGAACGCATTCGGGACGGAGGTTCGAATCCTTCCCCCGCCACTCTATACAGAAGGCATCTCCAAAGTTTTGGGATGCCTTTTGTCATTTGATAGGGAAGATGAATCAAATAGTCCCGGAAGATGCTCCAATGGTCTGCGTCAAAATACAGTTGAATTTGTGGAGCAGCTGGCAGCTCGTCGGGCTCATATCCCGAACGCATTCGGGACGGAGGTTCGAATCCTTCCCCCGCCACTCTATACAGAAGGCATCTCCAAAGTTTTGGGATGCCTTTTGTCATTTGATAGGGAAGATGAATCAAATAGTCCCGGAAGATGCTCCAATGGTCTGCGTCAAAATACAGTTGAATTTGTGGAGCAGCTGGCAGCTCGTCGGGCTCATATCCCGAACGCATTCGGGACGGAGGTTCGAATCCTTCCCCCGCCACTCTATACAGAAGGCATCTCCAAAGTTTTGGGATGCCTTTTGTCATTTGATAGGGAAGATGAATCAAATAATCCCGGAAGATGCCCCAATGGTCTGCGTCAAAATACAGTTGAATTTGTGGAGCAGCTGGCAGCTCGTCGGGCTCGTATCCCGAACGCATTCGGGACGGAGGTTCGAATCCTTCCCCCGCCACTCTATACAGAAGGCATCTCCAAAGTTTTGGGATGCCTTTTGTATTTATGTGAGGTACAACATAGGTATAACAAAATATTTTTTAACTCAGTCAATACTCATCATAGAAATGAGGTACTGAGATCATCCCCAAATACCACAGCTACGTACGTGTTAAACTTCTCTGTAAAAATATTTTCCCATTAAGTCGAACAGCAAGGGTAGTTTAAAAGGTTTTGAAATATAATCGTTGCAACCTGCCTCCCGCACCTTTTCTTTCTCAATGGAAAGTGCAAAAGCCGTTTGTGCTATTATCACGACATCCTTGTTAAATGTTCGTATTTGCCTGGTCGCTTCGTATCCGTCCATCTCAGGCATCTGAATATCCATAAATATCAAATCGATGTCAGGGTTGTTGCGGCATAGTTCAACGGCTTCTGCCCCGTCTTTGGCCTGCAAAATTTCTTTACAGTACTTGCGGATTATCTTACCGAGGATTATTCCCGATACAGGGTCATCTTCTACAATGACAACCTTCAGATCCCGAATTTGATTCTGTTCTGTTTTTCCGGAAACAAGCTTTTCGTTGGTTGACTCCTTTTGCTCGTCATCATGGTAGGGGAGCGTAAAATAAAAGGTGGATCCCTCTCCCAACTCGCTTTCCACCCAAATTTTCCCCCCAAGCATTTCCACATAGGCTTTCGAGATGGATAAGCCCAACCCGGAACCTTCAAAATGGTGGGTTAACGATTCACTTGCTTGTCTGAATCTCGCAAAAATCAGTTCCTTTTGATCCGGACGAATGCCAATGCCGGTGTCTCTGACAAAAAATTCCAGGTATTCCCCTTTCTTCTCACAGCCAATCTCAACAGATCCCTTATGGGTGAATTTCAGGGCGTTCTTAACCAGATTCGTCAGTACGGCATAGAATTTCTCCTCGTCCGTTTTAATGGTGATGGGTTTGTCAGTCAACGAATGATCTATGATAATCTGTATTCCTTTTTGCCTGGCTTCCGGCTGGAAGAAGGTTTCAATGTCTTTGATTTCCCTGTTTACATTCGTATCGGAGATAGAAAGGGTTACCTCTCCCGCCTCTATTTTAGAAATGCTCATGATATCGTTGATGATCGTGAGCATCCGGGCCCCGCTTTTCTCGATCATACGGATGTACTCTTGCTGCTCCTGTCCGCTCAGCGCCGGTTCTTTGAGCAGACTGGTGAAGCCCATAATACCGTTCATGGGTGTTCTGATCTCGTGGCTCATATTCGCAAGAAAGAGTAATTTGAGCCGGTCACTTTCCTCGGCTTTTTCTTTAGCAGCAACCAATTCATCTTCTATCTGTCTGCGTTTGGTTAAATCAAGGGCCGTAACCAAACATTGGGTTCCCTTTTCGGTGGCTACCCCGGTAAGGTATGCATACACAGGAGGGGCATCGCCGGCAGACAGAGTGACCTCACAGGACTCTTTTGCCTGGCTGCTAAATGTTTTTCTAAGAAAATAATCAAAGATCGGTCTGGAATCCTCGGAAACAAATACGGGGAAAGGGCTGTTTTTTAGCCGCGATCGTTCTTTGCCCAGCATCCGGGATCCGCTGAAGTTTAATTCAAGAATTTTTCCCTCCCTGGAAAGCGTAAAATAACCGGAGGGTGCAAAATCATAGAGTTCCACATACTTTCGAGCGGCATCTTCAGCGGCCGATCTGGCCAGCATCAGCTCTTCATTCTGCATCTCGAGCTCTATCTGATGCACTTCCAGCTCGTGAATAAGTCTCAGGGTTTCGGCTTGCGATAGATTTGCCCCTGTTTCCTGGGGTTTCTTTTTCAACAACTCTTCCGCCTTCCGGCGCAGGTCCCCGGCTTTTGTCTTTCTGTCATCATTTTTCATAAGGGTCTCAGGTTTTGAATAGCATCACATAACTGCCTGTCTAAGAGCAGGAGGGTCACTGGCTTGCCTTGTTTTGGCGAAGCGCCTCATTTGCCTCTTTTAATTTCATCTCTAACTTTTTGGCCCTGGTTATATCGGTGAATGTCATAACCAGTCCGTCGATACGATCGTCGAGTGTGCGATAGGGCATAATCCTCACATTAAACCACCTTCCGTCGTGCGTTGTCGTTGCCGTTTCGATCGAGACCAGATCTTTGATTACCTGCCGGGCATGGGCATCAATTTCAGGGTAATCCAGGTCGGTAACCAGATCGGTAAAGGGCCTGCCGATATCCGAGTTACGCAGTTTAAAGATTTGAGTTAACTGCTCGGTAAACCTTCGGATATTCAGTTCCTTGTCCAGGAAGAGGGTGGCAATCTCGGTACTGTTGAGCAGGTTTTTCATGTCGTCGTTTGCCCGGGTGAATTCATTTACCTTACTCTGCAGCTCCATATTGACCGTTTGCAATTCTTCGTTCAGGCTCTGCATCTCTTCCTTGGAAGTGGTGAGTTCTTCATTGGTCGATTGCAGCTCTTCATTGGTTGACTGCAACTCTTCATTGATCGATTTGAGCTCTTCCTGGGATGTCTGCATCTTTTCACGGGTACTTTGCAGCTCTTCTTTGCTTCGCTTCAGCTCCATTTCCAGTTCCTTCTCCCGTGCCCCGGCCCCCTGTTTGCCTTTCCGGGGATTCCCCAGGCTGTGTTCATGGACTGCCGGGACATCCGTAAATACGATCATGACCATGCCGCTTATCACGTCGGGTTTTTCCAGGCGTTGCACGGTAAGGTCCACAAACTGGCTCCCGCCGTTGGCCCCTACTTTAATATTGCGCACAACCACGGCCTGGAAGTCTTGTACTGCCGATTGGAAAGCGTCCAGAAGCTTCTGGCGCAATCCATCACGTGCCATCGCAAAAATGTTCCAGTTGGCCTTACCGGCCACCGGTTCCAGGTATTTCCCGGTGCGTCCGGTGATATATATGATGTCGCCTTTGGCGTTTACCAGCACACTGGCAGGAGCAAAGCGCTGAAGCAAAATCTGATCAGCAAGGGTCTGGATGTTATCAGAGGATCCTGAAGAGGGTTCTTTCTGCATTCTTACTGTCTTAGGATAGTGATAAGTACTTGGGAAATCAATGAGTTCAGATGACAAATCGGTTGACGTCCGTTCAAATATTTTTAGTTTGTCATCCAGCCCCTTAAAGCCATCGCTCTGGAAGCCAATGGTTTCGGAGGTGCCAAGAACCATGATTCCACCGGGTCTCAGGCTATAGTTGAAAAGTGCGATAAGTTTTTTTTGCAACTCAGATTCCATGTATATCAGCATATTGCGGCAAGAAAGAATGTCGAGTTTGGTGAAGGGCGGGTCCTTGATCACATTCTGGGTAGCAAACACGACCATTTCGCGTATTCCACTATTCATACGGTAGCCGTTTTCTTCATCAGTAAAAAAAAGGCTGATACGTTCGGGGGATACATCAGCTGTAATGTTTTTTGAGAATACACCTTTGCGTGCTTTCTCAATAGCATCATGGTCAAGATCAGTCGCAAATATTTGCAGCGTTACATTTTTTTTGTTTCCCATATTTGCCATGACCTCTTTAAAAATCATAGCCAATGAATAGGCTTCTTCCCCGGTTGAGCAGCCCGGCACCCAGCCACGCAGTTCATATCTGTCGGGTAAATCCTTTACAAGGGCAGGAAGCACTGAATTTTTGAGCATTTCCCACATGGAGGGATCGCGAAAGAAGCTGGTAACACCAATCAGCAACTCTTTGAATAGTATCGCAACTTCCCCGGAATTTTCCTGCAAAAAACGAACATAGGTATGCAATTTGTCAATCTGGTGAATTCCCTTGCGCCTTTCTATGCGGCGTAACAATGTGTTTTTTTTGTAAGAAGAAAAATCGTGTCCAGACTGTTCTCGAAGCAGGATGATAATTTTATCAAGATCGCTTAACTGCTCGCTCTCTATCGGGGTATCTGTTTTGACAGCGGGAATAAATTTTTGGTAACTGATGAGCTTAGCGGGCAATTCTTTGGCGGGAGCAACAATATCAGCTATTACAGCCTCGGTGGCACTATGGGGCATGCCATCGAATTTGGCCGTGGCAGGATCTTGCACAAGGACCATCCCGTTTTTTTCTTTTATGGCTTTCAACCCCAGGCTGCCATCGGAACCCATGCCCGAAAGGATAATGCCGATACTTTTTTCTAGCCTGTCCTCGGCTAAGGAACGAAAGAAAATATCAATAGGCAGGCGCAAGCCCCGTGATTCAACCGGATCGAACAAATGCAACGCCCCATTCAGCAAAGACATGCTCTTGTTGGGTGGTATGACATATACACAATTAGGCTTCACGTTAACCTGGTCGGTTGCCTGAACCACCTTCAGCCGGGTGATTTTTTGCAATATTTCGGGCAAAAGGTCGACATGGTTTGGGTCGAGGTGTTGAATAACGACAAAAGCCATGCCGCTGTCTTCGGGCATATTTTCAAAAAACTGCGTCAATGCCTCCAGTCCGCCTGCCGAAGCGCCGATACCTACTATAGGGAAGTCGCTGCTTTCGTCTCTATTTACTTTCTTGATATTGGTTTTTGCCGAGTTCCCGGTTTCATCGGATTTTGTTTGTCCTGATTTTTGAATTTTTTTCATATTTGAATGAAGTCGCTGACAAACTATTTATATGCGTTGTCGTCTGAAACAAATTTGTCTTTTTTATTTACTACACACCATTGATAAATGATCGCAATGGGAAAAAAACATGTTTGAAATGTGCTTGATGAAACACTAGCATGTATAAGCATTTATTGCCCAAATATTCCTCTATATTCCTAATAATAACAAAATATTATGTATATGTAATACCAATCTGAGAATTATTTACCGGGTTAATCTATAAGCTGATATCTTCATAACCGCTTTTAATAATCGTAGATATCATTTTGAATCGCTCGTTTGCCTTTATCGTATGCCGTGAATGGGCAGGTATAATGATTGAATCACCCGTATTAAGCAGGTGGAATTGATCATTAATAACTATTTCAGCTTTCCCGTCAATGACTTGAATGAAGGTGTCGAAGGGTGAAACCTTCTCCGTCAATGTCTCCCCCGTATCAATGGATACAGCGGTTACATTGCCCGTGGTTTTTTTTATGATGGTCTTGATCACTACCGAATTGGGGACGTATTCAATTATTTCGACAATAATGAACGCTTTTGATTTTTCTACTTCTGGATGTTCCATAGGAATGGATTACAATTACAATGCTTCTAATTTAAAGTGGAACAGGACGTTGGGTGTTCCTGCCTATTTATTGTGTAGCTCCTTTTGAATTATATCAGCAATGAAGAGTAACTATTATGTACCCTGATTCATTAGGGCTCATCTGGTACACTACACTATCTTAGGCTGACCTTTTCTGATGATGTTAATCACTTCTTCGCGTTTCTTGTTCAGCCTGGTTTCTATCCTTTTAAGCAGCTCGTTTTCCTTCCCGGTTTCAAACTTGAGATCTGCATCGGTCAGCTGAGAAAATTTCTCTTTAAGAATTCTTGTCTGGTTATCCCAGTTTCCGGTAATCTTAAAGGGTTCATCGTTTTTTTGCTTCGTGGTGTACATGATCGCATTGTCTATAATATTCATATCTTAATTACATAAGAAATATGGATATATTCGACCTTAAGGGCATTACACAATTATCAAATAATCTTACAAATTTTACAGGTCCCGTGGGGGATTAAAACAGCAGAGAGACTACGGATAGTCTGTGTATCCTGGCTTAGTCGCTTAGTTGCTTAGTTGCTTAGTTGCTAGGAGATAAACTATATTTACTGAACCCGGATCTATTCCCTCGTTTCTGCTTTGGGTCATTATTTTAGAAAGCGTCAGGTTGGGAGCTATGGGTATTACATTTTTACCTTATTCGTTTTTTACACTACTTACATCCCCAGCCTGATGGGATATTGGTGGTTACAGCTTTTCTCCCAAATTTTGACGGATGATACCACTTTTGCACTCCATTACTGTATCTTTCGGCATCAAATAAAGGAATCTGGTTGCAGTCCACATTATCACTGAATACATTTGGGTGTTTTGAGACTTCATATTGAACATCGAGGCTGTCTAATTCATCGATGTATTTACGGACCTTATCAAAATCATATACGCTTAGCGTGATGGTTGTCTGTATACTTTCAACAAGTCGGTTGAAGGTTTGATTAGCCATCGCATCGGCAATTTTTAAGGGTGACATTCTTGGATTGTTCTCAAGTAACCCAAGACTATCAGAATCTATATACGACAAATGCAGGTTCTGGGGTGAGGCAAGTAAAACATCGGTATATGGCAGAAGATGTTTCACCATAACGGGTGTACCATTGTTACAGGAGGAGAGAACCACAAGATTAAACGTATCATTTTTATTTGAAAGGAAATGTTGTATCCCGTTGGTAAATGATTCCGTATTTACCGGTATATTCGGCAGGCTCCCCGAATAGTTATCCCCCCCGTGTTCAGGTATTTCGTGCCCAAAAAAAAGGAAATATTTTTGTTGATTTTTCGCGGCCGAATTGAATTTATATTTATTATAAAGTTGTGCTTCTTTGATGAGAAAGGGTGTCTTTTTATCGGTGTATGTAACCTGGCTGACTAATTCTCCGTTTTTGTAGTAGAGCATGACACTTTTTCGGGAGAAAAGGCCTAAAAATCTGTTTTGTGGTAATTGGTGAAAAATAAACACTTCACCCCATACAGCCTTTTTTGCTATATCAATGGCAGTGGAGAGAACCTGTTCATCGGCTCGAACACGGGAGCCATCACTATTATGGAACAGGTAGTCGGCATCGCCATGGATATAATAGATTACGGAATATTCAACATTAGCTGATGCATCATTAGGATTACTATTTATTATTTGATGGGTCTGGGTACATCCTGTAAAAAATGCACCCAGAATAGCCATATAGGAGATAAGGTTTCTAAACACGAATAATTTTTTAAAAAAATGAATAGATAAATAATTCAAAACCCTCCAGAAAGAAGTTATAAAGTGTCAGGACTGTTATGCCAGCAGTATAATGATGATCACAATTAATAGAGCTGCTGTTAAACCAATGGTGAGTGTCGCGTCAGCCTGCTCGAGAGACTGCTGAGTAAAATTAGCAAACTGATCGAGTTGATTATCGTTTACCTTCACAAATCCATCTGTACCGTTCAATTCGCTTTTCTTATTTGCGATTTCATTTTTATAAGAATTGAGCTGTATGGCATCTTTTTCAGAAAGAGGTACCATTGACTCAATTTTATTGATCGCAGTAATCATTCTGCTAAACGAATTATTTAAAATAGCTCGTTTTTCGTCGGCGTTATTTGCTTGCTGTACTTTTTGGACAGCCCTGTTAAAATAATTCTTATATGTTTTGGTTAAGCTAGTTTGCTGTGCCATGGAAACAGATTGAAAAGCAAATACAACAATGAGCGAACAAATAATTATTTTTATTGATTTCATGACTAGATAGATTAGATTTATCAACTCTTGTTTTATTGCTATATGATATTTTTACGGAATCAATAAACAGAAAGACCGTCCCGATTTGGCTATCAATAGCTGGTTTATTCTATTGATAAATATATAGATATTTCTACCTCGATTGTGTTACATAACTCCAGACAAATCTTACATATATCACTGGTAATGTATTCCCATTACCATTCGTAGAATTCACCGTTATTGTGTTATTTCTGATGACCACCATTACCTTTAGGCTTTCCATCCTTATGTTTGTTTCCTTGATTCTTTCCAGTGGGTCTTCGCACTTCATTGGGTTTTAAAACTTTGGATGGAGCAGGCCGCTGTCTGTTATCAATCCTTTTCTTAACCTCCGGGCGGTATATCTGCAACTGTTTATTACTCATTCTATGTCCTGGTTTATTATAATCCCTAACCGTTACGGGATTAATTATCCGGCCGGTAGATTTTTGTATGACCCCTCTGGAAGGTCCGGATATGTAAGTAGCTCTTCTTGAATGATCCACATAGGTATTATTGACAACTGTTGAGCTCCTGATAACTCTCTCACGATCCGTTCGGTCAATTTGATAGCGACCAATATTTGGTCTGTCAAGATCACGGTCTCTCACGAACATCCAGTGATCATTATTTCTATCATATGAACGGGCAAAGCTTAAACTGATGCTAATCCCCGGCCCCAGAGGTTCCCATCCGGCATAACCATCAGTTCTCCTCCAGCTAACCCACGCAGGCCCCCATGTTTCATCGGGTACCCAGAACCACCCCAAAGTATTATCGTAACCCCAGCGACCATAATGAAAAGGCGCCCATCCCCAGGGATAATTCGATACCCACGTCCACCCATAATCAGTATAAACCCAATGCCCATCCGTCGAGTAAGGAGCGAAATCGTTCCCGGCATTTGGGATCCACACATAACCATAGCTGGGATAGTCCACCCATTGACCATACGGGCTTAATTGATCATAGAAAACCTGGAAACTGACTTGAGTATACTGTGCTGAAGCTTTTTCCGGAGATATCGCTGAAAAGATGATCAAGACAAGTATGATTGCAAAAGTACCTCTATCCAAAACGTTTTGGACAAATGTAATGGAAGACAAAAATATATTTTTCATGTCATACTTATTTAATCCGATTAAAAGATGAATGATCAGCTTGCCGGACTTTCAGTCTGATTAGCCAGGTAATTCTCCAAACCCATTTGCTCAATCTGTGCACGCTGCATTTCTGCCCAGTCGACATGGCCTTCTTCCATTTCAAGTATCCGGGTCAGCAGTTCTGCCGAGCTCTGATCATCAACCTCGTGGGCAAGTTTTATAGCGTCATTGTAAACTCTTATAGCATCAAGCTCATCCTCACTGTCGTTATTGATTATTTCCGAAACAGTTTTACCGATCTTGATACTGTTAAGTTTGGATACCGTAGGCATTCCATCCAAAAAAATGATTCGCTCGATAAGCCACTCGGCGTGGTGCATTTCATCCAATGCCTGGTTTCTGATAGCCAGTTGAAGCTTGCCGTAACCCCAGTTTTCGCACATTTCCGAATGCACCATATACTGGTTTATGGCAGTAAGTTCGTCTGCCAGAAGCGAATTCAGGACTGTAAGTAATTTTGTATTTCCCTTCATAATTGTCCTTCTCTTATTTATAGGAATAATTTTGATCGATTTTCCATCCCTCCGGTTTGGAGGACATTTCGCGCCCATACGATTCCCGTCATATGAGTTTTATCATATGAAAATAAATTAGGTACGTACAATCGGATACGTGTTACATAATTTTAGAAAAGAGTTATAAGATTCACAGATTTTATCGAGTAAAGCACTGATCGTTTAACCACAGAGTACAAAGATCACACCATGCCCACAAAGAGCGGAAATCGGCATGTCCGTGATCTCCGTGCTATACTCCGTGAACACTGTGTTTAATTTTTCCCAAGCATTTGATTAACTAACCGTGTGAAGAATATCTTGATGTGGTGGCTTGAGCAATTCCGGATAGTCATCTACTATAAAATTCAGATAATGATAGACGGTACCGTGAAAAAGCAGTTTTGGTACTAAGCACTCAATGAGGCATTATATGCTAATCTGTGAATGATATAACTATTATCCGGAATAATGTAACGTTTACAAAACTATGCGGAAGTATCTTTTTAAAAAGATTGAAAATGAAATGAATAGCTATGATAAAAAAAATCCTTTTTACACTTTTGTCACTATTTGTTGCCATTATTTTCGTGTTTTTCATCTGGCGATATGTAGGATATGCACGTGACAAGGATCCATACAAAACGTTTTTGATGCCACGCGTGGAGTTGTCACAGATTGAAATAACTTCAATTACTAATGAAAAAGTAGAAATGACAGCGAAAATTGTCATTGAAAACCATATTCCACTATCATTCACGGCTGATAGTTTGCAATATGTCATTTCCATCGATAGTGTAGACGTTATTAAGGATCATTATAAAAAGTCAGTTACATTGAAAAGTGATGGCGATAGCTGGATTTCACTGCCCGTTACCATTCTGAAACACGACTTGACTACCGTTTTAGAAAACAATAAGCAAAAAAATGTTGATTCCGTAGAGTATCGTTTGAAGGCATCTTTCTACACAAATATTCTTTTCAAAAAAAAGTTTAGTGTGAATATTGGCAGACTACTCCCGCTTATTTATATCCCTGAAGTTAAAGCAGATCACATCAAAGTAAATTCAATAAATTTTTCAAGAGCGGCTATTCATCTTATCATCTCAATAAATAATCAAAATGCATTTCCGTACAAAGCAAAGAACCTGGCTTATGCATTTTCTATTGAAAACAATAAATGGATAAAGGGAACCATCCCGGGAATTACGGATATTAAGGCAAAAAGCGTCACCGAACTCCGAATCCCCATGCGAATATCGTTTAAAGAAGTTGGTGAAACACTTTTTGATTTACTGAAGAAAGGCAATAAAGTTAAATATGAACTTCACCTTACTTTCCGAAGTGAATCCGAAAATAATATGTTGAAGAACAGCAAAGTAATTATTGTAAGCTCGGGTACTGTAAATTCACTGATGAAAGCTGCAAAAAACAAAAATTGAACACTCCGTTGGCAATGGTTACTACTCAAGAACAAAATTTAGTTTTGCACTGTCTATTTCCGTTTCGCGTTAACCTAACATTTTCTCATTTACTTTGTATCGTGACGCATCTCATCAAAAAAAGGTGTTCTTTTTCTCTTCAACGCATTTTGCGGCATACAGATAGATCGCGGCACTCCAGGTTTGCCAGTCCTGTCCCATGGGCTTGCCGTTTTGGGCTTTCAGCCATTCGTTAAAACCAAAATCGACGCTTCTGTTGTTGGGTAATCTTATCGCTTGGGTAAGCGCCACGAGCTTTTCCTCTGCGAGATTGTACTTTTTAGCTGCAACCAGGGCAGCCACATAAAATCCACATACAAACGGCCATATGCCACCGTTGTGGTATTCGCCTGGCCTGTTATAGATCGCATATCTTTCGTGCCAGTCAGGGTCTGACGGTTTAATGAAGGGGAAAAAATTAGGCGGCAGGTCAAGAGCCAATTCCCCATTTTGTCTCATGCCATTACATTCTTCTTCAATCCATGAAATCATTTCTTCAGCTCGCGAATGGGATGCTATTCCGGATAGTATAGCAAGGCTGTTGCCGAGCAAATCAAATCGTTCGCTGCTGAGGACCTTATAAGACCATAACGCATAATAGGGCTTATGTTTTACTACCAATCCTTCGTGCACATGTCGGTGCATCGTCCCGCCAGTGATAGTAAACCGGGCCATATCATGGCGCATTATATCCGCACGTTCGTGCTGACCAAGAAGACGGAGGTAGATAAATACGAGAGTGTTCACGAACAATCCGTACCCGGTCACCCATTGTTCATCGCGCCAGTCGCTTGTGGGCTGCTGTGCCACCAGGTAGCGGTCCGATGGACTTTGGTAGGCCATCCATGTCAAGGCTTTGCCGACAGCATCCTGAAGGAAATCAGGCTCCTGCGTTATCTTTCTGTAAATGCCAACACCCATTAAAAACAAGGGTGTCGTGTCGCTGGATCCCCGGTCCTCTTTGTCGTGAACCAAAGAGGGGATATGCCCCCGTTCCGTCTGGTTTTTAGCCAGAGTTTCCAGCACCTTCCGGATACTCTCATGTAATTTCTGATTCCCGGAAACTGCGATACCCAGAATGGAAAACATCAGATCCCTGGTATAGGGCTCCGGATATCCCCAGCCTGCCGTCCGTGGAAGTCCGTGGAAGGGGCCATGAGCATTATGAAGCAGCACTTCCAGGGCGGCCTTCTTTGCATTTTTTATTTCTTGCCAGTCTGTTATTTCTTCAACGTGACTTTTCAAATTTACGTTATCCCCAGTTTATCGTTCATTATTTGTACAAACCGTTTTGCAACGATCCGGTAGCCAAAATTCTCTGTTACACGTTTTCTGGCGGCTTTACCCATTTTTTCCCGCAATGGTGCATCGGTCATCAAGAGTCATCAAATAGCGGGCGATATCATGTACATCGGCACGGTAATCCACGGTACGCGGCCTTTTAAAAACCACCTTGTGTTGATCTTCAAAACCTGATTCGTCTCCGAGCATCACTTCATTCGCAACAATCTTTTGCGCTACTTTTGCCAGATAAGCCGTTTCTCCATGGACGAGCGTATCCAGCATTCCCATGGCCTTAATGCCAATCACCGGTTTTTCGCAGGCACCTGCCTCTACTTGCGGCATACCAAAACCTTCAAGACGGGAGGGAGCGGCGTAGATGTCGCATGCTCCAATCAGGTAAGGCATAAAACTTCTCGAAATAGTATTGGTGGCATAAGTGACATTCTTTTCAATGCCCAACCGTGTTGCCATTTCCAGATCGGCCAGATTTTGAGTCCGGGTTCTTGGTTGCGGCCATACCTTGCAGACATATTTCCAGTCGGGTGCTTTCCTGTCGATGATGGCGAGTGCCTGCATGACCTCTTGGGCGCCTTTTGATGCAGCATCTCCACCGACAGTGAGGATCATTAATTGTTCGGGTGAAATACCCAGCGCTTCGCGAACGGCTACAATTTTAGGGTCATCCTTCCGGTAGGGGATGAATGCATCGGTATCACAACCGACCGGCAGTACTTCAATGATATCACTCCGGATGCCATCGCGAACATACATCTCCTTTACCCAGTTAGAGGTAACCAAAATGAGTGGCAGCTCGTTGAGCACTTCCTGGTAATTGGCTATGAATCCGTCGGCCACCAGCCACGGCACCGGCTGGATACCATACCGTTGCGGGTGAAGGATTAATTGTGGCGTGTGCCCCCAGTATCCAACACCTATTACCACGTCCGGTTCAAACCAGCGATAGTACCATTCCTTTTCCTGGGCCGATTCGAAATGAACGGCATGGGCATCAACACCCATTTCGAGAAGTCCCCGGTAAAGTAAGTCTCCCTGGGTTGCCAGCCCTCCCGGTGAAGGCGGGTAGTCGTATAATACCAATATTTTCATGTTAACTATGCCTCCGTCATCCAGCCATTGTTTAGCATCATGCCGATCCGTAAATCTCCAAAATGCCTCTGTCTTTGGTGTTGTTCGGGCTTCCCAGCTATCCCTCTCAAAACCGTATGTCTCTGTGATGAGGCTATATTTCCTGCTCCATATCTGAGGCGCAAGTGTTTGTTTTATAGGGGCGTTTTTAACGGGCCTTGGTACGTAGTTCTTCCGGCCATCCTCATAGGCGAAAGTCCAGAGTTCACTTGCTGCAATGCTGCCACCGTACCAGAGTGATATCACCGCTTTACTAACCTCCTCATGCCTGAGGTGCCGGGTATATTCACCCGTGGGGTTATGTGTTAAGATCAGATCGAACGGTTTGACAGGTAATAGATTCAGGATGGTACGTTCCAGCTCTTCTTCATTCAGTGGTTTTTGATCGGGTCCGTCGTCGAGATCGCCCATGATACCTTCTGATTTAAGAATCACTAACGCTTTGGAAAAACGCGGGGCACGATCTCTGTCGCTTGCCCTGCAGATACACACGATAAACGGATCCCAAAAGGGGTGGCTCATAATGGTCCCGCCCGCCCATAATGTTTCATCATCAGGGTGAGCCACAATGACGGCGACAGGAATTCGGGCTATTTCAGGCATTCTGATACTTCTCCATGGTTAATCTGGCCATCAGATAACTGACCGTTGACTCTGCTCCCTGATTGAGGTTTACATGCGTTTCCTCCAGCCCGTCATAACAGCCGCCGGTACATGGGTTATATATAATTTGGTGAAGGCGGTTGTTACCCAAAAACCAGTTAAATGCCGTTTCCATCTTTTTACGATACTCTTCATCCCCAAATACATCGTAAAATTTACTAAGTGTTATGATGGTGTAACTGACATCGATGGGTTGTTCTCCAACATGCTCGGGTATCCTGTCCCTTTTGCAGCCAGTTTTTGTTGGAGATGACTTCTATCCCGTTTTGATTAAATGTCTGTGACAACAGGAAATGGAGAGACGACAGGGCAATTTCTTTATATACGGTTTCTCCGGATACCAGCCAGGCGTATAACATGGCTTCAGGTAAGACGCTATTGGCATAGGTAAGATATCCCTCAAACCATTCCCAATTTTCGTCCGATTCATGCTTATACATCTGTGCCAACCGATGGGCAAAGGTTTTTAAAAGGGTGAGAATTTCAGGAGATTTTTGGGCGCTCTGATAAAAATACAAACCCTTTATAGCGAAGGCCATGGCACGGGTAGAGTGCACCGATTTTATATGAGACAGGGATTTATAGAAGAATCCTTTCAGCCTCCGATATGATTTCCCCGGGTAACAGACCATTTAATGATGTTAAATATCCTAAAGCCCAAATGGCTCTTCCGTTGGAATCATCTAAATTGACAGCTTCGTTCTGAATGGTAAAGTGGTCGTACTTGTCGATATAATTTAAAAAATCACCGCCATGCTGCTGACAGCGTTTTATAAAACGGAGATACTTTTGAATGTCATGAATTCGCCTTTTGTCTCCTGTAAGCCGGTAATGCATACACATGGCTACCAGAGCCCGTGCATTATCGTCCAGGGTGTAACCCGAATCAATATCGGGTTGATTAATCTTTGAAAACTGGATGATCCCGGTTTGAGTCGTCATTTGTTTCAGGTGGTTCAGATTGATGACCGGGAGATCGTATCGTATGGTAATTTTATCGCCGGCAAAATGTTGGAACAATTGTGCATGTGCCACCGCGGAATTTTCCCAGGCAGTGGATACTATTTTTTGCAGGGTATTTGAACTGATACTTGTCCGTAACGAATCATCATCAAGTAACCTAATAACGCCATCGGCTAATTGTTGTGAATTTCCGAAATCAATAATAATACCCGTATCCTCAGTTAATACTTCCTTTGCATGAGGTATGGGGGTTGAAATGATGGGGCAGGCGCAACTCATGGCATACACAAACGTACCGCTTACGGCCTGATTCGGATCGTTACTGGTAAACAGATAAATATCTGTAAGCTGTAAATATTCGAGCAAGTCAGGCAGTGCCAAAAAGCTATTGATAAATTTTACGTGGTTGGTTAGTCCCAAATCCATTACAAGGGTTTCCAGACTGATTCTGTATTTTTCCCCCTCCGTTTTTACAACTTCAGGGTGTGTTTTTCCAATAACAAGGAAAATAACATCAGGACATTGCTCAACAATGGCAGGCAATGCCTTAATGGTCGTTTCAATACTCTTTCCCGAACTAAGAAGACCAAAGGTTGTAAGGACTTTCCGGCCTGTCAGTCCATATTTTTTCTTCAGAAACTTTTCACTTAAATGGGGTACCAAATGGGTGCCGTGGGCAATGACCGTTATTTTTTGCTGTTGTACATCATAATCATTGATTAACACCTGTGCAGCGAAATGGGTCATTACCACGATGGTTTCACTGGCAGTCGCTATATCTCGCACCTTTACTTTTAAGGGTTCGTCAGGCTGGGGTAATACGGTGTGAAAAGCAATCGACAACCGGCTTTATAACCGCATGTATGAAGTGCAGAAATGCTTGTTCCTGTAGCGTGGAAAAAGCCAAACTCATGTTGGATCAAGACGAGACTAATGTGATCGTCCTGATTAATTGTGTCGGCTAATTTTTCATATTCGGCGGCTAATGATGTGTTAAGAATAAATTTAACTTCTGCAGGATAGGAATACGTTGTATCGCCCGTTTCCAGGGCACAAACGGAAATGAAAAAGGAATTGCTGAATTTATTGTTAAGAGCCTTTATCAAATCCTGGGAATAGGTTGCGATACCGCATATCCTTGGAGGATATGAGGTGAGGACCAGGATTTCAGCCAGGTCGGGGGTATGATCCGTAAAATAACCCGAGATTTTATGTGAAGGATAAGCGGGGGATATACTGTGTTCTCCAGGGTAGCGAACCCTTCGCTATGTACATCCTCATACATGCGGGTGGAAGGCGTTTTGTTTTTCATCTTTCGTAGTATGGGTTAACAATTCCGTTACCAACTCCATTATATTCAGTGATGCACAGGCAATTTGGGTATCAGCGGCCCCATAATAGATAAACAAGGTATTCCCAAATACCGCCGTGCCGGTAGGAAACACCACGTTATTTACCACCCCGGTTAGTTCCCATTCATGTTCGGGTGAAAATAAAGCAAAAGGGAGACGTGCCAGCTCTTTAGAAGGATCATTCAAATCCAGCAAGGCGGCACAGGCAGAATAAACAAGCCCGTTTTCGGTCTGCTCCACTCCATGGTAAATAAGGATCCAGCCATGTTCCGTTTCAATGGGTGGACATCCACTGCCAATGTAACTTGACTCATGTTGATAAAAAGGATCCATAACGATGTGATCCTGCAGCTTGAGAAAATAATGTCTCCAAAATTCTTTGGTGAGTTCGCCCAGGTCATTTACAAAAACTATTTGAATTCCCGGTCTGATCCGGTGGAGAAACACCAATTGCCCGTTAATCCTTCGGGGAAAAAACATTACATTTTTGTCCCATAACATGATCTTTCTGTCAGGATCGGTTTCCGGGTAGTAAAACTTGTGATTACGGTAATAATATCCATTCACTTTGCCTTCAGATTCCGCAAGAAATATAAATTCTGCATAAGAAATGGGTGGAACGATGACACCATGTTTCTCAAAATGCATTAAATCCTTCGATGTAGCCAGAGCTCCCCGCGCATTGATCCCATCATACCCGGTATAGGTCATATAAAACAGATCATCAATCTTTACTATACGTGCATCTTCGACACCCTGCGATTCGTAATCGAATTCAGGAACGATGAAAGGTCTATCCCACCGTTCGGCTACTGTGAATGGACCATCCAGTCTGCAATAGCCAATAGTCGAGTGGTTTCCCTCTTGCACCGCACGGTAAAAAAGATGAACGCTATCGCCGACACGCATTACTGCTGGATTAAGAACACTGTCATTTTCAAATTCCAGATCGGTCTTAGATAGTAAAACACCATATTTTTTTATATCAATCATATCATTTAATGCTCCAATTTTTTTAGAGTGGATTTAATATTTAGTAAAGGCGGCATGGTATCGCCCAATAAAAATCCCCAAGGTTTCATGGGTTCTATATGGTCGAAAATGAGTTTAATAATGGCGAGGAGAGGAATCGAAAGAAACATGCCGGGTATACCCCATAGAGCATTCCCAAAAATCACTACGATTACAGAAAAAAGTGCGTTAATCTTTACTTTCGAGGCCACAATTTTGGGAACGATGTAGTGATTATCTATCAGTTGGATGAATGAATAACTTGCCAAAATGAAAAAAACATACCATAGTGTCGACTTGGTGGCCAATGCAACCATTACAGGCAAGGCTACAGCGATAATCCCGCCGATATAAGGAATAACATTAAGCATTGCCCCGATAATGCCGAGCAGAATTGCGTAATCAATACCAAGTATCAATAGGGCCATGGTATTGAGCGCAGCCATTATAATGGCTTCAATAACAAGTCCAACAAGATACCTTTGAATAACTTTTTTGGTCTGGGTGATTATTTCGTTGACTTGAGACCGGTTGTTTTTACCGAAAAGTCTTTGGATAAATTCGAGTAATAAAGGTTGATAAAATAATATCATAAATATGTATACGGGTACTAAAAAAAATAGCACGATCCATCCGCCAACGGCAATAAGTGTTTTCCCGATTGAACCACTATTAATATTGATAAAATCGCCTTTAGTTTTAGTAATCCATTCATGGATATTTTGTGGATCTATACGGAAATAACCAGATGCAGAGGTGATGGTCTGGTTAAGTAATGCAGTAAATTTATCGACCAGTACTGGCCATGATTGGCTAAAATGTCGTGCCTGGGTAAATAGAAGAATGCTTAATGCAGTAATGAATATATAAGCAATGAATAAAGTAATTATAATAGCTGCTATCCTGTTTATTCTAAGTCGAACAAAAAAATTAATAATCGGATTAATAACGATGGCAATGATGAGTGAAAAAACGATAGGTACAATAATTCCTTGTGCGATGTACAACATCGTTAGGATTGCAAAGAAACCGACTAAAAAAATGGTTATCTTTGCGTAAGATGGTAATTTTAATTGTCTATCTATCACGCCATTATAAACATCATTTTTTTGCTTATTCAATAGTTAAAAGACCAGTACTCATAAATCATCCTTATTTTTCACGCATCATATCAACTTCATTATTACTTTTAGGCGTATACGCTGAGTAGCATGCACCCCTGTTTTTAATATGAATCACACGGGAATTAAGAATTCGATTGTAGAAACAGGAATCGAGTACTGACTTTAAGCAACCTGTTTTCCCTGAATAAGTCTGAGTACTATTGCAATTAATGCAATGATTAGCACCATGTGGAAAAAGCCACCTAAGCCAAAACCAATAAATCCAATGGCCCATCCAATGATCAGGATGATCGCCACGAGGTAAAGTAGATTTCCCATGATAGTTTGTATTTCGTTGATCGGTTATTTGACAATTGTAACGAGGATATCTATATGAGTCTTACTCATCCATCACATGATGGAATTCCATTTTGAATATCTTTGCTTTGTCAGTTTTGTAGATTCTATTGTATACTGCCACTTTGTGACATTGCTTCTCTTGCCCTTTGAATGGCTATTTGAACGTTAGTTATGGCATATTTAAGACTGTCCCCATCATTAACGACCCTCATGGAAGTTGGCGCAATGGCCGTGATTCCTTTAGGTGTCAAATCGTTCGAAAGATATTGCTGTATTTCTTTAACGTCAGACACATACGTTTTGAAGGCTTCTTTAACTCCAACGCTGTTTTCAGCAATTTGTCCATATATATCGCCGAGTGCCGCACGACGCTGTTCACTTAGTTGCTGTATCTGCGGATTTTTATAATTCTTGCCATCTTTTTCCCATTCTTCGAAATAGTCCTTGCCCCGTGCCTTCATTTCATCGGCATGTTTGGCAAACCGTTTTTGCATATTTTCCATTTTTGATGCATTGGCAGTATACACCTCGAAGGCCTTCTTCACATCTGGTTGGTCCGGCATCATAAGTGCACTCAACGACGCACCGGTGGAATCCAACTGCACTATGGCTGAGCTAATATCATTGTCCATAGTTTTCATAGATATTCTCGTTTTTTGCGAGCGCTGTGTGCCGTTCGATGAACACCCTGCCAAGCCAATAGAGATGACGAGGAACATAATAAAGAAAAAGAGCGGCTGATTTGTTTTATTCATAGTGTACCTCTTTGCATATGTGAATACTTTTTCACTATTGAAAGATCAGTACCTTTACCCGGATAAGCGTTACACTCTAATGAACAAATCTTATATATATCACAGGTCTTCCAGGTTGCGCATACGTTTTTGCTTCAAATTCCTGAAATAGGTGGGGGTGAGGCCGGTAATTTTCTTGAACTGATTGGATAGATGGGCCACACTGCTGTAGTGCAGTTTATAGGATATTTCGGTAAGAGTAAGCTCATCATACAACAATAATTCTTTCACCCTTTCAATTTTATGCATGATGATGTATTGCTGTATGGTGATGCCCTTGACCTCCGAAAAGGTATTGGATAGATAGGTATAATCGTATCCTAATTTCTCACTGATGTAATCCGAATAATTTACGTCAGGTATTTCATCGGAATAATGGACCATTTCAATGATTACATCCTTTATTTTTTCAATAAGGATACTCTTTTTATCGTCCATTAATTCCAATCCCGACCGTAGCAGATTTTTCTTCAGTTGCTCGCGCTGTTCCTCTGTCAGGTTTTCCTGAACGTCGACTACACCAAGGTCCAGGTTCGTATAATGAAACCCAAGTTTATGCAACTCATCCTTCACCAGCATCTTACACCTTAGGCTGACCATATATTTGATATAAAGTTTCATAATGTTGTTTGAAGAGATGAAGGCCGGCCAATATTCATTGCATGTTTATTTTCACACGTCATCGGAATACGCTGACATATACCATTCTTACTATTAGAGTAAGTTCAAATCTTACAGTACTATAACAATGCCAAGGGTGATTTAATTCTTTTTTTTAAAAAAGGGCAGTCGCTTTGGCGACTGCCCTTTGGTATAATAACTCTCTGATGTGATAGGATATGTCAGCGTTGTGCATTTCATTAAAGGAAAAAAGATAAAATGACTATCCGTCCCGATGTATCGGGGCTACATATGCCAGTCCGTGTATACGTCTGTATGTACGAAATCAGCACTTTCTCAGGATTATCTTATCTCGAACTCACGTTATATATATATATATGTATCAAGGTGAAATTATTCTAACTCTGGAGCATTACATATTTGTGAAATATTCTTACATAATTCACTGATCATTCCCTCTTTCCTACTGATCCGCATTGAAAAGTAGTAGAGACGATACCTGGGTTCGAGGATGGTGTTGATCCCTCGACTTCAAAAAGCTCTTCTTCCCTGTATAACCCTGAATAATATTGCAATGATGGCAATTACAAGAAGAATGTGTATGAGTCCTCCCGCGCCGTAGCCAATAAATCCGATGGCCCAGGATATAATCAGGATGACTGCTATGATGTAGAGTAGATTTCCCATGATGTTGGTTTTTGATGTTTTGATTGGTTGACTTTTTTTGTGATGGAATCTTTAATTCTTTTACCTAAATCATCCATATCACGTTTATATACCACTGTATATATTCCCAATTCGTCTTTTCCCTGAGTTGTACAATTATTAACTTTATTTTCCATATAATTTTATTATTTAAGTATAGTATTTTCTTTTCTTATCCAGATCGATAATGTTTTCGAATATTCTACAATTTAGAGATCAGTTTATGTATCTCTTCTTTTGATTTGCCAAGCTTAACTTGCAACCTGCCCAACATTTCATCCTCTTTCCCTTCTTCTAATAAGAGATCGTCATCGGTTAGTTTTGCAAATTTTTGTTTGAGTTTTCCTTTGGTCTCATTCCAGTTTCCTTTAAATTCGGTTTTATTTTTCATGATGTATCCTGCTAATTTTATATAATCTGTGTGAATTAGTTAATAAATGAAATCATCCTTTCTTGGCACCGTACATTATAACGACGCCCCCTATGACCATCACTGCCACTCCGATTGCCGGGGACCAGTTTAACCTGTGGTTTTTGTTCTGGGTGATTTCCAATTTGCCAATATCAACCACCTTTTCTTTGGTAACGATGTTGATTCCGGTGTAAATGGTGATCAGCAATCCAATGGCCACGATAATGATGCCGATTTTTTTCATACAGGTTTAATTAGGAAGTTTGACAAATAAATGAATGTGAATGCTTGTTTATGAACCGGTTTGGGACATAGATTCTCTTGCCTTTTGAATGGCTGTTTGAACATTCTTTATGGCATATTTAAGATTATTACCATCATCAACGACCTTCCTGGATATCGGAACAATAGCTTCGATCCCTTTTGGAGTTAAATCGTTTGAAAGGTACATCTGGATTTCTTTGATGTCGGATACATAAGATGTAAATGCATCATTCACGCCCACACTGTTTTCAGCAATTTGTCCGTATATATCACCGAGTTCTGCCCGGCGTTGTTCGCTGAGTTGCTGTATTTGCGGGTTTTTGTATGCTGTGCCTTTCTTTTGCCATTCCTCGAAATAGTCCTTGCCGCGCGCCTTCATCTCTGCTGTATGTTTGGCAAAGTCTTTTTGCATGCCCTCCATTTTTGACACATTCTTTGAAAAAGAATCAGTAGTGTCCGGTTAAAATTTAGCGATACCTGTCTATCGATGCCAGCAGCTATTTAAGGGATGCTTTTTAGCGGTAAGCCAGAGAGAACCCCTGGGGTTAGCCAAACAGGGTAAGTTGATCAGGAGGTTTGGTGGTTAGCTGCCTCCAGGATTGATCGGGGTCTTTCAGGAAGCGAAACAAGTCAATGTAACTGGTCAGGTGATACCGGATAACCCCGACCATATTGGAAAAGGCCCACCTGCGCTGTGCTTTACGCTGCACCACCAACATCAAAAGCTGGGCAATTAGGCTTACCCATATTTGAATCTCAATGGCATTTTGGGAGTCGCCAAGGAAATATTTTAAGGGAAAGTTTTGTTTGAGCCGCTTAAACATAGATTCGATCTGCCAGCGGTTTTTGTAGATCTGGGCGATTTTGTCCGGCCCCAGCCGGTGGTTGTTGGTCAGGAAAATGTAGGTCCGGTCCTGGGTGGCGTGATAATAGGCAATGCGTCGCAGGCGTATTTGCCGGTCATCTTTTGTAATGGTAATTCGTTCGTCTTTGATGACTCCGGGATCCACAGAATCAGCAATCTCGTATTCTCCGGCTGACTGCCAGGCGGCATTGTCTTTTTGGCGAGTCACGAAAAACACGGCCCCTTTGCTCCACCGCTCATACTGGCTGTAGTCGGTGTAGCCCTTGTCAAAAACCACAAAAGAACCTTCCGGCAAGTCTAACTCTTCCAGAAACGTGTGATCATGGCGGGCCGCTGAGCTAAAGCGAACCAGTTGGGGAACATCCTCGAGCACATTAATCATGGTATGCATTTTAATCCCCCCCTTTTTCTTGCCGGTCAGCGGCGGGCGGCCCGGCCCCTTTAGAATATCGGTGAACAGGCTGATGGTGGTCGAATCAATAATCCGTAACTCCTTTACGGCGGGCTTACGGGGGCTGCTGTCCGATAAAAACCTGCGGTACCTGTTCAACAACCGGTGATAAATCTCGGCGAACACCCCGCTCTCACGCTTGGCATTCGCATCACTGATGGTACTACGACGGGGGAAGTGCCTCATGTTCAAATGATTGATTTTGCCCTCACAGGCCAGCATCACGCTCGAGAGCTCCCGCAGAGAGCTTACCCCGCTAAGGGCGACAAAGAGCATCGTAACCAGATGATCATAGGTCTTAAAGCGTTTATAGTAGCGATCAGCCTGCCAGGCTTGTGCTGTCCGGTTAATCAGACCGGGATCTATAAATTGTAGCAGCTGTTTAATAATGGGGTGACCGGAAAAATGTGTACTTTTATTCATCTTGGTTAGTTGGGTTTATAGCTGAACACAACTTAACCAAAAGAGGGAAATCCGAAAGGGTTTCTCTCTTCTTTGTTATCTTTTACCGGACACTACTGAAAA
>CAWBCD010000020.1:0-7683 GCA_963787205.1 uncultured bacterium
GCGACCGGCCGGACCCGGACGGCTGTCGTCACACGACCCGGGCGAGGATCTCCGTGGTCGTCGTTGAAGGCGGTGAGCGCCCCCACGTCGGCTGCATCGTGGGTGGCGGTCCCCGTGCCGTCCCGACGGCGACCCGGGGAGTACTCGGCGAGCGTGTCGGTCCTGGAGATGCTGTACGAAGGCACCAATGTATTGCTACAGAACAAATGACGTTGCGCTATAAACTGAATTCCGGATCATTTAAAGCAGATAATCTGACGATTACCTGGCATGATACTACAGGTTCTCACTCCTGGCATCCCGGGGAAAAAGACAGTCTTAATTTAGGCGGACTTGTCCCTGACTTGGGTGGTATTCATAAAGGCGATCTTCCCAAACCGAATCCTGGCCTGTTAAGCCGCAGTGGTTATGCTTTTATAGATGACAGTGACACTCCGGTTTGGAGTGAACAGAAACAGTGGATTGAACCCCGTAAGCAAAAAAATAATCAGGACTGGTATCTTTTTACTTATGGTCGTGATTACATGAAGGTGCTGAATGAATATGCGGAACTGTCCGGATACATTCCCATGATTCCAAGGTATACACTCGGACCCTGGATCACGGATATGAACTTCGAATATTTCCCGAATTCCTACGAGTCTAATCAGCCTGTTTTTAAGAATTACAACGAACAGCATCTCAAAAATGAGATCCTGAAATTCCGGCATAACAACATACCTTTGGATAACCTGGTCATGGATTTTGGCTGGCACAACTATGGCTGGCAAGGGGGATACGACTGGAGCCCGCTGATCCCGAAACCGAAACAATTCCTGAGTTGGCTTCATGATCATGGCATTAAAGTATCTCTTAATGATCATCCCGGTTATGCCGGTACGAAAGAGAGCATTTTATCCTACAAAGACAGCCATGCACCCGAAGTGTTGAAGGATCTGGGTGATTCCATACCTCCAAAGCCAACATTCGATAAGGATATTTCCAAGGGGTGGAAGTTTGCAACGGACCCACATGATCGTGGCATCAAAAATAATTGGATTTCCGGTAATTATAATGATAGGCACTGGAAGATGATCAAAGTTGGTACCACGTGGCAAAATCAGGGATATAAAAACTTTAATGGCATAGCTTGGTATCGTAATTCGGTTAGTTTACCTGCAAAACTACCGGACTCCCTGTATCTTTGGATTGGCGAAGTAAACTATCCAGGCGAGGCAGGTGACTCTTTTCAGGTTTATGTCAATGGACAGCAGGCACCCCATAGTGAAGCACAGTGGTTCCGGCCGCAGACATATACAAATATAACTCCTTATGTGAAAGTCGGTCAGAAGAATGAGATCGCCATTCGTGTTGTGGATAAACAGGGGGGAGGAGGAATTATCCGTCTGCCCGTCGCTATAAAAGATGTAAAGCCGCCCAAACGCATTCATTTCGATCTCTCGAACAGGAAACAGGCGGAAGTCTTTATGAAAGATTTGCACAAACCATTGATGCAGGAAGGTGTGAATTTCTGGTGGATCGACGGCGGCAGCGGGGCTGTGAGCATGCCGGGTCTGGATCCCCGGTTGTGGACAAACCGTGTTTATTATGATTATACCCAAAAAGAGACGGGTAAACGCGGATTTATATTCAGCCGTTATGGGGGCTGGGGAGGTCAACGTTACCCCGCCTTTTTCACAGGCGATACGCATTCACAATGGGCCGTTCTTGCGTATGAGGTTCCGTTTACTGCACGCGGTGGTAACGTGTTGATGCCTTACATTACTCATGATATAGGTGGCTTTCACGGAGCAAAAATTCCTTTTGACCTGTATGCACGCTGGGTCGAGTTTGGCACGTTTAGTCCGATTTTACGGATGCACAGTGCTCATGAGAATCCCTATGAGGGGAATGTTCGCATGCCATGGACGTACGGTAAAAAGGGGATGGAACTGGACAAAAAGTACTTTACGCTTCGAATCCAAATGATTCCATATATCTACACCTATACGCGGCTGGCCTACGAACGGTCTGTGCCAATATTGCGTCCACTATACTTGCTGTATCCGGATTTGAATGAAGCATACAAACATCCTCATGAGTATTTTTTCGGAAAAGAAATGCTGGTGGCCCCGGTTGTAGACTCAACCGGAAGCCGAAATATCTACCTGCCTCCCGGAAAATGGATTAACTTTTTTACCGGTAAGGAATATGACGGTGACCGTTCGTTTACTGCAAAATACGAAGTTGATCAGATGCCGGTGTTTGTACGCGAAGGTTCGATCGTTCCTGAGCAACCCGATATGGCCTATTCAAATGCGAAACCGTTAAACAAGGTGATACTGAAAATTTACGGTTCCGGAAAAGGGAGCTTCAATCTATATGAAGACGACGGGGTATCCCTGAAATATAAAGATGGACAGTTTGCCTGGACCAAGATGCTCTATTTTACAAATGATGATGGCTCGCATCACGTAGTTATTGGTCCTACAAAGGGATCATTTGACGGGCAGGTGCAGAAACGTTCTTACCTGGTGGATATCACCAGTATCCAAAAACCCGCGTCGGTTTCGGTAAACGGTAAGACTTTTAAAGACTGGAACTGGAATACGAAGAAATCAACTGTCGAGATCAAACTGCCCGAGCAAGGTATCCGTGATAAAGTCACCGTGGATATTAAGTAACGGGATAGCACTAAATCATATGACATAATATGCTATTTGGCTAATTGATATCTCAACCTATATCAGCCTGACAAAAGACTGCCAGTAGATAAAACCGATAAGCTTTTAGCAATTAATTTTAAGATTTATTTGTCTTAAATATTTATAGTCTAGTAATATTATGTTGCATAAGTAATTGATAAAAAATATATATTCAAGCATATCTTCATCTCTTTATTTAAGAGTATTTAGTCTTAAATAAAGAGATGAAGGTACTAATGCTTTGCAGTAATAAATGTCTGGAGCTACGATATGACGAAACTGGAAACAGGCAACCGAGTCATCATTCAGGCGGAAGATCTGGGGCAGCTTTTGGAGGAGTTGAAGCGCCGATCTTATAAACCCATCGGCCCTACAATTCAGGAGAGTACAATCGTTTATGATGAGATTCACGACGTGGATGATCTGCCTGCCGGCTGGACAGAAGAACAGGAAAAGGGTTATTATCGATTGAGAAAGCGGGAGGACGAGGCTTTATTTGGTTATAATGTCGGACCACATAGCTGGAAAAAATATCTGAGCCCACCCGAAGTTCGCCTGTGGAGTGCGAAACGTTCTCGAAACGGTTTTGATCTTTCGGATGAAAATCATGAAGTGCCCCGGTATGCATTCATAGGAGTACGGTCGTGTGATCTGAATGCAATACAGATCCTGGATAAAGTGTTCCTGGATAGTGATTACCAGGATAAAATCTATGGAGAGCGCAGACGGGATAACTTTATCGTAGCGGTCAACTGCACTGAAGCAGGTGGTACATGTTTCTGTGCATCAATGGGTACAGGACCTAAAAATCAGGAAGGATTCGATCTGGCCCTGACCGAGGTGCTTACGGATGACAGCCACTATTTCGTTACGGAAATCGGATCGGAAAAGGGAAGTGATGTGATGGGTGCCGTTCACTGGGAGATTGCTGAATCTGATCCGGTACATATCGCTGACGAACTGGTCGAAAAAACGGCTATTTTGATGGGGCGGAAGCTCGATACCGAACGTCTTCGTGACCTGCTGTTCGCCAATTACAAACATCACGAATGGGAAGAAGTTGCCGAACGATGCCTGAGCTGTGCAAATTGCACGATGGTTTGTCCAACGTGTTTCTGTCATACTGTTGAAGAGACCACAGATCTGGATGGTGATCATGCCGAACGGTGGCGGATTTGGGATTCCTGCTTTACGCTTGGTTTTTCGTATATCCACGGCGGGAGCGTTCGTAAGTCTACACTCTCACGCTATCGGCAGTGGATGACCCACAAACTGGCTTCATGGCAGGATCAATTCAGCACCTTTGGATGTGTAGGGTGTGGCCGGTGCATCACCTGGTGTCCGGTCGGCATCGACATTACGGAAATAGCAGAAGCTATTCGAAGTAACAGCGAACTCCCTGAGAATACAGTCCCTATGCCTCGGGATAACTAAACAAGGAATACCATGGAAAACCTGGAAAAGATCTTATCAGATCATCCCTTTTTCAAAGATATGAAGAGTGAGTATCTGAATTTGATTGTCGGATGTGCATCGAATGTCAGGTTTAATGAGGATGAAATCATTTTCAGTGAAGGTGAAGAAGCGAATAAATTCTATGTCATCCGGGAAGGAGTTGTGGCCCTCGATATTCACGATCCGGGCAGCGGAAGAATTACCATAGATACCTTGGAAGATGGAGAGATTTTGGGATGGTCGTGGCTGGTACCACCGTATTACTGGCGGTTCGACGCTCGTGTTATTATGAAAACGCGGGCAATTGCACTGGATGGAGAATGCCTGCGGAACAAATGTGAGGCGGATCATAACCTGGGATATGAACTGTTAAAGCGGTTCACCCCTATCATAGAACAACGCTTGCAGGCAACACGCCTCCAGTTATTAGATGTGTACGGAACACGAGTATAAGAGGAAAGATAGATGGATAAAAAAGTGGGTGGATGGGATGATCGGGAGGTGAGTAGTTAGGTGGTATCGGGTTACGTATCTGTACTATCATTCATCCATTCAACCAATCATACTAACCTCCCGGCCTCATTTTCCCGCGGACTGTGACAATATCAAATTGGCATATTATTCCTATGTACGAGACAAAAGAAATTACCGAGACGATGACAAACCCCATGCTTCCACGACGGTTTAAGATTAATAAGGTGACATGGGAGACGCATGAAACATTTACCCACGAATTGATACCGATTGATGGAGATCATTCATTTTCTTTCAAACCGGGACAGTTCAACATGATTTATATGTTCGGAGTGGGGGAAATAGCGATATCCATCAGCGGGGATCCGGATAAACCCAAACGCTTATACCATACGACACGGGTAGTCGGCTCTGTTACTGAGCGTGTACAGAATTTTAAAGCTGGAGATATACTGGGAATCCGTGGTCCCTTTGGCAATGGTTGGCCAGTGGAAAAAGCTGTGGGTAAAAATGTATTAATCGTAGCTGGAGGTATCGGATTGGCTCCTCTCCGTCCGGTGATCTACCATATGATGAACAATCGCGATCAGTATAAAAACATCACGCTGCTATATGGCACCCGGAGTCCGGATAAAATTCTCTATTACAATGAGCTAAAGAAGTGGATTTCACGGTTTGATTTGCTCAATGTCAATGTGACAGTAGATAGCGCCACAAACAACTGGAGGGGAAATGTTGGAGTAGTGACCAAATTGCTGTATCGAGCCATGGTCGACCCGGATGATACGGTGGCGCTTGTATGCGGACCGGAAATTATGATGCGGTTCGTAGCGATGGATTTGCTGAAGTACCGGATGCCCGAAAACCAGATTTACCTGTCGATGGAACGTAATGTCAAATGCGGCCTTGGATTCTGCGGACATTGCCAGCTCGGTTCTTACTTCATTTGTAAAGACGGTCCCGTGTTTCCGCTCGATAAGATTAGATCCTATTTGTCGCTAAAAGAGGTGTGATCATGGAAAATGGTAAGAAACCTAAATTGGCCGTGTGGAAATTTGCCAGTTGTGATGGTTGTCAACTTACGTTGCTCAATTGTGAAGATGAATTGTTATCTATCACCGATAAAATCCAGATTGCCTATTTCCCGGAAGCCACACGTGCTGAAGTAGAGGGACCCTATGATCTCTCTCTGGTGGAGGGATCTGTCACAACTCCACATGACGAAAAACGAATAAAAAAAATACGTGAAGAATCTGAAGTTCTGATAACTATCGGCGCCTGCGCTACGGCGGGGGGGATTCAGGCATTGCGCAACTTCAAAGATGTGGATGAATTTACTTCGATCGTATATGCATCGCCGGAATATATCACTACCCTGGAGACATCGACTCCGATATCGGACCATGTCAAAGTCGATTTCGAATTACGGGGATGTCCGATCAGTCCTCAGCAACTGGTAGAGGTGATTAATGCATTTCTATTCGACAGAAGACCACACATACCTTCATACAGCGTCTGTCTCGAATGCAAGCTTCGTGGAACACCGTGTGTCATGGTTTCAAAGGGTATCCCATGTATGGGACCGGTGACACAGGCTGGCTGCGGTGCGCTTTGCCCATTTTTCAATCGTGGATGTTACAGCTGCTACGGACCCAAGGAAACACCAAATCCGCGATCACTGAGCAACCAGTTTGCCGAGATGGGATATGACAATGATCAGTTAGTCAGAGTATATCGAACCTATAACGCACAAGCCGAACCATTCAGAAACGAAAGTGAATACCATGAAAAGAAAGACCATTAATGTAAACTACTTGGCTCGTGTGGAGGGAGAGGGTGGCCTGCGTGTGGATATCCGGAACAACAGGGTGGAGGATGTCAAACTCAATATTTTCGAGCCGCCGCGATATTTTGAAGCCTTATTGCGTGGACGTGATTTTAAGGAAGTACCCGATATTACAGCTCGTATTTGTGGCATTTGTCCTGTGGCGTACCAGATGAGTTCCTGCCACGCCATGGAGAGCATCATGGGCATTAAAATTGGTGGTGCTATACGTGAACTCCGGCGTCTGCTGTATTGCGGGGAATGGATTGAAAGTCACGCCCTGCATGTATTTATGTTGCATGCCCCGGATTTCCTGGGTTACCAGGATGCCCTGCAGATGGCTGTAGATCACCCCGATCAGGTAAAAATGGGACTTAAACTCAAAAAAATCGGTAATGAACTGATGTCGTTGATGGGTGGCCGATCGGTGCATCCCATCAATGTGAGAGTTGGAGGGTTCTACAAAGTACCCGAGCGAAAAGACCTTGAGGCCATGCTGGAAAAACTGGAATGGGCCAGGGATGCCAGTCTTGAGACGGTGAAATGGGTATCGACTCTTCCGTTTCCGGATTTTGAGCCCGACTATGAGTACGTTGCACTTCGTCATCCAGACGAGTATCCATTTAATGAAGGTCGGATCGTTTCAAATAGAGAAGTGGATATTCCTCTCAGCGAATATGAAAATAAGTTTGAAGAGATACACGTCGAGCACTCGACGGCGTTGCAGGGGCAACGGAAAGGCGGCGGTGCATACCTGGTAGGACCCTTGGCGCGGTATAATCTGAATTATGATAAGCTTACCCCGACGGTCCATAAAGCGGCAGAGGAAGTGGGTATTCCGGAGAAATGCAATAACCCGTATAAGAGTATTATCGTAAGAAGTCTCGAACTGGTGTATGCCTGCGAGGAAGCAATACGTATCATCCAAAATTACGAAAAACCGGATCGTCCATACGTTGAGGTAACGCCCAAAGCCGGCCGGGGCTATGGATGTACGGAAGCACCCAGAGGTATCCTGTATCATCGTTACGATATCGACAAAGAAGGAAAGATTCTGGATGGCATCATTGTCCCGCCGACCTCACAAAATCAGAAAATGATTGAAAGTGACCTGCACGATTATGTTCAGCAGCATATCGATGCAAAAGATGATGAATTGCAATGGAAATGCGAACAGATCGTGAGAAATTACAGCCCGTGTATTTCCTGCTCGGTTCATTTTTTGAATCTGGAAGTAAACCGAAA
>CAWBCD010000021.1:0-165728 GCA_963787205.1 uncultured bacterium
ATGGGACTTAAACTCAAAAAAATCGGTAATGAACTGATGTCGTTGATGGGTGGCCGATCGGTGCATCCCATCAATGTGAGAGTTGGAGGGTTCTACAAAGTACCCGAGCGAAAAGACCTTGAGGCCATGCTGGAAAAACTGGAATGGGCCAGGGATGCCAGTCTTGAGACGGTGAAATGGGTATCGACTCTTCCGTTTCCGGATTTTGAGCCCGACTATGAGTACGTTGCACTTCGTCATCCAGACGAGTATCCATTTAATGAAGGTCGGATCGTTTCAAATAGAGAAGTGGATATTCCTCTCAGCGAATATGAAAATAAGTTTGAAGAGATACACGTCGAGCACTCGACGGCGTTGCAGGGGCAACGGAAAGGCGGCGGTGCATACCTGGTAGGACCCTTGGCGCGGTATAATCTGAATTATGATAAGCTTACCCCGACGGTCCATAAAGCGGCAGAGGAAGTGGGTATTCCGGAGAAATGCAATAACCCGTATAAGAGTATTATCGTAAGAAGTCTCGAACTGGTGTATGCCTGCGAGGAAGCAATACGTATCATCCAAAATTACGAAAAACCGGATCGTCCATACGTTGAGGTAACGCCCAAAGCCGGCCGGGGCTATGGATGTACGGAAGCACCCAGAGGTATCCTGTATCATCGTTACGATATCGACAAAGAAGGAAAGATTCTGGATGGCATCATTGTCCCGCCGACCTCACAAAATCAGAAAATGATTGAAAGTGACCTGCACGATTATGTTCAGCAGCATATCGATGCAAAAGATGATGAATTGCAATGGAAATGCGAACAGATCGTGAGAAATTACGACCCGTGTATTTCCTGCTCGGTTCATTTTTTGAATCTGGAAGTAAACCGAAAATAAATATCGTATACACAAAGATGTCATCCTGATGTTGTTTTGCCTGCAAAACAGCGTAGGATCTCGTCGTTGCAAACAGCGATCGCTGCAGGTTGCAAAACGAGATCCTCCTTTATCCCACAAGCGGGATAAAATCAGGATGACATCTTTGTGTTTGAATTCTGTTTTAGGAGAAGGCTTTTTACTTTTCCTTTTTTACTTGTCAATCAGGTCTCAGATCATTCCAAGATGGCAGAAGAGCCAGCTACCGACATATTAGTAATAGGCTTCGGAAATCCCCATAGATCGGACGATGGCGTTGGATGTTTCGTAATCGATCAGTTGCAGGATGCGGATATTAAGGATGCTACGCTGCTAAAAATGAACCCGGATGGGTATGCCCTGATAGAAGCGTGGAAAGACCGGGAATGGGTCATCATTGTAGACGCTGCTAAATCCGGTGAACCTGCAGGAACTGTAAAACGATTTGATGCACTAACCGAACAGATCCCACGCGATATCTCTCCCGTTTCCAGTCACACGATCAACCTGGCCGAAACCATATCACTTGGCCGGACTCTCGATCAGTTGCCCAAACATGTGATTGTCTTTGCTATTGAAGCCGATAATTTTGGATATGGATCGGAGTTATCGCCGGAGGTCAGGGAAGCTGGCGTTAGAGTAGCTCGCAGGATTGAGAGTTTGATAAAAAGGATGTCATTGCGAGAAACGAAGCGGAGCGAGTGACGTGGCAATCCCGTATACACCGTGAAACGATCGTGACCAATTTTAACGAGATTGCCACGTCGTCTAAAGGGACTCCTCGCAAAGACAGCCCTTTTTGACATTCGTTCGATTAAGCTACGACAAAGAAGTGACCCAATTCAAAATTCATAATTCATAATTTAAAATTATCCCATCCTTCCAACTTCCTCTTTCGCCACTTCAATCTCATCATACTTCCTGATTTTATAAATGATAGTTGAGGCCATCCAGCTAACCAGGAAGATTACGATAATGAAATAGCCCATCATGGTAAAATCACCGGTTAGTTGTCCGATGGTATTCCAGAACCATCCTCTCAGTTGCAATTTATCTCCGATGATATTGAAGACCTCAATTCCACCAACCAGCAGAGCAACCAGGACCGACACAAGCGTAATCGTGATATTGTAGTAAAGTTTTCTCAGTGGCTTCACATAAGCCCAGCCATATGCGGCGAGCATTAGTACGCCATCGGTTGTATCGATCAGTGACATGCCGGCTGCGAACAATGCGGGGAAAATCATGATCGACCAGACAGGGAGACCTTTGGTGGCTTCCACTGCCGTGATACCGAGAAGTCCGATTTCCGTTGCCGTGTCAAATCCAAGTCCAAAGAGGAAGCCGAGCGGATACATGTGCCAGCTGCGGTTGATCAACTTGTAAATCGGACGAAAAATCCTGGAGATGAGTCCGCGTTGTCCCAGCAGGCCGTCCAGGGTTTCCTCATCGTACGTTCCTCCTTTCTTTACTCTTCGGAATGCTTTGAATACATCGCGCAGTACGAACATATTTAGGAATGCGATAAGAAAGAGAAATCCTGCAGAAATAAGAGTGCCTGCAATACTGCCCAGATGTTGAAGCTGTGGGAATGTTTCTTGGATCGAGGTAGCCGTAACAGCAATTATAACCGAGGCGAGAACAACAACGGTAGAATGTCCCAATGAGAAATAAAAACCAACGGGTACCGGCGTTCTGCCATCCTGCATGAGCTTGCGGGTTACATTGTCAATCGCCGCAATGTGGTCCGCATCGACCGCGTGACGGAGGCCGAAACTGTAGGCGATTACAGAGGTGCCTATAAGGAGTGGAAATCCACTGAATACAGAAAGTGCTGTAGCCCAAACGATAAGGTTGATCAATATCAAAAAAAGGTAAAGTCCGATGACTTTACGTCTCACTGCAGATGATTTACTCCCAAGCAGTTCCGTCATGTGTGATAACATATCCAAATCCTTTTTAACTCTAAGTACTTTAGGCACTCGAAGTACTCGTAACTTTCAACAAATCCGGGGCAATTGCTCACCCGTTAACATATCTACAACCCTTGTTCCTCCTATCCGGCTTTTGAGCACTACCATGCCTGGATGGTCACCCACCACTTCTCCAATTATTTCTGCATCTTTCCCCATTGGGTGTTGATGCATCGCTTCGAGTACGGCCTTGGAATCTTTACTACTGACAAAAGCGATAAGTTTTCCTTCATTGGCAACATAGAGAGGATCCAGCCCTAATATCTCACAAGCTGCCCGGACCTGCTCCTGTACAGGAATCGAATCTTCGTGTAGCACAAAGCCGAGTCCGGATGCTTCGGCCAGCTCATTTAATGCACTGGATACGCCACCGCGCGTTGGATCCCGTAAAGCGTGAATATCGCCGGCCTGTCTTATTGTATTGACCAGATCGTAAAGGGAAGCCGAGTCACTTTCTATGGTCGACTCAAATTCAAGCCCTTCCCGCACCGACATGATAGCTATTCCGTGCCGGGCGATATCGCCGCTAACAATGATGTGATCGCCGGGTTGTATCCTGTTTGCCCCGACAGTCACATCCGGCCATGCAGCTCCAATTCCCGTCGTGTTAATGAAAATACGGTCGCACTTTCCTTTGTCGACCACCTTCGTATCCCCTGTGACAATCTGAACTCCCGCATCTCTTGCAGCTTCTTCCATGGATAGGATAATCTCCCACAATTCATCCAACGGGAATCCTTCTTCAATGATGAAACCGACGGAAAGGTACAGGGGCTCGGCACCGCACATAGCGAGGTCGTTGATCGTACCGTGGACCGAAAGTGAGCCAATGTTTCCTCCAGGAAAAAAGACCGGGCTTACTACAAATGAATCGGTAGATACGGTGAGGCGCCGACCATTCATCGATGGTAATACTGCTCCATCACCGAGGGTTTCCAAATGCTTGTTGCGGAATTGCGGGAGGAACATCTTGCGGATCAAATCATTGGTCAGCTTTCCACCGCTGCCGTGTGCAAGCAGAATGTTTTTGTAGTCGGTAATAGGGATTGGACAGCTAAAGGAGTTATTCATTAATTCATTCATTTTTAATGCTATATCAAATTTATTAGCATGTGATTGTCTATTAAGGTTTGCTGTCAGCGGTCAGCTGTCGGTCGTCAGCTTTCCTGGTTTCCTGACTTCCAGATTTCCATAGTGATAATAAGCGGCACAGGCACCCTCTGAGGAAACCATCGGTGCTCCGAGCGGATGTTCCGGTGTACACTTTGTTCCAAACACGGGGCAATCAATGGGTTTCTTCCTGCCTTGAAGGATGATTCCGGCGATACATTCTGAATGCGATACCGGCTCAGCAACAGGAACCGTAAATTTTTTTTCGGCATCATAAGCAGCATATTCTGGACGTAAACCGAGTCCGCTGACCGGTATCATTCCAATCCCGCGCCAGTTGCGGTCTGTTACCTGGAAGACTTTGCGGATTAATCTTTGCGATGGAATGTTGCCTTCACGCCTTACAGCCCGGGCATATTGATTTTCTAACTCATAACGGCCCTCTTCAAGCTGCTTCAAAGTCATGTAGGTTCCCTGCAGGATATCCAGCGGTTCAAATCCGGTGACAACGATGGGAACCTTGTAGCGCGGTGCCAACGGGATATATTCGTCATAACCCATAACGGTGCAAACATGACCTGCTGCCAAAAAGCCCTGCACCTGGTTGCCCGGAGCCGAAAGAATAGCTTCCATGGCCGGCGGCACCAACACATGTGACGACAAGATTGAGAAATTATGAACACCGGAGGTATGAGCCTGGTAGACCGCCATGGCGTTAGCGGGAGCTGTTGTCTCGAAACCGACCGCAAAAAAGACGACCTCATTTTCCGGATGTTTCCTCGCCAGCTTGACAGCATCGAGTGGTGAATAGACCATGCGGACATCAGCACCTTCCGACTTCACCATTAACAGATCTTTGTACGATCCCGGAACACGCATCATATCCCCGAAAGAAGTGAAAATGACGTTCGGTTCCTGGGCTATGGCAATTGCCTTATCGATTATATCCTGTGGAGTCACGCAAACCGGACAACCGGGACCATGTACAAAATTCAACTTATCCGGCAACAGATGATCTATGCCGTACTTTACGATGGCGTGTGTCTGTCCGCCACAGATTTCCATGATTGTCCATTCCCGGGTGATCATCCGATGGATCAGGTCAATATATTTTTGGGCCGCATCAGGGTCGCGGTACTCATCGAGGTATTTCATCTTGGGCGGCCTCCTTTTTCAGTTTTTCAGTGTTGAGTAGTGCGTAGTAAAGCTGACCTGCGGCAATACCTCCGTCATTGGGAGGGATTTGCTGATGCCAGTATGGATGAAATCCACGTCGCTCGAGTTTCGAAATGGTGTGTTCGGTCAGATATGCATTTTGGAAACAGCCACCAGACAGCACCACCGTTTTTTCCTTGATTCGTTGGGCGATATCAATGATTATGTCGGATAGCGTGTTATGGAACGTCATCGATATTTTACCGGGATCATTTTCGGGTAATTCCGTAAGAATCTGTTGGATCATTGTCTCCCAGTCGATTATCCAAAGGTTTCCTTCGGAAGTAAGCTCAAAGGGATAGCTGGCATTCGTATGATTCCGCGGGATAAGATGCTCAAGGGCCATGGCGGCCTGTCCTTCAAAAGTAATCTTCTGCCGTAGATCCAGGAGGGAAGTGATCGCATCGAATATACGGCCGGCACTGGTTGTTACAGGACTATTGATCCCCCGTTGGAGCATCTGTTTCATGATTCCGATCTCGGTTCCTGAAAAGGCGTTTATGGTCGGTAGATCATACTTTTGAAATGCGTGATCCCCTAACATCTCAAACAACATGCCTAATGCGGATCTGCGGGGTTCGCGCATGGCACTATCGCCACCGGGAAGCCGAAAGCTTCGGAAAGTGGCGACGCGTTTCCAGGATTTATGATCGCACAGGATGAACTCGCCTCCCCAAATAGTTTCATCCGTCCCATATCCCGTACCATCCCAGGCGACACCCAGCACCGGCCTTTCAAGTCCGTGCTCAGCCATGCACGATAGGATATGAGCGTAGTGATGCTGTACAGCATAAGTTGGCAGATTACGGTTCAGTGCATCTTTACTTGTATAATACCCGGGATGCAGATCGTGAATGATCAGATCAGGATTAAGGTCATACAGACGTGGTAAGTCGCCGGTAACTTTGTGATACGCTTTCGTGGCTTCATACGTACTGAGATCCCCGATATGTTGGCTCACAAACAGGTTTGTATCCCCATTAACTGCGATGCTGTTTTTCAGATGACCGCCGAGTGCAAGGACGGTAGGCAGAGCTTTTTTTTCGGACTCTCCATTAACGTTTTTCCCGGTTTTAACAGAGACGGGGAGTGGAGCATATCCGCGTGCTCGACGCAATACGGTTGGTTTGCTTGCTATCATTCGAACAACAGAATCATCAACGTGCCGTTCGATGGGGCGGTCATGAACCAGGAACAAATCGGCAATTCCGCGCAGTCGCTCCAAGGCTTTATGCTCATCTGTGTAAATGGGCTCGTCGCTTATATTGCCGCTTGTGGCGACGACCGGTGCTCCTACAAGGCGCATCAGAATATGATGCAATGGAGTGTACGGAAGCATGATGCCGAGGGTTGGGTGATCAGGCGCCACAGAAGGTGCTATCGGAATTTTAGGATCTCTTATGCGATTCAATATAGCGATGGGGGCCTGCGGAGACTTTAACAGGGTCTCTTCCTCTTTGGAAATTGAACATAACTTGTGAGCTTGTGCCAAAGAAGTTACCATCAGGGCAAACGGCTTTTCCTCACGGTCCTTTCGTTTCCGAAGTTCCTGGACAGATGATTCATTTGTGGCAATTGTAAGCAATTGAAAACCCCCAAGACCTTTTAATGCAATGATCTGTCCGTGTTTGATCGCATTAGCTGCTCGTTTCATAGCCTTGTGTCGGCGAGTAAGTAGGTCTCCGTTGGGATCCCAAAGTTCCATCTGGGGACCGCAATCGGGACAGGCATTGGGTTGGGCGTGAAAGCGTCTGTTTTCAGGATCCTCGTATTCCTGCCGGCAGTGATCACACATTGTGAATTTGGACATGGTAGTTTGCTGTCGGTCGTATGGCAATCCGGTAATAATGGAAAAGCGAGGTCCGCAATGCGTACAGTTGGTGAAAGGATAGAGGTAGCGCCGGTTATTCGGATCGAAAATCTCCTTCAAACACTCCGGACAGGTGGCGATATCGGGCAGCACCAAAACCTGTTTGCTACCATTATTAGCACTTTCGCGAATCTCAAAATGTTGAAATCCGACTGGTTCGAGGTATTGAATATCCCAATCTTCGTAATAGGAATGCGGAGGTAGATCATGTTGCAAAGCTTGGACCATGTGATCAAGGGAAGACTGATGGCCTTCGACCTCGATCGTAACCCCACGGGTATCATTGATCACCCACCCCGTCAGATTAAAGGCGTTCGCGAGCCGGTAAACGAATGGCCGGAAACCAACCCCCTGAACCATGCCGTGAATCGTTATCCGGACACGTTTTGCCATGTTCGCTCCTTCACCTGATCGGTCAGCCAATCGCACCACTGATCGATGCCGTTACCACTGACACAGGACGTTTCAAAAATGGTAAGGGCAGGGTTGATGCGTAACGCGTTTGCACGGAGCTGATCCATATCGCAGTTGACATATGGAAGCAGGTCAATCTTATTGATAACCAGCACTCCTGCATTCCGGAACATCGCCGGATATTTAAGGGGTTTATCATCACCTTCAGTCGTACTGGCAATGACTACCTTCATGGCTTCGCCGAGATCGAAACCGGCGGGGCAGACCAGGTTGCCCACATTTTCGATGAATAACAGCGCGGTTTGTTCCGGCTGAATATCCATAAGAGCATCCCTGACCAACGACGCTTCCAGATGACAGGAACCATTGGTTACAAGCTGGATGACAGGCAAGTCAAACGATGCCAGCCGTTGTGCATCAAGATCGGTCTGTACATCGCCAATAACGACCGCTGTTTTAATCCGCTGTTCCAAGTTCTGAAGGGTTTGTTCAAGCAAGCTTGTCTTTCCGGATCCGGGTGAGCTTACAAGGTTAAGGGCAAAAATGCCGTGTTTCCCAAAAAATGAACGATTTTCACTGGCAACTTCATCGTTCTTTTGGAGAACTTTTCGTTCAATGGTTTTGATACTCATGATAAAAACTGATTTAGTTTTCAGAAATTTGAAGATCAGAAACAGTTAATTCGGTACCCGCCATGATTGCAATATCGGAAGACGTACAGACGGGACAGGTAAAATCAACCGGCTCTATTTGCGTTTCATACCCGCAATTGTTGCACTTTATCTGAAGAGGGATTACCGTGATTTCAAGTTTGGCTGTGCTCATGAGCGTGCCCTCTTTTGCTGCTTCGAAACCAGACTGCAGCAGTTCGGGAACAATAGTTGAAAAGGCTCCGACTCGAACTCTTATTATTTGCAACCGTGGTTCTTCATCCGGAGCCAGATGTTCTCTCGCAATACGGATGATATTTTGGGCAATGGATAATTCGTGCACGGTAAGCGGTTCTACATTAGGATTGAGGTAGTTGTATCTGCAAGTCTATACTTATAGTTAGCTGCAGGAGGTCTTTAATCTGATTTCGTTTTTATTTCCTCCATTTCGCCCATTTGGTCCAGGTATTCAAAAACCCGCCGGGCTTCCGATCCATCCAGTTTGCTAAGAGCAAAGCCAACATGTACGATGACATAATCACCTATTTTCACATCGGGCACGTACGATAGGCAAACCTCTTTTTCGAGTCCTCCAAAACTGACCCGACCCATGACCATCTCATCCTCTTCATCTCCAATCTCGGTTACTTTTCCAGGAATGGCCAGACACATAGGCGTTTATTTAAGAGTTATATGTCTTTTATTGTAAGATATGTAACCGCATGACAAATTCAACAGTTTTATATGAGATAAGACAACCTATTTTGCTCTCGGTTTAAAAGTACCAGTGGTAATGTGCATCGCAGTGTGAAAGCAGCAATACTTTGAAAGGCGGGGCTGCGATGATAAAACTCAGATGGTTTGTAACCTCACAAATAGCATTCATATCATGTCACGATAAATGTTGACATTGTTCTCTAAAAATAAAAAAGCTTCACAACGGTCATTGTGAAGCTTTTAAGTAGCCGAATATAAATAAAAACATCCCGCCCGATCATAGGCAGGATGTTAAATTATCATCTACAGACGGCTATTACCCCATTTGCTATTACTAAAGTAACAGAAGCAAGCATATGAGGCAATAATTTTCGCCGATTATTTCCTATAAATTTTTTTAATATTAGTTACTTACGTATATCGGCAAAAATAGAAAGGCCGGACTTTTAAGCACCAATAAAACCATTTTCTACCGCATAACGCACCAACCCTGCGGTATTTTTTATGTCCAGCTTTTGCAGAAGGTTCGCCCTGTGAGTCTCAACGGTACGTGGCGAAATGTAGAGTGATTCTGCTATTTCCTGGCTTGTCAGTCCATCGGCTATCAGATTGAGAATTTCTTTTTCGCGTTTGGTAAGGTGAATGCTTCCGTTACGCGGTTGTGGCTTCTCCTGATGAACATCGGTAACGGAGTTGATGTAATGTTCCGTCATCAGCATGGAGATTGTGCCACTGAATACTTTATCACCTTTGGCAATCGAACGTATGCCATTGACTAGTTCCTGTTTATCGCAGTTTTTGAGCAAATAGCCTTTAGCACCAGCTTTTAATGCCTGGTTCAGGTATTCTTCATCCATATGCATGGTCAGAATAAGTATTCTTGCATCAGGATGCGATTCCAGGATGGCGCGAGTGGTTTCAATACCGTTCATGCCTGGCATCGTAATATCGACAATGGCAACATCCGGAGTAAACTGTTTGTATAACTCAATAGTACCTCTGCCGTCAGAAGCTTCTCCAATAAGTTCTATATCATCTGCCGTCCGAATGACACTTGCGATGCCAAAACGAACGATATCGTGATCATCGGCAAGGATTACCTTAATTCTCTTCATAACTCTTGTCTTGTAACTCTTTTGAATAATCGTTTAGTGGGAATTGTATGATAAGTTCGGTTCCGTTTGTAGTTTGCAGGTCCATATGAAAGTCACCATTGTGAAGATTGGTTTGTTCCTTTATTCCGGAGAAATAGTCTTCGATGCCTGCTTTTTCCCGCGAGCTCCACTGATCTTTGTTATTAAATGAATCCTCATCATGTATGTGCAGCAATACAGACGTCTCACGCTGGAAGAGTTGCACGTTTATAACCGAGGCTTTGGTATAGCTGATAATGTACTCCAGGGCTTCCTGACAGATTCTAAAAACTGTAATTTGGTAAAACTCTGGAATTTCATTGTCGACCTGGAATGCATAAAAATGGATCTTTTTATCCGTAGTCTTAGATAGATTATTGCATAAAACCTTCAAGGCTGTAGTCAGTCCAAAATCGTCAATGATTGAAGGGCGCAGTTGTTGAGAGATACTTCTTATATCAGAAATGGTTTGATTCAGCAAAGATCGCGCCTTCTGTAGTGCGGCTTCCTGATCGCCCAAATCATCGGATTGACCGACCAACTCCAAATTCAATAAAGCGGCCGAGAGGGATTGGCCAAGCTCATCATGAAGTCTTTTGGCAAGGATCTTCCTTTCTTTTTCAATAGTAATGAATTTACTTAATAAATGTGTTTTTTCCCCGTCTTCCGGCAAATTATTTCTATGCAAAACCTCGCTTAACACGATAATCCCCTCTATTTCCTCTTGTTTATTCCGCCACGGAATCATTGACCAATTTAATGGGGTATCCTGATTATACGGCGGCAACCAATGTCCCTTAACGGTTTCTCCACTAAGAGCACGGTTCCATTCAGGACTCCATTTTTCTGCAATGGTTGAGGTGGAAATCAGGGAATTTTTTCCGGCAAAAAAACGAGACCAGCGTTTGCTCGACATAATCATATTGCCATCGGTCGAAAACACGGCAAACGCTAATTCATCATTTGATCTTAACGCTTCAAGGATATCTGAACCGGGATCCTGTGAAGGTGAAAAAATCAGGGGCCGCATCTTGGTTAGAATTGAGAGTATAAACTCTGAAACTGTTTTTGCATCCTCCTCCAAATCTTCCGCGGAACGGCCTGATAACGTCTGATTATCATATCCCAAAATCAGCCATTCAGTAAATTCAGTATCTAAAATGACAGGGCATATAACAATCAAATCCAAAGGTGCAGGCATTTTCTGCAATTCATAACCGGGAATCGTCTTTATCTGCCTGGGTTGTACATTCCTATGTTCTGTAAGGATGGAATCAATAAATTCCCGGAATATGTTGGAATTTTGGTAATCTTCATAACTGCTGAATTGATACCAGGTGGTATATTCATCCGTATAGTTACGTATGGGCAAATTCAGGTACAATCCTGCAATCGGGGCACCGGATAGCCGACTTGCAGCCTCACACAACCATGTACCGTCAAAACCAGATAACTCCTTATCCATGGGACAGTGATACAAGCGTCTGTTTCCGTTTGAGAAATGTTGGGTATCCACGATAGTCTCATTCAAAGCCACACCTACAAAAGAAAATTGGTAAATTTACGGAACCTACCAAGAGACTGTTTACCAATTCAGTGGTTATTATCCGTATTTTTTACGAAACATTCCATTCCAGAATAACCATAAGTATTAAAAAAGCGTAATATTTGTGGTAGAATCATTAACTCATTATTACGCAATTCATAAAAAGAAGTGCCAATCATTATAATTACCAGACGAGCGATTGGTTATGAGATTGTTTATTTTTGCCGACTTGTATGGCAATTCATTTATGTAACAGGTAAATCGCGAATACTCAAATTATGCAACTAAAACGAACTCACAACAGCGGCGAACTTCGCAAAATTGATACTGGTAACGAAGTAATATTAAATGGTTGGGTCGATACCCGTCGTGATCTTGGTGGTGTTATTTTTATTGACTTAAGAGACCGGTATGGCATTACTCAGATTGTTTTTTCACCTCAGGACAATGCGGATTCACATTCTCTCGCTGATTCGCTTCGAAGTGAATATGTGGTTGCCGTTAAGGGAGTTGTAAAGCTCAGAGATGAAATCAATATCAACCCGAATCTCCCAACCGGAGAAATAGAAGTGCGGGTTCACGAACTTGAGATTTTATCAAAATCCGATACGCCACCATTTGAAATAGCAAACGATCTTAAAACAAATGAAGATCTGCGTCTTCGCTACCGGTATCTGGATTTACGCCGACCAGTCATGCAAAAGAATATGATGATGCGATCAGAAGCCTATCATTTGGTTCGCTCATATTTTCATGAAAATAATTTTGCTGAAATCGAGACGCCTGTTTTAATGCGTAGTACCCCTGAAGGAGCCCGCGACTATCTGGTGCCGAGTCGCGTGAATCCTGGTAAGTTTTTTGCTCTTCCGCAGAGTCCGCAAACGTATAAGCAAATCTTGATGGTTTCCGGAATGGACCGTTATTTTCAGATCGCCAAATGCTTTCGGGATGAAGATCTGCGTGCCGACCGTCAACCCGAATTCACACAAATTGACGTCGAGATGTCTTTCATAGATGAAGAAGATATCTACAAAATGACTGAGGGGCTCATAAAAAAAGTGATTGAAGGACTGCTCAATGAGGAAGTAAAGACCCCGTTCCCGCGAATGACCTATCAGGAAGCCATCGGAACCTATGGTTCGGATAAACCCGACACTCGTTTCGACCTGAAATTTGTAGATCTGTCGGATCTGGTGAAAGATTCTGAATTCCGCGTGTTTTCAAGTACGGTTCAGAAAGGGGGGAAAGTAGTTGGGTTTGTGGCACCGGGACTAGGTTCACTTGGTCGGGGAGTTATGGATCGCCTGACTCAGCGGGTCAAAGATGAGGTTGGAGCCGGAGGACTCATCTACATGAAGAATAATGAAGACGAACTGTATTCAAGTGTAAGTAAATTTGTCAGTGAAGATGAAAGCCGGGCTATGGCTGAACGTGCCAATGCGGGTATTGGTGATCTGATCCTCATCCTGGCCGGCCGCGCTCCGGAAGTGTATGAACAACTAGGTCAGCTTCGACTGATGATCGCACGTGACTATGATCTGATAGATGAGAATCGTCGTGATCTTCTTTGGGTAACAGATTTCCCGTTACTGGAATGGGAACCGGAAGAAGGACGTTTCTATGCCATGCACCACCCATTCACTTCACCTAAAATTGAAGATATCGACAAAATGGAAGGTGAACCTGAAAATATACGTGCCAGAGCATATGACCTTGTGATGAATGGAAATGAGATCGGCGGTGGATCGATTCGTATCCATCAGCGCGAGGTACAGCAAAAGATGTTTCATCTATTGGGAATCGGGGAAGAGGAAGCCCAGGAGAAATTCGGGTTCCTCATGGACGCGTTCCGTTTTGGCCCGCCACCACACGGTGGAATTGCACTCGGCCTGGACCGGATCATTATGCTGTTGACGAAAGCAGGCAGCATTCGTGATGTCATCGCATTTCCTAAGAATCAAAAAGCTCAAAGTCTGATGGATAACTGCCCGGATGTGGTGGATCCGCGTCAGCTTGATGAGCTTCATATTCAGTTAAAACCTGGTATCAAAGTTTAAACGAATTAGGTTAGATGAGTAAGACCGACAGAATACAAAACGATTCTGTATGGGAAGAAAAATTTCGGGTAAGGACTTATGAGATCGACATCAATGGTGTCGCTAACCTCGCTTCCCTATGTAACTATCTTCAGGAGGCCGCCGGCAATCACGCTGAGAAACTGCATGTCTCAATCGACGACCTGGGGAAGGATAACAAAACCTGGGTCTTGTCGCGGCTGCGCCTGAGCATCACAAATCAACCGAAGCTAGGACAGACGATCACTGTCAGAACATGGCCTTCGGGCACCGACCGCCTTTTTACAACGCGTGATTTTGAGATCCTGGATGAAGACGGGCATTACCTTGTGAAGGCCACTAGCGTTTGGCTGGTTATAGACCGGACCACCCGGCGTCCCTACCGGTTGCCTGAGTCGATTGTTAACCTCATTCGCCCGGATACACCCCGGGCACTCACAATTGACTTGCACCAGCAACTGCCGGAACCCGACCACACCGTTCGTTCTGCAGAGCTTATTGCAAGGCGTAGTGATCTCGACGTAAATGGGCACGTCAATAATGTGCACTACATTGAATGGGCGATTGAACCAATGGATAACGCCTTTCTCAAAAAATACAGACCCGTTGAACTGACGGTTCAGTTTCTGGCTGAATCCAGGCAGGGGACCAATGTGACTAGCAATCTGAATGAACTGGATAACGAAAATTCAAAACTTCTGCGGCATCAGTTAATTAAGAAGGCTGAAGAGACCCCACTTGCACGCCTCGAAACCCGATGGGTTGCCCAGGATAAGTAGTTTTGTTGATAGAATAAACGTTTCACAGGAAGACAGTAGCCATCATGCCAAGCCTTAAGGTTTTGAGCTTGACGACCCCCTGCCTGGATATCAGTTAAAGTTTAATGCTTCCAGGAAATTGGCGGTTTGTATCACGTCTGTCTGTCGCGGGAAAACTTTTTCTGTGAGTACGTGGTGGACCTCTTCATCACGGTCGGCACAGGCATCGGCAATGACTGTCAGTTTGTAATCCATATCTGCGGCCCATCGTACTGTTGACAAGACTACACCGCTCGTTGCAATACCAAGCAGAACCAGGTGCGAGATACCCAGAGATCTGAGTATAACATCGAGATCTGTGGTTGAAAAGGCTCCAACACGGCGTTTGGTCACGACTACATCACCATCCTGAGGGGCAACCTGATTGTGAATTTCAGCACCAGCAGTACCATCAATGAGCCGGTTTTCCTCTTTTAGACTACTAAAACTCTTATTCTTTGGACTAACTTCAGGATATCCTTTACGAAACCGGACCGCTATATAAATGACAGGCAAACCATTCGTGCGTGCCTGAGTAAGAATAACGTCGGCACGTTCCAGCAAAGATTGACGCTGTATATCCGGGAGCATATCCAGAATTTCATTCTGGTAGTCCATGATGAGAACAGCTGTCTGGTTTTTGTCGAAAGTAATTGTATCTGACATGGAAATTTCTGTTTGGGATAAGTGGAATTAATGGTTTTGCAACCGGTTATCGAAAGGAACTGGAAATGGTTCCTTGATGAGGATCGATCGAAAGTCCGGGTGATGGGGATTGATCAGGTAGTTGTATTCCTGGGGGACAACTACGCTGGGAACGCGGAGCACGAGTGATTTTTGGCTCTTCAGCCATTGATTTCCGATTCTTTGTGATACATGCGAATACGGGATCATATCCCATGCTGTCGGCAGTTCTTCCCGTTCATAACTTTTAAGGTGACTATTATCGATCTCAGCGGGAATGCAAACCTGTCGCATAAGCCGTTTGACAGCATTAGCCTGAACGAGCATCTCAAGCAGTGCGAGCGACAGGGATCCCGAGGTGTATACAATAGCATTACCCGGACTGTTGAAGCGGCCACCAAACTTTTCAGCTCCGATCCCGGTAAAGGCAGTATCTGCGAATTCCGGTAAACAGATACGCCAAACGGTCAATGTTGCCATGTTAAACCGTAATACCGTACTCTATCTGCCTGAGGGTTCGCTCTACAAGTTGTGCGCCGGGTTCCGTACGTATAAGATCGAGAGGCCGTTGGTTGCCAAGTGCAAAATTGTTCTCCTTCATCCAACCCTGTGCTTCTTCTGTACTGCCCAGAATATCGGTGGCAATTTCAATAAGGCGTGCCACACGGTAGGCACGCTCGGATTCATCGGAAGGAAGACGTATTTCCTTTTTTCTGCGGGCTAATGTGCGCGACGAGATGGAAACCACTTGTGCCAGCTCCGGATTGGAAAGCTGCAAATCGCGGCGTATGACTTCCAGGATGTAGGTGGATAACCCTTCGGATATTCGGTTTGCAGCTGTTACTAAATCCCAAAAAGCAAAGGGATTTTCGACTTGAACCCTATAAAGAGCTAGTGGCTCTTCAGCTCTTTCCGATGAATTTTTTTTGTTCATAATATATCCACTTGATTACTTTCTGCCTTATGGCAATAAATTTACGCCATTTGGCTATGATTTTCAAGGGTATAATTATATTGAGAGAGAATTTTATAATGTTACGGCAATAACAAAGGGTGCATAAAAAAGTATAATCCGCTTCTTACAAAAATTTGACGCACACCGGATCTGGAATATCAATTGATTTCCCGGCGGGAGTTATTTTGCCGCTGTTTTGGTCCCGGTTGAATACGACGACATTGCTGGTGTGTTCATTCGCCACAATCAGGTATTTTTCAGTGGGATCCAGGATAAAATGGCGAGGGAATTTACCCAATGTAGACTGGTACTGAATCGGAGTAATCTCACCACTTTTTTGATTGATGGAATATACAACAATCGAATCGGCGCCACGATTTGAGCCGTACAGAAAGTGCCCGTCTGAGGATATTTGCAGCTCCGCAGCTTTGGTCGTTCCGTGAAAATCGGACGGCAGGGTAGAGATCGCTTGTTTTTGTTTTAAGTGACCATTTTCCGGATCATAATCAAATACCAGCACGGTATTACCCATTTCACAGATAACATATACGATTCGGCCGTTTGGGTGAAATTTCACGTGCCGGGGACCCAGGCCCGGTTTCACTTTTGCGAAAGGCTGTGATGCTGTAATGAGTTTGCCATGTTTATGATCAAACTTGTAGATCATCACTTTATCGGTTCCCAAATCACAGGAAAGGGCAAATTTATTTGCCGGATCCAGTACAATGGAGTGAGCGTGCGGACCTTCCTGGCGTTCAGGATTGACGCTCGAACCATGATGCTGAACAAGGTCGGTTATCCTCCCAAGACTGCCGTCTTTAGCAACAGGAAAAACAGCCACGTTCCCACTGTTGTAGTTTGCCACCATCACATAACGGCCGTCGTTACTGGTAATAATAAAACAGGGAGCCGCTCCATGTGAGGGTCTTTTATTCAAATGCTCCAGTCCGCCTGTACCGGCATCAATTTTATAAGCATCAACGGAGCCGCTGGTTTCGCCTTCGTATTTATCCGTTTCACTTACTGCATAGAGGTACTTATTGCCGGGAGCGATGGTAAGGAAAGAGGGGTTCACGATTCCCTCGGTAAAGCCTTCCATACTGATATCACCCGTTGTTGGACTGAATGTACACCGGTAAATTCCTTTACTTTTGCCAGTGGTATACGTTCCTACATAAAACATTACTTCATTGGATTGCAGATGGCTGAGTGTTGATGCCATGGTTTTCTTAGTTGTAGCGGCTGTAACCACGCCGAGGCCCATCAGTTTTAGGAAATTTCTTCGGTTCATTTCAGAAGTCATGGTTAATTCGGTGTTATGGCAGTTTCAACCGCCGCATTAAAAAATGAGTAACTGGTTGGCAGTAATGTAGGCAAAACCAATCAAAGATCAAGACGTGAAATTATACGATTACGGCGATACAGCTTTGAAACAACGGAGACATGAAGATTGATGAATGGATAAAAAAAACCCGGTCGTTGTAACCGGGTTGTCTGTCATTTAATATGTTATTCAAATTGTTACTGCAGGCGTCGTACTTCTTGTGCACTCAAACCTTTATCTGTCTCCTCAACAGAAAATTCAACTTCTTCCCCGTCCCGGAGTCCTTCCTGAAATCCCAGATTCTCTACGTTATTACGGTGAACAAAGACATCTTTACTTCCGTCTTCGGGTTCGATAAAGCCGTATCCTTTTTTAGCATCGAACCATTTTACTTTACCATATTGCATTACTTATACTATTTAGCTCACCAAAAAACATAACCTCACTCACACGAAACGAAGTGTCCGGTCAAGTGCCAATTACGCGCCGGTGATTTTACTGTGTTACTATTAATAAGCTGATGAATTTAGCCTGCTGTTTCGGAGAGGTGCCACCAATGAATAATTACATCACAGGCACCAAAAGAAGAGCAGATTATTTATCAACTGTGATTAAAGTTATGGATTATTTTCGACTTATGCTTGTGTCATATTCAACTGCGGATATAGCGCCATACAGTAGGCTTGTGATTATTCATGCGTAGACATCCTAATGATTGAGGGTAGCCTTATAAAAACCAGCCGTTTCATCAAGCATGACGGGATAATTGTAAACATTACTGAGCTTATCGGACGTTAGTACTTCCTGTTTTGGACCATCGAAAGCAACAGTCCCTTTCTGCAGCAAGATGACCCGGTTGATTTCCGGAATGATTTCCTCAATATGATGCGTGATCAGGATAACCGTCGTGCCTTCCCTGGCAATTTTGCGCATGATCGAGATGCATTTATGTCGTGCCACAAGGTCAAGACCGGTAGTGGGTTCATCAAATACCAAAACTTCAGGATCGTGTACCAACGCGCGCGCGATCAGAACTCGTTGCACTTCTCCGGTTGACATTTCATCAAGCATTTTTCCCGATAGATAGCCGGCCCCAATACGATCCAGGGCTTCCGATGCCTTGGCGACCATGATCTCGGTCACTTTGTGATGGGAGAATAATCGGAGGCTTGAAAAGAATCCGGATATCACAACATCTTGCCCGCTGATATGTCCCCGTCGGGTATTATGGATGAAATCTTCCTGAAGATCAGACGACACGATGCCCATGTGAGTCCGCATCTTGAAAATATCCCAGCTGGATTTCCCGAATATTTTAACCGGTGCTGTATCGGTTTGATGGGCTAGCGGATGAAGCTGGGAGGTTAATAGTTTAATCAATGTAGATTTACCCGACCCGTTCGGACCGACGATAGCCGTGTTCTCATCTCTCTTGATCGACAGGGAAAACCGGTCAAGTATCCGGTTGTGATTTCGTATTACAGTGGCCTCGTTTAGTTCCAGGATGGGATAATTGCTTTCCATAATGATTCAAATTCCTTTTGGGATGTCAGAAGTCCTAATGATAGGAACTCAAACTGAAAAATAGTACTGAGATTATGACTGAAAGGAATAAATCGCTATTAGTTATTCCGGATTTCTGTCACTATGACTATGATGTTTTTCAGGAGCAATTTTATCGAGAACCAGCTGTTTTAGTTCCTCAGATTCCGGAAATCGTCCATGTTCCTTTCTTGAAAAGATCATCTCCTCATCGAGTCGAACTTCAAAGATTCAACCGGTACCCGGTATTGAGGCAACTTCACCAAGTTCGAATGAAAAGGTTGTAAGCAGCTCTTGGGCCATCCATGCGGCCCGTAACAGCCAGTTACACTGAGTGCAACATCCGATTTCGAGACGTGGACTCATAGAATAAAAATCCCTTAACGTTCAGAATTGACAGGTCAAGCTCCTTTAAAATTATGCAAACATTAAAAAAAGATGCTGGTGATCAATAATCTCTACCAGTAGAACCAGGGAATAGAAGAGAAGCATGACTCATAACACAGCCATGTGGATCCGCCTCAACCTGTAGAGTATTATCCTATCTCATTTTGCGAATCCGAACCTGAATCTCGTGATCATCCTTGAGCAGTTTAACCAGTTTTTGGGGATCCGTATTTCCATAATGATAGGGATACAGAATCTTTGGTTTGAGTATCCTGGCCGCATCGGCAACCATCTGAGGTGTCATGGTGTAAGGAAGATTCATCGGCAGAAAAGCAATGTCGATTTTCCCAAATGCCTTCATTTCCGGGATATTTTCGGTATCGCCGGCCACATAAACCCGTTTGTTGCCAAAAGTAAGGATGTATCCATTTCCCCTGCCTTTCGGATGATAAGGTTCCCCGTTGGGGCGTTTATGAACAATATTGTAGGCTGGAACAGCCTCAATTTTTATTCCATTTATTGTCCGGATATCTCCATTACCCATCACAGTTCGGCCCGGGATCACTTTTGCACAGGTCTTGGTAAGAACAATAATGGTCGTTTGTTTCAGAATCTCAGAAATCGCTGTGGGATCAAAATGATCGGGGTGCTCATGGGTTATCAGGATGATATCGGCCTTGGGCATCTTCGAATAATCGGCCTCCCTCGATACAGGGTCGACATCGATGATCTGGCCTCCATAACGGAACATCAGCGAGGCATGCCCGATAAAAGTGATCTCCAGATTACCCTCGTCTGTTGCAATAGTATCTGTTTTAAATGATTGCTGGGCAAAAGATGCTGTTGTAATCAAACAGATAGAAAGAAAAGTCAAAACTGAATTTAACATGATTCCGGATAATTGAGGATGTATGAAACTGACAGTGTTCTATCCGCGTAACTATAGTCGTTACCATTCATCCTATTGTCGGATAGAAATTTGAGGAAATCAACCGGCAAGATCCCAATTTTTTCAGAATAATGATCCTTCTTGATATCTGAATGATCAATTAATTGCATCACATAGAGTTAACTAGCTCCTTGCAGCTATAACTTCCACATAATCCAGCGGCAGAATCAGGGTTTCATCACCGGATCTGTTGTACAGATGGACGATATTGAGCAGATCACTCGTCAGTTGTTCCCTCTTATCGTAATGCTGCGACTCAAATGCCAGCAGGTACGGTCCGTATGTATTGCGGAAACAATCCTGCCACGATTCTATGGATTTGAACCGGTAAACAAACGTTCTCGGTACTATTTTTAATTTGGTTACACCATCACCGAAGAAATCGGTTAGCGATCCCTTTTCACCCCATAAGTAAGGCGATGGTACGGCTGACAAATGAACATAGATGCCCAGGATCTCGTTGAATTCTTCCATAAATCCGGTTGCTGTCCAGTTAACCAATCCTATTTTGCCACCATGGCGGCATACCCGGATCATTTCTCTGGCAGCTTTCTTCTGGTTGGCCGTGAATTGAACGCCGAATGATGACAGCACATAGTCAAAATGTTCATCCGGATAAGGGATGTGTTCGGCGTCTCCTTCATGAAAATCGATCTCGAATCCTTCAGCCCGCGCCCTCTCACGGCCGATATCCATTAGTGAGTGGACGGTATCGATAGCTGTGACGAAGCAATCGCGTCTGGCAGCCGCCAATGCCGTATTACCGGGACCGGTGGCTACATCCAGTACTTTTCTGCCTCCATGGAGATCGACACTTTCGCAGAGCTGTTCGGCAATGATTATCTGTCTTGATCCGGTTCTGGCATAATTGCCACAGTTCCATACCCTCTTTTGGGCCTCTTTAATCTTATCGTAGCCAGATACAGGTATCTCTTGTGTAAGCATGGCTTCCTCCTGTTTTTTAAGCTCATACTCAGTATGTATATCATAATTTAAATCATAACAACCAGAGATGTCATAAAGAATAATCTTTTTTCTGACTAATGTACGGTAGGTGTTATGGCGGTTGTCGCTGCAATTAAAGCAACAGCCTGAATCGCCTCAATAGCATCAGAGGTAGCTTTTCCAATGATCTCGCCATTCACAAGTTTCTCGATACGTTTATTGCGTTTCTTCAGTTCCTTCTTATCAAAGATGATAGAAAGCAAATTACTTCTATAGGCAAGTGAGAGTAAAATGGTGGTTCGGGAGTCTGTCAGTTCGGAGTCAGTAAAAATGGCTTCTTTCAGGCGATTTATAATTTTCTGCTCAGGCTCATGATTGATCTCTGGATACACTTTCCGATTAAAGAACAACAATACTTTGTCTTCATTTTCCTTCAGGATATTCTTCCTGCAAAGTTGTTTTGCGACCCGATGTTTCAGATGCTTAACCCCGGCAAATCGCATCAGCCATGTCTGGACGGAAGCCCGTCTTTTTGCACCGGATATCTTTTGCAGGCATTCGTCAATTACATCATCTCCGGTTAGTTGCGTACTATCAATATTAACGAGCTTCTTTTTCGATGACTCATCAATCTTTATCCGTTTTTGGAGTAAAAGTTCTGCGAGAATAGCTCCGCCCACGGCATTCTGATACATTGTCGCGGCCGATGCAATGGTGCCTTTTTTGTCTTTTAGTGCCAATAGCAGGATCTCTTCATGAAGATAAAGACCGGGTTGCTTATCCATAGTATTGTAAGTTTTTAAAAAGCTATCAAATGGACTGGTTGTACGAAAACAAATGATTTTTACGATAAAAAGCGAGCCAAGATGCCGGTTCGCTTTTTCGTGATCCCGGATATGCAGCGGTCTTCTACGAGAGGTGAGTCATTTTATCCTGGGAATTCTCATATTTTTTCAGATATGCTTTAGGTGTCAGTCCAGTTATTCGTTTAAACTGTCTGTTAAAATTGGATACATTATTGAAACCGCTCTCGTAACATATCTGGGAAACATTGAGATCGGTCTTTAACAGCAGGCGACGGGCATTTGCAACCCGCACCTCATTTAAAAAACGGGTAAATGTTTTGCGGGTCCGCTGACGGAAAAAACGACAAAATGTAGCTTTACTGTAGTTTGCTACTTTGGCCACTTCATCCAGCTGAATATCACGTTTATAATTATTCAAAATAAAGTTGATGATGGCATTGATCTTTTGGCTTTCCCTGTAAGTAGGCGGGTTATCGCGACCAACGGAAGCCAGATACTCGTAATCAGTCGTTTCGGCCAGTTGGTGTAAAATCGACAAAATCTTCAGGAAGTGTGAAAAATCTGACCTGTTAATTAAAGCGATCATTTGAGGACCAATTTGGCGGGCCATTGAGCTGGAAAACCGGATTCCGCGGTTGGATCGGTGGATAAGGTTCTTGATATTCGTTGTCTCAACGATGTCAAAGAAACCATCCCCCAAAGACTTCATGTGAAAGAAGACGGAAATCGACCGTGAGTGCTTTTGGCACTTTGGGGCAAAATATAAAGGATCACTTTTGAACAGATGACTTTGGTTTGAACCGATTAGAAAAAGGTTGCCTGGAACAAAGTGTTTGATTTGGTCTCCGACGAACAGATCGCCCGAACCCTCAATGATATAGACCAGTTGAAGCTCCGGATGGTAATGTAGTTGATCATAGAAATGAGCAAGGTCATCGTACTGAACAAAAAATCCTTCACGGTTGACCTTGGGAAGTTGGAAATAGATAGACCTGTCACTAACCATATACAAAATTGACTCTGTAAACACCAATTACTCTACAATACTGTCAAATTCATATTATTTGGCCATAGGGTCAAGAAGCAAACATCAAATAAATAATATTTTCACATAATCGATGAATTTCGTACAAGTTTATTAAATGGGATATTTTTTACTTACTTCTCCAAAACATGAATCTAAACAGGCACCATGGAAATAATTTGGCAAGGCATTTATCCAGCAATTACAACGCAATTTCACAAAGATGGGTCGCTGGATTTCAAAACATTTGGTAAAAATCTTAAAGCACAAATGGATGCAGGGATACACGGGGTGATCATTGGCGGTTCCCTTGGCGAGGCCAGTACACTTAAGTACGAGGAAAAGTTTCAAATCGCTGAATACGCGATGGAAATCAGTAGCGGGAGAATTCCGGTCATCATCAATATTGCAGAACAGTCAACCGAAAAAGCAGTGCAAACGGCGAAAGATGTGCAAGCACTCGGTGCGTCGGGATTGATGATGCTCCCACCAATGGGATATAAAGCCGACGCGAGGGAAACGGTGGCCCATTTTAAGGCAGTTGCCGCTTCAACTGACTTGCCAATACTGGTTTACAATAACCCGGTAGACTACAATATCGAGGTCACACTGGATATGTTTGAAGAATTGATTGAATACGACAATATCCAGGCAGTAAAAGACTCTACACGAGATGTTTCGAATGTGACCCGTATCTTTAATTGTTTCGGTGACCGAATCAAGATATTATGTGGTGTGGATACCCTGGCCCTTGAAAGTTTAATGATGGGAGCACATGGATGGGTTGGCGGACTCGTAAATGCCTTTCCAAATGAAACGGTGGCTATTTATGAATTAGTAAAAGCAGGTCGATTCAATGAAGCATTGGCTATTCACCGTTGGTTTTTGCCGCTTTTGGAGCTGGATGTCTCCTCAAAACTGGTACAAAATATTAAACTGGCTGAAGTTGCCACGTCCCTGGGTTCGGAAAATGTCCGGCCTCCACGTCTGCCGCTTGCCGGCCGCGAACGTGAACGAGTGCAACGAATCATTGACAATGCATTAAAAATCAAACCGGAAATACCAGTGTTATCATGATAGAAGGGATCAATTTCGTCGGTAATGAAATATCAAATGAAGGGTCTGAATTCTTAATATCAAAAAATCCGGTCGACGGGACGGATCTGCCTGGAACGTTCCATATCGCCACGGATGATGAGATAGACCGGGTGATGTCGAAAGCCGATTTTTCCTTTAGGTTGTACAGGCATTGTAGCGGCAATGATAAGGCAGCTTTCCTGGAAGCAATCGCTGATGAGATTATCTCACTCGGTGATGAATTGATTGACAGGGCAATGGCAGAGACCGGACTTCCACGAGTACGCCTGGAAGGAGAACGGGGGAGGACCTGTAACCAGCTGCGGATGTTTGCAGAACTGTTACGTGACGGTTCCTGGGTCGATGCACGCATTGATACTGGCCTGCCTGACAGAACCCCACCCAGGCCCGACATCCGTAGCATGCTCGTTCCGATGGGCCCGGTCGTTGTGTTTGGAGCAAGCAACTTCCCGCTCGCCTTTTCCACTGCAGGAGGTGATACCGCTTCGGCGCTGGCATCCGGATGCCCGGTAGTCGTAAAGGGACATGAATCGCATCCGGGAACCAACGAACTGGTCTCCGGAGCTATCATTGAAGCCATCAAAAAAACAGGTATGCCCGATGGAACATTTGGTATGGTTGTGGGAGGTCCGGATTCAGGCGCTGCTCTGGTGAAGCATCGATTGGCAAAAGCTGTAGGATTTACGGGTTCTTTTAACGGAGGGAAGGCCATTTACGATCTCGCTCAGCAAAGAGAGGAGCCGATCCCGGTGTATGCTGAAATGGGCAGCATCAACCCTGTGTTTCTGCTCAACGAGAAATTGGGACAGTCGGCAGAACAATTGGCTGATCAGTATGCATCATCGGTATCGCTTGGAGCTGGACAGTTTTGCACAAATCCCGGTCTGATTATTGGTGTGAAGAGCCGGGCATTGGATGTATTTAGAAAGAAGCTGGCTGACAATTTGAAAGCGACTCCGCCGGCCTGCATGCTGAACAATAAGATCGCTGAAAACTATCGACAAAAACGAGCCCTGGCTTTCAAACAAGCAGGTATTGAAGTTGTGCTGCAATCCGACGAGGAGATGGGCAACATGGGTTCAGGATCTGTAGCAAGAGTGACAGCTTCGGCTTTCATCGACAATGAAAAACTGCATGAGGAGGTTTTCGGTCCTTATACGCTCGTCGTAGAATGTTCTGATTCGGGTGAAATGAAAAAGGTCGCCCGTAAACTCAGAGGGCAGCTAACAATCACTTTTGTTGGAACCGACGAAGAACTTGGCAACCAAAAAGAATTGATCGGGATCGCCCGGGAGAAGGCAGGTCGCGTGATTTTTAATGGTGTTCCTACCGGTGTCGAGGTATGTTCTTCCATGCAGCATGGCGGACCATTTCCGGCAACAACAGACGCCAAGTTTACATCCGTTGGAACGCGTGCAATTCTTCGGTTTGTACGTCCCGTTGCTTTTCAGGATTGTCCCGGGGATCTGTTGCCGGATGAGCTTAAAGACGAAAATCCGCTCAGGATTTTCCGACTTGTAAATGGATCAATCACCAGGGAATAGTGAACAAGGAATACTCTTATATGGGTAGCTGACAGCCGACGGCTGATAACCATAATCAACTGACTACTAACAACAAACAATTCCCGATGTCAGTAAAACGCTTTTTCTGCATAGACGCTCACACCTGTGGTAATCCGGTCCGGCTGGTGGCAGGTGGTGGCCCGATTCTGCAGGGTGATACTATAAGTGAGAAACGCCGGCATTTCATGCACGAATATGACTGGATACGCCGGGGATTGATGTTCGAACCCCGAGGACACGACATGATGTCGGGAAGCATCCTTTACCCCCCATCTGATCCTGAGAATGATATTTCTATCCTTTTCATCGAAACAAGCGGCTGTTTGCCTATGTGCGGCCACGGAACAATAGGTACCGTAACTATAATGATTGAAGAAGGATTGGTAACACCGAAAGAACCGGGAAAACTTCGTCTGGAGACACCTGCTGGTCTCGTCACAGTTGACTATACCCAGGAAGGAAACAGAGTTACGTCTGTGAAATTGACCAACATTGCCAGTTTTCTGGCAGTCGAGCAACTTGAGGTTGAATGTCCGGATCTGGGGATGTTAAAGGTTGATGTAGCGTATGGTGGCAATTTTTATGCTATCGTCGATCCCCAGAAGAATTTTTCAGGATTACAGAATTACAAGGCCGAACAGCTCATTCCATGGAGCCGGGTGATGCGCAGGCGGTTAAACGAACAACTCGAGTTTGTACATCCCGAAGATAAGACCATCGGTGGTTTGAGTCACATTATGTGGACCGGCGACACCATCGACCCGGCAGCCACTGCACGTAATGCCGTCTTTTACGGAGACAAGGCGATTGATCGTTCACCCTGCGGGACCGGCACCAGTGCACGCATGGCTCAATGGGTGGCCAAAGGTAAATTGAAAGTGGGTGACCGGTTTATACACGAGAGTATCATCGGAAGCAAGTTTATCGGTAGGGTTGAGAATATCACAACATTAGATGGTAAACCGGCAATCATACCCAGCATTGAGGGATGGGCACGGATCACGGGCTATAATACGATAACAATCGACGACGATGATCCCTATGCATACGGATTCCAGGTGATTTGATATATGGGAAATAACGGTGTCATCGTCATTGGAGCGGGCATTGCAGGATTAAGTACGGCTTATTATCTGAATAAGGAGGGGTTCGAGGTGACCGTGCTCGATTGGGGTGACGGGAGCGACAACTGTTCCTATGGCAACGCCGGCATGATCGTGCCGAGTCATATCATTCCTCTGGCCTCACCCGGTATCATAAGCAAAGGTCTGATGTGGATGCTTAACGCGGAGAGTCCGTTTTATATCAAACCACGTGTCAGCAGGGAACTGCTTTCATGGGGCTGGAAGTTCAAGAAGGCCTCAACAGAACAACATGTTAAGGAGGCAGGACCGGTACTAAGAGATATCCTGCTCAAAAGCCGGGAATTGTATCAGGAGATGGAAAAGGAGTTCGATTTCGGTTTCCGGAAAAAGGGACTTTTCATGCTTTGCAAGTCAGAAAAAGGACTTGAAGAAGAGGCGGAAGTAGCGGAAAAAGCCAGAGAATTGGGGCTTCCATGCAAGGTATTGTCGGCAAAAGAAGTGTTTGAGATGGAACCGAATGTCAGGATGAACATCGTCGGGGCAACCTATTTTCCAAAAGACGGGCACCTGAATCCGGGCAGTTTGATGAGCGGGTTAAGAGAGTGGTTAACCAATCATGGCGTTTGCTTTGAATTTAACAGTGAAGTTACCGGATTTGAGAAAACAGGGAATAAAATTCGCACGGTCAAAAGCTCCGATGGGCGTATCTGGAATGCGGACTATGTCGTTATTTGTGCAGGCAGTTTTTCGCCGGATCTGGCTCGTTTGCTCAATACCAATATGCCCATTCAAGCTGGTAAGGGCTACAGTATTACACTCGATAATCCAAAAGTTAAACCAGAGATTTGTGCCATTTTCGCCGAAGCGAAAGTAACCATGACACCTTTTGACCGGCAACTGAGATTCGCCGGTACCATGGAAATAACGGGTAATGATGTAAGTGTAACCCAAAGCAAACTACGGGGCCTGAAGAAGACTGTGTGCGAGTATTTCCCCGATTACACGTTGGCTGACCTTGAGGGATTCAAGACATGGGTTGGACTTCGTCCGTGCTCACCGGATGGATTGCCGTATGTAGGAGTATTCAGTGAAGCAAAAAATGCCTATGCATCAACAGGTCACGCAATGATGGGCGTTAGCCTTGGGCCGGTCAGCGGAAGGATAATCGCCGATCTGATCAGCCGGGGAGCATCTGAACTTAGTCATCCGCTAATGGATCCGAACAGGTATAAATGAAAATGTTTTCCTGAAAACGAGGTCTGGATAAAGCAATCGGAGTACTTATCCTATCCTGATAACATCTTCAAAGAATGGAACACCGACGACACCCGCGAGGGGATCCCAATGGTAGGATTTACGCAGACCGTGAATAGAAATAGCTCCTATACATGAAAATAGGGAGGGGTTGGGGAGAGGTGGCGCATTAGGATGTCATGCTAACGGGGATTAATTCGTCAGCGCGGTTAATTAATACTATTTTCGCAATTCATTATTAAAAATTTTCAAAAGCCGAAAAATCGTTGCTCCTTACCATCCTCATTCTAAATTATGTTCTGATAAGCAGTAAAATGATGATCCGATCGATTTTTTCGACGGATACCGCCAGGTAATACTTAGCATTATAGGAAGGGCAGGTAAATTGCCAACGGATTGGCTTTGATTACCGGATAATAACCTTTCTGTAATATTTTGTGTGATTACAAACCGGAACATGCATGAAAAACAAAGTTACCAGAAACATTGGCTCAAAATTAGGTGAATTTCAAGAACGTACGAGACCTGTCCGGCTTGTCTCCGGTAAGTTGATTTCCCTCATTGTGACGGTTTTATTGTGTCTTGTTGGAAGTCAATCGTCAGCACAGATCATTGATTCTGCTGTTTATCGATCGCTCAGGTATCGTTTTATCGGACCTGGCGGAAACCGTGTCAGTGCGGTGATAGGGGAACCGGGGAACCCGAATGCGTATTATGTAGGCGCCGCGTCCGGTGGAGTGTGGAAGTCGAGTGATGCGGGTGCAAACTGGAAACCTATTTTCGACAGTCAGGATGTGCAATCGATTGGTGCCCTTGCCATCGACAAGAGTCAGCCGCATACGATTTGGGTGGGTACCGGCGAACCGTTTATCAGGAGCAATGTTTCCATCGGTGATGGGATCTACAAGTCGACCGACGGCGGGAAGACCTGGCATCATATGGGTTTGGAAAAAACAGGCCGCATTGGACGAATTGTTATCAGCCCGCTGAATCCGGATATCGTCTATGCATGTGCCCAGGGAAATGACTACGGGCCACAGCAAGAGCGAGGCGTTTACCGTACAACCGACGGCGGCAAGACGTGGAAGAAAGTGCTCTTCGTAAACGAACATACCGGTTGTTCCGGCCTGGCTATCGATGTAAACAATCCGAACATTCTTTTTGCCGGGATGTGGCAATATGTCATCAAAACGTGGGGGCAGGACAGTGGTGGTCCCGGCAGTGGCGTTTTTGTCTCGCGAAATGGCGGTGATACCTGGACCCGACTCACTTTGAAAGAAGGCCTTCCTAAACCACCGCTGGGCAAGATTGCCGTGGCCGTGGCACCGAATAACTCCGACCGCGTTTATGCACTCATCGAGACTGGTGGGCGCGGTTCTCTCTGGCGCTCTGATGACGGAGGCCATCACTGGCATATCGTTAACTACAGCCGGTTGATCAATGAGCGCCCGCATTATTACACACGGATGCTCATAGACCCAGATGACTACAATACGGTCTGGTTCCCCTCCAATGGGATGTATGTGTCGCATGATGGAGGGGAAACCATCGACCGTATTCCATGGGGTGGCGATAACCATGACATGTGGGCCGATCCGACAAACGGTAAACGCATGATGCTCGGATTCGACGGTGGTGTGGGAATCAGCGTAAACAGGGGGCGCTCCTGGAACTACATCGTGTTGCCGATCGGGCAGATGTATCATGTGACTGTCGATAACAAGGTACCCTACAACGTCTACAGCAACATGCAGGATGATGAGTCGGTTGAAGGACCAAGCAACCTGCCCGGGAATTATGACATCCCATCAGCAATATGGCATACGACGGCCGGTTGCGAATCAGGGTTTTCGTATCCCGACACTGTGACTAACAGGTGGGTATGGGGCGGTTGTTATTCTGGTGAAGTGGCACGGTACGACCGGAAAACCAGACACACGCAGTCCGTAACACCATGGCCTGAAAAATCACTGGACTCTCCTGCGAGATACCTGAAATATCGCTGGAACTGGACCCAACCCATCGCAATATCACCCCATGATCACAATAAAATATATACAGGCAGCCAGTATGTTCATATGACAACAGATGGTGGAAAGACGTGGAAAATCATCAGTCCTGATCTGACGCTCGACGATACAACAAGAATGGGTAGTTCAGGCGGGCTCACACCCGATAACCTTGGGGTCGAATATTGGGGAACCCTTTTTGCCATTGCGGAGTCACCGGTAAAAGCGGGAGTAATCTGGGCCGGGAGCAATGACGGATTGGTTCATGTGACACTCAACGGAGGCAAAAATTGGAGGAATGTCACTAAAAACATACCGGATTTGCCACCGTACGGTACCATCAGCAATATTGAACCATCCCGGTTTAGTGCAGGAACAGCCTACATCTCTGTCGATTTCCACCAGGTAGATGACCGTGCCCCGTATATCTACAAGACGACGGATTACGGTCGGCATTGGACGAAGATCACGGACGGAATTCCACACAGTGTTTTTAGTTATGTCCACGTAGTAAGGGAAGATCCACACAGGCGTGGTTTATTATTTGCGGGCACCGAAAACGCATTGTATGTATCTTTTGATGATGGCGGACATTGGCATCACCTGCAGAATAACCTTCCCCATGCTCCTGTAAGCTGGCTAACCATTCAGCCCGATTTCCATGATCTGGTGGTATCAACGAAAGGCCGCGGCTTGTATATCCTCGATGACATCACGCCGCTAGAACAACTGACACCGGGTATCTTGGATTCGGATGTTCATCTTTTTCACCCACGACCGGCATATCGCTTTCGGAAGGTGCATGTATATCGTGGATCATCCCAGGATCATTCAGCGGGAGAGAATCCGCCTTATGGGGCTTCGATTAATTATTACCTGAAAAATGCAACCTCCAAGAAAGTGACAGTCGAAATTTTGAGCGATTCAGGTCGTGTCATCAGGTCATTCCAAACACCGGCCAAGAAAGGCATCAACAGAATATGGTGGGATTTGCGGTATCCGCCAACCAAGACCGTTGAGCTTAGAACAACACCGGCCGCATATCCCCAGATTTGGGAGGAGAAACGTTTTCGCGGGAAGAAAACACGGGAAATATATCACTGGGGCATCTCCGAACCGAAACTTGGTCCCCTTGTGATGCCAGGATACTATACCGTCAGGTTGATTATGGGTGAAAAGCAACAGACAGCATCACTGAAAGTGCTGAAAGATCCGAATACATTGGGCAGCCTGGCCGACGTGAGGTCTGAGACCGATCTATGGCTTAATATCTATCATGATATTAATGATGTTGTCAGCATGATTAACCGAATCGAACGGATACGGAAGCAGATTCAGGACATGCCGGTTTACTTGTATGGGAATGCAGACTCCGCTGCTGTCATGGAAAAGGCCAATATCCTGAATCGAAAAGCCGAAACCATAGAATATCATTTATTCATGAGATATCTGGCGGCGGGTGACACCAAAACCTATCCTGCGCCAATGAAACTGTATCTCAAGCTGGTATGGTTGGCAGGAGAGGTGGGTACGGGCGCCGGCGATGTGGCTGGTGATCCGGACTATCCTCCAACAACCCAGGATATACAGGTTTTTAAGCTGCTCGATCAGCGGCTTCAGAAAGAGAAGACCGATTTCAAAGTGTTCATGTCTCGTGAAGTCACGGACTTTAACAGCTCCGTACAACAAATGGGTATCGGAAGGATTGTTATTCCCGGGAAATAAATAGTCGGATACATGTAAATAATGGCAAATGATTCTATTGTTCATCCATGCAACCATTTCCTCGGTACTCAAAATGAAAATAAGAGTATGGTCTTAATACCCAACACTCGAATTCTCAAGACTATAAACCGGTGTTCAGAACAGATTTCTTAAAAAAGGTTGGATTAGGTACCGGGGCTATTGTCTTAGGATTTCATTCATCCGTGATGGCTTTTTTAAAAGAGGTTTACGGTGTTGGGAGCAGCCATACTCTTGGATTGGATAAAGGACTTCTCAATTTTGATACTCCGGACTTCCACTTGAAACTTGTTAAAGACTCGCAGACCGTCGCAGCATTGATGCCAAAGGGAGCCGGTGGTTTTGATTTTACTCCATCCGACTGGCTTGACAAGCGCAGCGGAGACGGGTTTTATCATTTGGGTGATGTCACTATGCGTATTAAATCAAATGCAGGCTCCGGGTGGAATGAGTACTCAACGGCAGTTAAGCGCAAACCCGTAAAGTCCATCGAAACCGCAGCACATGTTCTGGCCGCTGCCGAGTTGAATCCATCGCTACCCAATGATATACCGTTGACCGTCCGGCGGTTTTGGAAAATCGACAATAAACATCTGGTACTTAGTTTTGAATTGGAGAATACATCCGGACATCTTGTTGAAGTCGGCAGCCTGGGTATCCCGATGATATTCAATAACATATTAACGGGAAGAAAATTATCTGAAGCACACCGTAAGTGTTGCTTTTATGATCCTTACATCGGACAGGATGCAGGATATTTGCAGGTGACCCGTCTGATCGGCCATGGACCGGCACTTATAGTTGTACCCGAAGGCAAAACGTCATTTGAAGCATACAATCCCCTTCTGAATGACAAAACCAAACGTGGAATAACTTTCGAAGGCTTTTATGAATGGATGGTTCACACCAAGTCCTATGTCGAAAAGGAATGGGAAAAAGCCGAACCATGGAATGAGCCTACATCTGATATTCTGGATCCGGGTCAGAAACGCAGTTATGGAGTCCGGTTTTTGCTTTCCGGTGAGATCAGGAACATTGAAAAGACTTTAATTGAAAATGATCATCCGGTGGCCGCGGGAATTCCAGGATATATCCTGCCGGGCGATCAGAAAGCACAATTGTTCCTTAATTATTCGAAAAATGTCAGATCAATGAGGATTGATCCAATTGGTTCACTGAAGATTGAGAAAGGCAAAACGACAGAGAATGGCTGGAAAGAATACCGGGTGGAAGGTTCAAAATGGGGGCGTTCGCGATTGACCGTTGAATATGATGACGGTCTTAAACAGACGATTCACTACAAAGTGATAAAGCCTCAGTTCAAGGTATTGGCAGATCTGGGGAGTTTTCTGGTCACCCGGCAGTGGTTTGACGAGAAAAATGATCTTTTTGATCGCAATCCATCGTTCATAAGCTACGATTATTTTGAGAAGAAACAGGTTACACAAGAAAAGCGGGCCTGGATAGCCGGGTTGAGTGATGAAGGAGGAAACGGATCGTGGGTGGTGGCGATGATGAAGCAGTTCATCCAGCCTGACAGGGCAGAGATAAAAAAACTTGAGGAATTTGTCGACGGTGTGTTGTGGGGCAGACTTCAGTATAAGGATGGTGATTATCAATATGGTGTTCGAAAAAGTTTGTTTTATTACCAGCCGGATGCTGTACCGAAGGGGACCTATGACCCCAATGTCCCTTATGGTGGCTGGGCAAGCTGGGATAAAAAGCAGGCTCGATCTGTGGGCCGTTCATATGATTATACCCCGGTTGCTGCAGCGTACTGGGTTCTATACCGTTTGGCACGAAACCACAATGGGTTAGTGACGAATCATCCATGGGATTGGTACTTGAAACGGTCGTACGATACCGCCCAGGCCATGGTTAAATACGCGCCTTATTATTCCCGGTTCGGACAAATGGAAGGAACCGTTTTCGTAGAAATTCTTCGTGATTTGCGACGGGAAGGCTGGCATGAATTGGCAGATCAATATGAGACAAAGATGAAAAAGCGCGCCGACGTCTGGAAGGCAAAGGCCTTTCCATTCGGCAGCGAAATGCCATGGGATTCAACCGGACAGGAAGAGGTATATGCCTGGTGCAGGTATTTCGGATATGACGAAAAAGCCGAAGTGACATTGAAAGCCATCACCGGTTACATGCCGACTATTGCCCATTGGGGATACAATGGCAATGCCCGCCGGTATTGGGATTTCCTGTTTGCCGGCAAACTCCAGCGTATCGAGCGGCAGATTCATCATTACGGGTCCGGACTGAATGCCATCCCGGTTTTGACGGCATATCGTGATAATCCCGATGATTTTTATCTGCTGAGAGTGGGCTACGGCGGACTTATGGGAGCCATATCCAATATCACCAAAGATGGATTCGGACCCTGTGCTTTTCATTCTTATCCTTCAACACTGGAAATCGATGGTTATTCGGGTGATTATGGACCTAACTTCCTGGGACATGTCATAAACACGGGAACATACGTCGTTAATCATCCGGAGTTCGGATGGCTTGCGTTTGGAGGGGATATTAGAATTAAAAATGGTCAGGTAGAAATAAAACCACTCGATTCGTCGCATTCCCGCATCTACCTGGCCCCAATGGGATTATGGTTAACACTTGATGCCGGTAAATTTGATCGCGTTGTTCTTGATACATCCCGAAATACCATTGTGTTGTTTCTTGAGAGAGCAACAGGTTATACCACTCATGCACGCCTAAGAGTGGAGAGGCCATCAGGTGAAAATAAACCAGTCGGGTTTAAGCCCTCTAAGCGATACCCGGTAGAACGTGACGCGTATGTGATACCGCTTGGTGATGAGGCAATAAGGATTGACTTGGTAAAAGTTTAATTCCATAAGTGAAGCATCGTCAAAAAAGCAGGTTTTCGGATAGTACCAGAGTATTCACGAAAGTCCAACCAGGCCAATATTCACCAAGTATCCGCGAAAATAGTATCTGTCTTCTCAATTGAAATAAAGTATCATATCATTTTGGTGTGGAGCCAGGCTTCAGAGCCCCAAAATCATATGGTATGAAAAACAGGCAATTTCTGATTCTATTTTTATTGATAGTGGTAACGGCAGGACAAAGCTGCAATCCGTCAAATCAAAAGCCTGAGATATCAGCTGGGGATTATGAACAGGCAGAGCAGTTTTTACCTGAAAACATTAACCAGTTTGTCTACAACCTGCGGGTGGACCCTCATTGGATTAATGATACCTCTCTTTTCTGGTACGACCCCTTCCGCACCTATTCTGTGGCCACCTGCCTGATGCAATGGGGAGTTATCCTTATTCTTGTTATTACATTCAATAAAAAACTGGCATCATTAATAAAGTGGGATTCCAAATAGCCAGCAATTAAGACAATAATTTTGATTTGTAAGTACGGCAAAAATTGTATAATTATGATGTGTATTTAGTACACTTAATACCAAGATTGATTTTACTCTTGCATAGTCATACGAAAGGAGACATCCTGAAATATCCCCGGTTTTGCGGTAACACATTATGCGGAAAGGTCAGGAAGATTCATTGATAACATATAATCAAAAAGGTTGAGTTATGGATAGGGAAAGGCCTCATTTTTTGCGAAAAAATGCAGAATTCACTCGTGTTCGACGGACTGGATTTTATGCAGGTGTGGGCGTTCTTTTGATTGTCGGATTATTATTTCTGCGTCATCAGCCCTTTAAAACAACCGGGAACCCATCGGAAACAAGTAAAATCAAAAAAAGAGAGTCAGGCATCATTAAAGCCGATGTATTTCCACTCAGCGACGTTCGCCTGCTTGACGGTCCATTCAAACAGAGAATGGAGATGGATGAAAAGTATATGTTAAAACTGAATATGGACCGGTTGCTGGCGCCATATCTCAAATCGGCTGGATTGAAGCCGAAGGCCCCGCAATACAAAGGCTGGGAATCCACCAAACTCTCCGGGGCATTCGGCGGACAGTATTTATCAGGACTTTCCCTGATGTATGCTGCCACGGGAAATCCCGCATTGAAGGAGAGAGTGAACTACATGGTCGACCAGCTGCAGAAGTGCCAGCAGGCCGTGGGTACAGGTTACATCGGTGGTATTCCTGATGGCCTGGAATTATGGCGCAAGGTTGAACACGGGATAATCAATGTCCAGCCTTTTGCACTCGACAGTGTGTGGTCGCCTTGGTATAACTTGCATATGGCTTTTAAGGGACTGCGAGATGCCTATCTGTATACCGGAAGTCAGCAAGCCAAAGACGTCATGATTAAATTTGGCGATTGGGCCGTGAATCTTTCTCATCATTTAAATGATCAGCAATTCCGGCACATGATACGGTGCGAATACAGCGGTATGAATGAGATAATGGCCGATTTATACGCGATGACCAGCAAGGAGAAATATCTTGATCTGGCCAGAAGATTCAACGATGAGAAGTTATTCGATCCCCTTGCTGCGGGAGTTGATTCACTGGCTGGGTGGCATGTGAATACGAATATTCCCAAAATCATCGGCGCGGCCCGTGAGTACGAGGTGGACGGGGACAAAAGGATGGAGAAAATCGTCCGCTATTTTTTTGATGAAGTCACCGGGAAACGCATCTACATAAACGGGGAAATGGGCGATTACGAGCATTTTCAAAAGCTGGGCACCCTGCCGGAGCACTTACACCGAACTTCCGGTGAAACGGGTAATGTGTACAACATGCTCATTCTGGCCCGACATCTCATGGAATGGAATCCGCAGGCCAAATATGCGAGATATTATGAACGGGCTTTATACAACGACATCCTGGCATCCCAGGATCCGAAAACAGGCATGATGGCTTACTTTTTGTCCATGGAACCCGGATTCTTCAAAACATTCAGCACTCCGTATGATTCTTTCTGGTGTTGCGATGGGATCGGTGTCCAAAATCATGCCAAGTACGGGAGGTTCATATACATGCACAAGGACAAGACCTTGTATGTGAATCTGTTCATCCCTTCGGTTTTGCACTGGAAAGAAAAAAAGATGACGGTGACCCAGGAAACAAAATTTCCCAATTCTCAAAACAGTTCACTGGTTTTAAAAATGGATCATGACCAGAGGTTAACACTTAACATTCGTCATCCTTATTGGGCGGGAAAGGGATACGAAATTAAAGTCAATGGACATAAAGTGAATCAGATCAACCGGCCCGGCAGCTATGCAGAGGTCACGCGCACATGGCATAACGGAGATAAAATTGAGATTTCGCTGCCGATGCATCTTCATGTTGAACCCATGGCTAATGACAAGAACAAAGTAGCCATCATGGATGGCCCCATCGTTCTTGCCGGTATACTCGGTGGCTACGTGCCACTACCATATGGCAAACAGAATAATCACTTCTTTGATATGCCCACCGTAGCCGTTCCGGAACTGGCTATTGCCAATAAACCCGTCAATGAATGGCTCAAACCGGTGCCGGGCAAACCGCTTCATTTCAAAACCGAAGGAGTCGGTCAGCCAAATGATGTAGAGCTTGCACCTTTTTATGACATAAGCCACCAACACTATACGGTTTACTGGGATGTGGCTCAGCCAGATTAATTGTAATTTCAATTCGAGATAAGATATCGACTTCACAAAGAATAGAACACGGACAACACGGACTTCGTCCGCCGAAGGGACAGTTGAAAAGAAACAGAAAGTAAGTGGCTACGTCCTAGTCCGACGCCAAAAACTATGGCCGACGGCTGTCCAAAGGCGGATGACGCGGATTTGCACGGACAAAAATTAAAGGAAGCCCCTCCCTATGCAGATGGAGAGGGGTTGGGGTGAGGTATAATGGCTAGTGTCATAACCATAAAATAAGTTTAGTCCATTGGGGCAGTTAAAGTTGATAGTCGTTACCGTTTTAACAACCGATTGGCACAGATAAATTTAGATTTAATCTGTTTGAATCCGCGTAAATCCGCGGCTAAATACTTTACAAATTAACTGGCAATTACACTAGAAACCAATTCCCGAATGCTTGGAACCGAGAAATCCAACTTGTTCCCAAACATTTTACTATATCGAACTCGCATTAATTGTAAGTGATAATCGATAATGAGACGATCCGTATGACCAGAGGATCACTTTTCTTTTATCATGATCAAACCAATCCGGCTTTATATTGCTTGAGATACCGAAAACTAACCAGCTTGTTTCCCTCTTCATCCCAGAGGCTGAGAAAGATACTTCGGATGCTGGACCTGAGCGTCAGTACGACCGTATCCTGAAACTGGGGGTTCTCCCTGTAGCATTTTTCAAGGAGATAATTTGGAATACGCGGACTCAGGTGATGGATATGATGAAAGCCGATGTTCCCCGTAAACCATTGCAAGACTTTGGGTAGCTTAAAATAGGAACTGCCTTTGAGCGCTGCTTCTGCAAAATCCCAGTGATCGCTGTTTGCCCAGTAGGCATCCTCAAACTGGTGCTGAACAAAGAAGAGCCATGTACCGGCGGCCGATGCGATGAGTGTTAACGGAACCTGGATCAGCAGATAGTCCTTCCAACCGACGAGCCATATGAGTGAACCGATCAGGATAGCCAGGGCAAGATTCGTCCAGTATAGAGTGCTTTCAATCCGCTTGAGTGATTTATCCTTTGAATTCGGAAAGCGATAGACGAACACGAACAGGATAAAGGGAGCAATAGTAAACAGGATCAAAGGATTTCTATAGATTCGATATTTGATTTTACCCCATCGCGAGAGTTCCTGGTATTCGGTGACGGTCAGTGTGTTGATATCTCCGATGCCCCTGTGGTCGAGTTTCCCTGCATTGGCGTGATGAATGGCATGCCCCTTTTTCCAATAGTGGTAAGGAACAAATGTTATCAGGCTGAACAGCATGCCAATTGCATCATTCGCCCGTTTGGATTTGAAAAACGAGCCATGACCGCAGTCGTGCTGAATGATAAACAAGCGGATGGTAAAACCGGCCGCTGGGATAGCAAGTAGAAGAGTAAGCCAATAGCCAACACTGAGACTGAGATACATCAGGTACCAAAGAGCCAGGTATGGGATAAAGGAATTGCTGAGTTGCCAGATGCTCTTGCCTGCGCTGGATGTCTGATAATTGTCGACAAGTGTTTTCCATACAGATTTCGGCAGAGCTTGTTCGGATTTAGGGGTCGAGGTCATTAAAAGTTAATTAGTGGTATGTAGTGCTGTCTGATTGCATAGATCAAATTAGATTTGTGAAGTGCAGCCACATTTCAAATGTGCAATATACGAACTCCTGGGTTTTGCATCCCACGCAACCTGTTTGTGCGTATGGGAGTATCAAAAGAATCTGCGAGTAAAAAAAAATGAGTATAAGTAATTGTATTATTAACGGGTTATATGGAAAGTTGTTGCTTCAAAATCATCATTAAGATTTTGGTTTGACGGCCCGGGCGCGATTCCAGTAAAAATAGGCTGAGGCATTTGGGTTCTTTTGCAAACCATTCAGCTCGATTATAGCATCATCAATAACTGCCGGTTCTATACCGCCGATATCAACGAGATTATTCCGTGTGCCGTCAATATTCCCTATGAGATTCTGTATCCAGGGTGCAAAGGTGGGCATTCCGTAATGATGAACCTCGGGTGCAAAGGAGAGTTCTATTGAGTTGTATCCGTTTGTATTCAGTAAGGAAAAGAGTTTTTTCCCGATTTGTGCGTCGCCACCCAGTTCAGCCTGAACTTCTGCAAACTTTTTCCAGACGAGATCGAAGGTGGGGCAATCAGGATAAAAAGCATTGATCAGGATATTGTTTTCCTGGATAAAGATTTTGCCGCCCGGCTTGAGCACGCGGTATAGCTCTCTAAGAACAACTTCGGGATTCTGGACATGTTCAAGCAAGTATCGACAATAAGCGACATCAAAAGAGTTATCAAGAAGATTCAGCGCATGAGCGTCGTCTTTGGTAAATTGAAGGTTCATCGTATCAGCAAAATCAGCAATGGCCCTGTCGATCAGCTCGTCGGATATTTCGATGCCCGTTATCGATGAGTCCGGATGTTTTTCAGCTACCATGTTTGCCAGGATACCGAGTCCGGAGCCTACTTCCAGAACCGTCTCCGCGGTATTGATTTCCAGAAAATCTGCGAATTGCCGGTTGGTCAATGTGTTTAGATCGGTAAGCCGTTTTTGTTCTTCCGGATGGGTCCCGTGGATGTATGGATGTTTTTTCTGCATCATTTCTCAATTATTTTACCATTGAATGCATACAGATTCTTTTGTGCCGTTGAAATTAAGTGACAATTTTTCGGTAGAAATCGTTGCATGCCGGAACCTACCTTATCGAAAAAAAAGATGATACAGGAATTGCCATCGGTTGAGGAAATGTACGAAGCTGTCGTAAACAGGGATACACGATACGAGGGAGTGTTTGTACTCGGTGTGAAAACGACGGGTATATTTTGTCGCCCCGGGTGCCCGGCCCGTAATCCGAATCCGGAGAATATCGAATATTTTCGATCCGCTAAAGAGGCATTGGATGCGGGCTATCGGCCGTGTCATCGCTGCATACCGATGCAGCCGGCGGGTAAGAATCCTCCCTGGGTCAAAAAGATTCTGGATGAAGTTGACAAAGATCCTTCCCGGAGGTGGACGGATACCGATCTCGATCAGTTATCGGTAAATTCCAATCGTTTGCGCCGTTGGTTTAAGAAACACCACGGCATGACCTTTCAGGCGTATCTGCGGCTTCGGCGCCTCGGAATGGCTTTAGGTAGAATCCAGCACGGAGATAATATGACACAGGCAGCATTTGAGCACGGGTATGAATCGTTGAGCGGCTTTCGCGATGCCATCAAAAAAATGACAGGAACAACACCTGGAAATGGTGACCATTCGACGATGGTCTATGTAAACAGGGTTTCAACGCCGCTCGGTCCCATGCTTTGCGGAACGACGGACGAGTGCCTCTGCCTTTTGGAGTTCGTAGACCGGCGCATGCTGGAGACACAACTAAAACGTCTGACTAAACGGTTGAACTGTACCTTCGTGCCGGGTTCGAATGCGGTTACGGAACATGTGGCATCACAATTACAGGAATATTTTGAGGGTGGCCGGAAAGATTTTGATGTTCCGCTTATCACTCCCGGGACGGAATTTCAGAATGCGGTCTGGAAACAACTTATCAGTATTCCATATGGTCAGACTCGTTCCTATGAAGCCCAGGCAATTGCCATTAACAGGCCTAAAGCAGTGCGTGCAGTCGCTCGCTCCAATGGAGATAACCGCATAGCCATCATCATTCCTTGCCACCGCGTTATTGCAAAAGACGGAACATTATGCGGCTACGGCGGCGGATTGTGGCGTAAGAAATATCTGCTGGATCTGGAGCAGAGATATTCGGAGTGAGAAACAAGGAATTGGAAATTGGAAATTGGAAAATAGAGAGTTTGTCAACCTGTCACACTGTTTCCTAATAAACTTATTTCCAATTTCAGATTTCTATGAACTATGCATACTGCCCGGCAGCATTCCCTGAGGCCCATGCCCACTGGAAATTGTAGCCACCAAGATGACCGGTAACATCGAGCACCTCGCCAATGAAATAGAGTCCTGGAACTTTCTTGCATTCCATAGTCTTTGATGAGAACTCGTCTGTGTCGACGCCACCAATAGTAACCTCGGCGGTTCGATAACCCTCCGTACCGGCAGGATAGATCTTCCAGGGCTGCAGTTTATCCACAATCTGCCCGATCTCTTTGTTCGAAAGTTGCGCCATTTGTTTGTTGGGAAGCCACAACTCACACCACCGTTGAGCCAAACGATTGATCAGCTTTGTGCCCAGCCAGTTTTTCAATTCCATGGTAGGATGATTATTTCGCGCATATTCAAGAAGCTCTCTAAGATCATCATCCGGGAATAAATTGATCTCTACCGGTTCGCCGGGATTCCAGTACGATGAGATTTGCAGGATAGCCGGACCACTGAGTCCGCGATGCGTGAAAAGGATGTTCTCGCGAAAAGATGCTCCATCGGAATGGGTGATTGAATCAAGGGATATACCGGAAAGATCGCGCAATTTTTCAAGTTGCCGTTTGGGCAAGGTGAACGGGACAAGGGCAGCCCTCGTCGGCCGGACTTTCATTCCGAGTGAACGGGCCAGATCATAACCGAAACCTGAAGCACCCATCGTCGGTATGGATAATCCACCGGTTGCAATGACCAGCGACTCGCAGGTGTATTCACCACAACTGGTTTTTAATTGAAAAGGCTGATCCGGCTTGATGTCCTGAACATCACAGAGCGTCTTTACTTCGGCTGAAACAGCCTCACACTCGCTCAGCAGCATGTTCACAATGTCCTTCGACCTGCGATCACAGAAAAGCTGACCGAGCTTTTTTTCATGGTAAGGTATCTTGTGTTTTTCTATCAGAGCGATGAAATACCAGGGGGTATAACGGCTGAGTGCCGACTTGGCAAAGTGCGGGTTATGCGAGATGAAGTTATCCGGGCTGGTATTGATATTGGTAAAATTACAGCGACCGCCCCCGGACATCAGGATTTTTTTCCCAACCTTATTGGCATGATCGATAACGAGCACCCTGCGTCCCCGGCCACCCGCAGTAATGGCACACATCAGGCCCGCAGCCCCGGCCCCAATAACAATGACATCAAAATGATTCAAGAAGTATCCGATCGGTTTTATGAATTTCGAGCAGAAAGATAAGGAGATGCGCTTAGATTTGTAGCAAGGTGCGATGCATCCACGAAGTGGGTTGCACCTATGCAAGGGTAATAATTATTTCTTTTTATCAAGTAAAATTACATATGAGTATTGTTGTACATAGCTCTGGGAAAGCTTCAGCTTCCCATGGCCTTGGCTATACTCAAAGATCCCCATCAATATCCAGTTTGGATATACTGCCATCGAATACTCTAGCCCTCTGTTGAACTCAACAGAATCTGCAAAGATATGGAGGTCCCCTTCGTTATGGATATGCTGGGATTTTCCTGTAGTGGCTTCTTTGATTGTTCCATCCTGAGTGAATGAATGCTGCGCAAAATTAAGTGTTACGGTACCTGTCCAATAATAATTACTCTGCCGGATAGTGAAGGTTCCCGAATACGACGTGTCAGATTGCAGGTTCGGTCCATCAACAACATTTGACCGGCAGGATGCACAGATCAGCACTGTTATTAAGAGAAGGCTTTTCTTTATTATGTGCTTTTTGTTCCGCACGGCATCTCTCCGATATAAAAAATCTATAATTCACATTATACCTAACAATATCTAATAAGTTGTATAAATGAAAAATTTCTTTCAAAGCGATCAATTGATTATGAATGAACTGATAAAACTCCTGTCTCCTGAATTCTGTGTTCTGAATTCTGTGTTCTAATAAAAAAATGGCCGGGATAAACATATCCCGACCACTGGGCTGTACTTATTAAGTATAAGTAAAAGATCAATTATCGGATTTGATTTCCATAACTGGCTCTTTTACCGGTTCAAACATCACCTGTTCCTCCCGCTCGGTCGGAGTTTCTTCGGTAACAGGTACGTTTTCAGTCAGTCTGGTAACAGATTCGGCTTTTGGTAACTCGGCTACCGTCTTGGTGACCTCGGCAGCAAGGTGTACCGGTGGTTTGATTTCGAATATCCCGAAACGGAATTTTTCGATCGTGCCACCTTCCTTGATGCTTGTTACCATAAAGTGGATCTGTTTTTGTGAGATATAGGCATCTGTCGCCGCATCGAGTATGATGCCATAGTCGGGTTTCGCCTTTTGAGCATACCACCCACGCATTGTTGAGCCATTCAGTGAAGTCGCCAGGTTCAGCCTGATGTACGTATCATTTGAAGACTGATGCATGTGAGAGATCACATTGACCATACCGGTAACCCATGCAGGCCCGACAATCTCAACGGTTTCGATGACCGGGCGGTAACTGATTTTTGTTACCGTCACCTCCATATCACCCAGTTGGGCATTATTGATATCAAAGGATACACGGCCATTCGCATCGGTCATTGCGTGACGAATAAAGGATCCCTGAGCCACTGTAACATGCGCTCCGGCAAGCGGAAACAGGATCCCCAGGAATGCACGATGCTTCACCAGGATTTCAAATGGATAGCGTTTATCCAGGTTCTGATTCAGCTCAACGTACATATCTTTTGGGGGACCAACCCAGACCGGCATTTCGGGATCACCCATCAGGTTGAGGGCAAAGATCGCCCATTTGTTATACCGTTTCCAAAAACCGGTATTTTCATTGACCATAGTGCAGCGGACGTCATTCAGCAGTCCAAGGTGCCTCGTAGATGTCAACCGGTGGAAAAACGCCCGTTGAAAATTATCGCCGACACCGATCCATGAAAACCGGGTATTTCCGATATAAGCAACTGCCCCGCCATTGGGGTTATACAACGATTTTTCACTGACAGCATCCTCCACATCGAACTCATTGGTTGAACATGAGTCGGCGTAAGCGATGTATGTGTGGAAGCCGTTGGTGGCGTTTTGTGCGGTATTCAGGCTATACCCGCAGCAGCCGCCCCACCAGCCATGACCTGACAAACTGACGAAGTGCGGACCCTCATTGATCTTATCAAACATTCGTTGTTCGGTAAGATGCTCATATGGTGCTGCCGCTTTCTGTGCCGGTGTCATGTCCACGTCATCTTCATAGAGGCGGTATACATTGTTAACAGCCGGCAAGTCGGATGATATCTGCCCGCGTAGCTGTTCCTGATCACGGAGTGAACCGTCGACTTGTGTCAGATCGAAGACAAACACCTGCGGTGCCAGTTCAGCCACCGGACCATAAACTGCAATCCAGTTGGTTGGTATCGGTATGTGGAACGTTGCACCGAATAGGTTGATCGTCTGCTCACTGGTAGACAAGTCGGCTTGCGATTTCGCATAGTGCCAACCCTTGGAACTGCCGGAAGCCGACCTGTTGTACGGCATGATACGGATATCGGTCTCGGTAACCTGGACCAATAGCCGCCAGTCAAGGGATGTGAAGGCATCTTTCAGGTGGATCAGCGTGTGGTTACTTCCCGAAGCGTGATAGTATTGATTATCGCCCGGTGGATTCGATCCGGTTGGCCAAATACCAACCCGGCCTCCCCAGTTTGCAGCACCGATCAGAAGCTTGCGGGACCACGTGTCATTGAGATGCGTTCCGTCAGGTCTCCGGAAACTTTCATACGCTATGACCTTATCGACAAAAGCCTTCGCCTGCGTTGCCGAATCCGCAGAGACACGTCCGACACTGATGTCTGTTTTGTACGCGACACCATCCATATCCGCATTGTCATTGTGCGTTCCGTAAAAACCGTTGTCGACAAGATCCCAGTCGTGTTTACCGGGGATATCATAGTTTGCTCCAATCAGACTGCTGTAATACAGATCGGTCGGGATTGTGTTGGCTGTGGAGACCCACTGTATCGTACCGTTAACTTCAGCTGCCGGTCCGTTTACGCGAATAAAATTGGTTGCAACCGTCGATCGGGTTGTATATGAATTACTCGTGGTGAAATACCATCCCCGTTGCGAAGGACCCGATGAACCGATGGGATCGTATGGAATGGTCAGACCGTTTTCAGCATTCAGAAGCGAATCGGAGGGTGAGTGGCCCGCCGATTGCATTTTGAGGAATGTGCCTGTCCAGAACGACTGGTTCATATTTGGCGGATTGTTCGATGATTTGCCGATCGAACCGTCTGCAAAACCGATGACTTCGCGGATGGGGACAACATCGATGTCGCCACCTAATACCAGCCAGGTTGTTCCCCATTGGGCATGCGCAAATTTCAGGAAGTTCCGGATGATTTCCTGGAGATCTCGTGCACCGGTCCGGAAATCGCCGTAGGCACCGCCTACGATGTTGCTGATGGTTGCCACATGGGTTGTCAGGCCCCGTTTGGCTTTCCAGTCAGCAAGACGCTGAAACTCGGCAATCATATTTCCGCTGATGGTGCCGTTTTTTGTGGCAGCCACCGGATCCCAGCGGTAATTGTCGGTGATTATCAGATACTCGGCATGTGTCACTACCGGAGCCAGCAGATCCGAGATATCGATGACCCATTCGGGGTTGATTACAGAGATACGCGTCAATTCTGATAACCGTTCAGCCTGTGTCCTTGTGGATACATGATTCAGGAAGGCAGGGGGGATCATCTTTTGACGACCGGCGGTATCTTCTGTGGTACGTTTAACAGAGAGAACCGGTTGGTATTTTACGACGAGTTGTATTTGAGTGGCCAGTTCGAGGCCGCCTTTTTTTGTGAACCTGAGTGGATTGATCTTCAGAGTCACTATGGGGTTCAATCCCATTTCTTCTGACTCAATTTGTTGTATTGTGGGCCGGGGCTTCGTCATTTCTAACTCATAAAGATCCTGCCGTACAGGTACAAAATCCGTGGGTCTGGGTGATTCGGCAAAAGGTTCTTCACGCAGCCGTGGGATGAACGATTGAAACCCGGTCTTTTTGCCCGTTTGATTTTTTTCGGGATCCGATTTACCGGGACTTTTTTTAGGTCCGGGACGTGCGGGTTGCAGCGGTGCAATCAATACGGGGCCATCCAGAACATTTTCTGATTTCAGAATCTTTGTTTCAAGATCCATGATTTTGGTTGACGGTGGCAGTGCCACCCGGACCGATTTGGAGGGAAGGGCCGGTCCGCCAAATTCACCGGAAGGATGACAACCTTCCAGTTCTAAAAGCATTCCAAAAGGAGATTCAGTGATATTCAGTGTGGAAGAATCAAATAGTAAATTCCATTTTGATTTCGCCGTGAACACCATTGGTTTCGGGGTGGGTTTTAATATTCATATTACCCTCTTTGTTTAGGTGTGAAGGCTTCTCTTCTAAAGGATTTGTATATAGATAAGAGATCCTTTTCAAAGTAAAGGATGAGCATTTGCAAGTCAAAAAGTAATAAAAAACATTAAACTATAATGTATTTCTGAAAGTTAATGCGTGCAGCTAAACAGCATAAGAATTGTTCAGCAGAACGGACGATGTTCGGGCCTTTTTTATCCGTTTATGCCTCCAATAACATCATTGAGGGCACCGTGTTACTCACGTGGCGATAACGACCTAAAATAAGTTGATGTGTAAAATCAGTTTCCGTATTTACGGTCTGAAGAAAGAGAATGTGAGCGTTAGCCGGGGTTAGTATAAATATTTATAATGATTGTGTTGAGAGCAGAACCGTGTTTTTTTAAAGAAATGAGGGTTTGTTAGACAAAGGGAAAAGCTCGCATCATTGCCAGGCACTGATTAACAAGGTTGATCACGGAACCTGTTTCTGAACGAAGATGCTATCGGCTTTTATACTAATGCTGGGTAATGTGTTTTTTCGGGTCAGAGTGAAATGATAAAACCTGTTATTTCCCCAAAGACCCGTCATCTTCATCGTGATAGAATCGCTATACACTTTTGCATAATGACGCAGGATATTTGTCCCAAAACTATCGATGAAAAAGAGTGAATCTCTATCGATCTGGCAGTGTTTAAGCTCCCTTGATCCCAGCGGGGTGATGATTTCTCCTGATAACTGACGTTTAGGGCTTGATTTTAAAATAAAAAGGAGGGGGAATTCCTTCCCTCCGTCTTTTATGATTCCATACCAATTCCCATTGATATTTTGTGCCTTAACTGTTGAGATGCTAAATAAAAGGGATGCAATCGTTAAAAGTAATCCTATGGCCGGGAGTTTCATAGACTGCTGTATAAATTGTGCTATTCTTCTGTTAGTAGGATTGCTTGAGTTATCGGTAATATTGCAAGTAAATAAAGATATAATTCTCTTTAATCTTAAATAAATTTTTTAATTGTCGTAGTGATATGGGCCAGATGGTGTTTCCCATGCCATGCATTGATCCCTATATACCGGTCGATTCTTATCTCGAATTCACGTTATTTAGATCCCAGAACAAAATTATTGATTTATGATCTACCCCATCTATCTCAAATCCCAAATCTTCCCAATAAATCGGGATTACTCATTGTGCGTAAATCACGATGTCCCTTAGTATGGCCCGCGAATGTGTTCATGCACCTCTTCCTCGTAAAAGGAAGCCAGTTTCTTATGCAGATCATCCGAAAGCCGGGGCAGATCTGAAGACTGAGCATTATCGATGGCCTGAGCGATGCGGCTGGCTCCGGGAATAATCACAGACACCTCGTCATGATCGAGGATCCAGCGCAGCGACATTTGTGCCATAGTCATGCCATCAGGAACAAGGGGTTTAAGCTGATCGGCGAGTTCCACACCTTTTTCAAAAGGAAGCCCTGCGAATGTTTCGCCAACATTGAACATCTGACCGTCGCGGTTAAAATTGCGATGATCGGTCTTGGGAAAGGTTGAGTCCCTCGTGAATTTTCCAGCGAGCAGCCCACTGGCAAGAGGCAGGCGGACAATGATCCCAACGCCCTGTTTCTTTGCCTTTGGCATGAGCTTCTTCAAAGGTTTTTGACGAAAAATGTTGAAGATGATCTGAAGAGAGGTGGTGCCCTCTGCCTCGAGGCAAACAAGTCCTTCTTCGACGGTTTCCACACTGGCACCAAAGTGACGAATTTTCCCTTCACTCTTGAGTTTGCCCAGCCATTCAAAGATTTCGCCAGATTTCAGATATTTCATTGGTATGCAATGGAGTTGCAGCAGGTCGAGTGCCTCCACTTTTAGTCGTTTTAGCGAGTCTTCCGTCTTTTCACGCAACGTCTTTTCGTTATAACCATCCGGGTATACTCCTTGCTCCCGACCAAATTTCGTTGCCACCGTTATTCCGTGGTTGCGACCACTCAGGTACTCTCCAATGATACTTTCACTGCGACCATTTCCATAGACATCGGCGGTATCAAAAAAAGTAACACCTTCTTCTTCGGAAGTTTTGAGGATGCTGATCGCCGTTTGCTTTTCCATCGGTCCGAAATCACCGCCAAATTGCCAGCATCCCAGTCCCATTTCACTGATGGTTAAACCTGTATCTCCAAATGTTCTCGTATTCATATTCAATGATTCTTTGTTTGCTGTTCCCTGAATAAAGTCGATGCTAAGTTTTCGAGTTCAAATGAGTTTTTCAACTCTTTGTTAAAATTATCCACCTGATTCTTTGATCCGATTTTTTCCAAAGTTGACAATCTCTTCACCTATATTCCAGAACAGCATGCCAAACGTACCTGCAACGAAAGGCCAAACCGCCGGGATTGCCATCGACTTCTGGAGAAAGAAAATACTCCCACTGAAAAATGCAGCGTTACCGATGATGCCGATACTTACGTGAATCCACCGATAATCACTGACCAGTGTTCCGATGAGCGTTCTGTTTTCGGTTAACCCGGATTATTCACGGAAAGAGGTATAATTAACAGTTATCATATTGATTATAATATGTTTACAAATTTTAAGACCATCCTCAATTTTAGGGATGCTTACCCAGAGTCTGCGAAAGTTAGCTGTGGGCTGCGTTTCCCGAAAAAAGTCCGTCATTCCCATGAGAATGGAAATCTCCGTTGTGGCAAATCATGCAATTAAGCAACTATCTAATCTGGTTTGATGAATGAATCACTTCAACTTCCACAATCCCAGACTCTTGTCTGTGTACGTTCCATTGCCTTCGGTGCAATGTTCGTTGATGATCAGCACGGGTGCTGTCAGACTAAATGGCGGTCGATCCAGGTTGATGATTCGCCAGTCTCCGGTAATGATGTCTGCATTCTCTTCGCATTCGGTGAAGGTTGTCGTCAGCAGGTAGGGGATGTTGCTATTCCGGATATTATCGAGAGCTCTCTGGATATCGGCATTGGAAAGGTGGACCAGGCAGTCGCGGCAGAACAAGAGGTCGGCATCCGGCAGGGGATCTGTGATGATATCGAGGACCTGGAAATGATGCGCCTCATCCTCAAATTTCGACCGGTTTTTGGTAATGATTTCCGGGATGATATCGCCACCAATGTACTGATCCACGCCCAGATCGATGCGACTCATCCAGTTGTAATCGCCACACGGCAGGTCGAGAAAGGTTTTCACGGAAAGGAGGTTGATCAAGCCAGGGAGGACCTGTTGTATCTCCGCCGTCTGAACATCATCCGAACCGGGACCCGAAACGGATTTTTTGCTATTCCAGTGGTTTGAATTATAAATCTTTTCGAAAGTCTCCCGCACAGAATAGTCATTACCTTTTTGGTGCTCTTTCTGAAAGAAGGTAACATCAATAGGTATTGGCGTTCGCTTACGCTCCATGATTTTTTCCCGGGTTATATCCGTTAAATCTTATTACTGTAAAATGATATCAAAATTCATGACCAATCGGAAGGCAAAAGGTCACCTAACCTTCCCCAAAAAGGCCGTCATCCCAGCCCCGGCTTTCGGGAAGAATCTCTGAAAGGGCAATCAATTACATTGTGAAATAATTCACTTCTTATATCAATATAAATGATCGAAAGAAACAAACGATCAGGATCAACGGAGATTCCCGTGTCCACGGGAATGACAACAATAGTTTGGTCGGTATAGATTGATTCGTAATGTTGTAACCCACAATTCATAATCCTCATCCCTTCTTCGCCGCCATCAGGAAGATGGGAAACGTATGCAAATCATCTTCCACTTCCTTGGTCAGCTTATAGGCTGTCGTGAAAGCAACATTTGTAAAACCGGCCTTTGTTGCCTTTTCGGCGAGGGCGTCACGATCAAATCCTTTATGCACATCGTGTACATGATGTCCGTGAAACGAGCCGTCTTCTTTATCGAGATCTGCGATACACAAGTACCCGCCGGTGTTCAGAATCGCATGAAATTGTTCGAGTATCTGCTGCGTGTCCGTGATATGGTGAAGAGTCATCATCGTGTAAACGATATCGAAACGCTCCTCAGGTAGTGAATCCTTTGATAAATCCAGGTTGACCGGCTTCATGTCGGTGACCGATCCCGATTTGATTTTGTCTCTTACAACGTCAAGCATTCCCTCTGAGCTGTCGGCCAGGGTAATTGGACCCAGCTCATCCTTTAATTCAAAACTCAGCAGTCCGGTCCCGCAACCATATTCGAAAGCGAACATCTTTTTGGATAATGATACGTTGGAGCGGATCGCATCTGCGATGCTTCGGGCGCGCTCAATTTTGGATGGGGTATCCCAGTCTTTGGCTTTTAGATCGAATTCTGACATGGCTAACAGTTTAAATTCGCATACTGATAATTTTAATACATAACGATATAGTATACTCTTTTGATCCCGGAATATTGTGATCCAAATCCAATCAACTGAAAGCATCGGGGGAAATCCCCTTGAGGGTGACCGCAGGGGTGTTACGAAATGTTGCCATTGAATAATGTGAGCTTGAGATTAAAAAAAGCTTTATCTGCCAATTAGCACCTTCCTATCCGTCATTACCGCGGACGCGGGAATCTCCAGAGGTGCAGAACATTCGTACCTCACGGAGATTCCTCCCGAAGTCTCGGGATCGGGAAAGACGAGTAAGAGATGGGGTATTTATCTCGAACTCACGTTATCTTAACAGTGCGATAACTAACATTTTGCATCAGTCGTAAATCCGGAGGGTTTGAATGCAGCGAAGTATGGGGTTTTGGCGGGCGTGGGCGCTTGTCGTTGGGACGATGATCGGGAATGGTATTTTCATGCTTCCGGCCGTGCTGGCTCCGTATGGCAGTCTGAGTATCCTGGGATGGATTTTTGCAGGTGGAGGTACCCTGTTTATCGCCCTGATGCTGGGGTCACTGAGCCGCCGGATCCCAAAAATAGGCGGACCCTATATCTACACACGTGAGGCATTCGGTGATCTGCCCGGGTTCCTTGTCGGCTGGGGATTATGGATAGCGAACTGGTCGGCAACTTCGGCCGGTGTTGTCGCCTTTGTCGGGTACTTCAGTGTTTTTGTACCGCAAGTGGCTAAAATTCCGGCTTTGAGTGCCCTTGTTTCGTTGTTTATCATCTGGTTATTTACGGGCATAAACATCGCAGGGGTTAAATCGGCCGGCGTCACTCAGCTCATCACTACCTTATTGAAACTGCTGCCCTTGTTTCTGATCGCGGGCAGCGGCATACTTCTGGGCAATGTCACGGATATTCCGGTCGGGAATCCGAACCACGAGTCATTTCCGATTCTCATTGCCGGTCTCATCATGCTGACTATGTGGGCATTTGTCGGGGTTGAAGGCGTGACCGTACCGGCAGACGATGTCATCGAACCCAAAAAGACCATTCCGCGGGCACTTACAATTGGCACACTTACCGTTACCGTTGTCTACCTGCTGGCAACATACGGTGTGATGGCTTTGATACCGACCAGCAAACTGGCATCGTCCACCTCTCCGTTTGCCGATGCCGCATCCATCATATTCGGACCGTGGGGCCGGTATCTGGTTGCTGCCGGGGCTATCATATCCATCGTCGGTTCGATCAATGGCATCGTACTGGTGACCGGCATGCTGCCGCGTGCCATCGCCGTGGATAAACTGTTTCCCGCACGTTTCTCAAAGCTGAATTCCCGCGGTGTCCCGTCATTCTCACTTGTCATTTCCGGCCTGTTATCCTCGGCACTAATTGTGATGAATTACACCAAAGGATTGGTTGCCGTATTTGAACTGCTCATTTTGCTCTCCACTTTGACGACACTGCTACCGTACGCTGCTTCGGCACTGGCCGACATGGTTCTGCAGAAACGGGATGCCGCAAATGGGAAAAAAATGAACTGGAAATCGATCGGGATAGCGGCTGGTGCGTTGGTTTTTTCCCTTTTCACGATTATTGGCACAGGCTGGGAAGTAACGGCTTACGGAATTATTCTGTTGGCTATTGGCACGCTTGTCTTTTACGGGGTCAGGCACAACGAACGATCCAAAGAAGCAGATCTGACGATTCAATCTGAATAGTTTCCCCAAAACTTACATCCGGCCTTTTCGTATACCTCCATATTGAAAGCTTTACTGCATCGATTTTGATGTGTCATCAAAACTAATACTGAAATGGAATCGTCAGAGTTTAAAACGACGACCTCTTCTGACATCGTGCAGCACCAAGGCATGCCCGGTTGGAGAAGATCGATTCAATCCTACAAAACAACTACGGGTATCGGAGCGGTGATGATCCTGTCTTCCATCATCCTGACCTTAATGAACTTTCCATTTGCCTTCGATGTGACAGCTCTGGCATGGGGCTCCATCATCATTGCCCTGGGTCAGTTCTTCCGGCATAAAGAAAATGTATTGTCCATTCAATTGCGAAATGAGTACCTGCGGCTGGAACATGAGACGGATCTGAGGAATTATAAGCTGACTATGATGCAAAAGGTGCTCTCGCTCTTGCCTTCGTCAGATATCACTTTCGAGAACATTGAATCTCTCCTGAAAGAGGAGAGCAGTAATATTAAGACAAAGAAACAGATTGAGAGCAACCCCGGATCAGCAGGGTTGGAGGCAGACGCTTCTCTGAAACATAGAGAGAAACATTAAAGCACAAAACGCGGAATAAGACAAGGATACTCACAATAAAAGCCGGTCCATGGGGTACGAATCATACGCTATGGACCGGCCGGTTGGTAACGACACAAATCGTTATTTCAAATAAGTCTGCCGTTATTTTATTTCAACAGGATCATCTTTTTTGTGTTGGTAAAATTACCCGCTTTCAACCGGTAGAAATAGACTCCGGTCGACAGATTATCCGCGTGAAAAGTGACCGTGTGTGCTCCCGCATTCTGCATCTTGTCAACAAGGACAGCTACTTCCCTTCCGGTAACATCAAACACCGTCAGACGAACGTGTTGGGCACTTTTGAGCTGATAGGTTATCTGCGTGGATGGGTTGAATGGATTCGGATAGTTTTGAGACAGTGAGTATCGGGTTGGGACATCAGGACCATTTTTCGATATGGCTGTTGCCAGCAAATTGATATTCACATTGGAAGCCCCGGCTTGGGTAATCGGACTGGTGTAAGTATAACTCTGTACACTGCTGCCAAGAGCAATCATATAATTATGGATCTTGGTGCTCACATGAACGAGATAGTTTCCATTATTATCCGTTTGCGTTTGACTGAACCCTGTATCGGCGCTCTGCGCGTATACATCGATCATAAATCCCGGTGCATTACCGTTGATGGTGACCCGACCGCTGATTGTTGAGTTGGTATTGTATATTCGGAGGTCATGATTCAGGTTGTCTCCCGATTGTACACTGCCAAAGGTATACTGAGCAGTAACGATGCTGGTGTCGCGGTTATCACCGGCACCAAGATTCAGATTGCTCAATGGCAACTCGCTCGAGAGCAGGCCTATCTTGAATACCCCTGATGTATCTGTTACCGTATTCCGGTTTAGGCTCCCATTCATTGAGTTGATATATACATCGCTGTCGATCATTGGCATTCCATTGTCACCCAATAAGGTTCCGGTAATGGATGCCGAAGCCATAGTTATAGTAAAATCGTTGTTGGGATATGAGGTTGCCACACTCTTATCGAGAGTCATGGAATATCGGTCAGGGGATATAATATCCGATCCTAAAGAGGTAATGTTATCAACCTTCAATCGCCAGGGGTTACCCGTGGTATCAGCGTTCATCTGAATAGTAAAATTGCCGCTTGCATCGGTAATAGCTGTCCAAAAATTACCGTTGTATTCTGCCCCCAGGTTTACAACGGCATTTTGTACACCTCCGCTCGCATCAGAAACATTTCCGGAAATAGTAAAGGTTGGTGAAGCAAGAGCTGTAACAGTTGCAGAGACCGTTTTCGTCATCTGATGGTTCTCGTAGGACAATATGTAATGTGCAGGCGCCAAGCCAACGGGCTGTTTAAAGGAAACATGTCCATCCGCCATTCCATCCATGTCGGGCGGACCGTTATGTCCCACTGTGTCGCCGTCGATTTGAATGAAATAATTCCACATGATATCGCCAGAGTTAATCGTGCCGCTATTATCTTCATCGATCCATACTTCAACCAGCGTGGTATCCCCCGGTGCAGGTAAATCATAACTCCATGACAGAGTATCTCCGGAAGTCATAGTAAAGCTTGTAGCCTGGTTGTTAACCAACAGATTAGTAACCTGGCCGTACGCGTCAAAGGCGTACAGAGCAAGTAAAGTGAATAATGAGAGTAGCATTTTTTTCATTGGACACCTCCGTTTTGTATGGTTTTATCCTGGTTAATGCGGTCTGTTTTAGGTTATCAAAATCCCCTAAGATTTTATCTGTTACCTTATCATCATAAATAACAGGGCTCTCTTATTGACAGAGCCCTGATCAATTTCCGTAAAAAGATTATGTTGTTTTTAATCCCACAGAATTTCAGGAAGTCTGAATAAAGGTATAACCAGTTTGTAGAAAATTGATCCCATTAATCCATTTTATATATGGATAATCTTTCGTTTCTATGTACCTACTTCGAAGCCTGATTATCAAGCATAATAAAAGCACAAGTTAAAGGATGGACTTCGTCTGTGTGCCGTCAGAAAGATAAAAAACATCCACACGCACAAACCTGATGTTTATTTAGCTTAAACAAAAAGACATAAAGACAATAGCTATATCTTTAACTGCAAAAAATATGAGGTTTTATCCATGAATTGTCAATAGAAAAATCATTTGTGAATCCGCTACAATAATCTGTTTATCAATTTCTTACGTTTAGACTGATCGCTTTCATTAGGATTACAATAAAAAAATTCGGTTCATATGGGAGGGATGCTAAAAAGATTGCATGAAAGATCAATTAAAGCACATTTTCAGGTGTTTGATTACCTTGTTGAGCTATCCGGAAAAGAAGTAACGCTTTTATACATAACGTATCATATCTGAAAATAAATAAGGGCTAGATTCAAGATCTTCCTACGATTGTAATTGCTATGTTCAGAGTCAATTCAAAAATAATATTAAAGTAGCATTCCAAAAGGAGGCCTTTGAAATACATTCCTCTCAAAAATGTTATAGTAGCCGAAATTCTTTACCCGACAACCACGATTTACCCTCAAAATGGCAGTGTAACCCCCAGCCAGGGTATCCCTATAATTTCTGAAACTTCCGTCGGATGAATGATGCCAAAATCGACTGCGAAATGTTCGGGTGCCCACCGTAAACCAAACGAAATAATACCGGTCGTTTTATTATTCACCGCAAAAAAGTAGTTCTCCGTTATCAGATATACTTTCTGACTGGTACGGACCATGCCACTGATGTTAAACATGGGAGAACTCGACCATGATCTGTCTGCGTAGCCATAGCCCAGTCCAAAGGAGAGGTTGTTGTCGTGGTTACCGATTGTTGCTATCCCGTAAACAATGCCTACACCATAGCCATTTTCCCCCGCGAGACCGCCAAAAAGTCCACCGGCTGCCAAATAAAAATTATTGGATTTAATTGGGATAGAAATTTTGGGATTAAACCAAAAGGGGACATAAGAAGCCCCAAACAAAAATGTGGGTACCAGTCCGCCACCAATAGTAATATTGTCGGTTACTCCAACGGACAGGTTATTAAAGAAAATCCAGGTATTTTGATAATAACCATGTCCTGCGCTCAATCCAATAGCATTAGTCGTGAACAGATAGCGGGTCGCACTCGGATTTTAAAACCAATATTTTCCCTCTTTCATGCGGTCTGGTTTGATCTCCGTCCGGTTTTTAATGATGGATCGTGGTATAGTGATCTTTCCGATTTTTTGAACATTCAGAACCAGCGAGGTGTCATTCTGGGATACCAGCCTTCCGATGAACACATCGTTTCCGTTTGTCTCCACCCGGTATATGGTGCTGTCCCGGAGTGAACCCTGGGCAAGTGCACGGGACGGTATGTTTATCATCAGACAATACATCAACAAACAAATGGGCAAAAAAGCGTTTATTTTCATATCGACTCCCTGTGATGCAGAATCTCATTTCTATTGATGTAAGTATTTTTGAGGGAAATAGTTATCACTCTCATCTTAAAAGATTCCTTCGAATCCACTCTATCCGATCCGTCAAAATTTACCTCTGCAAAACGTCTCTTTTCTTCCAAGTCGAGTGTATTTATGATACTTAAATATAAATCATCCATAACGCAATTAAGATTACGTTAATAAGCTAAGTTTTGCAGGGCAACTTCTTTATTCCTCCAACATGAAGGATCTGATCTTGCATCGGTTATTCAGATCACACTTTCTTTTGAAAAGAGGCCGTGTAAATAATAAATAATCCAGCTAATTTAGTTTTGGAGGAGTAAAGTATGGGTAAACAAATAACGATCAGTGCAGTAATGCGCTGAAAATTCATCAGTATAAAAGGAGACGATGAACGATGAATAAGGGAATGTTTGTCATTTTAATCGCTATTATTGCAACTCTGGCATCGATTATTATTCAGTTTTATATGAGGGATCGGGAAATAACGCCAGCTCTCAGACGCACCATTTGGGGGCTTTTTATTGCCGGGGTTTCTGTATTGATTATCACAGTGGCAGTTTTGATAACCAGATAATCCATCTGCCAGTCAGTTGTATCGGTCGATATAAAAAGAACCACATTTAGTGGTTTGAGTTGATTAAGTGACTAAGAGATTTTTGATCATTTCACCTGTATGTACTTAAATTCAGACTATTTTATCTTAAAACAATAATTATTAATTTACAATCAGTTGCTTGATATTGCATTTCTCGTAAATTGAATATTATGAGGGGTGTTCTTGTCTTCATATTTATAAGCTTGTTTAGCTTATTGTCCCGGCAGGACGGGGCGCCAGTCAGTTCCCCGAGAGTGAATCTGATCCAGGTCGACGGTGCCATAGGGCCAACAACCTATTCGTACATTGCGCGGGGCATCAGAGAGTCGGAACGGCAACAGGCACAATGCCTTATCATTGAACTTGATACGCCCGGTGGCCTGTTGGAAGCGACACAGGAAATCGTTAAAGCTATTCTTGCATCCAAGGTGCCGGTTGTTGTCTATGTAGCTCCACAGGGTGCGTCGGCCGGTAGTGCAGGTACGTTTATCACCCTGGCAGCACATATCGCTGCAATGGCTCCAGCCACCAATATCGGGGCTGCACACCCGGTAACGATAGGAGGCGCCCAGCAGATGGATACGGTGATGAGTGAGAAGATCGTCAACTATTCGGAAAGCTATATTGAGAGCATCGCCAGCCGAAGAAAACGCAATGTGGAATGGGCAAAAAAGGCAGTTCGGGAGAGCGCATCAATTACAGCCGACGAAGCATTAAAGATCAACGTTATTGACCTGATCGCCGACAACCTGGCCGATTTGCTGCAGAAGATTGACGGAAAAGAAGTAGACGGAAAAGTTCTGCATACGAAGACGGCGGAGATCGTACCGGTGAAGATGACCAAAGGTGAGGAACTGCTCCGTTTCCTGTTTCACCCGGAAGTAATGTTCATTCTGATGCTCATCGCCATCTATGGTATCATAGGTGAGATCAGCAACCCGGGCGCCATTTTCCCGGGCGTAACCGGTGCCATTGCGCTGATCTTACTGCTTTATACCGTCGCTGCCATGCCGGTAAATGTCGCCGGATTTGCCCTAATTGGCCTGGCCATCATCCTGTTCATCCTGGAAGTTTTTACGCCTACTTTTGGCCTGTTGACTGTTGGTGGCGCCGTGGCATTTATACTGGGTGCACTGATGTTATTTGAGGACCTCCCGTCGATGTATCAGCTATCTCTGAGCTTCCTGATTCCGTTTACAATCCTGACCGTTCTTTTCTTTGTATTTATTGTGAGTGCAGGTATCAAAGCCCAGTTCATGAAGGTAAAATCGGGCAGGGAAACGATGCTTGGAGAGGAAGCTATTGCGTTGACCGACATTGGAAAAGATGTGGGACGTGTGATCATAGAGGGTGAAAACTGGCAGGCAGTCAGTGATCAGAGCATAGCCAAAGGGGATCATTGTATAGTAACGGGCATTCACGGGTTAAAGCTAAATGTGAAATTGACAGATCATAAGGAGGAGAAGGAATGAACGGAACAGAAGAACTGACGAGCCTGATTGTATGGGTCGTCACCATTATTGTTGTTTTAGCTGTCTTTCTGCCGCAGATCATACGTATTTTACGTGAGTACGATCGCGGAGTCATATTCCGGCTTGGGAAGTTGTTGCGTGCGAAAGGCCCCGGCCTGGTGCTGCTAATTCCATTCATTGATAGAATGGTGAAAGTGGATATGCGGATCCTGACGATTAATGTAGCCAAACAGGAGGTCATCACGCGCGATAATGTGACGATCAACGTGGATGCGATCATTTTTTTTCGCGTTGTGGATGCCGAAGCCGCTATTGTGAAGGTGGAGCGATTCCTGGAAGCAACGTCCCTTTTCGGGCAGACCACGCTGCGTAGCGTGCTGGGACAAGTCGAACTGGATGAACTGTTGGCGGAACGAGACAAGATCAACCTGAAGATTCAGGATATTCTGGACATTCAGACGGATCCATGGGGAATCAAGGTCACATCCGTTGAAATAAAGGATGTTGTTTTGCCGGACTCCATGAAACGGGCCATGGCAAGACAGGCTGAGATGGAACGGGAGCGTCGTGCTAAGATCATCAACGCACAGGGTGAGTATCAGGCTGCAGAGAAACTGGTGTTAGCCGGAGAAATGATCAGCAAGGTGCCGACGGCTCTGCAGATCCGCTTCCTGCAGGCAATGGCCGATATGAGCGGGGAACACAGCACCTTCCTGTTCATGCCCATCCCGATGGATATGATGGACGCGTTCACAAATCACAAGGCTAAGGAAAAAGTACTGGATTAACTCAGGCCGCTTCCTGATTCCTGGACTTTTGCCACAGAGTCATCAAAATGACGATGGAACCAAATGAAAGGGTAGCTCCCATGAAAAAATCCGTCAGGTGGCCGGATGGAACCCAAACATGAATAATGAGGCCCGTTGCAATTGCCAGATATGCAAGTTTGAGTCTCGTCTTTTTTGCAAGTCCGAATGCCATAACGTGTTCTCCTAAGTTAATGTGTAACTGAAAATACAACACTAACGGTCAATTGCACAAGAATTCAGGTTCCCTTTTGAGGGCTTTAACTTCTTCCTACCAGATATTTATTGATCGAGAAGGCGGCTTTTCTGCCATCGGCTACGGCACGAATGGCGTCATCGGGACCCGTCTGGCAGTCGCCGCCTGCATAGAGACCGGCGATGTTGGTAGCGAGGGTATCCGTATCGACTTCAAAGGTTCCCCAGCGGGTAAGTTTAACATCCGAGTTTTCTGCAAACGACGCATCTACTTTTTGTCCGATGGCCATGATGCAGGTATCCGCCTCGATTGTATATTCCGAACCGCGAATGGGAACAGGGCGCCGGCGACCGCTGTTGTCCGGTTCACCAAGCTCCATGCGGATGGCATCGATATGGAGTCTGTTCCCATTGCGCGTAATACGTACGGGAGCGGCGAGATAATGGAAATCTACGCCTTCTTCCTGTGCTTCTTCAATCTCTTCTCGGTTGGCAGGCATCTCTAGTTCTGTCCGGCGATATAACACCTGTACCTCTTTTGCTCCCAATCTTACCGAAGAACGGCACACATCCATCGCGGTGTTACCACCGCCGACCACGACCACCTTTTCACCCAGGTCGGGACGTTCACCCGAGGCGATTTCGTCGAGAAAATCCACACCAACCAGTATGCCCGGTGTATCCATTCCATCGATAGGCATGCCGGTACCGATCTGAGCACCGACTGAGAGATAGACGGCATCATATTTATCCTGAAGTTGTTTCAACGTGACATTTTTGCCGATCGAAATACCTGTGATCACTTTTACACCGGTATCGAGTATCACCTGAATCTCGCGATCAAGCACCGCTTTTGGCAGGCGGTATTCGGGAATTCCATACCTTAGCATGCCGCCCAGATGTTCATGCTTTTCATAAACAGTTACCCCATGACCATACTGACGCAGATAGTATGCAGCAGACAAACCGGATGGGCCGCCACCAACGATGGCAATATTTTTGCCTGATTCGCCAACATTATCGTATGGACGCAGGATTTCGTTCTTTTGATCGGCCGTCTTGTCTGTGATATAGCGTTTGAGCCAGCGCACCGGTATGGCCTCACCGTTGTGAGAGAGGGCACAGACATCCTGGCAACGGGCCGTACAAACGCGGCCGCAGGACTCAGAGAATGGATTCGATTCGTAGAGGATCTTTAAGCCGTCATCCAGCCGGTTTTCCCTGATCGCACGGATATACTCCGGTATGTCCATATGAGCGGGACAGGCTTCGACACAAAGGCCACATTCGAGGCAGCGGGCGGCTTCATCAAGAGCCAGTTCATCGTCATAACCCAGTGCCATTTCCTCGAAAGTGAATTTTCGAACATCCGGTTCAACAACGGGCATCTTGTGCAGCTCGGGAGCGAGTAACCATGCCTCTTCATCTCTCCTGTATCCCTTTTCTTCCTTATTCCACGGTTTCTCATCCACGCCCGGGATGAAACGGAACTCATCCGGATCATTGGTGACCCACTTGTATTCATTCGACATCCCCAGTGAACCGGTTGGACAAACATCCACGCAGAGCCCGCACCAGCAACAGCGACCATAATCAATTTTGGGACGCAACCCGCTGTCGCCGTCGGTTGCCTCTATGCCTTCAACTGGTACCATGTCGATGGCTTCATTCTGACAGATTTCTTCGCAGGTTCCACATCCGATGCATTTCTCTATGTCGTTGACATGAAATCCACGATAACGGTCGGCTCCTTCCCGGTCATCAATAGGTTTGTTGATTGTGTACGGTTTCTCCAGTGCCCGTTCCCAGGCATAAAACGGCGAAATAAGATCTTTCAGACTCATAATTACTACCTTTCAATTTCCGGTGGGCACGTTTGCAGCGAGACCATGACACCGGCCAGATCTGCGATGCTCTGTCCTTCCGCTAATTTCTCGAGTACGACCATGGCGTGCGTATATCCGGCTCCACGTACATGAATGCGTCGCGGATATTCGGTGCCGTCCGACACGAGGTAATATCCCAGTTCTCCGCGCCCACTCTCTGCACGAACATAAGTTTCGCCGGCAGGTACTTTCCAATTCAGAACATTTGGCAGTTTGTTCCTCACCGGACCACTTTTCGGCATCTTTTCGATTATCTGCCGGATCAGTCGTATTGATTGTAAAATTTCTTCTTTGCGGAGTGATGATCGTTCGTAAACATCCGATGCCGAACCGGTTAGGATATCGAAATCGAGCTGATCGTATACCAGGTAGGGATTGTTTTTGCGGATGTCGATCGGTACGCCAGCGGCTCGTGCATTGGTTCCTGTAATACCATTTGGAACGACCCATTCTGAAGGTATCACACCCAACCCCTTGGCTCTGGCTTTGAACACCGCGTTATTGAACATCACTTTTTCGACACTGCTAATCAGTTTCTCGATCTTTTTGAGTACAAACTCAAGGCGATCTGTGAAGCCTTCAGGAAGATCACGGCGTACGCCGCCGGGCAGGATGTACATGTGGTAAACACGGCCTCCTGTGAGTTCTTCAAAGAGATCGAGGAGATAGTCGCGGTGCGTTACGGCCCACTGACCAATCGGTCCGAGGCCAAAAGAACCTGCCTGACCCCCAAGGCCCATCGTAAGGAAAGCAACACGTATCATCTCGAGGATAAGCGTGCGGAGCCAGACAGCCCTTTCCGGTACTTCAATATGAGCGAGTTCTTCCACGGCAGCCGCGAACAGGTACTCGTTCGGATCCGGCTCCGGCACGCAAATACGGCAAACGATCGGGAAGCACTGAATGTACTTGCGCCGCTCCATCAGTTTTTCGAAGGCACGGTGCAGGTAACCCACATGGGTCTTGCACTCACGAATGATATCGCCTTCGAGGGTCAGTTCCAGGGCCATGTTGCCGGTGACGCCCGGATGCTGAGGACCATGCCAGATTTTCAGGTATTTACCAGAGGACAGATCCAGACCTGTGGATGGGGGCAATACCGTCTCCCAGTTTAATGCCGTTTTGGGACCTTCCGGAGTTAGTAGTCCAACTCTATTTGTTTTGTTGATCTCGGACAAGTTTTTTGATCTCATGTTTGATCTCGTTTTCCTTCGGATACGATTTTTCCGCCATCACTTTTCTGGGGTCGTATGACTCGCGACCCTCGCGTGGGAAAAAGGTTTCTTCGGAATATTTTTTGGTATCAAAATCTCTTCTCATCGGGGGGATGTTATCCCAGCCTTCCAGCATCATGGGTTCATCCTGCCGCGGGCTGCCCGGAAAATCGATCCCGAAAAGTTCGTGGAGTTCGCGCTGGTAAACCTGGGCCGCCGGCCAGAGATGATGCAAGCTCGATATGACGGGATTATCACGGTCGATATTGGTGCGAATCCCGATATCGATATTGGTGCTGTAGTTGTGGACCAGGTAAGTCAGTTGAAATACATTGTCTTCCAGACGATCCACAGCTGAGATCATGACAAGGTGTTGGTAGTTCTCGATGTCACGCAGGTAGGTCAATACTTCCACGGCTTCTTTTGCTTCCATTGAAAGGAAGAGCAGGTCGGGCCGCTGTTCGATGTGATCCAACAGGGTAAATCTGGATTCGATACGGTTGATAAGTTCTTTCATGATTGTTACCAGTTATAATCGGGCATGTTCCAGTCTTTGATGACTTTTTTCTGATTGGCCTTGTACCATTCAAAATTTTCTGCATAGAGGTTGGCACCTTCTGCCTTGCCCTCTTTGATCAGCTCCTTCAGTTTATTAAACCCGGCAATGAGAGCTTCAGGGCGAGGCATACAACCGGCGATATAGACATCAACGGGAAGGTAATAGTCCAGGCGGTTGATGGTGTTATAGCTGTCGAAGTACATGCCGCCGTTGATGGTGCAGCTTCCGAGCCCCATAACGAATTTCGGATTTTGCATCTGTTCATAGCTCCGGACGATGCGCTTCAGGGTCTTGACCGATGCATATCCACTGATGATGAACACGCTGGCCTGACGTGGCGTCGGGCGCGGGAATATACCGTAGCGGGATACATCATAGCGGGCAGTATAAAGCGGCGGGATCTCAATGGATCCACATCCGGTCCCAAATCCCAAAACCCATAGAGAATTGGCTTGTGCCCAGTTGTAGAACTTCTGTATAACCTTACCGGCTTTGGGTGAAACGGACTGGGGCACCGCACTGCAGAAGTAGTCGGCGTATGTCAGTTCCTCCGTTTCGATGATATCCCGATTTTCTTCTGCCTGTGATTCTTTTACTTCTTCACTCATAGTTAAATCCTTTCTAAAGTGCGTATATACCGATGGCCAGGATGCCGATCAGTGTGGGAACTTTTAAAAACCAGCGTACAGCCTGCTCGACTTTGTATCGTGGGAATACGACGCCTACAAAGATGCAGAACATGAAGAGCAGGAACGTCTTGACAACCATAACCGGGATAGTGGTCGCACCGCCGAAAAACAGGTTCATGAACAGAATCAATTTGGCCGAGGCAAAGAACGCACGGTTGCCCTGCATCAGGCCGAGGAAACTGCTGTGGTATTCGGTCGGTGGTCCGATCGGGATTTCCTGGGGAGCAATGTGCAGATCAAAGGGCGAATGCATCATCATCCCAAGAAATGACAGCATGCCGGCTGCTGTAGCCACCGGGTTGGTCATCATACTCCAGTGCATGATCCCTCCCTGCTGGGCAGCAACAATATCAGTAATGGATAACGTGTGATACTGTGCGGCAAGGGATATGATTGCCAACGCGAAGGGCACTTCCGAGGCCGTTGTCAGTGACAGACCGCGCATAACCCCCATGGGTGAATACGGATGGCTGCTTTCACCAGCGCCCAGGGCCATGCCAAGCATCCCGAAAAAGATGAAGTAGACCACCAGGATCAGGTCGCCGTTGAAGCTGAAGTTTTGAAGCCATACCGATCCGAAAACGGCAGGGATCAGCAAATAAAGTCCAATGCCACCGGTCAAGCGGAAGACGGGTCCCAGATAAAACATGATCCCGTGCGAGACTGAAGTCCGCATTGAAAGCGTCTTCAGAAGATTTACGTAGGGTTGCCAAAAAGGGGGACCGATACGACCGTGCACGCGGGCGACAATCTTCTGAACAAATCCCATGAGCAGCATGCCGTAATTGAAAATCAGAAACAGCGATGCGAGGGTATAGCCGGTTTTAATGAGAATTTCTTCCATCAATGGACTCCTGCTGAAAAGAGATAAAGGATGACGCCGTAGAGGAATATGTACATAGCATAGGTTTGCATATTCCCAGTGTAGATAAGCCGGATAATGCCGGATGATGTCTGTACCCATTCACTGATCGTATCCCAGAATCGTTGAACCAAAGGCTTGAGGATCGGTGCCATGGCCCTCCGGTAGGGTGCAAAGAAGTCGTACGCGTAATGGGTGGTTTCCGGTCGGAAGGGCCGCTCGGCGGCATAGACGATGTTGAATGGCTCGACTTTTTGCGGCCGCGGACCGTGCCAGAAAAGGTATAAGGTGACTAGGACGAATATCACGACCACCAGGATCATCATAAATGTACCGTTCCAGTAACCGAGTGAGCTGAATACTGTCAGGTTGCTCCAGTGCATCGTCGTGGGGAATACCGGGTCGATGATCGATGAAATGGGCTTCAGCAACAGACCGGGCATCACGGAGAAAACAATTATCCCGATAATGAGGATGAATTGTGGTATGATCAGCCAGACCGGGGCTTCTTTAACATTTTTGTGTGCCGGCTTTGGCATTCCCAGGAAAATCGAATGGATGAGACGGTAACAGTACAAGAATGCAATCGTGCTTGCGAAGAATGCTAAGCCTGTTTGCAGGTACCATCCTTTCTCAATCAGGGCTTCGTACAGGAGCCACTTGCCGCCGAATCCGGTCAGCGGCGGAATACCTGCAAGAGCGATGATGCCGATTAGTACGCTGATAAATGAGAGAGGCATCTTCTTGATCAGCCCGCCCATCTCATACATGTTGCGGGTGCCGGTTCGATAGATCACGCCGGCAATGGCCAGGAAGAGGAGCCCCTTGAACATCAGGTGGTTGACAGTATGCCAGAGCGCTGCCGCCCAACCCAAATGGGTCATCATGGCCAAACCAAGCACGATATAACCGACCTGACCAACACTTGAGTAGGCCAGCAGTTTCTTTGCGTCTTCCTGGAAGATGGCAAAGAGGGTGGCAAAGAAGGCCGTCAGTGCGCCTATCCATCCAAGCACTGTTTCCAGGGAGAATGTTCTTAACTCTGGTGTGCCGATTTGAATCAGCAGGATGATCAGTCCCAGTATGCCGGCTTTGGAAAGGATGCCTGAGATCATCGGGGTGACGTCATCCTCTGATTCTGCGTAGGATCCGGGTGCCCAAATGTGTACGCCGATAGCCGCTACTTTGATCAGAAATCCGAGTCCGACAAGTGAGAATACGACGTCAGCGATTATTCCTGTCTGGTGCAAGATGGAAAGGTCAAGCGAAGGTCCGGAAACGGAATAAGCTACGGCGAAACCGGCAAGTATCAGATAAGCACCGCCCAACGAAAACAAGACATAGGAGAGGGATGGCTTCTCTGCATCCCGGCCGCGAAGGATAAGCAGGTACGAGGCTAGTGTCATCAGTTCCCACGCAAAGAAAAACTGCAGCAGATCGTGCGCCAGAACAAGATCAGATAGCGCCCCGAACAACAGGATAAGCAACGGATAGAAACCGGTGGCTTTACCGCGTCTGTGAAGTGTGGCAAAGATCATGACGATGCCACCACCGAGGAACAGCAGGTTGAAATAGAAGGAGATGCCACTTAGCCCCGGCAGGACCATCCAGGCATATGCAATCATCATCACTATGACCAATCCACCTTTGGCTTTTGCGGGAAGCCAGTCCAGTGCATATATCAAAACAGCAGCGCCGACCGGGATGAAGAGCAGCATCGAATTGGGCATTGCCCAAAGTGAGAACAGCCATCCAACGATGAGACTTAAACCACCGAAGATCCAAAGTGATATTTTTTGTTCGACAGGAACGATTGGCAGACGTTCTTCGGATCGTTGACCACGGACGGCGTTGTTGAACCAGCGGAGCAGGTAGACAGCTTCCAGCAGGGATCCGATCAGCAGAAATGCTATCCATCCAAACATATGGCTGTGGGCGAGCATCATGACCATCCACCATTTTCCCCAGAAACCGGCGAATGGCGGGAAACCGAGCAGAGCCGCGATGAACAATCCCATCAAAAAGACATACATCGGCTTGTTTCGAAGCACCGACCAGTCACTAATGTTGTCTTTGCGGACCATACCGGCCAGCCAGTATAGTCCGGCTTTGGCAAAGAAATGGTTGAAAAACAGGGCTGCGATGATGTATCCGAAGGTATGGAGACCGGGATCCAGGTAAAGGCCGAGTCCGAGGGCCGACAACAATAATCCCATTTGGCCAACGGACGAATATCCGAGCATGCGAGTCGTCTGCTGTTGCCGGATGCCCATCAGATTGGAGACGACGAAAGTAACCATACCGGTGACACCGGCGATCAGAAACCAGGTATGACCGGCAATGGGTAAAATCTTCGCCAGGGCAAAGAAGATGGCGCCAGAGCTTCCGGCTGATATCATAGCGGCAATACCGGGATGCGAAGCCTGGTACACATCGAGTGCCCAGCCATTGGCCGGAAACTGCTTCATCTCGATGAAGAACGAAAACAGGAGCATGAAAACGGCAATCACAACGAGAGGCGAACTGCTTTTCAGGATGGAGCTTTGCAGCATTCCATCGATGTTCAGGGTCCCGCTGAGACTATACAGGAAGATAATTCCAAGCAGGAGGAAGGTCGATGCAATACTACCGGCGACCATATACCGGAATCCTGCCGACAGGGCAGGGGTCTTGAGTTCGACACCTACCAGGATGTAACTGGCGATCGATGTGATCTCCATGAATACAAACAGGTTGAAGATGTCACGTGTCATGATTAACCCGTTTAATCCCAGTGTAAGCAGCAGGAACAGGATGTATGCACGGATCCCACCTTTCTTCAGGCAGCGTATGAGATAAAGTCCACCTACCAGGGCAAGCAGATTGGTCGCTGTGGCAAACAACGCCTCGTGCAAACCCATCTGAAGATTGATGGATAGCGGCGGTTTAACTCCGGCTGTAAAAATCTGAATTGCCGGTATTCCTTTGAATACGAAAGCATACAACCATTCTCCGCTGATAAACGTGAGAAAACCCAGTGTCAGCAGGAATACCGTATTGGTGACCTTGTGACCGAGTTTCGAAACCAGCGGCAGCAGGAACGCAACCGCAAGCGTTATGGCAATGATATAAATGGGACCTACCATTTGAGTAACCTGTCGTCGCTGATGTTTAGAGTTTGCTTCCGTTGATAGATGCGGATGATGAACGCCAGCATCAGGGCGTTTACAGCCACGCCGATAACAATAGCTGTGAGGACAAGCGCCTGAGGTACCGGATCAACGACTTGCTGCACGGCATTGGTTACAGCTGAATCGAGGATGGGGGCGGTACGTCCTTTTAAATAGCCGATGGCGATCATACCCAGTTGGAGGCCCGTTTCGGAAATGGCGATACTGATGACCATACGGATCATGTTTTTTCGGGTAATCAGTCCCCAGAATCCGATAATCATCAAAAGCATCCCGAGAATTAATACAATTATCATGCTTCTTGTCCTTTGAGATTTTCAAGAATTCCTGCCAGCTCAATGCCCACTTTCAAACCAATCAATGTGTAGATGATGGGAATGGCCCCGGCGCTCAGCAGCTTGCCGAAATCACCCAGCGGCAGGATGCGGTTGTCGAGGAAACCTCCGGCAAAATAAATTCCCAGCAAACCGACCAGAACATACCCGAATCCGGAAAACGATTCGATCGTGTTGAGGAAACCGTGCTTCAGTTTGTATTCCGGGAATGCCAGGAAAAGCAGCAATACGGCGGAGGCGATGACGGCCCCACCCTGAAATCCTCCACCAGGGGACAAATGTCCGTTTAAAAAGATATAAGCGCCAAACATGACGATGACGGGTGTCAATAATTTTGCACCCGTATGGATAAACTCGCTTGCTTGACGGCGTTCTCTTCTGTTGGGGACTATACTATTCCTCCGCCGCATTAATAAAGCGACACCGCTTGCTGCAAGAAATAATACGGTTACCTCGCCGAGGGTATCCAATCCCCGGTAGGTGACCACGATGGCCGTGACGATGTTCATGGCCCCGAGTTCGTTCGCTTCCCGGGATACGTATTCTTTTGAGACGCCCTGCAATTGGGAATCAGGCTGCCAATGAGTGACTGCCTGGAAGAAGATGTAGCCGAAAAAGATGACCAGGATAAGAGCAATAAGACGTTTAATCATGTTTTGCCTCGTGTTTGACCGTTTTTTGGACAGCATACAGGAAAATCACGGTGGACAATCCGGCCCCGATAGCGGCTTCAGTCATGGCCACGTCGGGTGCTGCCAAAAGGAGATACATGACGCTGGCAAAAAGACTAACCAGCCCGGCAGCAACGACAGCCGAGGTCAGATCTTTCAGATAGAGCGCGGCAATGGCGCCAACCAGCATGGCCACTCCAAGGAGGACGATAAGGAGCAATGTCATACCAGTTCCTCCTCCATGATTTGTGGGGTTTCTTCTTCCGGATTCTCCAGCTCATCCTTCAGTAGTTCGTCATGTACCGTCTTCTTCGTGAGCGGTATGCCGGCAAAGTGAGCGGCACGTGCCAGTGCGTGAGATGAGAGTGGGTTGGTTATGGCGATGAAAAGGATCAGCAGGATCATCTGAGTGAGCCATGCGGGATGATAGAGCCCGATGCCCAACAACATGAGAATGCTTCCGAGTGTCGTCGCTTTTGTCCCTGCCTGCATCCGGTTATAAAGATCGGGCATACGCAGAACGCCGAGGGCCCCAAGAAACAAGAACACGGATCCTATGAGTGCAATGATGGAACCAGTCATTTGCAGAATGTTCATGACAGGCCACCTTCCAGGTAGCGGGCGATGGCCAGAACTCCCACGAAACTGAGGATGCCGTACACCATGGCTACATCCAGGTAGATGACACGATTGCTGATCAGGCTGATCAATACGATCAGGGAGATGCCGATGACCGTCAGTGTGTCGAGCGCGACAGTGCGATCGGCGGCACTGGGACCGACCACAAAACGGATTCCAGAGATGATGACGCCAATAAGAGCGATAATTCCTGCGATATTTATGATGATATTAGCCAAAGATGACCTCCAGATATTTTTCGAAACCGGCGACAATCTCACGCGAAGCCTCTTCTACATCAAGCGTGGTTATGTCGATCCAGTGGATGTAGTAGTAATCATCCTGCACATCCACCGACAGGGTGCCGGGGGTGAGGGTGATGGAGTTGGCCAGGATCATGCGGCCGGCTTTCGAATGTAAATGGGTTTTCACTTTCACGATGCCGGGGTTCAGAGGGATCTCCTTACGAACAACCCGTTTTGCCACATCCATGGTGGATTGGACGATGGCAACGAACATGTAGCCGATGTAGGCTATCGAATAGGCGATCTTTTTCAGCGTGATGGAGGGCATTTTCTCTGAACCGACAAACAAAACCGACGACAGGAGGGCAGCCACGGAGATGACAGCGATGTTACCGGGGTTGAGCGAATGAGTCCAAAGAATATATAAGCCGACGAGAAATGCTGAAACAATTAGTATATTAGCCAGACGTGCTAACCGATTCATATTATTAGTTATGGTGTAAATTTCTTACGGTGTAAGTTATCTACTGCATAACTAATTGACTATGTAAATTAATGGTAAAGCCACGCAAATCTTGTCATGGAAGCGGAAACTTTGTCGTTACCCGACCTTGCGTAGGTCATGGCTGCCAGCCCGACGGTACGAAGGTTTGCATGGGAAAAAATTGTATTACACTTGCTCCATTTTATCTGAATAGTCTGTTTCTCTCAGAATGCCAATAGATTATAGTAGCGATTATGCGGATCCTGTCAGGAAGTCCATGGCATTTTTTCAGAACGAAGTGGGCCCAAGCCGGTGCTCATATTCACAAATGCCTGATCTGCTGCATTATGTTTGTCAGAATCAGATATAGGATCTGACACAAAAAGTATTGATTATCAGGCATACACACCTCGACACGAAGCTCTGTTGCTTGGAGACGAAAACGCTCTATGGCAAGAGAAGTCTGCTTCGTGCTGCAAGATAGGGAACTATGCTCCTACTCATAAAAATGTTGGGTTCTGCCTTAGAATGAGCATTATCTTATGTTGAAATATTTTATTAAATCATGAAAATATATGTGTGATACATATGTATTTTCTGTATGTTATTAGGTATGTATTACCGTAGAAGAATATTATTGGCCCTTATTGAAAAGTTCGGTGGTAAACTGAAATCTACGCGATTCCAAAAATTGCTGTTTTTATTTACCAGAAATCAAAAGAAATCGTGTTATCATTTTGTACCGTACCGATATGGCGCATACTCTTTCCAAGCACGTGCAGACAAGTCAACACTGATTAAATATGGGTTTTTGAAGAATGAGAATGACTGGTCACTGAACGGAACTGCTGAGTATCTCTCGACCTTAAACGAGACGGATCAGTCAATTTTAAACAGTTTGTACAACCAGTTTCATGATACGCCAATAAATGACCTGATCCGTTATACTTACGTTACTTATCCGGAATTTGCTATTAAAAGCGAGATTATGGAAAACATCCTTCCGGAGGAGACGCAACAAAAGATTGTAACATTGCAAGTCCCTGTAAATCACTCGAAAAAGCTTTATACGATTGGATATGAGGGGATTTCACTCGAAGAGTACATGAATAGGTTGATATTTCACGATATCAAAATGCTTGTTGATGTTAGGAAGAACTCGATCAGTATGAAATATGGGTTCTCCAAAAAACAGCTTATGAATACATGTGAAAAAATGGGAATTCGTTTTGTCCACATACCTGAACTTGGGATTGAATCGGACAAAAGAAAAAACTTGAATAGTGCCGAAGACTATCGAAAATTGTTTGAATTGTATGAAAACGATATCCTTCCGAAACAATCCGAATCAATAAAGGAATTGCTGATGCTGTTTCAGAAATACGAGCGGGTGGCTATAACTTGTTTCGAGAAGGAGCATACTTCGTGTCATCGACACAAAATATCTGATTTACTAAACAAAAAATATCATGTGCCGGTGGAACATCTGTAACACAATAGATTTATCATGGGTATAGGCAACGTTGAGCTCAAGAGAGTATTAATTACAGTAAAAGCTTATCCATTGCCGTCAAGATCATATGATGAGTTGGTCTGCACTGCTGGCATAACTGATGAAGGTAAATGGATACGCATTTATCCTGTTCCATTTCGATTTCTCAAGGACCAAGACAAATACAAAAAATACCAGTGGGTTGACTTGAAGCTTAAAAAAAGAAAGCGTGATTTCAGACCGGAAAGTTATTCACCGCTCGATACTAGTTTATCCGATATTGAGATAATCAACACGATCGGTACCAAAAAAAATGGCGTGAACGGAAGGAGATAATCCTGAATAATGGTCCGAAAATTTATACCTCGATGAAGGAATTGATTGAGGCTTCTCAAAAGCCTCAGAATATTTCATTGGCTACATTCAAACCACGAAACATAATTGGTTTTGAGTACGAGGAAGAACGAGATTGGGGAGAAACACTCAAAAAAAATTTGCTTCAACAGGATCTGTTTGATGAAAGGGGAGGAACTGGCGATAAAGATATCGTTAAAAACTACCGTACAAATTTTATTACCGTTTTGAAGATGAAACAGGTCATCCATCACGGATGATGATAGAGGATTGGGAAATTGGCCAATTGTACTGGAATTGTTTGCGAACGGCTGATGGAAACGAGCAAATTACACTCCAAAAGGTCAGAGAAAAATATTTTGATACATTCTGTTCAAAGAATGACATCTACTTGTTTCTTGGTACTACTTTGCAATATCATCGCCGTAGAATGAATAATCCTTTTGTCATTATTGGAGTGTTTTATCCACCTAAAGATCCGAATGAGAGACAGATAGAGCTTTTTAAATGATTATGATTGATAGGATTCAATCAATCATAATATCTTCCGAAATCGGTTTTTTAGTAACAATGTGAGTTTTGTCAATTGGATTTGCTGCCTGCTTAAAGAAGGTCTGGTTCTCCCAAACATAGTGAAGCAGACCTTCCAAGCTTACGATCCCAGGCAGAGCCTGGGATCGAGGGACCTGTCATTTATTGTTCCACGAATTCGCCGTTCTTCAACGACCAGTCGAGTCCAAAGAAACCGGCTATCTTTACGCCCGTTTCCCCAAAACCGACCCGGCCTTCATTTTTTGTCCCTCCTTCACGGCCAGAGAAAACACTCGTATCGAATACTGCAACATCCGGCAGTGAGAACCATGGCTGCAAATAGGGAACAGTGTAGGTAAGCCTCATTCCATCCGCCCCGGTTCCCGAGACGATCCCGACGCTTGCGGTTGTGCTTCCCTTTCTCGGTCGCACCATGAAGCATGCAAAGTTTCTGCCTTTCATTACTTTGTCACCAAATCTCAGTTCGTCTTCAGTCACTTTAACCGGTGAATTATCCAGCACTTCGTTCCATGCAGAGTTCGTTTTTTCATTCCCATAAAGAATTACATTCCTGTTCAGATTGACGCTGGGATTGAACTCTTTGTCCGAAACGATATCAACCGATCCGTTGCCCTGGTACCAAAAATACTCCGCATCGAATCTTGCTTTGTCGAAAGCCCACTTATTTTCTGCCTTCGTTCCGTGAGTTCCATACACGAAGATCATATCATGGCGGAAGGCATCTTTAAAGGTGCCGTATCTCGCGGGACCTTTGTCATCGGGAGACGGTTCAGATGATATGTGCCATTTACCATCCTCATTTTCGAGCCATATCCGTTTCCCCTGAAGCCTTACACTATCCAGTTTTGTACTGTCCAGATCGATTGCAAACGGCTGATGCGTGTCGGCAATGCTTAAATCAAACGAAAGAGTTTTGATATTTTTTGTGGTTCCGATAAAACGGTTTCTTGACGGGACGAATTTGACAATGGCCCTGCTCGGTTCGAGCTGTTTCTCCTGCGAATAAATCGTCAGCCAATAATCCTTCGCCGAAACGCCGGGACTGCAGGTCGTAAAGTCGATGATATTTATCCGCTTCTCACCATGTCTTGCATGTCGTGCAAAAAAATCAAACATCGGGGGCCAGTCGACGCAGTCGGTCCCTGCTTCGTCCCCCAATCCCCACCAGTGTCCGACTCCAGGCTCTTCATGGAAAATAAAATCGTGGTCGAACGTCTTCAGCGTGTCAGCCATATGAATGGCTTCCGTCACGGGTACATTGTCGTCTTTGCTGCCGTGCAGTATGTAAGCTCCCAACTGTTTGAAATTCCGGTCCAGTAAATAGGTGTTCACCGGATTGGACGCTCTTCTCAGCATTTTTCCCATCGGGGATTTCGGCTGGCCGTTATGGAACACGTACGTCCACCAGCTTATCCATCCTGAACTTGGACCAATGGCCCCGAACTGGTCGGGATACTGCGCTCCTACAATCCATGTACCATGGCCCCCCATCGAATGGCCTGTGAGATAAATCCTGTTAGGGTCGATATTCAGCGTTGCTTTTGCAAGATGAAGCACCTGGAGCGCATCGAGCCTTCCCCAGTTTTCCCAGTCATAACCGTAGGGTCCTCCGTTAGTCGGACAGACGATATACCCCCATGTTTTCGGATAATATGAGTTCGCCTGGTTTGTCGCGATTACATCGGCGCCATGGAGCGATAAGAACAGTGCTTTTGGTTTGCCGTTAGCAGGACCGCGGGGTGAAACCACTGCATAATACTGAACACTGCCGTCGATACTACTTATGAAGGTGACATTGTGCGTGGCAGTCGGTTCGACAGTTTTGACATGAATATCAGCTGTTGCCAGCTCCTTCGCGTTTGTTCTCTGGTTACTCAGAAGAGCTAACTTGATGGGCGTTAAGCCGGTAGATGTTGGTGCCGGTCCCACAAGTTTGAACCCGACACTACGGATACTCATCGGCTGAATCAACGGCACCCGCGTTTCTGCGGAATATCCGCTGTCGTTGGATGCTTTCACATAGGCGCCGGTAAGCGGCTTATCAGTCGCATTTATTACCGTGGCCGCTGCATAATAATTCGCCGGTTCGCCCACAAGAAAGTTCGGGAGAATCGTGCGTCTGACATTAAATAAAACCTCTTGTCTGATGTCCGTCAATTTGACTTTCAACATTCCACGGCTGCATACAAACAGAAGTTGATTGTTTCCTTTTCTCAATCGGATCGGAATCATGGAAAACTTAAAAGCTGCTTCCCACGATGGGTAGGTATCCTTATAAGCATATTTATTCCCTTGCCTCGGGACACCATTCACATAAACCAGATCATTCCCCATTGCCTCCAGCAGCACAACTTTCTCTCTGTCGGATTTTATGGTGAAAAGTCCGTAACCCCTTTGGAGATAATCTCCTTTGAACCATCCCGCCGTGTCTGCTGTATGGGTAGTCCAGACTTCCGTTTTTCCATTTTGAAATTTGACTTGCTCACCCGGTCTCGCACGAAGCTTTTTGCCTTCAACGATGCTTTGAATAACAGGATCGACAGGAGTGATCGAGTTTCCAGAAGTGTGGAGAAAAATTCCCTGCGTTAAAGAATCCGGTTTTGAAGTGACATTTTCAGACGGCGTAACTATAGCCTGTGCGCTCACCGCAGTAAATACGATAAACAATACGGCACATAATGTAGTGCAACGTCTACCATTTAATTTCATGTTTTTCCTTTATAATACTCGTGCAATTATATTCTGCATTTCATTGTGTACAAACAGATAAAGAGATTTTACAAAATTTGTCTCAATAGTGATGCTCTCTTTTCCCGCGAGAGTGGAAATCGTTTTCAGCCCGCAAGCTTTTCAGATTGTTATCCTTGTATCCAACGTCTCGTTTGGAACGAGGGAATTCTATCGGGCTTAAAATATCAGTTAAAGGGATAATGTTGTATATACTTATATAAGAATGGTATGGGTAGATATATTTAGGATATTTTTGTCTTAATTACCCGTTTGAGGTTTGAAGTCACTTATGGTATAATTAAATTACCATATAGTAAAATTGTCCTTTTATTGATATTGACTAATAAACCGGAACAGATTGCAGATAATAGAATTATAGAGGATTTCTGCATTATCTGGTATTCAAGCCATGCTGCACGTTTCTATCAAAAACGGTCCCCAAACAGGAGAAGTCAGGCAAACTCAAAAGCAGTCCGGCAAGCCTTCAAAAACTCCTGTTAAGAAGATAACCCGCAAGCAATTTTTTCAGCGAATCGGGGGGATCATCTTATTGCCGTTCGCAGGTATCTGGTATTCTACAGCCGAGCGGACAAAATTGAGGGACCATTTGATCAGAACGATAAAAATTCCTGCTGATATTCCGGAAGGCGTTTCGTTTTACGATTCGGTTATCGTTTCAAAAAAAGGTGATGAGATTGAAGTGTTTTCATCAACATGTACGCATCTCGGGTGCAGGATAAACAAACTGGAGGAAGGGCACTTAACCTGTCCTTGTCATGGTTCCCAGTTTGCAGCAGACGGCAGTGTGCTCAGGGGACCGGCAAACAAATCCCTGGAAAAGCTGCCTTTTGAAATCAATCCCAAAACCGGGGAGCTGACGGTTGATGTTGTGGCCTAAAAACAATAGTGACAACAATTCGCCCGTCAAATATGCCAGGCTATTTGGTTTTACGTACGGGCATATTGCATTTGCCGCGTTCCTGATTGCAGCCGTCTCCGGAGTGCTGCTCGCCATTCCATTCGACATAAAAGATCCGCTCGATTCACTCAGTTTTATGCTGCTCACCAATCCGGGCGGCGTTCTGTTCCGGAACATTCATTACTGGAGTGCACAGGTCTTCCTGGTGTTTTCGATACTGCATATTTATGATCACCTGCGCAAGTCAACTGAGCGTAAAGTAAAACCAGGTGTCTGGTACCGGTTAACGTTTTCACTGCTTGTGATCTTTTTTGTGATGATCTCCGGCTTCATCATCAAAGGCGATGTCGATAGTGTCCAGGCAAAAAGAATCATCACCTCGTTGACTGATTACATTCCACTGATCGGTAAAGATCTTTCGCTATCATTATTTGGCTCGGCAAACAATCATCAAATTCTATATATCCATCATATTGCAACGGCCACCATTTTTTTATGGATCATCATCGTTGAGCATGCTAAGACGATATGGCCGAAGCTACGATTGATACTTTACCTGTTGCCGCTATTGATATTGGCAGGCTATCTCGCTCCTCCCGCTCTGCATGATGGATTGAGTCCGGTCATAAAAGGTCCCTGGTATTTTCTGGGACTCCAGGAGATCCTGCACTGGATGTCGTATCCGGCCATCATCATACTACTCGTTCTTGTTTTTATTTTTGTCGTTGCATTGCTGCCGAAGTATTCGATGAAATGGTCGGTTATTTCCAAGCGAATTATGCTGGCCTTTTTTGCGGCATATACTGTACTGATCATCGTGGGATATTTTTTCCGTGGCGAGGACTGGCAGTTCATTCTTCCCTGGAAAAACCCGGTTGTTACAAATTACCAGTTCAAGCTTATTGATAATATCAGGAGCATTTCGGAGGCCGAACAGGCAAGCGTGAAGATTCCAAAGGTGATGGGACGCCGGGAAGGCTGCCTTACCTGCCATAAAAACACGACAGGTTTTTCACCGGCCCATAATCCCGAAGCGATAGGATGTACGTCATGCCATTTGGGAGATCCTTTTACCCTGGATAAAGCAAGCGCACACAAAGGGATGGTGCTTGTCCCCGGAAACCTGGATGTTGCCAAACAGACCTGCGGCAGGTCAGGTTGCCATGGGGATGTCGTTGATAGGGTGGGTAAGACGTTAATGACGACCCTCTCGGGAATCGTGAGCGTGGATCGGTTTGCCTTTGGTGAAACAAAGGATTTGAACAAGTTTCATCTCATTACTGAAATAGGTGACTCCCCGGCCGATCGGCATCTTCGTAACCTGTGCGCATCCTGTCATCTTGGAAACAAGAAGACGGAATTCGGTCCTATTACCCAATTGTCTCGAGGTGGCGGATGTAACGCATGCCACCTGAACTACAGCGATAGCGCAATGGCCAGTTTGTCAGTTTATGAAAATAATCCGTCGCAGATCGAGGAAGTATCGTTTACGCATCCATCACTTTCAGTGAAAATTACGGACGATCACTGTTTCGGGTGCCACAGCCGGTCAGGACGAATATCGACAAACTACGAGGGCTGGCATGATACATTGCTAAAGCCGGGCGATGTCAAGGATTCAAATGATGTGCGTATACTCGATGACGACAGAGTCTTTCTGAAGGCTCAGCAGGATATCCACCATGAAAAGGGCATGGCATGCATCGACTGCCATACGTCGCACGAAGTGATGGGCGACGGGAATCTGTATCTGCATGAGGAGGATCAGGTGAAGGTGAGTTGTACCGACTGCCACTTCACCGGTAAGCCGGAGACGAAAACCATCTCGCAGGTGGACCAGGAATCACAGCTTATTATCTACCTTAGGAAACTGAATCAAAAAAAACGTAAGTACCTCGTCGTGAAAAAGTCGGGTTTCCCACTGATAAATACATACATTAATGATGAAGGTAAACCTGAATTGGTTACTAAGATCGACGATAAAGTTCTGCCCCTGAAACCTCCTGCACCGATTTGTGTCGAAGGAGCAGCACACAAAGAGTTGTCATGCAAAAGTTGTCACACATCATGGGTAACCCAGTGCGTGAGTTGCCACACCCAATATCATCCTGATGAGACGGGATATGATCTGCTGGATAATAAAGAAGTGAAAGGAGATTGGGTGGAAACGGCGGCCAACTATCTGGTGGAGGCGCCAACTTTAGGTATGCGGATTGTGAAGGGGACGAATGATAGCGTGAGAAATGTTGTCGACACGTTTATTCCCGGGATGATTTTGGAGCTGCACAAAAAGGATCTTAATCCGAAATCGCTCACGAACAAGAATATGATCTTCAGAAGATTGTTCGCACCAACCTCCGCACATACAATCACGAAGGAAGGCCGTTCGTGTGAATCGTGTCACAATAACCCTGTGGCTCTCGGATATGGCCGAGGTAAACTGGAGTACGTTAAGCAGGGCAACTTTGGGAAGTGGACGTTCACGCCAAAATTCCCGTTGGTCAAATATGATGGTTTGCCCGAAGACGCGTGGATCGGATTTCTGAAGACAAGGAAAGAATATATGGCCACGCGAACGAATGTGAGGCCATTCACCGTGGAAGAGCAGAAGAAGATATTGACGGCAGGCGCGTGCCTTACCTGTCACAAACCGGAATCAAAACCCATGAAGGAGTATCTTGACACAGGAAAAATGCCAAAAGTCAGTGCTAAATGTTTACTACCAGTATGGAATTAGAGAAGAATAGAACACGGACTATACGGACGACACGGATTTACACGGACAGAGAGTAAAAGAGAGGTTTATAATGTTGCATCGAAATTTGACTGCAAAGATTATCAAAGCTTTTTATAAAGTGAATGACACACTAGGTTTTGGATTTCTTGAGAAGGTTTATGAAAATTCAATGTTCATTGAACTAAGTAACATGGGTCTGGAAGTCGAGCAGCAAAAGAATATCAAAGTGCTTTATAATAGTTATAAGGTGGGGGATTACTATGCGGATCTTTTAATAAATAATTGCGTAATCGTAGAATTAAAAGCAACTGAGTCATTATCAGAAGAACATGAAGCGCAACTACTAAACTATTTAAGAGCAACTAAAATTGAAGTAGGCTTGTTGCTTAACTTTGGCAGAAAAGCTGAATTTAAGAGGAAACTTTACACGAATGACCGAAAAAATTAGTCCGTGAAAATCTGTGCAATCCGTGTCGTCCGTGTACTATCAAAAACACTAAATAAAAATAATGAGGTATAAAAATGGCAGTTCCAAAGAGGTTTAAGAAGTTTCAGGAAGATTTCCCGGAAGTAGCTGATGCATATGAAGCCCTGGGAACGGCGGTGCATCAAGCCGGTCCGTTGGATGATAAAACACGGGCGTTGATAAAACTCAGCATCTCCGCCGGGGCAAGGCTTGAGGGAGGATTTCATTCGCATGTCCGAAAAGCACTCAAGGCCGGGGTGACCAAAGAAGAGATGGTCCACGCCGTACTCCTCGCTCTTCCTACGATTGGCTTACCGTCGATGATGGCCGCCATGAGCTGGATAGACGATGTCGTGGAAGACAAGAACTAAGTGCTAACCCATGATCAGTTTTGAAGAAGCCCAAGGCGTTCTAAAAACGGAATTCAGCAAGCTAAACCTGGAAACCGAGCAGGTCTATTTAGTCGACTCCGTTGGACGAATTCTTGCCGAAGATATCTACTCCGACATTAACCTGCCTCCGTTCGATAACTCCGCAATGGATGGGATTGCCGTACATTTCAGTCCCGGTGTTAAAGAGTGGAAAATCATCGGGGAAATTTCGGCGGGCAAATTTAAAGATGTTGCCATCGATGAGAAGACAGCCGTCACTATCATGACCGGTGCCCGGTTGTCGAATGGCTGCGATTCAGTAATCCCTGTCGAAGACATTGACATAGATGGTGATCGAGCTTTATTGAAAGAGGGCATCAAAATAGCACGAGGGATGAACGTTCGGAGCAAGGGAAACGACCTGGTAAAGGGGAAAGTCGCGCTGGCAAAGAATACGCTGCTGAAGCCACACCACATAGCCGTTGGTGCTTCGTGCGGGCAATCATCGGTGAAAGTATACAAGCGTCTTCGTATTGGGGTACTGGCAACAGGTGATGAGTTGGTGGACATTATCGAAACTCCGGCAGATGATAAAATCCGCGGTTCCAACTTGTATTCGCTCCTCTCAGCAGTTCAAGCGATGAATATGGAACCTGTAAACCTGGGCATAGCAAGGGATGACAAACAGCTTATCTACGACCGGATGAAATCAGGATTGGATAGTGATCTGGACATACTACTTACGACAGGTGGTGTCTCCGTCGGCAAGTACGATTATGTGATGGAGGTCCACGAAAAGCTCGGGATAGAGATAAAATTCTGGCGTGTTAACATCAAACCCGGCAAACCTGTTTTATTTGGTGTGTACCATCGTGATGGTAAGACAACGCTCGTTTTGGGTTTGCCGGGCAACCCTGTTTCCTGCCTGGTGAACTTCCTGGTCTTTGTCCAGCAGAATATTTATTCACTGTTTGGGTTGGAAACTGCAAAAAAAATAGTGGCCATTCTCGATAATGATCTGAAAAAGGAGGATGGCAAGCGCCATTTCATGAGAGGCTTTTGTATCTATGCAGATGGGAAGTACACGACTAAAAAAATCGGCTCGCAATCGTCCGGTAATCTTGCTGAAATGGGTAAAGCAAATTGTTTGATCGTTGTCGGGGAAGACAGAACCAACCCCAAAAAGGGTGAATTGGTCGAGTGTTTAATGATTTGAGCGAATATCCCAGGATTGTCATTGCGAGGAATGAAGCGGAGCGAGTGACGTGGCAATCTCGCGGCAACGAACAACAAAGGTGACAGAGGTGTTCCTGTTGGATCGGTGCCAGGATGTGTACGAGATTGCCACGTTGTCTTCTGACCAATAAGACGTTTTTATAAATTGAATTGAACAACCCGGGGATTCCATCCCGATTTTTCAAAATGGAAGCCACCTCTTTTAGACAAGCTTGTTGAAAAGCGGAATTCAAAAAAAAGTTATTTTATTCAGCTTTACAACGTTTCTCCATTACTTTCATTCCTTTTCATTAAATGATAACCTTGATGCGGTATCCACACCATGTCTCGATTCCGGTATGATTCCCAGTTGCATGTATATGGGACGGATCAGCTTGCGTAATTCAGGCAGGTTTATAAAGAAGTAGATCGATCCGGCCAGGCAGATGATACCGCCAATCACCAGTGTCATAGATGCGCCTATCAGTCCGGCTGTGGCGCCGGCGAGAAGACTCCCGAACGGTGCCATGCCTCTGAAGGCCATCGCGTATAAGCTCATGACGCGTCCTCGTTTATCGTCTTCAACAATCGTCTGGAGCAGTGTGTTGCTGCCGGCCAGCTGGATCATCATTCCGAGACCGGTTACAAACATAAAGATGATAGAAACGGCCAGAATGTGAGACAGTGCAAAAGCAATGAGTCCGATGGCAAATGCAGCGGCTGCATAGGTTATGAGCTTGCCCAATCCAAGCACACTTTTCCGGTTCATCAAAAAGAGCGCACCGGATAAGGCACCCAAACCGGATGCTCCCATCAGGAACCCAAAAGGATCTGCACCGCCGTTAAAGAAATTCTTAACAAAAACAGGGGCCAAAATGCGAATCGGCGTTCCCATAAAACTGACCAGTGCAAGGAGTAAAAGAATTGCTTTGATTGGTGGAAATCCAAAGGCGTACTGAAATCCCTCCTTCAATTCTTTCAAGGTTTCTTTTTTCTTAACAGGAATTTTTCGGGGGACGACTTCCATCCTCAATAGGGAAACGATGACGGCTATGTAACTGACTGCATTCAGAAAAAAACACCATCCCTCACCAAAGGAAGCAATCAAAATACCGGCAACGGCAGGACCAATGAGTCTGGCCGTGTTTACCATACTTGAATTCATAGCGATGGCATTACCAAGAACCTCGCGGTTGTTGCCAACCATCTCAACCATAAAGCTTTGTCGCGTTGGCATGTCCAGGGCGTCTATCGTTCCAATAACAAGGCTAAGGAGGATAATTTCCCACACCTGTATCCAATGAAAAAGGACGAGGAACGCTAAAACAAATGCCTGGAGCATCGATAGAGATTGGGTGTATAGCAGAATTTTGTGCTTATTAAGGCGATTAGCCAGGACACCGGCAAATGGCGTTACCAACAATATTGGGATCTGGCTGGAAAATCGGACAACGCCAAGCAGCAGAGCCGAATAAGTTGAATCTTACGATATCGATTCCGGAAAAATAATGATGACATGTTGATATGGAATGCTACTAAGCATCGAAAGTCAGCACTTCCAATAGGGGAAAAAGGATAGCTTTCAGACCCACCCCGGCCCCATTTGTAGGGGACCTGGGGTGGATCATAAGCGATGAACGTTGCTCAAAACATGTATAAATAAGGCACGGAGATGACATCTCTCCGCGCCCTTATATGTTGACTTAGTGTAACTCTCTTTCTGTTTTTTAATACCCCTTGATGTGACTTTTCTTGGTTTCTCTCAGCAAATCCTCATATATGCTCATGATCATGGCATTCTGTGCAGTGATGTCCTCCGTTTTCATGTCTGTGACCAATACTTTTTTTAGCCGTTGGTTCCGATAATTGTGTCAATCCTCCTATCGATAGTTTATCTACGGCTTCTTGAACAGACATCTTTCTCGCGAGATATACTTTACTCTTTGATGTGTTTATTATTTGAAAGGCGTGGGGACCAATATTTCCAACAATAAAGGCCTCAACACCTTTTTCTAGATAACCATATAAATTGTCATGATTATGTCCCTCACGGGTGTTTTCCTCTGCGGTAAGTGTATGGCTCTCAGTATCGTACAGGATGAAGTACGGCGCGTGACCAAATCGTTTTGATACCGGGCTTTCTAATGTGCCCTCATCTGCACCGATTAATACTAACATGATTCTGCTTCCTGTTTATTGATTGATTTTGAGTTCAGCATCCCTCTCTGGCCGCCTTTGATTTGCTGCTTTTTAATTTGTTGAGCAGCTGATTAGGGGAAATCTTTTCACCCGATATCTTATTTCTGGCCTCGATTAATTTTGTAAGATCCTGATCGGAGAACTGGTTGGTAACAGATATTCCGATCGGATCCATGAGGTATTTTTTAACGTCACGAAAGCCGCCCTCGACAGCAAAGGCCCTCGCATTTTTAACTTGTCTTAGATAAGCAACGGCGTCCTGCGCATCACCCGTACTATCCCCATAAATCAAGATCAGATCGTCCGGTTGCCATCCTGTGTTTGACAATTCTTTCAATGTCCGGTTTACGGCGATCTTGAGATGGGACTTGGTGAATTCCGTCTCGTTTCTTACATCGATCCAGTAACAGTTGGCCTGGTCGTTGGAATAGAACCGGGCCGCTTCAAAAGGAGTGACCGTAAAAATCCCCGCAGCATTATAGTGTTGCTGCTTCATATGAGTATTTAAAACAAAAGGACTGTTAATAAATGCGGACGTGGGGAAGAAGGCCAGTATCAAAGCCACAAATAAAGCAATACTAACAGTGAGTTGTTTCCCTGATATCTTAACCATTTTTACCCCAGAATTTGTATTGCAGTTTTCTCATTCCAAGACTCCCGAAGACCCCCAGCAATGCAATTAACAACACAGCCAGACCCAGGTTTATATTGAAGAGCTGATCGATACGCCAGACTCCGTGGGCATCAGAGTTGTAAAATTTATCCCAGAATGGATACAGATCCCCGAACAGTAAGCTTCCCAGGAGAAAACCACCGACGAAGACCATGGCATCAATTTTTCCCGTAACCATGGATGCAAGAGAAGTTCCGGGACAAAATCCGCCGACGGCCATTCCGATCCCGAATATAAGGCCACCTACAACCATGGGTAACAAGTAGGAGGGGAGAAAATACATTTGGCTGGTGTCGATCAATCCTAAAAGGGACATTCCCCAGAGTCCGACTGATGAAGTAATGATGGCGGTAAACATCACGACGGGCACATCGACATCTTTCATGTAAAAGGCGGAGGCGATTTTTCGCGAATTTGTGAAGCCCGATCGTTGCAGGGCATATCCGAATAATATCCCGATCAAAACGGCAAATACGTAGTTGGTGCCGTCGGATATGATTCCGTTTCTTACTAATGGACCAATCATAACCATTCCCTCCTCACAAAATAAGCCGCGGCAAAACCGCCGGCGAAAATTGAAAGCATGAATGCCCAGGAACCAACCGATAGCTCAGCGCCGCCAACGAGTGCTTGTCCGCTGGTGCATCCTCTTGCCATTCTGGCGGCAAAACCGACTAACAAACCACCAGCAAGCGCATACCACAATCTCCCTTTATTTGAGATGTTCGGCCCTTTTAACACTTCAAGCTTGAAATCTTTGGAAACAAGTCCGGCCACGAAACTGCCGATCATGATTCCTATTCCCATAAACACCAGGTAGTCGAAAAGCGGGTTTGCTCCGTTAGCGACGTACCGGGAGAAATATTGGCTGGTTTGATTCAGGGAAGGTGCCACCAGGTTTTGCAACCAAACAGCAAAGTCAGTCATTGCGCCGGACGCACCCAATCCTCTTCCGGAAATAAAGAAAGTCAGGATTATCGCCAGCCCTATCATCATGCCGCCAAAGACAGGGTCCCACAATTTCTTCTTCATATTCTTCCTCCGTCCGTATTAACATTATCACTTATCATGTGATCTTTGATATTCTTGCACTCGTCTAATTCAGGTACATGAACGCCGTCTTTTTTCAGTTCTTCGGCAAAGAATTCATGTTCTTCGGTTTTGACTTCCTTCCACCATTTGTTGTGATGCAGATAGGCATAGAGCTCATTCACCTTGCCGTTTATCATAGAGAAGAATGCCGGCCGTTCTTCCGGAAACAGCGCTGCCATGTACACGTGAACAAAAATGCCGGCAAAGACAGACATCGTTGCAACAAAGTGGAACATCATCGCCCATTGAATGATGGTTGTTGAGCCGAGATGGAACGCCATGATCGGGCCGGTGATCACAAGGATGACGGTACTGGCTGCTACGACAACGGCATAGGCTTTCTGTCCGGCATTATACGTTCCCTGCGGCGGCATATCATAGTTGCTTAATTTGCCCATCAGGTTTTTTGCCTTGGCGGGGAACCACTTAATGTCGTCTTTGTCGATCGTTAAGTCATGCTTTATGAAATCGAGCAGGTAGTTTTTATACCCGAAGATTCCATAAAGCAAAAGAGTGGTTATCCAAAAGACACCTACAGCGATATGGAAGTGAAGCAATGCATGCCTCGTTCCAAATATCCCGTCCATCATATCGATATACCACTGCGGAGCGAATCGGAGATAGTCTGCAGAAAGCAGTGCTACACCGGTAAATATCAGCGCAAACCACGACAGGGCGTTGACCCAGTGTAACGTGATCCCTGCTACCCCATGTTTCTTCATGACACGGCCGGCAAGTACTCTTTTTTCTTCGAATGTTAAATGCCGGGCACGCCGTAGCAGGTCGTGATCCAGCTTAATATCTTCGTTAAGTTTGCTTGTTCTATGGCCCATTATTTACTCCTTAATATCACTTTCGCCCTTTAACAATTGAGCTGCATACGCCGCCAGTTGTCCGAGGAATGTTGCACCAATGGCGATGTAGAATAGCGGCTTCAAGACCTTAGTCCACAACTTTTGTGGAGTCGGCATCTTCGGTACCCCAGGCGGGAAAGCAGCCTCCACGACAGGGAAATTGTCGTGACTGTCCAGATAGTAAATGTTAGGTCCAACATTCACTTCGTCCGAAACATTGGGTCGGGCACCACTTGCCACAAGTTTTGACACATCAGAATCGGGATCGTCGAGATCACCGAATATCCTGGCGCTTGTAATGCAGGTGGCAACGCACGCAGGTTCCAGGCCCTCTGTAACTCTGTCGATGCAGAAATCGCACTTATCCACTTTATGATCAACGGGACTGATATAACGCGCCCCGTATGGGCAGGCATCGATGCAAAGCCCGCACCCGATACACAGGTTCTTATCTACGACCACCACGCCGTCTTCTCGTTTATAGGTGGCTCCCGTCGGACAGGCCTTGACGCACGGCGCATCATCACAATGATTACACAACCCGATGTAGCTGACTTTTTTAATATCAGGATAAACACCTTCCGGTTGCAGATCGTGGACCCAGTCCCTGTAATGCGGCACCGGCACGTCGTAATGGGCACGGCACGCAACTTCGCAGGCATGACAGGCGATGCATCGGTCCATATCAATTACCATGGCATATTTGCTCATATCAAGCTCCTACCCCGCATTTCCCACCAAGAAATTTTTTCGTCAACAAGGCGAAAGTAAAATGGCAGCGGAAACGTACATGGGTACGTTGAGCAAGCCATTTTAGCTTCAACACAGTTGACGGGAAAATTTCGCAGCGTACTGCAAGGTTTAGTTTGGAATAATGTGTGCTAAAATTGATGAGTCGCATTGTTGCTCAACAAGCTTATCGTTTTCAAATTATTTTGTGAGAAATGCGGGTTAACATCCTTCTCTTCCTCCCGGTTGTTTTTTCTTCGGCTGAATGTGAAAGATTCTTTTCTGATCTTTTTGTTGGATTCCGGAAACTTTTTTAGCATTAACTCCAGTCATACTTACTTCTGCAGATGGAGTCAGTACTTCGCCGTCAACTACCAACCGGACGAAATTCACGCGCAGACCCGTACCCCCGCTGATCGGGTCGGTATTATATTTTGTGATCAGATGATTGTCTGATACTTCACGCCTGGTAAAATCCAGGAGGCCTCTTTCATTCAGTCCGAATCCATGCGGCAGGAATACGGTGTCCGGTCTGATGCCGGGTGTCGCCATTAATTTTATTTTATCTGTCCTGATCCCATCCTGGTTTTCAACAATCACTTCGTCGCCGTTCTTCAGCCCCATGCTCCTTGCAATTGTTTCGTTGATCCACAGATAAGGTTCCGGAATAATGGTGTTAAGCCATGGATTGCTTTCCGTTTTACCCTGGGTGTGCACGGGCATTCTTCCGTATACCAGCCTGAATGAACCTTTGGGTGGGTCGTTGACCGGTTCGTAGACAGGCAGTGGATCGAACCCAAGTTTTTGTAATTCTTCAGAATACAAGTGAACTTTTTTGTCAGAGGTATTGAACGGGTAGGTTTCTCCGGGTTTGAGATAGGGTTTTGCAGGGAATGTTATAACCCCTTCTTTCTTTAATTTTTCAAACGAAATCCCGGTATCACGCAATTCGTAGCGGATGACATCCTCATATTCTTCATAAGGATAGTATGCTTCCAGTCCGAGACGTTTCCCCAGTTCTTTTGCTATCCACCAGCCGGGTCGGGTGTTATGAACCCGTTTCACCACCGGCTGTCGCAATTCGAGGTATTGTTTGTGCCAGCTTGTTACAGTCATCAGGTAGTCGTACCGTTCCAGGTAGATGTCTTCAGGTAGGATGACATCCGCAAACCAGGTTGGTTTGGTTGGACGCACATCCACAACAGCCAGCAAATCCAGGTTGTCAATTGCTTTCCTGGTGGCTTCCTGGTCCGGGATACTCCCAAAAATATTTTGAGCGAAAACCATCCACGATTTAATGGGATATGGTTTCTGCGTCAGGGTTGCCTTAATCAGTTCCTGTGTCAATCCCTCCGCCTCGCTGGCCAATGGATACCGGTAACCAACTCCGTCCACTCTTTTCCGTTTCGGTGTACGGGCATCGGGAATATTCAGAGCGTTATACTGGACAGGAAATGTGGAGTTAAGAAAAAGACCGCCCTTTTGACCCCATGTTCCGAGGATAGCCGATAAAATGGCCATAGCCCGGGCCCGCTGGACATCATTCCCGTACCAGGCAACGTGGCGGCCGGGATGGATGGCCACCGCCGGTTTAGCCCGCATCATGGCACGGGCAGTATCACGGATGACATTTGCTGGAATTTCCGTGATCTTTTCGGCCCATTCCGGGGTAAAATCAACAACGTGTCTGGATAACTCGGTAAACCCTACGGTGAAGTTGCGGATGAACGCTTCATCATAGCCTTTCTCTTTCATGATCACATGGATCCACGCGAGAACTAACGCGGTATCGGTGCCGGGTTTGATAGGCAGCCACCATTTTGCCTTACCTGCCGCGGTAGAGAACCGAGGATCAACTACAATGAGTTCAGCGCCGTTTGCAAGTCCATCTGTAAAATCAATGATTTGTCCGGTGTGGACATTCTCGCCCAGGTGACTTCCGATGAGCGTTATCACTTTGGCATTAGCCAGATCCACTCTTTCGGGAGATCCAACCGATTCGCCAAATGTCAGCTCATATCCGACATCCCTGGAGCCGCGACATTGTGCGAAGGAAGGAGCAGCGTGATTCGGCGTTCCCCAGAAACGGTAAAGTTCATCAATGAAAAAGGCTGAGGCTCCGTGTGAGAACAGAGCATTGGCCTCCACCCCGTATTTTTTAGTGATGGCAAGCAATTTCTCAGCAGTGTAATCCAGGGCTTCCTCCCAGCTCACATCTCTCCACTTCCCGCTTCCCCGTTCACCGACACGAATCATGGGATTCTTGAGACGATCTTTCGCGTACAGTAGTGCAACACCGGCGTTGCCCCGGGCACAAATTTTGCCGCGGTTATTCGGTTGCCGGGGATTGCCTTCGATATACTTCAGTTTGCCATCTATTACTGTTGCAATGATTCCACATCGCCAAAAACACTGTTCGCAAACCGTGGGGATTTTTTCTGTTTTTTGGGGCTGTTCTCTTACGGCGGCTTTGGTCTTCGAGGCAGATAAACTCGCGGCTGCACCAGCACCAATGGCACCGCTGATTTTTAGAAAATCTTTTCGGGAAATATTTTCTCCCATGTATTACCTCCAGTTCAGATCAATAAATTTTAAACCGTTTCTGCATTACCTTCATGGGTCAATACCCAGTTGTCTATAGCATCAATCAGTTGTTCTATGGCATCCAATACCGGTTGCCGGTGGGTAGGTGCTATATGGTTCAGTATTTCTGCATGCAAATCGTAGGAGGCTTGAAGGATGTTCTGGGTCATAACAATTCCCTTTTTGGTCAGATGCACATCGATATTGCGCCGGTCATCGGGAGAGATACTTCGTTTGATGATTCCCTTGTCTTCGAGTGAGGTCAGGATGCGCGTTACCCCACCGGAAGTCAATCCAAGTCTTTTAGATAATTCCTTGACACCCATCGTGTCGGTGTCGAAAAACTGTACCAGGCATATGTACTCTGACGTGGTAATATTCAGGCGATGAACAAAGTAGTTGTCCTTCAGAGCACATTTTTGACGGAGGGTAAACACCAGCTTCGTCATTCTGTCCACATATTCCTTATTCCCAGACATCTTCTGTGGCTCCAGATAGGTTACATCATTAATTTCTTATGGTGTAAGATATCTATTGCATAACTAATTGACTATGTGAAATAAAACGAAAGCTATGCCGATTTTGTCATCGTTTTTGGTGTTTGATGAAGCCAGGACGGAGAGGGATAGGTTTACGATTTCAGAACTTTATGATTGCATTGGTTGAATAGTCGCAGGTGGCATCTTCAAAGTCATGGGAAAGAAGAATGCAACACGAACGACGCAGATAACGCGGACTTACACGGACTGATTTTGGAATGAATGGTTGGATGGAAGCTCACCATCCATTATCCAATCTAATCATTAGGGAATGTCATCCTGAAGCCTAAACCAAAACCTTACCCCGAGCTATGATCCAAAAGGCTGAAGGATCTCGTAACATTTGGCATCGTGCGTAACATCGGAACGGCGCAGTGCCAGCTACTAACGAGATCCTACGCGAGGTTTGCAAGCAAACCTGCATCAGGATGACAGTTCAGACATGCAATCTGGGAGGCAAGAAGATTTCCTAGACTGATGACATAGAAAATGAATCCTGACAGATACAACAACGCCCTGCAACGCATGTGGCTGCAGGGCGTAACACTCAAAAGTCTCTCTCTTGGTGTGGTCCGGGACCAGAAGTATTTGATTCTACACTAATATTAACAACCTTCTTTTCTTCTTTTCCTTGGGGCAGCATTCGGTACATTCTCCGGCAATTGAAGTTTTGGCAGATTTTTAACCTGTGGCTGGCTCTGTTCCTCGCTGGTTCCGATTTGCGGGGTTCCCCCGAAGAACTTGCTGATCTCTTTGATTTTGTTAAATGAGGTCAGTTGTTCCGGAGTTGGATTGGCCGGCAGTTGCGGGAAAAGGATCTGATTCTTCCAGGCATCCAGACCACCTTTCAGGATATACACTGCTTTGTATTTTTGACCTTTCAGGATAAACCACCCCTGTGCGGCCTCTTCACCGGTATCGGAATAAAGGATCAATTTATCGGTTGGGTAGAAATGTTGATCCATAAGTTCGGACAACCGAATATTCTGTGCCATCGGGATATGATACCCGGCAAATTCACTGGCTGGTCGGGTATCTATAATTCTGAAATCCACCTTACCCTGGATGATCCAGTTGGCGACATCCTGTACTGATACGTTATCTGCTTTTTTTTCAGCAATCAGTGCCAGGTCCTTCGCATTGATTGTGATTTTATTGCGGTTGTAGGGGCTGCCTGCAAAGATGGCAAAGAAACCCAAAACGAGTGCAAGGAGTCCCAGCTTTCTTTGGGTTGTCAGATGAGCGAAGAAATTTTTCATCGTGCTGCCTCCGCATCTTTTTTTGCAAAATATTTTTCGACTCTTTCAGCGAGGAGGAAGCCACCCAGGGCAATCAAAACAACTATGAATACCAAAACACCATAGGAGATATTAAAGAGTTGAGGGAGCGTTATTTGTCCCATAGATGATGAATTATAGAAATCTGAAATCCACGGGAAAGCCTCACCGAATGCAAATATGCCAAACACTAATCCGAGGATAAACCAATAACCATCGACTTTTCCGGTTGCACCGGCAACGCACGATGTCCCTGGGCAGTATCCGCCAATGACAAAACCGACCCCCAGGATTAATCCACCTAATAAATCGGGCCACACATTGGTTGGGACAAGATAAACCTGCGACAGGTCAACCCAGCCGATCCAGGAGAGATAAAATAAACCGAGCATGGCGGTGACGATGGCGGTGAACATGACCTTAAAGACTGCCATATCCCGGAAATAAAATTGAGCGGCCAGTTTCCGGGCGCTTCCGAAACCGGCTCTTTCTAAAAAGAACCCGAATCCGATTCCAATCACAAAAGCGATGATCAGACTGACCTCGTTTCCGAATAGACCGAACTTGAATAAAGGTGCATTCATAGCCATTGCCTCCTGACAAAGTAAGCAGCCGCATATGCGCCTGCGAATACCATTAACATGAAAATCCAGCTCCCAACATTCAGCAACGCACCACCAGTCAGTGCTTGTCCACTGGTGCATCCTCTGGCAAGTTTGGCGCCGATACCCATCAAGGCGCCGCCGATGAACGCAAACAAATATCTATTATTAAAGGAAATATGGGCACTTTTCTCGGTCATTTTTTTGACCCTTCCGGCTAATGCTCCTGATATAAAACCACCCACAATCAACCCGAGGACTTCAAATACCAGCCAGTTCTTGAAGGGGCTGACACCATCCGCAAGATAGCCCTGGTAAAACGTATTACCTTCGGCATGATGCGGAGCAATGGTATTTACACCAACGGCTATAACGGTACTGAAAGCACCGGATGCTCCTAAGCCGCGGCCCATAATTACAAAAGCGGCAAGAAGAACCAACCCTAGTCCTATTCCGGAAAAATAGGGATTCCAGTACGGCTGTGCCGCCTTTTCCTTAACTGTCTTCTTCGTCTCCGTTTTGAGGACGGGGATCGTTTCAGTTAATGTGTCCATTAATTTTTTCTCCTGTACATTTTTTGTTGGAACCGAAAATTTCGTTTTACTTAACGAGTCCGGCGTGTATTAACCAGTGACTGTACTCACCTGCGTATACAAAAACGAAGCGCAGCAACACGCCGCCGGCAATTACCATGATTGGTGCAACCGGGGTGTGCTTGATCTTGTGATTGACCGCCATTAATTGGATAAATAACGGAATCACCATACCGATACCTATCACGAATACCCAGAAAACGGCAGCAAAAGGTCCTGAAAGCAACAGTGTAGCCGCAGTTTTCTGTGAAGCGGAAGAAGTGAGTATCCCGATGAAAAACATGGCAACAACGATTAACTCGAGGGAAAGGAACCCGTTATCGGCTTTAGCGAGCAGCTCGCGTTCGTACACATCCTGTGCAATCATGTGGACAAATGCCGCGGCTGAAGAGAGACCGGACACAAGGAAAAGAATCCCCAGTATAGAGCTGTTCCATAACGGCCTTCCGGTAAGTGTGCTCAAAAGAATGCCCGTATAAACGCCCAGCATGGCGCCTAATATCATGTTGAGCACACCGATATTCTTGATTGCAAAAGGATGTTCATTTACCCTTTCAGTCAGTTGCCCGAGCTTCGGAAATCTATCCAGAATAAAATCAGGGAGCCTGATGATCATATTCAGGATGAGTGCAGGATATACCAGCAAGAGGATCCACGCACCCCAAGACATGGGTGAGGTAATTTTGAACGTGGTGTAGAGCCTCCAGAAATAGAGTTTATGCTCAAGATCCAGGAATAAGGCCAGCATTCCGAGGCTTAAAAATATCACGCTCAGAAACGGCAGATAGAAACAGGAACACTTGGTTTCCCCGGTTCTTCCCTTGAACAAAAAATAGCCTGAGATGATCATCATGCCGGCAACGAGTCCACCTATGAACAGGTAAACCGGTATTTGCCAGCCCCACATATGTAGCGTAGGGTCGATTAATTCGTTGTGGCGGGTTATCGTTAGTTCATCCATTGTTGCCTCTATGTCAGATAAAAGATTTTTGGCTTCGTACCGGCCTCCGGAATCCGTACATGATATTTGCGTGACTGTAATAGTTGGCTTACTTCACTATCCGGATCATCAAGATCACCGAAATAAATGCTATGTGTCGGACAGACATCGACACATGCCGGGTTCTCACCTTTCACAACACGATGAAAACAGAAATCACACTTGTCAGCATATCCTTCTGGGTTTATGAATCGTGCATCATAAGGACAGGCGCCGATACAGGCCTTGCAACCAATGCATAAATCAGAATCGACCTGGACAATCTCTCCAAAATCAGAATAGTGGCTTGCTCCGGTCGGGCAAACGGTTACACAGGGGGCTTCTTCACACTGGTTGCAGCGTTCACTCCTGATTTCCATGTTCAGGTCGGGGAATTCGCCCATCACATCTTCGACAATCCAGACCCGGTTGAAACCTTCCGGGACGTTGTTTTCTGTTTTGCAGGCAACGACGCAGTCCATGCAACCGACACATTTACGGGTATCTATGACCATTCCAAATCGTGCCATCTCATACCTCCAACTCAAAAGTTACAAAGTTGACCCTCATGCCGGTCCCGCCCATGATGGGGTCTGTCTTCACTTGTGTAATCAACCGGGAGTCGTCAGCTCCTTTGAGGTACGCTCCTTTCAGCATCTTTGAAGTATGGCCAAAGCCGTGAACCATATAGACACAGTCGGGTCTGATCCTTTCAGTTACAAATGCTTTAACATTATTGCTGATAACGCCATCCTGGTTTTTTAGTTTGATGAAGCTCCCGTTCCGTATACCATAATGCTGAGCAATATCTCTGTTTATCCATACCTGATTGGTAGCCATCATGTCATCCAGTATCCGGTTGGTCTGCGTTCTACTGAACGTGTGGACCGGTGCCCGGCCGTAAAGCAGACGGAAATAACCCGGGGGTGGATCATCGGGTTTGGTGTATTTGGGAACGGGATCGAATCCTTTATTCTGTAGTTGCAGGGAATAGAATTCGATTTTGCCGGAAGGCGTTTCGAAATATGGTTTTACTCCGTCCTCATAATAGATCGGCTGTTTGGGCGCGATGACCACACCTTTTTTCTTCATATGTTCAAGACTCAAACCGACCTTTTTCAAGCGATAGTCGAGATATTCTTCGACGTTATTCCACGGGAACCAGGCATCCAATCCAAGCCGGGTTGCCAGTTTTTTTGCAATCCAGTAATTGGGCTTCTGATCTCCAGGCGGGTCAATTACCGGTTGACGCAGCCCCACGTAAGGCACTTTGAAACTTGGATTGTTGAGTTCGTCATATCTCTCCAGATATACCGACTCGGGCAACACCACATCGGCCCATCCTGCAATTTCACTTCCGATCGTGTCGACAACGACAAGAAAATCCAGGTTCCTGATGGCTTCAATTGTCTTTTCCGGCTGCGGCAGGGAGTATGGCAGGTTGGTTCCGTACACAAACCATCCTTTTATCGGATAGGGTTTGCCGGTTATGGTAGCTTCCCTGACACCTGTTGTTATTTCCTCAATGGCAAAAGGATATTTTTCATCAGGATTATCCAACGGTTTCTTCGCCGATTTCGGATAAGGCGGATAAGGATACTCAGGAATATCAAGCCAGGTTGGTTGATACAACCCGCCTTTCCGTCCCCAGCTTCCAAGCAAGGCATTCAGCAAAGCGAGGGCCCGGGAACGCTGGGTATCGTCGCCATACCATGTCGAATGACGGCCCGGGTGTACCAGTGTTGCCGGCCGGTACCGTGCCATTTCACGGGCGGTTTTTCTGATTACATCCGCTTCGATACCCGTTTCCGGATAAGCCCACTCCGGAGTGTATGATGCGATTTCTGCTGCAAACTGTTCAAAGCCGAAACCATATTTGGCCACATAGTCTGCATCATAGAGCTTTTCATTTACCAGTACGTTCATCCACGCCAAAAGAAGAGCGAGATCTGTTCCGGGCTTGATCGGCAGATAATATTTGGCTTTGCTGGCTGCTACGGAGAAACGGGGGTCGACTACGATGACGGAAGCATGGTTCTGGACTGCCTTCGAAAATTCCTGTACCTGGGTATTGTGCATGTTCTCCCCGATGTGCGAGCCGATCAGTACAATACATTGGGCGTTCTCGATATCGGTTCTTTCAGGACCACCGACCGTTTCCCCGTATGTCAATTTAAACGCCACATCGCGGGGACCTTTACACTGCGCGAAAGATGGCGCCCCGAAGTTGACCGTGCCGTATGCCTTCATCATATGCTGAAGAAACGTAGCCCCGATACCGTGGTGGAACATAGCCATCGATTCCGGACCGTACTTCTCCTTAATTTCAAGCATGCGTTTGGCAACGTGGTCCAGGGCTTCGTTCCAGGTCACTTCAACCCATTGTTCCTCGCCGCGTACATTCTTTCGAATCAACGGAGAACGCAGCCTGTCCGGATCGTAATGGGCACCAACCCCACCGGTACCCCGAGGACAAAGTCTTCCCTTGCTGAGTGGATCATCCGGATGGCCTTCAATCTTCCATAACTTGCCATCCTTTACATATGCCATAGCGCCACATCTCCAAAAACACATGGCGCAGTAGGTCGGTATTTTTTGGATACCCGTTACACTCTTTTGCGTGACTTTTTTCGCTCCTTTTGTAAAAGGACCCATCGAACCGGCCAATACAGCTGCTCCAATGGTGGTGCTTGAAATTTTCAGGAACTTACGTCTTGAAATAGAATTCATAATATCCTCGAGCCGTTGGTTATGCTCTGTTTAGGGGACCCGGCAGAATTATTACGCCGTTTCCGCCTTTCCCTCATGGGTTAATACCCAGTTATCGATAGCCGAAATCAGTTGTTCGATAGCATTTAAAACGGGTTGCCGGTGTTCCGGTTCAATATGACTCAAGATGTCGGCATGTAAATCATAGGAAGCCTGCCGGATATGATCGACCATCTCACTTCCCTTTTTGGTAAGATGAACATCGATGTTGCGCCGGTCTTCCGGTGATATGCGTCGTTTGATGATTCCCTTGTCCTCAAGCGACGTCAGTATTCGGGTAACTCCGCCAGATGTAATTTCAAGTCGTGAAGATAACTCCTTTACCCCCATTACATTGCTGTCGAAAAACTGTACCAGGCATATATATTCGGAAGTGGTGATATCAAGGCTGCGAACAAAATAGTTATCCTTGAGAGCACATTTTTGACGAAGCGTGAACACCAGTTTCGCCATTCTTGTCACATATTCCTGATTGCAGGGCATCATGAGGCTCCCGATTTGTTACAGACTGTAATTTCTTACAAAGTAAGATTATTAACTATATAACTAACTGACTATGTTAAATAATGCTAAAACCACACATATCTTGTCATTGGATAAAAAAAGACCACCACCGATGTTCATTTGTCTGTGCGGGAAATATTTGTCAAGGCCCTATTTTGTATTAACTTGTTTTGCTTGTGCTAGCAACGTATTGACCATTAATTTTGTGGGAGAAAAATCATGAAAAAAAGCATCTTGCTGATGTTGGTGGCCGGACTCATTATATCAGCCTGCAGCAGTCCTCAAAAGGATGAAAGCAATCCAAAAACAGAAACTGTCAGCCAAAAAACGGATAGTTCGAATCAGAAGTCAGATAATCACAGACCCACAAAGGGACCAGTAAAGGTGTCTTTCAATACACCCACAATAAAGGATTACGGTGCTGAACATTATTTCCCGGATGCGGCTGTTCAACCTGATCCTAAAATGAATTACAAGGTTGTTTTCCTGATTATTCACAATGATGCTAAGGCAGAACATAATGAGGGACTTGATCATATAGCCCGGTTAATCAATTTGCTGCATGATGCCGGGGTAAAACCGAATCATATTAATATAGTCGGTGTTTTGACAGGTCCGGCTACAGCCGTTGCAATGGCCGACAGCACATACAAGAAAATGTATACTGTGCCTAATCCCAATGATAGCCTTATGACAGAATTGACAAGAGTCGGCCATGTGAAACTGTATGTTTGCGCACAGGCGCTGTCATTCATGGGATATGGCCCGGCTTACCTGAATCCAAACGTTAAAAGGGCCCTCTCGGCGTTAACCACTGTTACGACGTATGAGCTTAAAGGGTATGCTTTGATGCAGTTTTAGTGGGGAATGTATAAAACTGTCATTGGGAGGAATCCCTTTAGGATGACGTGACAATCTCGTCATCAATTGGAAACGCATAATACAGAGGCATGAATAGATCGTTTCTCGCTGAAACGAGATTGCCGCGGTGTCTTCTGACTTTTGCCATAGAATCCCGCAAGAGATAGGGAACCCCCATATATCGTATAAAAGCATTTTCACAGTGAAGCCACCTCGCAATGACAATACTTTTTACTGGTGCTACAAAGAAATGTAGTCTTATCTGATTCTAACAATTTAGTTGGCAGGATCAACTTCCTGCCACAGAATGTTTTCGACGATTCCTTTTAAAAAGGAGAAAAGCCGGGATGCCTGCCAATACAGTCAGTAAGGCAAAGGATGATTCAGCCGGCCTCTCAAAAAAAGCAAGCAACAGAATGAGAGTACCAGTGATTGCATAGACAATGGGGGGCACCGCTGATCCTAAATGTTCATGCTTTACTTTTCGGAGTTTGAATACCCCGAGGACTGCCAGGATCGGGAAAATTCCGAGTGAAAATCCCATGTAGGTCAGGATCTGATCGAAAGTGCCCGAAAGGACCATGATGATGGAAAGACCACTCTGCAGGAGGATAGCTTTTGACGGAACATTATTGGCCGGATTAACATTAGAAACGAACCTGAAGAAATAGCCATCCTTTGCCATGGAATAATAGACACGCGGACCGAGAATGATAAAGGCGCTTAGTGAGGAGAACAGTGCAAAAGAGATCAACAGAGAGAAAACCGTCTCCATTGAGCGTCCGAACAGGGTGCCCACAGCCAGTCCCCCGATTGAAATAACGCCGCTCATATTTTGGGGTGCCACTGCATAAATGAATAACAGGTTCAAAAGAAAATAGAGCAGAATTACACTGCCGGTTCCAATCAGCAGGGATAAAGGGATGTTTTTTGATGGATCCCGGATCTCGGATCCGATATATGTGGAGGCATTCCATCCGCTGTAAGCAAACATGATCCACATAAGTGATAATCCAATCGTTTTCCAGCCGCCGAAGTCATAAGTATACGATCCGCCCGATGTCAGGTGGTTTATATCACCATCACCCCAGGCAAAACCGATGGCGATCAGGCCGACGATCAGAGCTACTTTTAATACGGTGAGGTAGTTCTGAACCTTTGCTCCGAATTCGATGCCACGAAGGTGGATGGCTGTGAATAACAGAATTGCGAGGAGAGCGAGTCCTTTTTTAATTGTAACCGGCGACAGAAACGGAACCGGGTTCTCCAGTACGATGATGGCAGGAAAAGCACGTACAAAATATTCGCTGAACCCAATGGCCGATGCAGCAATTGGAGCAGAGAAGCCAACGATGAATGAAATCCATCCGCTAAGAAAACCGATCATCGGATGATAGAGGCGGGATAGAAAGAGATATTCCCCGCCGGCATGAGGCATGGCAACCCCCAGCCTGCTATATGCGAATGCACCGCAGAAAGCAATAACTCCACCGGCAATCCAAAGAAAAATCATGATCATGGGATTGCGGAGATCAGCCATCAATAATCCGGAAGTCGTGAAGATCCCGGCACCAATCATATTTGCAATGACGATATTAGTGACCGGGAACAGTCCGAGTCTCCGTTCCAATTGCACATCGGTTGCCATTTTCAGAGTCCAAAGCTATTCCGATTTTTTGTAACTGATGGATACCCCGGCTCCCGATTCATCTACGGTTGTTTGGTAATTGGGAAGTTTCAGAACATATCTCAGAAATTCCTGTGTGCCGCCAAAGCCGTAGTTGTTATGAATATTGTGGACGGTGAAGCACCCGCCGACAACCAGCTTCGGATCCAGCGCTGTGAAATATTTTGTCGACCAGCCTTTATCAGCATCATGGAAAACGAAGTCGATGGGTCCGTCAAGTTTGGGGACCAATTCATGGGCGTCAGCCAGCCGCGCATCGACGTAATCGGAAAGACCTGCTTCCCTGAAATTCTTTACTGCTTCATTATGCCGGGATTCATCAATCTCGATGGTTGTAAGTTTACCTCCGGTCTTGCTGAGTGCCCACGCTATCCAAATACCCGATCGCCCGGTAGACGTGCCGATCTCGAGGGCATTCTTGTAGCCATTTTTGAGGATAATGTCGTATAACAATTTACCATCCGATTCCGGGACATTCATATCACGCCATTGGTTGCGATGACTTTTTAAAAATTTCTCAACACGGGTGTCGAGTTCTTTGTTTTCTTTCATTTGTTGAGCCAGCGCGGGTGTGGAATATGTGGCGACTATCATTGAAAAAGAAATGAATAGCAGAAAAAGATAGGTGAAGGGTTTCATTTTGATCCTCCATTGGTTGTCTCTGTTTTTGAAGGCCCTGGCCGGTAATTGAAGAGATGCGATCGTGGCCAGGTACGCTTGTCTGAATTTTTCCAGATAGAATAGATTACGCGAAAATCTAAGTATCTATATGATAATACAGGATACTGTTTAATGAAAAGTTATAGCGGAAAAACGAGGCGTTTCAGACAAAATAAGCATAAACAGTAAATTCCACGAAGGGGTCTACACTCTTCAGTGTTATGTTTGCAACCGTCCTTGTTAATTGACTTACAGTCTCACCATGGATATGGCGTGGGAGAGGTTCAGGGATAATTACTAAAAGCCTTAATACCTTCCAGGTATGCCGCAAATTCCTCATTGAACAGCGCCCCCGGACGTCTGTTTCTTAACAGCTCAACCGCTTCACAACCATCCATTCCCATGTAGGTGAGAATCAGCCCGGCCATCAAGGCCGAACGGTTGAACCCCAAACCACAATGTGACAGCACTTTGTACCCGTTATTTATGAGATCGCTACCCATACGTGCGACAGAATGCAGTTTCTCAAGATCCGGAAGCTCCCGGTCTATGATGGGGAAGTAGATATAAAGGAGGTGATTCGGGACCGTCGGTACGCCAATGTCCAGATCGCCATCCAGGTCTATTACGGCTGATATTTTGTTCTTTTCAATAGGATCCCAGTCGTCAACATCCGGTGAGAGGTATAAATAACCTTCACGATCAACCTGAATAATTTCCATTGTACAAACTTTCTGAAGTGTTCATCATTAAATCAATAACAGGTAGCCACTGGTTTCAGGCACGTCTGTAAGTGTATAGAGTGCAGGGAAAAATGAATACCTTCAACTATCATTTAATTTTTACGCGGAACTTTAACGTTTGTTTCTATCGTGGATATGTCACCAGCCTTTTATTTTCAATTTTAGAGCATTAGCATAACGATCAAGTGCTGTGCGCGCAGCTTTGGCACTGGCCGGCGTCTCGGGTTTGGTGGAGTCCGGACCCTCAAAATGCCAGGATAGTACGTTCAGAACCCCGGCTTTACGATCGGCTTTCAGGTCAAACCGTCCAATCAGATGTTCGCCAGCAAGAATAGGCATGCAGTAATATCCGTAGATACGTTTCGGCGCCGGTTTGAAGATTTCGAGGATCTGGTCAAAATCAAAAAGAAGCTTCACCCGATTTCGGTCCCACAGCACAGGGTCAAAAGGGGAGAGAAGCACACCCTGATCCCGACGGGGGCGTATGCGTGAGAGGCGCTTCGCCAGATCAAGGTCGTCAAATCGTATCCAACCTGCCGTTTTTTTGCCATGCGCCCGAACCAGGGCACAGGGTATGATCGTATCATTCTCGACCAGCCGGTGCAATGCAGCGGTTATTTGTTTTTGGCGGTTACGTAGTCGCCATGTCTGCGTCAGGGTTCCTGTTGTGGCCCATCCATGGCCTTGTAATGCGTAAAGGAGGAGGCGTTCAATGGCCCCCGGTTCCGGTACAGCTGATTCTCTGTGATGATCCGGAATGACATTCTCTGTGAGATCATACGTGCGCTGAAAATTACGACGTTCTCTGATTGCCAGTTCGCCCGACGACCACATTGCCGTTGCTACACGTTTGGTTGTCTTCAGATCCCACCATCCACTGCTGCCGCTACCCTCCATGTCCAGCGATCGCAGCGGCCCCTCGTTGCGAATACGACGGCGAAGGCGGTCGGCGATATCGGGATGCTTGCCGACGAGATCTCCCCACCATGGATGTTTCACAAACTCTTTGCGACGAAAATCCATAACCGGGTAGAGGTCCATGGGAAGCCAGCTCGCCTCGTGTCCCCAGTATTCGAAGATGGGCTCACCGGGTTGCAACAATTCTTCAGCCAGTTGAGGGTCGAAGCCTTCCAGACGGGATAGTAAAACGATAGCGTGGCTTCGGGCACCTGCAATGGAAACGGTGTCCAGTTGAAGATAACCGAACCTGTTGATGATTTGCCAGGCGACTTTACGTGCATGAAGACCTCTCCCGGCAGCTCGCTGGGGCAGGCCGGTCCAGGCTGGTTTTAGAAGACCTGCGCATGTTAGTGCCAGCCGGCGTGCAGACCGGATGTCGATAGTCTCACTACGTCTGGAGGACATAGTTGTCTGGTTAAAAAGGATCTGGATTTATTTGAATAATTAACCAGATAAGGTAACAAAATGTATAGACAGTATGAAGATTCTATCGCTGGGGGGATTCCCGGAGAGCGGATGATGAATAGTGAATTCACGCTTCAGTTAGTGCCGTTTTTGATTGAATGAATCAAAGAAATTAGACTCATAGTGAGCTAAGAATATTGATTATCCTTATAAAGGATTTGTCCTGATCCTTTCAGAATCAATTAATGGTCGGAATGACATTTTGTAAATTTTTAAAATACCATGGTAATTATGAAGCCAGAGAGGCTACACGCCGGAATGTGTTAAAAAGTACTTTTACTTTTCCCGAAAGATTTTGTAATTCTTTATCGGCCACTTCATCACCTTCGAGCAAGCGGCTGAATCCGGTGATTTTTTGCTCTGCCATTGATGGTGTGATCTTTCTGAATCCCATTTTCCAGTCAGGAAAATCCCGCGTGTCAGAATACTCGGCCAGCAGACGGATTATGTTGGTGTGTCTCTTGTCCTTTTTAACCACTTGAAATAGGGATTCCACCTCTTCTCTTGGTCCTTCAAGTAATTGAATAAAATTACCTCCCGAATAGAGCAATACGCCAGTGACACCCCTCCTTTTGTTATTATTTATAGATTCCTCCAGAATGGTAAGCAGCTCATGCTCATTGAATGATTCGGTTTCTGAACTCAGGTATATCAACTTGTAAATCTTGTTATCCATCGTTTTTTTCTTTTCGGCAATCCTATGTAATTATTCGTCTGATTAGTGTAACGGATCGATACCCCGATGATTTTCGGGAAAAGCAAGAATCGAAATTGTCTCTTTTCAGACTACTGCCTCTTATCGAATTTTGGATAACAAATGTTAAAGAAGTATAGAGGAAATTAATGTTCTCGAGGCATTAGTTTATATATTTAGATATAAATGTTTTTTTTGCTAAGCCCTTTCTAATCTTCCTGGAAATCTTCGTAGTCGGTGAGTGTCTTTGGCGGGATGGCGACCCGCAAGGCATTGGCTACGGCAAAGACATCGATTATCTCTTGTGCGACGGCACCGGCAACCGGTGGCAGCATGCCGACAGCGGCGAAGATCATCCCGACGAGGCTCAAAGCCATGCCACCTACGGCACTTTGCAAGGCGATGGTGCGCATCCGGCGTCCGATATGCATGAGTTCATCCACACGCTGCAGGGAGCTGTCGAGGATCACGGCCCCGGCGGCTTCTGTGATGATATCGCTGGCCTGTCCAAATGCAATTCCGACAGTTGCCGCTGTGAGGGCTGGGGCGTCGTTAATGCCATCACCCAGGAAAACCGTATTGGCCTGTGCCGTTTCTTTTCGCACCAGTGCCAGTTTCTCTTCCGGGCTTTGCCCCGCGTAAACCTCTTTGATGCCAACCTTTTCCGCCAGGTATTTTACTTCCGATTCCCGGTCTCCGGATATAAGAAGGATCCGCTCAAAACGGTGAAGTTTCTTCAGGTGACCAATAAACGGGGACCCTTCGGTCCGGGGTTCATCACGGAATTGAAAAGTAGCAGCATAACGATCATCTATTAAGATCACGCACTCCATGCCACCTGATAGTGGTGGTATTTTTGAAGCAAATTCGGGTTGGATCGAAGTGAGTTTTTTGCGGCTCGTGATACGGAGGGATTGTCCTTTAACAATTCCCTGTAACCCTTCTCCGGGATGTTCACTTACCTGCCCTGCTTCAGGAAAATCAAGCTTTTCGTGCCGTGCTGCTTCAATGATGGCCGACGATAGGGGGTGCCTCGAGTAACGTTCCAGGCTGGCAACAAGCGAGAGAACTTCTTTCCGATCGAACTCGTCTTCTATATGAATTTCCGTCAGTTTGGGCTGACCGTATGTCAGAGTACCGGTCTTGTCGAACATGGCCACACGGCATGTTTCTATCTTCTCGAGTACCGCCGGATCCTTGATGATGATGCCCCGCCGGGCAGCAAGGGATATGGATCCGATAATCGACACAGGTATAGCAATTAACAGCGGACAGGGTGTGGCAACTACAAGCACGGCAAGGAAAAGGACCGGGTTTCCACTTATCACCCACGCCAGAATAGCGATAGCGACAGCCACTGGCGTGTAAACGGCACCGAGTTGATCACCTAATCGTCGCATATGCGGCCGCTGCTGTTCCGACTCGCGCATGACCTGCATGATCTTCGCATAGCGAGAGTCGACGGGAAGCTTATCGGCCCGTATGGTGAGTGCAGTCTCTCCATTGATGGCACCTGAAAGAACCGTGGAACCTGGTGCTTTGGAGAGTACGTAGGGTTCACCCGTAAGGTATGATTCATCCATGGATCCATGACCGTCAACAATAGTGCCGTCAACCGGGCAAATTTCGTGCGGAAAGACCACCAGCAAGTCTCCGATGACGACATCATCAAGCTGGAGATCTTTTACATCACCGTTTTGCTTGCGATGTGCTTCCGATGGCATACGTTTGGCCAGTGCCTGAAGCACCGACGAGGCATTTTGCACAGCATATGCTTCAAGCGTTTCCCCCCCGGATAACATCAGGACGACCAGCGTTCCAGCAAGGTATTCCCCCAATAGCACCGCAGTCACAATGGAAATACCTGCCAGCAGATCTGAGCTGAATTCAAAACGAATGATATTCCGGGCGAGATCAAAAACAAGAGGTATCCCACCTAAAACGAGTGCTGCGAATAATGGGATATCGTACATGGGATGCCCAAAAACCAGCCAGTCGGTATGAAACAGATAACGCATCAAGAGATGTGAAACGATAGCCAGGATTGCTATGGCGGCTATATATCCCTCCTTAGGATATCGTCTCAGGAAACTGTAAGAACCTTCTGGCTGGATCATTGAGCAAAGGAATTATACCGAACTATAGTCGAGGTTTTTTTGCAAAGCCTCCTAACTACCTGCGAAAAGTATCAAAAGATACATGCAGAAAAGTGAACTTTTCATGTCTCTATTATTACAAAATTGATGAATACTGATAGGCGTTTCCCATCCTCATTGATCGGAATTTCTCATGCTGGAATTACGTCAGGGGGGAGTTATCGTATTTGGAGAGGTTCCTTCCCCGCATTGTCCCTCGTGCAGGATTGAGAATACTTATATATTAACGAATGTAATCCCTTTTACACCTTATTAAACATCGCTGTTTCTGCACCACGACTAAAAAAACGGGCAATCACATATTCGCCGGCTTTCAGACCTGATACCGTGCCGTGAAACTGTCCGCTCTGGAAATTATCTGCTCGACGTATACCGGGGTTCTTTTCCAATCCAGAAATACAGTACCATCCCGATAAACGGAAGCAGGATGATGACGGCAATCCAGAGCAACTTCTTACCGGTGCTCGCTGCACTTTTTAAGCAATCGTAGACGGCCACGATATCAAGTATCAATATGATGAGTTTTATGAGGCCAAATAACATGGTTTTTCTCTAGTGTTTATGGATGCATACACATTATACTGCTGACATGCACCACAAGTTTCATAGCCAATCCAAAAATTGAATATACAAATTGAGATGAACCCTCATGGCTGAATGTGATACCGCATGATCGGCGATTATACGAATGACGGGCTACTTCCGAAAATCCGGTTTCCAGATAAACCCAGTTATCAGGAGTAAGAGGTTTAAATGAATAGTCCGTAGCAACAGACATATTTGTTTTCTACAGACTTATGATTCACCTACAAGTTATGGAGTGATAATAAGATAGGATGCAAGATGATAATCTTTCGGCACAAAAATAGAGTAATAGCCATCCCCCAGAGTTAATCTGGTATGGTTACTTTAAGTACCTCACCCGCTCCGTCCGGGGCGCCAAAACCAAGAGCCGATACATAGATGTTCCCATCGGGACCAAATGTCATTCCGGTGGGAAGATTGAGTCCGTCGGCAATGACCACTCTTTTACCCGAATTATCTAAGCGTATAATTTTACCAGAATTCGGAATAGGGCCCGGACTGCTCATGGAGGTGTTCTCCAGTACATAGATACGCCGATGCTGGTCAATCAGGATTCCAAGAATTGTGGTAAACCCGCTGGCCCAGACTTTTATTTGTCCGCTAGGGGTTACCTTGAAAATGTTGGAGCTTCCCTCGACAATCGGAAACGTGTCAAGATTTCCCAAAAAGAAATTTCCATTGTAGGCTACAACAGTAGGGACAATGTGTCCCTGCGTCGCCGACACATCGATAACCCGGTTAATTTGACCTGAAGTGGTGACACGCACCATCTCTCCATGATTGGGTTCGACAGCATAAAGGTTATCTTTCACATTGATCATGCCGTACCACGTTCCATCGGGTTCAAAATCTTCTTCTTCAGGATGAGCGACCGGATGTGACTGCTGCCAGACACTGAGATTGGCAATCATAGTCCACGACATGTCCGGGTTGATTCGAATAATTCCATTTGGGATTGATTCAACGCCGTGAGAGCACCCCGCTCCAGCGAGAAGCGCATAGAGCGTATGATTGATGAATGCTACATCGGCCACCCCCATTTTCAGACCCCCTGTTACTGGGGATGTTTGGCTTGATGGCAGGTTATCAACATAAGTCGTCCTTTGTCCTGATGGACTGATTCTTGAAATCCTGCTTCCATTAATACTTCCCTTGTATGGACCTATGGGGGGAATGACTTGGTCACAAGCATTAGTTGTGGAATCAGTACCGCCTATTCCTGCCTCAGCTACATATAAATAGCCATCTGGTCCGAATTTGAGTCCGCGAGGATTATTTAACCCTGTCGCAAAGACTGTGACAGGGCCCATATTTGGTACTTCAGGACTGCTCTTATGCACAGATAGTGGTTCCGATACCGTATTGTCCTGAGGTTTGGTGAGATCGTTTTTACAGGAGATTAGCAGAAACAGTAATCCGGTTAATAGGACGAAGACGCTTGATACACGTTTCATAAAGGCCTCCTTAATTAATAAACAGTAAGAGAGAATAGAAAAAAAGGATAATGCTATACCAGCCAGGAAAGGACCTGGTCGGCAATAGTTAAATCACCTAAGATGTTATGATGTCCCTCAACAAATCGCTTTGGTGATTAATCAACACGCGGCAAGATTCATATGGTTCGCAGAATTGAATAAGTCTAGTGATGGTTTTACCTGGTTTGAAATCCTGCTTATCATGTTACTATATAACGATACGTAAATGTATAATAAATTAATAAATAACAACATTATAAATTGTTTATTCGCATCATTGAATGATGGCCGTTATGTCTGCCAATCACAAAGTCGTTACATGCAATATAGAAATCAGTATTACTTCGATTCGTTGGTGAAGCTATAAGTGTATTTGTTGGGTAACATATCATCTCAGAAAGAAGAATAGAGGCAATGTATATCATGTGTATAGCCCTAATCAATTGTCAGAGAACAACTCATGCTCCTTTATGGTAAACAAAGCTATTTCTTGTGATATCTTGTTATTTATCGAATAAATAATTGTTTTATTTTTGTTTGAAATTATTTTTATGGAATATATATGTTGAAAGTATCGTACATAATTAACAATTTTTTATTGTGTTTACTAATTTTATTTTATTCACATATATGTAATTTTAAATAAAAATTACAGCCTTATTGAGTGCTTTAATATTATGTTAATATTAATATTTATGGGGATTTATATTTATTCTTGGTAAGACCATTTGTAAAGGTAATCTTTAGATATATGCGTTGCTTATTAAGTAAAAAAAAACGATATATTACTGTATTACCTGATCTTGTCTTTACTTCGTGATTTCTATCTTATTAGGCGGCTCTAAAATAAAATATTGAGGTTGTTTGTCGGTTGTTACTTCCTGATGTGTCGCGGTAAAATAAAGTATTATTAAATACATTTTTAAATTAAATCATAATACTTTCGTGTTAAATATTTATATCTGTGAAAATTTTAAGAAATAGAAATTCAGATATATGTCATGACATAAGTGTTGGAAACAGGGACGCCCTGTCTTTTTTATTTAATGAATATTATTCCCATTTGTACAATTATGGTATGAAATTGCTTCATCGAAATGATGAAATGATTAAGGATTGTATACAAGATGTTTTTTTGTCAATTTGGATCAATAGGGAGCGAATTGCAGAAGTAAAATCAATTAAATCCTACCTGTTTTCGGCACTCAGGTTTACAGTTTATGATGAGCTTGAGAAATCCAAAACAAGGTTGATAAGGGAGAATAAATATCATGAGGATATGGATTCTGAACTTTATGATATTGAACAACTTATGATTCATTTTGAGATTAAAATGGAGAGGAAGAATCTTGTAGAGGAGTCTTTGAAAAAACTAAGCAAAAGAAAAAAAGAGGCTATTTATCTGAGGTTTTTTCAGGGTTTGAGCAATGAGGAAATTGCAAGCGTAATGAATATAAACACGCAAAGTGTGTATAACCTGATTTCCGAATCAATTAGCCAACTGCAGCGTCTTGTTGATAAATAACACAATTACGGAGTTGTTCACCAAATCCGTTTTTTGATTTTTCCCTGTTTCATATTTCAATTATTATCAATCATTTGTCTTTGCGCGGATAAACTTTTCTCGGAGTGCGGTTAATTTTTTTTTAAAAAAAACCAGTAGAAACTCATCCAGGCCCCGACTATATACCAGAAAATCTCAGTTAGATAGCATTTTTTGGAAATATAGTTGTTAATCGATGAGCAAAGAACGTAAGAATATTAATGACTTACTTAATGATGATTCTTTTATTCGCTGGGTAAATAAATCTGCCAGCGAGAAGGAGATATCATTTTGGGAAGCGTGGCTTGCATCGGATCCCGGGCATGAAAAAATCTTCTCAGCCGCACTAAAGTATTTAGGTTTTCCTTTCAAACAATTTGATATCCCGGACCGAGTTGTTCAGAGTCAGTTGCGTTCGTTGAATGCTAAAATTGACAACTACGAAGAGTCAAACTCAGCCAGAGTTCGGCCACTCGGGGACCAGATTCCGAAGAGAAAAACCCACTTCCTTAGGTATGCATCCGCTGCTATTATTGCATTGACTATTGGAGTAATAACTATTGTTTACAACAACCAGCCTGTTCAGAAAGCGAGACAGGTTGCATATGGCAGCATTCATGTCCCATTTGGAAAGCACGAGCTGATCAGGCTTGCTGACGGATCAGAAATCATACTGAATGCCAACTCTGATCTTCGATATCCGATCAAAACAAGTAAAAATCAATCTCTGGACATCTGGTTAAGCGGGGAAGCCTATTTTTCCGTAGTTCACAATCCCAATGGTGCCCACAGGATATTCCGGGTTCACACGGATGATGGGGTTATCAGGGATATCGGTACTCAGTTTGATGTCAGTACCCGAAATAATACAACAAGAGTGGTATTGGTCGAGGGTGAAGTGGAGCTTAAACCATCTCAGACGAACAACGCCAATCCAGGGTATGTGAAAATGAAACCTGGTGAGATGGCAAGTTTCAGTATGGTGGATCCGACAGTAAACCTGATTCAGGTAAATACGGAAGTCTACACATCCTGGATTCACAATAAGCTTGTCTTTGACAATACCCCCCTGGATGAAGCCATTCAATCTATTGAAAATTATTACGGAGTAAAGATCGAGGTGACCAGCCGGGATGTCTTGAAACAACGGATCTCGGGTACAATCAGAAATACGGATTTAGCAACTGTATTAAAAGGACTTAGCAATATTTTGGACCTGAAAATTGAACACAAAGATAACATCATACTCTTGAATAAATGATAATAGGAGTCAACATGAAAAAAAGGATACGATCCTTTCTTTTACTACTAACCATTTTGGGTTTTACCTCATGTTTGTATTCGGCAAAAGCACAGGCATATACCAATGAACAAAAGCTTTTGTCGGACAATAGTTCAGGAATAATAAGTTTGAAAAATGTCCTGAAAACGATTGAGCAAAAATATGATGTGACATTTCTGTACAAAACCGACTTGGTAACCGACAAATATGTTTCGCAGTCGAAAGCGCTTTCGACTGATTTGTTTCAGTTACTGTATGCCACACTCAGAGACAATAACCTTCGCCTGAAGCGAATGGGGAAAACGTTGTATGTGATTCTGCCGGCCGAAGACATTAAAAAGCCGGGTAAGACCGAGATTAAGGAGTTTCCCGTTCATGGAAAAGTAACCGATGCAAAGACGGGAGAGGCTTTACCCGGAGTTAATATTATGCTAAAGGGTACGGAAAAAAAGAATATTATCGGTACTACAACAGATGGAAATGGTAATTACGCATTGAAAGTACCCGATTCTCAGGGGATATTACTGTTCTCATACATCGGGTATAAAACGGCTGTTATACACATTAATGGTCACGAAGTGATCAATGTTGGTCTGCAGGATACGACTATCGGAGGGAAGGAAGTTGTCGTGACGGCTCTTGGCATTAAACGACATGAGAGATCTCTCGGATATTCTGTTCAAACTGTGAAGGGCAGTTCACTGCAAAAGGTTCAGGGGGTGGATGTTGAAACCTCGTTAACCGGAAAAGTCGCAGGCCTTTTGGTTGAAAATGGTACCGGATTTACTGATGAACCGACGATCACACTACGTGGGGAAACACCTTTATTGGTCATCGACGGAGTACCTTATACCAATCTGACCTTAAGAGATGTACCCGCTGACAATATCAAGAATATCAGTGTTCTGAAGGGTGCAACTGCCTCTGCGTTGTATGGAGACCGGGGCGCAAGTGGTGCTATTATGGTGACCACCAAAAACGGCAGCGGTGCAAAGAAGGGCTTGACGGTATCCTATAATGCCAACACAATGTTTAATGCCGGATTTTTGGCCATTCCCAAAGTGCAATCGACTTATGGGCGGAAAGTTAATACGGCGACAAATACGTATGCACGTACAGCCGACGGGTCCTGGGGGGTTCCAATGGATGGAAGACAGGTCATTCAGTGGGATCCAATTTCTAAATCTTTAAAATCAATGCCGTACCTGCCAATAGGCAAGAATAATTTTAAGAATTTTTTACAGCCAGGTTACATAATGAATAATAACCTGAGCGTGACCGAAAATGGCGATTTAGGGAGTCTTCGTGCCGCAGCATCGTGGCTGCAAAATAAGGGGCAATATCCTAACTCGATGTTTAACAAGATCACTTATAATCTGGCTGGAGAAATGCAGAAGAATCAGTTTTCTTTATCCTCCAGCCTTTCCTTTACCCATCAGTACACTCCTAATATGGGATTCAGAGGATATACAGGTTATAATCCAATGTACAGCATGCTCATCTGGGGGTCTCCCGATTATAATGTTCTCCAATACAAAAATTACTGGCTCGTGCCCAACGAATCTCAAAATGACAGTTATACCTCTGCAGTGAATAATCCCTATTTCAATGCCTATCAAAGAACACATAGCGAAAGCCGGGACGTATTCAATGGAAGTCTTGCTTTAAAATATGATATCAGGCCTTGGCTTAAAGCGACATATCGCGTGGGCTTTGATACCTATAATGACAAGCAGGAAATAACGATTTCGGAGGGTTCGCTGGTAAGTGCTGGTTCCGCCACTGTATTGTTAAATGGATCACAGGTGTGGGGCGAGTCCAAAAAAGGATCTTATAACATGGGTCTCGGCAGAGGCTACGGCGTGAATAACGACCTGTTATTATCCGGCGAAAAAACCATAAAAGACTTTAAAGTGAGCGGTTTTGTCGGCGGTACAATTTATTATAAGCAAGATGAAGGTATGGAAGCCCTGACAAGAAGCGGCCTTTCGATTCCGGGATTTTACTCTCTCGCGTCGTCGATAAATCCCGTCAAGGTTGATTCAAGAATATACAGGCAACAAGTAAACAGTTTGTACGGGCAATTGGCATTGTCATGGAGAAATTTAGTGTATGCCGATGGTACCCTTCGGAACGATTGGAGTTCCACAATGCCGGCTTCTAACAGCTCATATATGTATCCATCCGCCTCGTTGAGTTTTGTTGCTTCTCAATTGTTGCCCAAGATGGATTGGCTTTCATTTTGGAAGCTGAGAGCTTCATGGGCTTCATCGAAAACCCCACCTTCCATTTACGAGGTTAATTCGGTGTATAATATTGATAACAATGCCTGGGGTAATTTAAACTCGGCTTCTTATCCCACAACAATTCGGGGAAATAATGTCTTGCCTCAGGCTTCCTCAACGTTAGAATTAGGAACAGCTTTCGATGTTTTTCAAAACAGGGCTTCGCTGGATGTGGCCGTCTACAAGAAGAGAATGTATGACTTTTTGGTTGCAACAGGTGTTGATCCTGCTTCCGGCTTTTACAGTAATTATGTGAATACCCAAGAAGAAACTGCACGGAAAGGTGTTGAAATTACAGCCAATGTTACCCCGGTAAGGACTTCAGACTGGCAATGGGACCTGTCGTTGAACTGGTCGGCATATGCAGAATTCTATACGAAATTGGACTCTGTTTACTCACCGGACAACTCATGGGTGAAAGTTGGAGCAAGAACAGATGCGCTCGTTTTGCATGATTTTCTGAGGGATCCTCAGGGGAATATCATTTTCAGCAATGGCTTACCTCAATTTTCCCATTACCTGTCAAAATACGGCAATACGAATCCCGACTGGATTTGGGGCGCCAGCACAACGGTTAGCCATAAGAGCTGGACGTTTAGTATCTCCTTTGACGGACGTGTTGGCGGGTTGATACCATCCACTACGGCAATGTACATGTGGATTTCCGGTGCAATGCCAGCCTCAGTTACCCAGGCCCGTTATTTGGACGTAACAAATCCCGGTTCGGCCAATTATGTTGGGAAAGGCGTCAAAGTTATATCAGGAACGGTCACATACGACACCTATGGCAATATTACGAGTGATACGCGCAAATATGCACCCAATGATGTTGCGGTAACGTACGAGCGATATATCAAGGCATTGCATAAAGGAACAGCCTGGGGTGGCTCACCTTCGCCGGTCGATGTCTATAATGCTACGTTTTTTAAGATTAGGGAGATATCGATCACCTATAACCTGCCTAAATCTTTATATGGAAAGTTGAATATCAGCGGTGCATCAATTTCTGCAATTGGTCAGAATGTATTCCTGTGGGCGAAACAGTTTAAATACTCCGATCCGGACGGGGGTCACGAAAACTTTAGCGCCCCTTCGCAACGCTATCTTGGTTTCAATCTGAAGCTTGATTTCTGAGATTGAAATACCAAATGTCAAATTTATTTTATATAAGATTTTGTTTTAAATATGGTTATGAAGGAACTGGAATATGTTAAAAAATAACTCAAACATGAAAAAGATATTCAAGCATATTGGAACAGGCCTCATCGCCTTGTCATTGTTTGCGAGCTGTACAAAATTGGAACAGGTAAATGTAAACCCAGATACTCCTACCAAGGCTAGTGCCTCCATGTTGTGTACAAGTGTGGTTTTGCAATTCGCTCAATTTCATAGCGATGCAAAAGCCTATATCACCCAAGATGCGTTGGCTAAATATGTCGGTTATGCCGATGAGGGGCAGCTTAATGAACAGTATAACCTCATTGGAAATGGCAGCTTTGGGTCCATGATCATTCTAACAAACATCCAGAAAATGCTGGATGCCGCAAAGGGAAGCATCATGGAGAGCTCATATCAGGGAGTGGCCAAATTTGCTGAAGCTTACACCTTTTACCGGCTGACCATGGAAATGGGAGATATCCCATTCAGCGATGCAGGTAAGGGGGAAACGGGACTCTTCAAACCCAAATATGACACCCAGGAATCTGTACTGAAAGGTGTTTTGGATGATCTGCAGCAAGCCGATACGGATTTCGCAAAAGGCGAGGCTTTCACCGGCGACCCAACGAATTTCAATGGTGATCCGGTGAAATGGCGCCAGGCCACGAATGCATTTGCATTAGAAGTGCTCATGAGCCTAAGTAAACAGACGGGAGATGCAAATTTAAATGTGAAAAGTAGATTTGCTGATATTGTAAGTGCAGGCTATTTGTTGCAGCCATCGACTGATTTCTTTGGATTGATTTATTCAACGCAGAATTTGCATCCATTATCCGGGACCAACGACTTATTTACGAGTAGAACAATCTTAAGCTCGCTATTGGTAAATAATCTTAAAAAATTGAACGACAGAAGGCTGTTTTATTTTGGCGAACCCGCCGGTGCAGAAATTACCGCAGGAAAATCCCAGTCCGATACTTCCGCTTATGTGGGAGTTGATGTTTCTATGGATTATACTGCAATGAATACGGGATGGAGTGCCGAAAAATACTCCGTACTCAATTTACGCTACCTTCATGAAGCCGCTTGCGAACCCCGCAGATTGATCTCATATGCCGAACAACAATTGATTCTTGCTGAAGCAAGAATCAGGGGTTGGATCACGACGGGGACAGCGGCCAATTATTATGAAGAAGGGGTGCGCGCTGCTCTGTCGGATATGATGGCAAACGATTCGACTTACGCCCATGGAATGGCTATTACGCAACCCTACATAGATGGATATTTTACCGGGGAAGCAGCATTTAAAACGACGGAAACGGATCAGCTGCATCAAATCTGGATGCAGCGTTATCTGCTTAATTTCATGCAAATGGCCGAAGGAAGCTGGTTCGAATACAGAAGGAATGATTATCCAAATTTCCCCATAAATCCGAATACCAGCTTAAATGCCAATGATGTGAACGCCATCCCAATGAGATATATGTATCCGTCATCAGAAACTGAATACAATCGGGATAATCTAATAGCAGCATTAAACCGGCAGTTTAACGGATATGATGACATCAATAAACTGATGTGGGTTTTAAAAAGTCATTGAAAATAAACCGTTAGGATATTATGCAGTCGTGTCAGGGACTCACTTTGAAATTAACCGACTCCTCAAGATCGATTTTTTGAGGTGAGTCCATTCGTTTTCTCGTGTTCCTGGTCAAGGACATCATTTTGAAGTATTTGATGTCCCTGATTATTTAAGCCTTTGGTGTGCACGGAAATGTTGTCTGTTTGGCCGTTGATCAGGCCTATGTTGATAACCGGGTCGAATGGCATGCATCCGTACTATGCTTGTAAATCGTCAGTCTTTGATCAGTTCATGAAAAAGATATTTCTATTCCTTCTTCTGCTCAGTTTTACTGTTTCAACAAAAGCCCAGACCATCAAATTGATGACGTATAATCTTCGACTTTCCCTGGCATCCGATGGTTTGAATTCCTGGGGTCATCGAAGAGATTTTATGGTCGACCAGATAAATTTCTTCGCCCCGGATATCATGGGTACTCAGGAAGGATTGCCCGGGCAGGTTCATTATCTGAAAAAGCATTTGAAGAACTACGATTACATAGGCATCGGTCGGGAAGGAAGTGATGAAAAAGGGGAACATGTAGCTGTTTTTTACAATACAAGTCGATTTAAGGTCTTAAGGCACCACACGTTCTGGTTATCAAAAACGCCGGACAGAATGTCTAAAGGGTGGGATGCAGCATATCTGAGAATCTGCACCTACGGTCTGTTTCAGGACAAAACAACCAGGAAACAGTTTTGGGTATTCAATATCCATTTGGATAACAAAGGTCAGGTTGCCAGGCGCGAATCGGTTAAGCTGATTCTGAAGAAAATAACAGAAATAAATACCAGGGGACTTCCTGTAATTTTAATGGGTGATTTCAACTCCCTTCCCGGTAGCGAGGTTGTAAGAGAATTTGGCAGGTATTTTTACGAGTCTCGCCATATCAGCAAGGCTGTGCCTTTTGGCCCTGAAGGGACCTTTAACAATTTCGAGTTTGGCGAAACAAGAAATCAGCGCATTGATTACATCATGATCGAAAAGAAATCGCCGATTATCGTGAAAAGATACGCTGTGCTAAGGGATTCGAGAAATCACGAGTACCCTTCCGATCATTTTCCTGTGTATGCAGAGATCGTATTGAGCAACAGCAACTAATCGGCAGTGGAAATAAAACCAGGATACCAAAGGCAGACCGGTAAGGATATGGCCAACCCAACGATACGATTGATATAAACTTGAATAAATGGATTTCCGCCACAACCCCAGGAAAGATCGGACCTGCCTCTTATAGGTTCGGTCTTTCCATTTTTATATAATACGCAATGTCATTTTATGGTCAACAAACCAGAATTTTTTAATACGATGAGAAAAAATCCAGTTTTAAGAACAGGCTTAAAGACGGCAACAGTTTTAAGTTTCGGGTTACTGGCATGGTCATCATTCGGCAATGGCAAACCCATAAAAGCTATTTCAAACAGCGGATCCGTGACCAAGGGATCAGTCGTAAGAATCAAAAAAGAAGGTCAGCGTTATCAGCTTATCTATAACGGGAAACCGTATTTCGTAAAAGGTGCCGGTGGCGATGTTCACCTGGATTTACTGAAAAGATCCGGCGGAAATTCAATACGAACCTGGGGAGTGGATAATGCCGATTCGATTCTTCAGGATGCACACTCACGGGGCCTGACGGTTACTATGGGAATATGGCTCAACCATGAGACATACTTCAACTACAGCGATCCCGCGTCTCTCGAAAAACAGAGAAAACAAGTGCTGCAGGATGTGAGAAAATATAAAGATGCCCCGGCATTGTTGGTTTGGGGCCTTGGAAATGAGGTGGAGCTCAACAGCGATCCGGCAAATCCGGCTATGTGGAAGGCCATCAATAAACTGGCAGGAGAGATCAAAAAAATAGATCCCAATCATCCTGTGATGACGGTTGTGGCAGGAGTGAACAAAAAAAAGATCGATGCCATTAAAAAGTACTATCCTAATATCGATATCCTTGGAGTCAATTCGTATGGACCTGCTCAAACCCTGCCGCAACGGTTGAGGAAATTAGGCTGGACCAAGCCCTACATGCTTACCGAATTCGGGCCAGTGGGCTGGTGGGAATCACCCAAAACATCATGGGGGGCACCGATCGAGGCAAGCAGTACTGTTAAAGAACTTCGATATCTCTATGAATATCAAGCCGCTGTGGCAACACAAAAAGGATGGGTTTTGGGTTCCTATGTCTTCGACTGGGGGCACAAGTGGGAAGGTTCATTGACCTGGTTTAACCTGTTCCTTCAGGGTTCCGAAGATGCCCTTGGTCCCGTTGACGCGATGACGCTGGCATGGACCGGGAAAAAGCCCGAAAACTCCGCCCCGGAAATCATCTCTTTCCAAAGTGATGCGGGCCTAAAGAGAGTGAAGGCGGGTTCCGTCTTTCATGCGGAAGTGGTAGCCCGGGACCAAGACCAGGATTCTCTTCATTATAGTTGGAAAATCTGCTCGGAAAAACTTGGCAAGACCGATCACAAACCCCTGTTTTATCCGGATAGTATTTTAAAAGAGAAGGATAATGAAGTAAAGTTCAAATCTCCGGAATCAAGCGGCGCCTACCGGTTGTATGTTTTTGTGAGTGATGGAAAGGGCAAGGCGGCAACGGCTAATGTTCCTTTCTATGTAGAGTGATATTCAGCCTCTGATTTTCAAATCCTGACCATTCAAGGTACAAAAAGTCAGCCTTCCGAACCGTTGAATCCGGAAGGCTGAGCTTGTTTGAAGATCGGGCAACTGTTCACGTTGTTGCTACTTTTTCTTTGGGTCCTGCAGGCAGAAACCGGCACTTGCCGGCTTGTAATGCCCCACCGACTGACTGTTGATGATCGCCCGGTCAACAGCAACTACGCGGATGATATAACCACAGGCCTTCATCCCTTTCGTGTCGAGCTTCCAAGTGTTGCCAGGTGCCGGTGCCGTTTCAACCGTTCCTGCATTAGGTACTGGAACACCCACACCGGCCGGATTGACGGCAGGTTCGACAGTGATGCTGTACCGTGCGAAGTTCAGATCACGCGCCACAAAATTGCCGGAAAGGACGGTCCCGATGTCGAATTTCCCGCAATTACCAGTCCCGGTGGTTATTTCTATGGATGCATCCGGTGACGTATTATCAAGCTGGATGAAATGCTCATCTGTGCCTACGAGGTTACCGCCTCCATCGTAGGTCGACAGCCTGACAATCCATTTGTCATCGCCCGTCGAATCCCACTGTGCCAATACGCTGTTAACGTTTTGCGTGAATGGGAGATAAGTGAAACGTCCCGTGACCGTATTGGCTGAATGAATGAAAGTAGTACCGTCGGAACGTGTCAGTACTAAATCTTTAACGACGGGTGTCGGAGCGCCGCCACCAGCCGGTATCACTTCCACTTTGTAACTATGACCAAGAAGTGGAGCTCCCTGAGCCGTTACACGAGCAGCAAACGGACATGGCCTGCCCAGAGAATCCGGCGGAAGGTTGTTTGTAGCGAAGACAGCATCGTGTGTTGTCAGCCCGCTTATGCTATCAATCATAGAAACGGGTATACCGCCCAATATGGCGATCTTACCAGCCGGCTCACCTGCCGTTGGAGCGATATTGATAAGTGTCTCCTCACGATTACCCCAGGTTGGAACCTTGTTCGGATCGGAACACGCCACTGCGACATTCCATGATAGGATGGCCCGAATCCGGACAACCTTAGGTCCCTCCTTACACGGTTGTCGGAACTTGGTCAAGTCGACTGGAAGACGGACAGCATAATACACACCTTCCGGTGGGATGTTATTCAGATCATAGACCTGAACTTTTGCTGTTCCCAGGCAACTATCAAAACTGCCATTTCCGTCAAAGTCGGCCCAGAATGTGACATACTCGGTACTTCCGTTAGTGCAGGGTCCCCCGGAATATCCCGAAGACTTCTTTACCTGGATAACCCCGACCATCGTATCGGGTGAATTTGGATCCAGACCGATGCACTTGAGTTCTTCATAACTGACATCGCCATCCGTTTTAGGGAATAAAAGATCCCCGATATCCGGATTGATTTTTATATCGGGCAGCGATGAGAGAATTGATTCAGCATTAACGGCAATCTTGGCTGAGGCGAAGCTCATAAGTTCCTTGAAAGCAAAACGATGCACAGGAACACCCTTTTTTGCGTAGAGAGTGGCCAGATCGTTTACTTCAATCTGCTTGGCTTTGAAAGGAATGGCAACTTCTGGATCCAAAACGTCTTTGATTCCCGGAAATGGTTCGATAGCGGCCGTTTCGAAAATTTCAGGCGGAAAGAAGAAATGTCGCGGTTGAACCTGAATCGTTGCTTCCTGAACATTTCCCCAAACCGGCGTCCAGTTTGGCTGGTTTGCCGGCGGCGGGTTGTTCCACGACAGGATAGCCCGCATTTTGATAAGCAGATTTGAGAAGCATAGCCGTTGATTCAAATCCACGGGGAGCGATACGGCATATTCCAGACGCTTCCCACCTTCGGTTCCTTCCGGAATGTTATACGCCTGAAAGCTGGTGATTCCCTGATCGATCCAGGTTGCACCATTATCAAAAGAGAGATAAAAACGAACATACTCCGGGGTTCCCGAACCACATATATCCGTACCATATCCCGTTGTCTCATAGATATATACAACACCTTCCAATTGCTCCTGCTGCGGTTGATAACCGGTACAGGCTAATTCTTCGTAGTGCGTATTACCGGAAATCGATAGTTTGGGTTTAAACAAACTTTCCGATAGATTCCCAAAATAGTTCGGGTTTGAAAGAAGCAGGGACTTGAAGGTTTCCCGTTCTTTTGGATACGCCTTTTGCATGACTGCGTGAGATTTTTCTACAGCCTTTTTGATTTCCTCATTCATAGTAGAGCCTCCATTGCGAGGTGATGATAGCGATGGCAAGTGTTCTGCCGATGTGTTTTACATATACCACTGATGATGATCAGTCGGGTATACCCTCCGAATAGGCGATATAGAGATGTTTAAGAATTGGTCGCCTATTTTCTACAGTAAGTACCTTCGAATCATAGTGTTATTAAAAATAATTCACAAATGACTGTTTTTTAATGAGAAAATCAATATAAGCATATAGATATGCTATTCGCTTGAGGGGAATGAAGTTACAATAGATGCTTTTACAGCATTAATTTTATTTAATGACATTAGCATAATAAGGAATTGAAAAACAGACGACTATGAAAACTGACGGCAAAAGATTAGCTGATGATATCCTTTCGTTTTACAAAAATCTGAAGCCGGACTTCCCTTTGCCTGAGGGCGTTGAAATTATGAATCCTTTTGATGAGGAGATCGCAACAGAAGTATCTGCACGATTCTACGAACGCTATTATAATAATGCGAATCCGCGCGTGATCTTGTTTGGCATTAACCCGGGTCGATTTGGTGCCGGGGTAACGGGTGTCCCGTTTACTGATCCGATACGATTGCAGGAAATCTGTGGAATTCAGAATGATTTTGATAAGAAATCGGAGCTCTCTTCGGAGTTTGTTTATGAAGTCGTTGACGCTTATGGAGGACCAAAACCATTTTACGATCACTTTTTTGTAAGTGCCGTGTGCCCCCTTGGGTTCACGAAAGACGGAAAGAATCTCAACTATTACGACGATAAAAATCTGCTTAAAAACACCGAACCGTTCATTGTAAATACCATACGAGAACAAATTAAAATGGTCGATTCGCCGGGTGTCTGTCTATGTCTGGGACAGGGTGTCAATTACAAATATTTCGGGAAGCTTAATGAAAAGCATCATTTTTTCAAACGGATTGAACCGTTGCCACATCCACGCTGGGTAATGCAGTATCGTCGGAAGAGGAAGGCTGAGTTTGTGAAAATGTATATAGATCAGTTGCAGAGGGCTGCGACCAAACGTTCTTAGTTTCTTTTTATCCAGAACTATTTGAACTGCCATTGTCACCTACACCCAGCCTGGTTCAAGTTTGCAACCTGGATCAGTACAAATTGTAAACTTGAACCAAACCGGTATCTTATTTGCTGTAGGTTCCCGCAATACAATTAAATAGCAACCTGGAATGCTGCAGTAACAGGTATAAATGAATATGAGCCATCGAATGTGCCGGCCCAGCGGGCATCCACCCGAAATTGAAATCGCTTGTTGAGCGGGATTTCAAATCCGAGTCCAAAAGCAGCTAATCCTTTTAAATGCTTTTGAGATGAATTGCGATCCCTTGACGAAGTGAAGTTATGTGACCCAAAGGCGGGATCAATTATAAATACTGGTGGAGACGAATGCGTGTTCACAAAATAAATACCGCTACCCAAAGAAAAGAATGGTCTGATATAATGGGTCGGTAAGATCAAGCTGAAAGCAAACGAGGCCTCCCACATGCTAGTCAGGTCGTTGTCTTCAAGATGCTCATGTGAAATATAAGTTCCTATTTCGAGATTAGAATTAAACCTGTAAGTAACACCAGTTCCAAGAATCAGACTGTTTTGCAAGCTTCCTGTAAAGCTTAAATTGGGCCCATTCCCAATAAACCCGGAATGGATTTCAATCCAAAGTTTTTTGCTGTTCTGAGCCATTGATATCAAAGGCAAAAGAAGAAACAGAATTAAGGAAACACCAAAAAGTCCTCTTTTCATGACGGCCTCCCGATGAGCTATATCCTTAGATACAATCGTTTTTATTAATCTAAACTATCTGATAGTAAAAACAAATGGTTTTGGTGAAAGAAATAGGTCGCTGTATCCGATAGGTTCGTCACAATACCAGATTTCATGCAAGTTTGAGACCATCTGTAATGTCAAAAAGATAACAACTGATACAGAAGGCAGAATTTATTCCACTACTGCCAAAAATTATCAGGAAGCCATTTGGATATCACGACATTCGACTTATCGCTCATATCACCCGGAGGAAGACATGAACTGGCTTAAAAGAAACTGGCTATGGGTATTGGTCAACGTATTTGCAATACAGACCATAATCATGATAATATCAGGCTTTAATATTGATTTTTCCGGCAGCGGATTGCCTGTTATATCTGTCAGTGAAACAACAGCGAGGGAGGGATTTGCCATGCACCACCAGCATTCTCCGCTTGAACGGTTCATTCATATAACCGGCGAATCGGCAATTCAATGGTTGATTTTTTCATTGTGCTGCACCCCGGTATTCATTCTTACGGGATGGAGTTCTGTCAGTCGGTTAAAGAAGGTAATGGGATTATATGCCTTCCTGTTCGCTGTCCTTCACCTGACATTTTTCCTTGCCGATCGCGGGTTGATGGTCCTTTTTGATGAATTCAATTTCATAATGGGATTGATAGCAGTGGCTATTATGCTTCCTTTGGCTCTTACATCAAATAAATGGTCCATGAAGAAACTGAAGAAGAACTGGAAGATTCTTCACCGCGCGGCGTATGCTGCCGGGGCATTTGCAGTTCTTCATCTGATCTTCCTGGAACGCGCGGATTGGGCCATCTATGCCGTTCTTCTCGTTACCGGCTTTGTGATTCGTATCCCACAGGTAAAGACCGCGATCGTTGACCTCCGCCACCAATATCTTTCCCCGGCAAGGGCTTTCGTCAATTGACTGCTAAAAACTGGTCCAGGTTTGTAACCTGGACCAGTACATGTCTGGGCTTTGATGATTAGCTCACGGCCACTCCTGTGCAGGGATGGTTTCGTCTCTGCCCCATCTTTTATTCGGCTTGCGACCCATCCTAAATACAATCTTGCCGCCGTTTTTCAACTGATCGAAGGGCAGGAAGGGACTGTTCCATTTCTTGCCGTTCAGCACAACGGACTGGATGTATATATTTTTAGGAGACTGGTTTTCAGCGATCATCGTAAAATCCTTGCCGTCTGAAAGGTGCATGACAGCCTTCTTAACCAGCGGACTCCCAATCACATAATAACTGCTTCCAGGACAGACCGGGTAAAATCCCATCGTATTAAATATATACCAAGCCGACATCTGCCCGCAGTCGTCATTGCCTTTCAGCGAGTTGGGTTTATCCCCGTACATAAGTTTCACGATCTGATGGATGCGCATTTGTGTTTTCCACGGCTGACCGGCATAGCAATATAAGAACGCGATGTGATGACTCGGTTCGTTGCCATGAGCATATTCCCCTATCAAACCTGTAATATCGAGTGTGTCCCCGTTTTGAACGGTGCCCGGACGCATGGTAAACAGGGAATCAAGTTTTTCAGTAAACCGTTTCTTCCCTCCCATAAGCTTGATCAGGCCCGGTACATCCTGCGGTACGAACCAACTGTACTGCCAGCTTGTGCCTTCGGTGAAATCGCCGCCTTCCACATATTGATGCGGATGAAATGGGGTATGCCAGTGGCCATGGGAGTCCTTGCCGCGCATCAACCCGTACGTCGGATCGAAGAGATTTTTGTAGCTTTCGGCACGTTTCATGAAGTACTGGTAGTCCTGCTGCTTGCCGAGAGCTTTGGCCATCTGTGCGATGCACCAGTCGTCGTACGCGTATTCCAGCGTTTTGGATACCGATTCGTTTTCCTCGTCGTCCGGAACGTATCCAAGTTTGGCAAAAGTCGATGCATGGTCATAGTTCGGGTTCATCGCCGTCTTCTTGATGGCTTCATAAGCTCGTTCCGGGTCAAATCCCTTAACGCCTTTCATATAAGCATCAACGATGACGGGCACGGCGTGATAACCGATCATGCACCATGTTTCATTGCCCTGAAGCGACCATACCGGCAGCATGTGCTCCACGCTCTGATCATAGTGGGCAAGCATGGAGTTGACCATGTCTCCGTCCCGTTTCGACTGAACGAGTGCAAGGAGCGGGTGCTCGGCGCGGAACGTGTCCCAAAGTGAAAAAATCGTGTATTTGGTAAACCCTTTGGCTTTGTGTATTTCCCAATCGAGACCCCGGTACTTCCCGTTGACGTCTTCATAAAGATTGGGCGTCAGGAAAGAGTGGTAGAGCGAGGTGTAGAAGGTCTCCATCTGGTCTTTCGTGCCGTCAATCCGAATCTTATCGAGTTGCTTTTCCCATTTATCACGGGTCTCGCGGCGGACGCGGCTGAAGTTCCAGTCTGGTATCTCCGCATCCAGGTTTTGCATGGCATCGGACTCACTGACCGCCGATATACCCACCTTGATCATAATTTGTTCATTGGCGTGTGTCTTAAATTGGGCCAGGAATTTCAGGTCCTTACCCGACGCCTCGCGCGCACTCCGGAACCGGTAGGTATTGTAGATGACGGGCTTCCCATCCATCATGATGCGGAAGTGTTCAAACGGTTTGGAATAGCGGGCGGCAAAATAGAGATACCGTTCCTTTGCCCAGCCATGAACAAGATGAAAACCGGTTATGGTCGAATCGTTAAGTACACGGATATGCGACCAGATTACATTCCAGCGCAGAACGTGTTTGAGATCAGTCAGCACAAACGCACTGTCGGAGGCCGGGAACGTAAAACGCATCAATCCTGCGCGTTCAGTGCAGGTCAGCTCTACATTGATGCCCGAATCCTGCAACCTGACCTGGTAATAACCGGGAGATGCCTGTTCATCATTATGAGAATAACGCTGGCGATGGCCCGAATCGGGATCCTGCTTCGTTCCTTCAGCGAGCAACGGACGCCCGATGTTTGGCATAAACAGGAAATCACCCAGATCGGGAATGCCCGTACCTGAAAGGTGGGTCATGCTGAAACCGATGATCGATTTATCAGAGTATTCATATCCTGAAGCAGTGGCCCACAGCGAGTCATCCGTATCGGGACCAATCTGTACCATCCCAAAAGGGGCCGATGGTCCCGGGAACGTATTGCCGTCACCCTCTGTGCCAACGAATGGATTTACAAAGTCGACTAGTGAAGTATCCTTATCAGCCGGTTGTTGTTTCTTTTTAGGTATCCCGGCAACAAGAAGGGAAGGGATGCATATCAATACAAAAAGCAGGGGAACTCGTTTATTGACCATCGGTATATCAATTTAAATGAATGGGACGTGACAGAATAACAACTAGCTGTGAAAAAAACAGTAAATTTATGACTACCTCATCAATAGATGAGTGTTATAGTTAAGAATAGCTTTGTTAACTAGTAATGCTGTTGGTCCAGGTTACAAACCTGAACCGGGAGGTGATGCTATTTAGAGGGGGGACGTGTATGTGTGCTTGATTCCATATTATTATTACGCTGATATCATTTATTCCATGTTACTCAATAAATTCGGGATAATTATTGAAGTCACGGATCTGAGCTGTTTTTAAAATATCGCGAAAATCAATTCCAATCTGGTTCAAGTTTGCCCCGGTAAATCGGGGGACCATAGTACCTCCTATTTCAAAAATTACTACATTCAGTAAAGCCAATATTCATCAATCGAGAGTAACAAATGAGCCGGAAGTACAAATTCTGTGATTCTACGCGCCCCTATTTTGTCAGCTATGCAACCGTTCATTGGATTGATCTGTTCACAATAAGTTTCACAAATTAACCATGGAGGTGGATTGATACTTGCCGGGAATGATAAATGGGAAGCTAGCTGCCAACTCCAAGCACTACGGATGTCATCCTGAACCCTGATGGAGTGTAACTCATTAGCAATGACGTTTTTTGGGTGAAGGATCTCGTTCGCAGCCGGGAACTATCGGTGCAACTGATCCCATCGTTTAGGCCTGCAGACCAGATCCTACTTCCTCCGGCAAGCCGGAGAAAATCAGGATGACATCTTTGGGTTTGGGGTTTGCCATAGGGAGCAAGGAAAGAGTGGATTTTGAGGATGTTCAGCAGTGCAGGTTAAAAGAACTCCAATAACAAAACCTGGCAGGTGTGGCAGCAACATAACCATCCTGTTGAATTAGCTTACAATAAAATGATCGAACAACGCCTGAATTACCTTCATATGAATCCTGTGAAAGCTGGTTATGTCGACCGTCCTGAGGATTGGCTCTATAGCAGCACCAAACAAGATGCAGGTTTACCCGGGATGCTCAAGCTTGAGCTGATTGAGTGATTTGATGGCGTGTACTGGTCCAAGTATGATAATCATAGATCAATGATATTGGTCTATTGCTATGCAATAGCTTAGATAATTGTAAGGTATGTAAGTCTTGTCTGTCATTGTATTAGTCCCTATTATCGTTATATATAGGGAGCGAATTATGGGAGAGAATGTTGATATATCCGCATTGCGCATCCGGCGTGATGCCAATCCGCCTGAAAGAAATAACCGCAGGAACCGTGGATGGATAATCATTGCCGTTTTTCTCGTCATGGCTGTTGCGGCTGGATATATTTTCGTAGTCACGGGCGCCGCTGACCCCGAGGTTGGTGTGTCGACGGTTATCCGCTCAGGCAATAACAAGGCGCAAAGCATGCTGACTGCCAGCGGTTATGTGGTGGCACAACGTGAGGCGGCCGTCGCATCAAAAGGAACGGGACGACTCGTATATCTTGGCGTTGAAGAGGGCGATCGGGTGACCCATGGGCAGATTATTGCACGGCTGGAGGATTCCGACGTTCTTGCTTCCCTGGCCAGTGCCCGGGCCAATCTGTCTGTTGTACGTGCTGATTCGGCTGAAGCAGCATTGAACCTGCAGCGCCAACAAGCGCTGCAAGACCAAAATCTCACTTCCCAGGCAAATCTCGATGCGGCCAAAACGGCATATCAAAAGGTTATTGCAAATATTGGTCTGGCAGCCGCAAATATTCGGGAAGCGGAAGTGGCCGTTGAAAATACGGTAATCCGTGCTCCTTTCGACGGGACGGTATTGACCAAAAATGCCGATGTTGGCGAGATTGTGGCTCCTTTTGCCGCATCGGCGAACTCCCGCGGCGCAGTGGTAACCATAGCCGACATGTCATCGCTGGAAGTGGAAGCCGATGTCTCCGAATCCAATATAACACTCGTGAAACTGAACCAGCCATGTGAAATCGGGCTGGATGCCTATCCTGATCAGCGTTACCGGGGTTACGTGAAGAAAATCGTGCCCACCGCCGATCGCAGCAAGGCTACCGTGATGGTCAAAGTCGCATTTGACTCGCTCGACAGCAGGGTTCTCCCCGAGATGAGCACGAAGGTTCAGTTCCTGTCTAAAGCAAGACCAGCGAATGAATACAGCGATGCAAGGATGCTCACCGTTCCCACCACCTCTATTTTGAAACGTGATCGGAGAACCTATGTACTGCTTGTCAACAGCGGAGTGATCGAGGAGCGTGAGGTCGAGTTAGGTCAGTCGTTACGTGACAGGACGGTGGTCCAGGAAGGATTGAAGCAGGGTGATCAGGTTGTGACCGAGCCGACGGTAAATCTGAAAGCAGGGACAAAAATAAGAGTGAAACGGTAACTCTAAGGTGAAAAGCAATGGAATCTCCAACAAGCGGACAGGTTCTAATAGAGTTGAAAGAAATCTCAAAATCCTATTTCAAAGACAGGATTAAAATTCCTGTGCTGTCCAATATCTCGCTGTCTATTCCGGAAGGAGAGTTTATCGCGTTCATGGGGCCGTCCGGCTCTGGGAAAACCACCCTTCTAAATCTGATTGCCGGGATCGATCATCCCGACAACGGACATGTGATTATCGATGGCGTGGATATTGCAAAACTGGGGGAATCCAGACTGGCTGTCTGGCGATCGCACCATGTCGGATTTGTCTTCCAGTTTTACAACCTGATTCCGGTGCTCACCGCCTATCAGAATGTCGAGCTGCCGTTGTTGCTGACCAATCTTTCCAGGAAGGAAAAACGGGAACATGTGAAAACGGCTTTGAAAATCGTGGGATTGGAAGACCGGATGAGCCATTTCCCACGACAACTGTCCGGCGGCCAGGAACAGCGGGTGGCCATCGCCCGGGCAATCGTCACCGATCCGACTATTATCGTAGCGGATGAACCGACCGGTGATCTCGATAAAACTTCTGCCGAAGAGGTGCTCGACCTGATGATCCAGTTAAACCGTCGGTTCAACAAGACCATTGTCATGGTGACGCACGATCCCCGCGCCGCTGAAAAGGCACACAAAGTGATCCATCTCGATAAAGGAGAACTGAAGCCGTATGAACCTACTGAAGCTGGTCTTTAAAAATATATTTCGGCACAAACTGCGATCCATGCTCACCATTATTGGAATTGCTGTGACGATCCTGGCTTTTGGTCTGCTGCGGACACTGATAGCAGCATGGTACGCAGGGGTGGAAGCCTCAGCTGATAATCGGTTGATCACGCGTAACTCGGTATCCTTTGTCTTTCCGCTTCCGCTGGCTTACCGCGATCAGATTGCCAATGTGCCGGGTGTGGCACAGGTAACCTATGCCAATTGGTTCCAGGGCATTTACATTGATCAGAACCAGTTTTTCCCGCGGATGGGTGTTGATGCCGAGACGTTTTTTGAAGGTTATCCCGAATTTTTGATCACTCCGGATGAACTGACTGAATTCAAAAACGAACGCAACGCCTGTGTTGTAGGGTCGATTATAGCGCAGAGATACAACCTGCATCTGGGTGATATTATGCAGATCAAAGGGGACATCTATCCCGGAGATTATGAGTTTGTTGTTCGTGGCATTTACAGACCGCGCGATAGCAATACCGATGCCACACAGATGTTTTTTCATTGGGATTATCTCAATGAACATGTCAAGGAAATCGGATACGATGCCAATATGGTCGGCTGGTATATCATAACCGTTAACGATCCGGATAAATCGGCGGCGATTAGTGAATCTATCGATGCCTTATTCAGGAACTCAAGGGCTGAGACCAAGACAGAGACCGAAGCTGCTTTTGCCCACAGTTTTATAAGCATGTCAGACGCTATTCTGAAATCCATCAATGCTATATCTATCATTATTATCGGCATCATTATACTGGTACTGGCTAATACGATGGCAATGACCGCACGAGAACGAATGCAGGAATATGCAGTCTTGAAAACTCTGGGATTCTCCGGTTCATTTCTTACTTATCTTATTTATGGCGAGGCTCTGCTGATCTCAGTTTTGGGAGGCATTATCGGAATTCTACTCACTTTCCCTCTTGCCAGGGCCGTCCAAGAGGCAGTACCGGCCGGTTATTTCCCTGTTTTTGATGTGACTGCAGGGACCATTCTGCTTTGTGGGCTGACTGTACTGGTTGTCAGCATCTTTTCGTCGGCTTATCCGGTTTGGAAGGCACGATCGCAAACGATTGTCGATGGGTTGAGGCAAATAGGATAGCTCCGGAGGAACAGCCATGAAAAATATTCCATTTATGTATAGCATCCGGAACCTGTTTGCCCGTCGAATCACTTTCGTTTTGACGCTGTCTGGCATCGCCCTGGTCGTGTTTGTTTTTTGTGCCGTATTGATGTTGGCCCATGGATTACAAAAGACGATGGTCGACACGGGATCAAAGAATAATGTTATCCTGTATCGCAAGGGATCCGATTCGGAATTGAGCAGCGGGGTTAACAGGGAACTCGTGAACGTGATTGCCACACTCCCTCAAATCGCTGAAGACAACGCAGGTCGGCCGATGCTTTCTTCTGAAGTCGTCGTCATTATCAATCTTAACCGGAAGGGCATTGGCGACATGGGAAACGTTTCGGCACGCGGGGTAACTCCCGAAACAGCCTTTGAATTGCGTAAGGATGTGAAGATCGTGGAAGGACGCACTTTCAAACCGGGTTCACGTGAAATTATCATTGGGAGGGCAATACAGCAACGGTTTCAGAATACCGATATCGGTCAGACGATTAAATTTGGTGGAGATGAATGGACGATCGTCGGCATCCATGAAGCGAAGGGTACGGCATTCGAATCGGAGATCTGGGGAGATGCCGACCAGATGATGCAGGCGTTCAACCGTCAGGGGGCATATTCGTCGGTAATAGTACGCCTGAAGAACCCTGCCGACACGACATCACTCAGCCAAAACCTTGAGAGCGATAACCGGCTGCTGACTATTAAGGCGGAATCGGAGCCGGATTACTATCGGCGTCAGTCGCGGTTTTTGGCGATCTTTATTCGGGTATTGGGGCTATCGATTACTTTCATTTTCAGTATTGGTGCCGTGATTGGCGCGATGATTACCATGTATACCGCTGTCGCCAATCGAACAAGGGAAATCGGCATCCTTCGGGCACTCGGTTTCAGAAGGCGAAGCGTATTGGTGGCGTTCCTGGTTGAGTCGATTATCCTGTCTTTGATAGGTGGCGGAATCGGCATCCTGATGGCTTCATTCCTGCAGTTCCTTAGCTTTTCCACGATCAATTTTGGTACATTCTCAGATATCACCTTTGGCTATGTCCTGTCCTCTCAAACCATTATCGCTGCATTGATTTTCGCTGTCTTTATGGGGATAATCGGTGGTTTTCTTCCCGCAGTGCGTGCCTCAAGACAGGATATTCTCGGAGCATTAAGGGCGGGATAATCGGAGTGGAACAGGATGCAGATAACTATGTCAAAGATAAACGCAGTTACATTGGTTTTAGATGAATCTACTGTTAACTGATCATTGATCACTTCTATCGTCCGAAGTCGTCCTGAACTCTCACAATATCCTCTTCATCTGAGGGATTATTGGGATCGGTATGTTGCCAGATCTCGGCGACTTTTCCCCAGTTATCGAGTCCCACCAACCGATGGCGTTCTCCCTGGTGAAGTGTTATCTGATCGCCCGATTCATATTTCTTGAGCGGGCCCTGGTCATTGGTTTCGCTGGTAATAATACCTACAGGACCATCAACCACTCTCCATATTTCAGCGCGTCGGTGATGATACTGCCATGAAAGCCTTTGATCCGGCTGAACAATCAGGATTTTGGGGCTTAATTTACCCGATATTTTCAGCTGATCCAGTGGGATACTGTCGAAGTACCTGTCTGAAAATTTTTTGGCTTGATCTTCATCTATTACAAAGAATCCGCCCCATGGCCGTTCCCTGTCCTGATCGACAATAGTGAAGCCCTGCTTTTTTAATTCTTTCTCGGTTTCATCAAACAACTTTTGTTTGGTCTGATCATCGCTCATCGATAAAAAGATTTAAAGATTCATAAAGAAACAAATTATCGCCGCCCGAATTTATGAAAATTTTTTCGTCGTATGGAATTAACGAAAATGTTACCGGAACAATTCAACTTAGGATACGATGAACAAAACCGGATGCATCTCATATTATTTTACGTGGATGATAAGTATATCATCACCCCGTAACCGTTTGCCATGATTATCTTTTGTGCCATGATCCGTGTAACTGGCTGTCAGGATGAATACGCCATCGGGCTTGTAATTTGACGGCCGTTCCAGCCGGATAATACCTTGCAGGCCCGTTAGATAGTTAAGATCCGGATTACTGCCGTTCTGCATGATCCATCGTACTATGCTCTGTGCCTGCTGAGTTGTGAGATCGGGATGCGACGGCATCACTGCATTTCCCCAAATACCGGTTGAACCATTTATAATATGTTCTGCCAATCGTTCAATGTCAGGTTTTGTGGCGGGATATTTCCGGCTTATTGCCGTGAAAGACGGACCGATTCTGGTAGCATCAAAAGCATGGCACGTAATACAGTTTGATGTCCTGATTGCAGCAAGACCTCGCGGGTCGGGTTTTGACGCCTGAACAGTGTCTTGTGAAATTTTTGATGGATCCGGCTCATACCGGACCTCCATAAAGACTTCGGATGGGGTGATTTCGCCGTATTTGGAATCCCCGTCTTCTTGATCCGATACCCTGATTTTATAGCGAATCTGGGTATCCCATTTGAAATCACTACTATTTTCAGGAGTGATGATCCTGACCACCGGACGGTGATTCCCCGGCTCCGATCGAAGAGGAGTTGTTTTATTTGGTAAGGCGTTCGTCACGTTTCCAACCGTAAGCAGAAGGGATAAAATCCACAAACTTTTTAGAGAGAACCTGTATTTCATCATTATTATTCTCTTCAGGCCTGGTCAATCTCCCGGGCTACCCGGTTTGCAGAGCGAAGACACGACTCCATTCCGCGGCTGAGGTTGTCGGCGTAAGTACCCGCAAAATAGATCTTCCCCTCCGGTTTCATAATTTGCGGCCAGAATTTATGCATCTCGCCAATAGGAAAGGGAAGCATCTCGCAAGTCGGGGCAAAGGTGTCCGTGGTCCAGTCTTTGGTAAGTGCCTGGACAATGGTATCGCTCTTGCCGGGATAAACTTTCCTGAAAGCAGCTAAGACGCGCAGTGGTGACAGCCCACCGGGACCATATGCCTTCAGGATAACCCGTTCCGTATCAACCTCGTTGTATTCCTGCCATATCGAAGAGATGTCAGGATGATCAAATTCCATATTGATGCTTTTAAAGCCGTCTTTAAGCCAAAATTTGGAGCTTGCCTCAAACACGTAAAAGGGATGTGAGGTATACGCCAGGTTATTCAAGACATATTGCTTCTCCGGCGACAAGGATGGGGTCACCGGGATGTTCCGGAATACCGGCAGTGAGATGCAGTTTACCAGGTAATCGGCCGCCAGTTGTTCATCCTGATCGTAGTCATATCTATTATAGGTAACGGTAACTCCATCGCTGTCCTGTTTGACTGCCGTTACGGAATGTTTGAGTTTAACCCGCGAACCAAGCCGCCGGGCGAAAGCATTTGGCAGTTCCTGGTTACCGCCTTTCAGTCGATGCGTGACGCCCTCCCAGAGCGGAATGTCTCTTGATTTCATGACCGTCAGGCGCCATAATTCATAAAGAGCCGATGTATGCCTGCCTCCAAGGTAGCGAAGGGCCGCCTGCGATGCTCCCTTTTTCTTATAGATATCAGCTATGGGAACATTGTCCAGTTGATCATATCCCACACCGAAGGGTTGATAAGGATCGGTAAATTTTCCAAGATAAGAATCGAGGTAGAGTCCTTTCAGCGCCCACCATCCCTGGGAAGACATAACCTTTATCTCATCAGAATGGAAACCGAATGTGCGAAGCACAGCGGGATCTGCCAGCATCTCTCCGGTATAAAACTTACCATCAATCATTTTCAGGGAGTTCTCATCTTTCGGACTCGGGGATCCCTCGGCGTTCGGATAGGGAAGGACCGGTAGTCCAAATTCTTCAGCATATTTGAAGAAATACTCGTAACCGGGCTTCGTGATATGATCTGCGCCAAAATCGGCATATAAACCATCCGACAGTCCATCGCGGCCGGTAAACACATGACCTCCATATCGTCCGTTTGCTTCCAAGAACAACGACTTCATGGCCGCGCTTCATCAGTTCATATGCACAGCAAAGTCCGCTGATGCCGCCACCTGCAACGATTACGCTTTTACGGTTGCCTGATTTAGGGGAAAACGGATTGGTTGATTCAGTTTCTTTTGCACCTTTGATCAATCGGCGACCCACAAAAGTACTCCCGACACCGGCAATGAGTGTCGTTTTAATAAAATCCTTTCTGTTTAAATCCTTCATCTTTTTCTGAATTAATCGCAGGAATCCTTTTTCCCAACTGCATGAGTGTTACAGGTATCCGGTTTGGGTACTGAAAGTTAGCAGAATGACTAACATTCACAATAACTAATCAAAACCAGTGTCGCTACACCCATCAATATCCCGGAATTTCATACCAACCCGGCGTTCAGCTAACGGGTAATAGCGTGTCGACAGATTTTTTCTGAAGATAAATCAGGATAAATGAATATCTTGGAAACGTTACCAGGGTGAAATAGATATTTACGAATACCACAATCAGACTATAATGAAGAGCTTCAGGTTATACCTTCCGATTCTCTTAATAGTGTTGCTTCCGTTAACGTTGCGGGCACAGATATTCCCGTCGAAGCAGTATGGTGAGTTATTCCGCAAAGTCCAGATGTCGGACATCTTCAAGGATTCAAAGACCTTTACGGATATGATCGCCTTGCATCCACCGGAAGTCATCTTGAAAAAGTATGAGGCTGAAAAAGATCAGCCGGGATTCGATCTGAGAAAATTTGTATTTGCAAATTTCAAACTCCCGCAATCCAAGCAAAGCCATTTCAAGAGCGATACGACCGCTACCGTTGTCGAACATATCAACAGGCTCTGGCCGGTGTTGACACGTCAACCCGATAGGCATCAGCTGTCTTCACTGATACCATTGCCATATCCCTATGTGGTTCCGGGGGGACGTTTCCGGGAGATTTATTACTGGGACAGCTATTTCACCATACTGGGGCTTTGGCACTCACATCAGTCAACTCTGATAAAGGATATGGTCAAGAATTTTGCCTACCTGATCAACAAATACGGCTTTATTCCCAATGGAAACCGGACCTATTATCTCACTCGTTCTCAGCCTCCTTTTTTCCCGCTGATGGTGCAGATACTTGCCGAGGCAGAGCACAATCCTCATATCCTGATAACCTATCTGCCAGAGATGCAGAAAGAATATGATTTCTGGATGAAGGGCGCCGGCTCGCTGACTCGTTCCAATTCTGCATATCGGAATGTGGTCCGATTGGATGGCGACGTTATTCTCAACCGGTACTGGGATAGTTCCGATCGTCCGCGGCCGGAGGCTTTTAAACACGATTCGCTGCTGGCTTTGCACTCCAGCCAAAAACCTGGCGAACTCTACAGGAACCTGCATGCAGCCGCCGAGTCGGGATGGGATTTCAGCAGCCGGTGGATGGCCGACAAGAAAGATCTCTCTACGATCATCACCACGGATATCGTGCCTGTCGACCTGAACAGCCTGCTTTATCACTATGAAAAAACGCTGGCTAAAGCCTACAAAATGCAGGGTAATTCAACCAAGGCTGCTGATTTTGAGCAGAAGGCAAAAGAACGAATGGATGCCATGCGGAAATACTGCTGGGATCCCGACTTGCATGCTTTTACCGACTATAACTTCAGGCAGAAAAAAGTTACGGGAGTTCTATCGCTAGCCTGTATGTACCCGCTATTTTTTAAGGTCGCCACGCCGGCGGAAGCCAAAGAGACGGCTAATACCCTGAAGATGCACTTGCTCAAACCCGGTGGTGTCGTTACGACTGTCTATGACACGGGGCAGCAGTGGGACGCGCCAAACGGATGGGCACCTTTGCAATGGATTGCCTATGAAGGATTGGTCAATTACGGCTTTACCTCGTTGGCTCATGAAATCAGGGATCGATGGATGAAAGTCAACCAGCGGGTTTTCCACCAAACTGGCAAAATGATGGAAAAGTACAACGTCGTCGATCCATACGTTAAAGCCGGTGGTGGCGAATATGCGCTGCAAGATGGTTTCGGATGGACTAACGGGGTGTACATGCAATTCGAGGCAACAAAGAAGTAGAAAGTCAGTCTGACAAATTCTCGTCTTTTTCCTTCCTCCAATGGACAGATTCTAAACACAAGGATCTCGTGGGATCCGAAAACGATCGTTACCTGTAGTAAAAGGCATGAATCGTCATTTAGCCGGATGTCATGTCACGCAGGATATCCGCCATGGTGGAACAATTGAATTGTCGGTTTGTCCTTTTAAAAGCTGAGGCTGTCCGAAAAGTCATTATACTTATTGAACTGCCTAAAAATAGTAGGATTTTCAACCTTCATTATGGAACATGCCGTTTTTCCCCCTTAAAAAAGGGGGCGAGGGGGTTGTTTTCCAGCGTGACATATTCGAACCCTTAAATAAATTAGACTTAAATTTTTTTAGTTATGCTTTTGGGATAGCCTTAGTTGCGGTGAGGCAAAACCATCATTTTGACCACTTCTCGTTCTGCATCACAACGCGGTATCCATCCACATCTTCAAAAGTCTTTCCGTTGACATCCCAAAATGGATTGAAGGAGGGCAGTTCAATAAAACCGGCTGCTTTCATTCGCTCACATAATTCTATCCATTTCTGCCTTTCAGGAATATAAAATACCAACAAATGATCCGGGTCAGGGTTCTTTCCGCCGGAATGTCCTTCTTTCGTTTTATCTGACGTCGACCAACCCGCGGGTCATAATAAATTGCGAATAGCCGTAAAAGGCGTCAATAAACCGGTCAATCAATGCTCGTTTTTCCATCTCATCCATCGAATAATCTTACGACTATTAAGAAGGAGTTCCCGTAAGTACCTCTACATTGTATTGGATTTATTATTTGATGCTGAGTTTAAGTGCAATCAAAGACTTGGCATATTCAACATCGTCTTTATTCGCAAATGTGACAGTCAGCCCGCGGATTTTATTATATCGCTTCCCGTTAATGAACCGATCCTTTAATTCATCAGGTATCGAACTATTTCTTATAGCTTCTTTTGCTTTGTCGGTGAAGTAGAATGTGATCCTGAATGTGTCTTCGACAAGCGATAACCAGAAGATGGTTTTTGATTTGCGCGTTACTTTCATCAACCAGTTTTTCCCGTCTTTGTAGTACCTCCACTGTGTATTTAAATCCGGGTAATTAGTGTGAATGTATTCAAAGAAAGACTCCCAAAGAATCTTTGAATTTCCAATATGCTCAAAAATCACTTCTTCGGTCGGGTACAGATTCTCGTCTGCAAGAACATGTTGTTCCATTTCTTATCCTCCTTATATGATGTTCCCTATTTGCTCCCTGCTGCGCCAACAGGGTTCATGTTAATTATTATGCTGAACTGGAAAAGTTGATAAAAGATTTCTTTATTCAGGGATCTGCTGGATCAACCAAGCCAGTCGCCTATACCACTCCACTTCATTTCAATCCAGCGGTCGTCGCCACCGAGATGATGGGCCCTGTAACACAAGAGCTTCATTCTGTCGATCCCACCAGAATCGTTCAGTTGTTCTCCAATTTTTTTTGTTTTGGCCTCATCTTTATGGTGACTTGCCATTACCAGTTGTTTGGCAATGGATTCATCTTCATCGTTTAGCCTCATCTTTGATCGATGATAAATAACAATTCCCCTCTCTGCGAAGGTCGATGTTGACTGCAATCCCAGTTCTTTGAGTTTTTCTTCAGGCGTGGCAAATTGATTGTAATCCGAGTCGCGACTAAAGATTTTTTTCAACCAGAAAACCATAGTAAACCCACTTTACAGACAAGAGATCATTACGGCCTTATTTTACACATCGTGAACACAAGTGATGTCCAGCTGGCAGCACCCGTTACCAAGACTCCCAAATAGATAATCATGGAATCATAGTGATAAAAACCGAATGTCATAATGAGTACGCCGATCAACACGGAAATGGCCATGACCAGTGTATGTATCTCGAAACGTACAGTGTCTGATTGTCTTTTGGACATGCTTGTATGGAATTTAAAATTAGTAATCAAAAAATTCGGGATGAATCATGCCGGGATTAAAATATCCCGCGTTGTTTTCTTTGTACAAAGATAAATAACAATACTTTGTGCCGGGTAGTTCTGGAATCAATCTAAGAATTAGATATCCCAGAATTACTGCCACCACTAGTTCTATTAAACGGTTGTCTCAATCCGCAAATCCAGTAGTTTTTTTATGTCGTGTATATCATCTTTCGATTGGACGGGAATGAACAGCCAGCGTCCTTCCGGGTAGGGAGTGGCCTTGGCGATAGCTTCCTGCGCAATTTTACCAGGATTCATAGTCTGGGCTTGTTGCCACATGCCTAATCCCATATAAGCATCACCCATAGCAGTCAGAATTTCGGCATTATTCGGCATCAGTGTATTGGCCTGTATGAATTGGTCCAGAGGCTGTTTTAAATTCCATGTTCCCCATAAGTCGATATCACCCATGACAAGATGAGCCTCCGACAGATTCGGATTTAATGTCAGGGCTTTTTCAGCCAGTGGTATTGCAGCGGTATAATCCGGGTATGAGGCAAGCAGTTGAGCCTTGCGCGCGTAGGCCAGTGCAAATTTGGGGTCCAGATCGATGGCCTGTTGATAAAGATCCAAAGCCTGATCCCTTATAGGTGATTTATAATGTACCCAGTAATTCCACCAATAATAATTGGCTCGCATATACAAGTCATAAGCCTCGGGATTCTTCGTGGGAATCTGGCGCAGTGTAGTTAGTTCCTGTGGGCTGAGTTTGGCATTCAGAGAACGCGCAACACTGTCGACCAGTTTCCCTCAACCCCAAAGATGTTGTTCAGGGTACGGGTGTAAGACTGCCCCCAAAGGTGAACGGAGTTTTGAGCATCAATAATCTGAACGTTGATCAGAACCTGGTACGCCAGCCTTTTCTTGCACGAATAATCCACGATCGGTACTCATTCTGAAACTCCTTGACAATCCGTCCGGGTTCATCGAACGTCTGAAATCGGTTGGCGGGCAGTTTGTTCAGGCATTTGGTAATAAGGGAGGTAAGTCCGTCAGGTATCTGATCGTAGTCTGGTTCTTCGTTTAGAATGGAATAAGGCAAAGTCGGTTCATCATCACTTTTGAAGGGCAGCCGACTGGTGATCATCTCATATAATATCACTCCGAACGTCCAGATGTCTGCTTGTTTGCCCGGAGTTTTCTCTTTGATCTGTTCAGGCGGCATGTATTGGGAGACAGGTGTAGCATGCGGGGGTGTTAATCCGGCAAATCCGAAATCTAAAAGTTTTGCCGTACCCTCGTCCGTGATGAAAATAGCGATGGCTTGAGTTCACCATGTACAATTTCCTTAGCGTGTGTTTTGGTCATGGCCTGGCAAATCTGTACGGCAATATCCAGCACCTCCTCCAGTCTCAATGATCCGCGGGCGATCTTACCCTTTAAAGATTCCCCTTCATAGCAGTCCGTCACAATGAATAGTTGTCCATCTCCGGTCTCGTCGGTGTCGTGGATCGAGCAGATGTTATTGTACTGCAGGGCAGAAGCAGCCTGTGTTTCGTGGATGAGACGGCGTTTAATGGCAGGGTCTTTGGTTAGTTCGGCCGGTAGAAACCTGAGGGCAACGGTACGGTTGAGTTTGGTGTCCTCAGCCTTGTAGATGGTGCCCATTCCGCCTTCGCCGAGCTTTTCCAGGATCTTAAAGTGTGATATCGTCTTACCGACCATTTCCATCTTAGAAACATCCTGGCTACGGTGGTCACATACCGCTTTCGCCGGGTTCTTAATGATCATAAAAAAATTGATATATCTTACAGGTGTGTAGTAACTATTATTAAATAAGTGATTCGTGGAATAAAGCCTACAAATACCGTTGGGGAGTTATTTTCTGTCGCGACTTTTTATTATATCACAGATAGTATTTCTTTACGGATGGCAGAAAAGTGAATGCGACGATCAAGACACCAACAAGTCCAAATAAAACTTGCAATGGCGGACCTGATTGATATCCGATCATCAGTATTTCGACAAGTATCCAGATAACAAGAGCAATACCAACAATTACAGAACCAAACCAGGCCTGTCGATTACGCTTCCAGAAATGATAGACGACAATAAGCGGATAAATTCCCAGTATCGTTAAGAGGATGAACCCGGGAATGAAATAATCGGTGAATGGAGATTCACTCAGATAGGTGACAGGCATTTCCAAAGATTCTCCTGTTGGATCAAAAACCAGATTTGCGCCACCATATATTCCGCTTATACCCTGAATGGCGAGCAAAAAAAGTAATAAGTAAGTAAACGGTGGGCGTGCAATCAAATTAATCATACTATCCACCCTCATGATTAGTTTTTTTATAAGAGACTGTAAATCTTATGAATTACATCACAAGATATACTATTTTTTGAAAGTGGTAAACAACTTATTCCATATCGCCCCTCAGAAGTCGTGACTGACCAAATGGCTGCTGTTTGGCATACTTTCTGTCAGCGTTTGTTCTTTTCCCGGGTTTGTGGCAAATAACTATTCCGGGTACAGCCAGGGGGTGGGGACCGAGTCCCTGGTCTCTCCAAACAGTCGAACCAAACTTGTTATCTCATTTAATCAGGTTGTGGCTGGCCTTTTTCATCAGCAGCATCCTGACCTGGCAGGTTATCTCTCCAATGTTTGCCTGTATCATAACCGGTTTATTTCAATCCGATTTCATGAGCTTTCACAGCGAATAACTCATTTTGAATCTTTTACGGCACATCTTCCGGTGAAAGCCATTCCTGAACGTTCGAATCAGGATTCCTTCCATATCACAATAGGTTAACACCCGCCTTAACGGCCAGTTGACTGGCTTCAATATAAAATCATACACGGGATATGCAGTTGGTATGTCTTGCTGCATCTGCCGGACCACTGTGGTTATGGAACGTTTCAAAAGGATATTGAAAATCGCCGGTATAGTGATACTCATTTTCCTGGCCTCCCTGGGTATTGGCATCACCGGTGCCGCACCAATCAACATAAACAGAAGAGACAGCAAACCGGACAACGGGACCAAAATTGAACTGGTCGAAGAGCAAAGGAAACGGTTGAAGGGATCGAAACACAAGGAGATAAAGTGAGTTAGGAATAACGGGATCTGACTTACAAATATCTTACAACCATTCCGCATCTTCGGTTAAATGTTACAGATCGCCCTATACCGGTTTTCGTATGTAAAAGATAAAATCGGTGATGATCGGTTCTCCACCTGACTCGCGCACAGCTTTTGCAATCTGTCCGCGGTGGTACCCGCTATGGATAAGAACGTGCATCAACACATCCTGCACCGAATTTTCATATTCAGTGCCGTTGCTGTTTTTATAGCGAAAATTTTCTGTCAATTGTTCCTCCGTTACGGTGCGCAGATAATCTTTATAACCTACCCTGTTTTCCTCTATCAAGTCCCCGCATTCATCGAGATCAAGTGTTGGCCAGATACGGAGACTGGATGAGTCCTGACTGCGCAGACGGGTAAGCCAGACTTTCTTCGCCGTAAGGAGATGGGCGAAGATATTCATTGTCCTTTCGTTTATTTGCGGCAGACCACGAAGTGATTCAAGCATCTGCGCGTTAACCGTACTGTCATATTCAAACATGTCGAGCAGATAATTGGTATCCATAAGCTAATTCCAGGGAAATTATGACGGGTAAAGCTGATAAACGAAAACCCATAACTAATTAGAAATATCCCGCAATGGGTATGTAATTATCAACTTAAAATACAAACCGGTTGTTCCGGTTTGCTTATGACATGCCGGTCTTTTTGCGATAATAAATCATCCCATATGAGGAACATATTGTTTGCTGACATAGGATGTCCTGGCGCCAATCGTTCTCCTGTTTCGATCGACCCAATAGGCCCATAGGACAACCAACCATTGCAATTCTCCGACCCATGCAATAGCCATTGAATTAGGCGGCGGACTTCCAAACATATTGCTGACATGTATAAAGACCAGGAAAACGATTAATCCCCAGAATCCATAGGAACCGATCTTGTTGTTTGCTTTCGTCGATCGGATATAAAACCACAGACCCACGAAAAAGATAAGGCCTTCAACGATTATTTCAGCTGTCATGTGGTTCCAGAGTCCAAACCCTACCAATGGCGAATTACCCGGATAGAGGGGCAGATCCGGTCGGTGGACCAGCAAATCCAATATCCAGTGGCTCACAACACATAACCCGAGGATGATTGCTCCCCGTGAATTGCGTTTCATCATGAAATAGATGATCCCAAAGAGCGCTCCCCAGATACAAGCCATCAACAGGCTGTGGGAGAAGGGGTAGTAAGTGAAATCAAGCGGGGTCATTTTGGTAATTCCCGGCTGGATGGCTACCCGCTCCCATCCCAGCAACAGGAATGTCGGCCAGAGCAGGTCTAAAAACTGGGCCGCCAGGAAGAGGGTACCGAGTGAAATTTTAGGTGCAGTTTTTTTAGCACCAAGTCCGACACCAAAGTGACCTATGAACATAGCCGTAGTAATTAAAAGTTGATTTACCTGAGTCGTATAAATCTAATAATAATAAATTTAACTGTTATAGAAATAAAACTATGTGATTAACCTTTAGAGTTAAATTTCACAGACATATGTGATTCCTTCTCTGGATACGAGATTCGGATTTCCTGATTAAAAGGAAAATTATGAATGTTCGGTTATCGAACTGGTAGTGCAGGTGGTCATTGTTTCAATAATCTGTCTCCGAACAGATAGACTAAAAGATGATGAATGACGGAAATCAATGCGAGCATCCAGCCGGGCACATGTGCACCGGCGGTATACAACGCAAGGGCTGCAAGTCCCGATATTACCAGTTCCTGGATAAGACGAAGCGGCTCGGCTACCCGGCCCAGCTGGTGGAAATCAACGGCACCCCAGAATCCGAAGCCGATCAGCGGAGCACCAATACATAGCAAGATTCTAGAAATGTCGCTTTCACCGGTCTGGTATCCCCAGTATCCCAATCCAATGACGATCCCCAATTCCATGATTGACCGCAAGGCCAGATTGACCCACTTCATAAAAGACATGACAGCAAGAACCCCCCAAACGTTTTAAAAAAACATTAATCATATGGCACACACGTATTCAACTTGATTTGAAATACATATCTGGTCAGATGTATCTCTATAAAAAAATAGGGATGCAGGGGAAACAACCAAAAATCCGGACTAATTGAGGGTGTAGCTTGATCTCTTATCTTGTAAAGGTCGCTTTGACACGTTTGGACAAAAACATATAGGGTGTCCACACCACAGCCCAGACCAATGTCTGGATAAATTCGCTGAGTGTGTTGGAGTTGAAGAACTGATGACTGGGAATAAAGGCTGCCAGGCCCCATGAATCCACCAAAATAAGCACCACGGTCAATATCATGATACCGATGTACCACTTCGGAAAACTTTTTTTCTTCATAAAGAATAGATAGGCGACGTAACCGAATAGAAATATCAAAATGACACTTGTGACCATCTCACCAATCAGGACAGATGCGAAGACAGGATCGTATGCGCTGGAACCATGAGTCATGAGTGCGCCCAAATACCCCTTGGACAGAACCGAGTAATACCCAGGAAAGGTATTTATGATGGTTACAAGCGGCGTTAAAATGATGCTTACTCCAACGAGAATGAGCCAGCCGCTCAATCCGTCAAGATCAGTAAAATCACTATTCAATTCTTTCAATAGTTCTCCTTATAAAGAGTCAGAAAAGGAAACAATTTAACAGGATGGGTATTAATAACAAGATGCGGCCGGTAATTAACTCATTTGCACATTATGGATCTGTTATTGGACCCCGATTAATTGGGGTTGTCAAATATATTTTGCGATTTGAGATTTTCGTAGAATGGTTCATCATTTCAAACTCTCGTCATTTAATACTTATAGATCACATGCATTCTTGATACATCCGATAGTTTTATTCTGTCATTGCCGGTGCCTTCATACGACTTTATCGTATTGGAAAAGCGAAATTCATACACTTTTAATGTGTTTGGGTCGAGTCTCACACTGCCTTTTATCATTTGTCCTCTAAAATTTCCTGTGTCCACCGGTTTAGAATGGGCTACCAAATCAGCGGTTTTGGTATAGTATTTTTGGTATTGATTTTTATTTGGGATATATGTGAAATGCACGATCAGTGGTTTTCGGGGACCGCTGCCACGGGAGAATGTGATGTTCTGCGCATACAAAACCGAGTCGCCCGTTGTCTGCCTGATATAAACGCTGTCTTTCCATGTCTCCCCAACGCGGGCGGTTCGCCCGATAATCTGGCCAATGGTAAACCAGTATCTGGTTCTTTCCCTTGCCCTTAGCATGTTTCGAAAAAGAGTCGCCTTGTTAGCAGGTAGATTCTTCAGTTGTCCTTCCAGGATTTCGGGCAATTCAATACTCCTCAGTTTACCGTCCGGATCTAAATGGTAGGTAACGGTTGCCGTCTTTAAATCGGCTTCGCTCACATTCATTTTTTTATCAAACATTTTGGGAGACGGCGTATATAAGAAAAGGTATCCGGATTGATTTTTCCTTGCATCAACATCAATAATCTGGGTCTTATTGGTGATGGTTGAAGGATCGGGTTTCGTGTCAAATAGGTAGTATGCGCTGTAGATCGAATCGATTTCCGTGTAGGAAATATTTGATGGGAGATTGAGCCTGAAATGATACTGCTGTGCCAGCAAATGGCCGGGAAGGATAGCGACCGTGATTGTGGCACAGAAAAAGATAACAAAGTGTCTCATTCCAGGGATGTTGTATTGTTATTGAAATCCAGCAAAGAATATAATCGGCCGGTATGTCAGGTGCGAATTAACATTTACCAGTTAGACGTACCGGATATCTTCATTCTCGTGTTATGGCTATACCGATTTTCAGCTCACAATTTAGCAGGATTAGGATGCGCTACAAGCGGCAGGTCAAAAATTTGACTCGGATACAGCTCCACCCGTCCCGTAGGGACCAAATATTGGTAGATCTAAGACAAACCCTCTGTTAGCGTGCCGTCAGGTACGCAATATGGTCAGAGAACTCAGTGAGACCCCGGCAAACCCTGTGGTTCCTCTAAATGCCCGGAATAGAAACCACAGGGTTCACAAAGAATTCACAAAGCCCACAGAAGATAAAAACCCACATCAAGGATATGCCTGAAAGATTTAGAACCGGTTTAACCGGCTTATTTTTTCAAACTATCGTACCGGCCCGGTGATGGTAGATAACCTTTATCGACGAGGATATGACCCAGACGGTCATAAAAACCCTGATCCGTTCGGAGTGACTGTAGCCCAACCCATCTACATAGCGATTGTACAGGCTGAAGAGTGCGGCAATCAGAACCGTGTCGTGCAGTTCCATGTCCGTGGCTCCGTGTTCACGCGCCCGCTCAACCATTTCGGGTGTGACCAACCTCCCATTTTTCTGAACGGCCCGTGCGATGGTGAGAAGAGCCTTCATTTTCTCACTGACCGGAGCACTTTCCAAATCCTCTTTTACTTTATCCGTGGTATGGTGGTCTTCGAGCAGCATATCGGCTGTGGTCGAATGAGCCGCATTGCAAAAGTTGCATTCATTGCCGTGCGAGACAACCGAAGCAATCAGCTCCCGCTCGCCTTCCGTAAGGGTCGACTCTCCGCGCAGAAGGATATGAGTCAGTTGCCTGATAGGCAGGGCGGTGTCCTTCCGGTAATCTAGCAAACCGGTGACGCCGGGCAGTTCTTCTTTTAGTGGGATGTAGGGCATGGTGGGTACCTGTTTGTTTTGTGTGAAGTTAAAACCTGGAAAAGACTGTTAATTTTTTGCTTAGGAGATAGGTAAGAAAGTTAAATGGATAAAGCAATTAATCTACATTCATTCCAATTAGTCTCCAAAACTCCGGTTCGGCCAGGATTTTTAAACCATATTCCCGGGCCTTTTTGGCTTTACCAGACATGGTATTAGGGTTTGAAGCAACGAGATAATCTAATTTCTTCGATACGCTCTTTTTGATAATCATGCCATGTTGTTGGGCTACCTTCTGAGCCAATGATCTCTCTACAATCTTTCCATTAATTCTGGATTGAAGTTGTCCCGTAAAACAAATTGATTTTCCTTCGACCATATTATTGAAATGGAATTTATTGTTTGAAACAATTTCACCCGTCCTTGCGGTTGCAATAAGAGTTCCAATTTCGGATTGTTTAAGACCGAGTAATTGAGTTAAATCCTTAAGATCTTTCATTTCGAATTCAGAAATTTTACCGTCCAAGAGATAGACCTTAATTACTTCAGTTAAATACTGTTTATGTAATTCGACAATTTGATCTCTTGATAGTCGGAACTCTTCAACCAATTCTTCAAGCTTAATTAATTCAGTGCGGGTAATAATCCGATCCGCCAGAATTTCAATAAGAGTGTCCAGATATTGTTTCGAGTTTTCGTCCCCGGTAATCGAATCAGTCGGTAGCCTTTTAATGAAATCCTGAAGTTTGGTTTTCTCTTTTTGGGATTCATTAAACGCCTCACTTCTCCTGTATTCAATTCTCTTCTGAGGTCTTATCCTTTGGGTTTTGAATGAAACAGGGTTTACATATTGTTGTTCAAAATTTCTGACTCCGAAATGACTTAAAAATTCATTCTTTAATTTTATAAATAATTTTGTCGTAGCCAGAGCATCAGATAGGGCCTCATGGGAATTATTTGTTTCTATATCGTAATACTCGCATAAAACATCAAGTCTTCTGCCTGAAAGACTTGTGTCAACCGTTCTGGAAAGTTTAATAGTACAAATTCCATCCAATTTTCTCTCCTGATCTACAAGTTCGTTCTCAAGAAATCTCAGATCAAAAGATGCATTATGCGCAACGAGGGTTGAACCATTCAAAAATGATTTTACAAAATGTTTTACCTCCTTAAATGGAGGTGCATGTTTAACAAGTCCCGGTTCAATTCCATGAACATAATAGTTTGATATATCACGTTCAGGGTTTATCAGCGTACTATACCGATCAATTATTTTATCATTTTCATCGATCTTGACGATGCCGATCTCTATTATTTTATCTCCTCTGAGCGGGGAAAATCCGGTCGTCTCCAGATCAAAAATACTGAACATCATTTTTCTTGTGAATCACTAAATCCTTCCGAATTATTAATAAAATTGACTTTCGTCTCCGTCTTCGAACAGATAAGTATGCATTCTTTAGATAAATCAATATCCAAATCTTCTCCTCTTAAACCTTGCCATTGTGCTAGGTATTGAAATGTGCCGATTTTATTTGCAATCTTTTTAGTGACTCCGCCTTTCCATCCCAAAACAGGAAGTTCACCTTTCTTCGCACGTTCTGCCAACCCCGGTTCAGACTCACTTAATTTTCGCCCAACCTCCCAGCAGGTGATCAATCCCTTATCAGGACCTCTCCATCGTTCAGCGAATGTCAAATGTTCTCTAATAGGTTCGCGAATAGATCTGTAGATATGTTCCCTCATGAATATTCCTCAAATTTTTGCCCAACGGTCCAGCGAATACACTGCGCCGGTTTGAAATATAAGTTAGTAGAATGAGCGGCAATTACAAGAGCCATTCTGAGGCACTAAAGACATTTAGTCTCAATGAAAAGATGGTTTGGGTTGATCCCGAGGAGTCGTTGCGTTTGTATTAAGAAACTATTTTTGAACTTGAAAAGATTGCTGCTGAGTGCAAAACGAGATCCTACTTTTTCCCGCCACGGCGGGAAAAAATCAGGATGACATCTTTTGTTTGTGTTTGGTATGGGGTTGGTCCTCAATGCTCAGGCAAATCTCCAGGCTTGGGTCGTAGTCGATCTCCACTTTGAGTTGCTGTGAATCAGTTGTACAACACCTCCTTATACATATGTCCGGGTAAACAGATAAATCCACAGTACGGCGGTTGACTTTAGGTTTCATAGACTTGCGTCTTCAGTTTGGGATTCGGAGGGATTCATGCGGCTTCGGATTGCCTGAAGATCGTCTTTTATCCCGGCAAGCCCATAGATGACCCCTCCCAAAAAGAGTGCAAAGCTTATTGCCCCCAAACCAGCGGCCAGATTAAGCTTGCCTGTAATCATAAGTATGACCTCGAGCACGCCGGCCGCAAAAAAGAGTATGGATAGGATTCGTAACATGGTTACCTCCGTTCCAATGGTGAGAGAAAATTTCGTTATTGTCGTTTATACGTCATAGGGGGTAACTGGGTTTCTCTGCCTGTAAGGTGCGTGTGAGGCATGCTGAAGCTATGACTTGTATTGTGCCCGTGATCCTTTGAAAAGGGATTCCCACGGATGCAAAACGATAGTTGGTGCACAGATTCCCAATCGGGGCAGGCCTAGTGTTACCAGTGCCGGATTGCTTTTCGGTTATTTTTTAGCGCAGTCGGCACATACCTTTTTATCACCTTTAATGCGTCCGTATTCCATAACGGTCATTTCGCCGCACTCCTCGCAGACAAAACTGTTAAAGCTGTGAGGCACTTCCTGATAGTTGTAGTCGAACACGTCCGATATATTCAACAGTTGGTCTTCTGTCGTGCTCATCACTTTGGTTACGAGCGGGTTAATAACATCATCCGGTACCTGGCCGGCCAGGATGCCTTTCTCACGGTATTTCTTGAAGAAATCGGTCTGTTTGTTAGCCAGCATTATTTCGGCTTTGGGAGTCACACGGACGGCTTTGTTCCTCTTCTTATCGATGAGAGTTACGGCCCATTTACCCTTTTGGGTTTTGCGGATATTTCCCTTGCCGAAGGTAGTCCCCCTTATCACCTGCAGACCATCAGCATAGCAGGTTGCACAGTGATGATCCCCAATATCGACAATGGCCACCAGTTGTCCGTCTCCGGCTCGTTCGACACCGAGTTTATTCATAGCCGCAGCGCCTGCCCGTAAACCTAAAGGCATGGCAGGACATTTATGACCGTGAAATTTTTGGCCGAATTCCAGCCAATCCTGTGGATTAACCATTTTGTTCCTCCTGTTATTGATTAAAAAAATATTGGATTTGTACTGTTGTAAGTGAATACGTTTTATGAGTTGTAAACTGAAATTTATCATCAAAAGAAAATTTGATATCGCTTCCTTTCAGCTTGTAGGAATATCCTATCGTATACCACGGATCATCGATGGTTGATGGATTTAAATCGTGCAATTGTTCAAGAGAAAGGATGATCAAATTCTTGGGCGTTATGCTATAATGAGTCAGGGTATAGTATCCCCAGGCTTTTCGTTTCTTCAGATATGCTTCTAAAATTTCCGTCTGAAATTCAAATTTTGATAGTTTTAACCTGGCATCGAAACCATATCTGAAATCATCCCCGGAAAAGGTGTCGGTATTCCCAAAAATTTTGGAGAATTTTAGCTCATTATCATTGCGGTAGGCAACCGAGTACCCGATGCGGAAATCGGTCGATTTATTTTTCAGGTTTATAAACCCGCGATTTATATAAAGGAAATTCTTTTTGTCAGATACCGAATTCGCGCCGTTCCCGTTAAACAGTCCAATGCTGATTCCACCAAAAGGGAAATTATATATCACTTCGGCTCCGATATCCCGTCCCATCGTTTCGGCTGTAGGTAGCAGGGCATTTATCACATCAGCTCTTTCGGTCAGAGGGATAAGGTAATCCGGTTGCTTTCTCTGTAAGCTGAAATCAGGAACAAATTGGCCTGCGGTTATGGCAAATCTGTCTGCTTTGTAATCGATGAAAACATCCTGAAGCTGGAACATAAAATTTTGTTTGTTACAGAAAATGGATTGTAATTTGAATCCCCACTTATCTGATCCGAATGGTAATTGTCCATCCATCCAAAGCTTGGCACGCCGGATGGAAAAGCCGGCCTGATCCGAATAATTATCCGAAAAGCGGTATTGAAGATACCCGTTCCAATTAACCTTTTGCTGAGCAAAGGAAACGGAACGTATGCCAAGCAAAAATGCAAAAACAAAAAGGGAAGAAAATAAAGCTCTGAAGTAACGCAGAGGGTCACGGAGATGATACCCACAAATCATAAAACACCCCATACCAACTTTACAGCTATTACAAACAGGACTACCGCAAAAACCTGTTTCACCCTGTTTGATTTTGCCCTGGTAACCATGAAATTACTTCCCAGAAATGCCCCGATAACAACAGCAACGGTTAGCACTACTGTCAGGGTCCAGTTGAAATGGCCCTGGGCAACATGACCAAGAAATCCGGAAAATGAAGAGAAGGTAACGGCAAGTGCCGAAGTGGCGGCTGCTTTTTTAGTTTCGTATCCCATCCACATCAGAAGAGGGGCCATAATAAACCCTCCGCCTATACCCAGGAGGCCGGCTACAAAACCTGCGAAACTGCCTATGATTGCTCCTGTAATTACCTGTTTTTTAAATGGCATCATTTCTTTTGGCTCGGGCCGCCGCGACATGAGCAACATTCTGCCGGCGGCGACGAAAACAGCCATTGAGAAAAAGATCAAGAGTATATTTACCGGCAGCTTATCCGACACAAGCGCTCCGAGGGGAGCAAATACGAATGCAAAAATCGTCATCGCCAACCCGCCTTTGATGTCAACCAACTTATTCCTGAAATAGGCAATAAGAGCTATCAGGGTTGTAAAACCGTTCAGTAACAGAGCTAGCGGGATGGCTACCTCTTTAACTGAAAAACCTGCCCATTTGAGAACGGGCACGTAAATCAGAGCTCCGCCCAGGCCCAGCATCGAGAACAGGAAGGAGGCCGCAAGAATTATTATGGCTACGATCGTGTATAACATGTTACTCTCTACTTAATACCCGGCAGATGAATTACCGTCTCATCTGCTGTTCTTTCCGAACAAGAAATACAAACCTTCTTGCCATCCTTAACACGCAGGTATCTCTCGAACACATATTCCCCGCATACTTCACACTTTGCCTTGTTGAAAGAACCTTTAACCGGTGTGTACTTGAAATCGGGGAGAACCGTTACATTGAATAGTTCCTCATCCGTTGCGTCTAAGACGATATCAATAATATCTTTTCTGATTCCTTCGGGAATTTCACTCGGCTCTATTCCTTGTTTGCGGTATTTGAAGAATTCGTGGGGGGCAAGCCTATCCTGGAATTCATTTTTCAATGCAATCCTTGCCGCATCTTTCTTTCCGGGATACCAAAAGATGGCTGCTACTTTGCCATAGTTTAATTTTTCGATCATTCCTTTGCCAAAAGTGGCACCGGTTGCCGACATAATGCCGTCTTGCATGCAACCTTGTGGATGGCCGATACCCATTTCTGAGAACACGTGCATCTCGTGATTATGACTTTTTTCAACGCCCAATCTTTCAAGTGCCAGCGTTCCCATCCGGTAGCCAATCGGCATAAAAGGGCATCGATGACCGTGAAATTCAAAGGTCCATTCCGGTAAATCGAATTTTGTTTTTTTCATTGTTATTTCTCCTTATTATTAAGTAATCATTTACTTACAATAGTGGATAAATTTTTTTACTTATCCTCTTTTACGATACGTTCAACAAAATGCCCTGTACGGGTATATATTTTCAGATTAGTTTTTTTCAATATTTGTTTCTTGTCGAATATCATTCCATTCTTGTTCCAATGCGCACAATTCATCCAGTACATCATACTCATTCATCTTTTGGGTAAACCAGACGATATAGGAAACAAGAGTATCCTTATCAAAAGCCATCAGGTCGGTATGTTGACGGATTTCCTTCCGGATGGTTTTCCAATCTAAATTAAGAACGGAGTTTTTCATTTTGTTCCTCCTTCCAGGCTCTTATAATCGAATATGGAGAATAAGAGCAATGATGATTATTATTAGTACCAACTTATTGATTTGTTGAATTTTTGCATGTAAACCTTCTGAAAGTCCATTGGGGAAAAGGAGTTGGTGACTCGATCACCAACTCCTTTTCGATTGTTAGCAGCTCCTGCCTTTCCGGGCTCAAAACCGGAGGGTTATACCTGCTGTGATTGGGAATGAGGTAACGGTACCAAAGCTCCTGCCCCCGGGAATACCCGCAAAATATTGGGTACTGCTGTGGGTCGCGAACATGGTATAGGCCATGCCCGATACGAACAGATCCACTTGTTTGTTTACATCATAACCGATCTTGGCACCATAATTAATGGTGAAATAGGTCTGGGTAAAACTTCCCTTTGTAGAATAGCTGTCTGTATTGATTGTGGTAGCTCCTGCTCCGGCATTTAAGATTAACGACCAGGGAGTAACCTCCGGATTGGTCCATGACCAGCCTAACCCAGCAGTATAATGCCAAAGTTGCATATTCGGTGCACTACCTTTTCCTCCAAGCAGTTCGACTTCTCCGTCAACACGGGCTTCAAAATACGGGGAAACGAAATAAGAGGCTTTGAGTCCCAAATCAAGACCTGCGTTTTCCACATCCGACAAAGCGGCGGATGGTACACTCACACCAATCCGGCCCTCCAGGTTCCACGGATTATTTTGGGCATAGACCATGTTCACTGAAAAAAAGGCCAGCACCAGCATAATTGATAAGGTTGGTATCGTCCGTTTATTTGGTTTTGTAGTCATCATAAGACTTCTCCATTTTATACGTTTATATTAAATAAGTAATCATTTACTTACTTTTTGGGTTAAATTTTTTATTCTGGTAACAATTTCAAGTTTCAACGAATACATTCTCTTACAAAAATCAGTAACATTCAATTTCCCTGTATTCCATATCAGTTCCATATTGGCTGTAATTGGAACTCCCAGGGAAAGCATGGCCACCGCGTCTATGATCCCTTTGACGACATCGCACCGGGAAGTAAGATGCTGGGGAACAACTCCTTCTGACTGACCATCTTTCCAAGCCAGATTCAGCATGGAAAAATCGTGGTCCACCTCGGAGATAATCTCCGAAACAGACTGTTTGATTTGTTCCTGACAAATTATAGTTGAATCTCGATTCATGGCGATTTATGTAAGTAATCATTTACTTACAATATAAGCAATCAAGTCGCATTTGTATGGCAATTTTTTCTTCAATTTTTACCCTTTTTCTAACCAGGAAATAATTTAGTTTCCCAAAAATACATTCGTGCCTCAAGACTTTTGGGGTATCTTTGCTGAATTTCTTTCATCGTCTTTCGGAAAGCCGGGTTGTTTTTTGTCTTAATGTATTGGGCTATTCCTCTTTGAACCAGCAACCGGGACAGCAGCGAATCCGCCGCGGCGAGCTGTTCGATGTCTTTATCGATAATCTTAATTATCTCATCATATCTTCCCCGAGGCATCAGTATTTCGGATAATCCCAATCTAAAAATAATTCGTAAATCATCCGGAGGAAGGTAACTGTTAAAATGATAATACGGCTTTCCGTTATGATCTAAAAAGTAAAAAGAAGGTGTCCAATAGGCAGCAAGTTCTTTTCTGATTTTTCTATCTTTGATCAAATCAAGTTTTAGCAGAACGAACCACTCGTTCATTTCACTTTGCACTTTAGGATCAGGATAGGTGTGGTCATAAAGTTTCCTGCACCCGCCGCATCCTTCCATTTCAAACTGTAGAAGAATTGGTTTATGGGATTTCGTCGATTCTTCTTTTGCCTGTTCAAAATTTGTCAGCCACATATATTTTCCTTTCATTTCCATTTAAGATTTGACAGGTGCGTTATTCTACTTCCTGGCCGGTTTCCTTGCCAAACGGTTTCTATGTCCCATTTCAAGCATTAAATGAAAGACCGGGACAGCCAGCAAGGTCAGGAATGTTCCGGTAATCAATCCGCCGATAGCTACTACGGCAAGCGGTGATAAGCGTTCAATGCCCACGGCCCACTCGAGGGCTATAGGAATCATACCAACCGCGGCCGCGCCGGCCGTCATGAGTATGGGTCTGGTTCTGAGCTGAACAGCTTCGAGTATGGCTTCTCTTGGTGATTTACCTTCCGCCATGGCTACTTTTGCGAAGTCGACCAGCAGGATTCCGTTCTTTACAATGATGCCCATCAGCAATATCAGTCCCATGAATGAGGGCAGGCAGCCATGTTTATCTGCTATGAGCATGGCCCATGAAGCCCCAATAAGCGCCAGCGGCAAACTGGCCATTATGGCCACCGGATCACGGAACGATTTGAATACAATGACCAACATCAGGTAAAGTAGTGCTACACCTATGGCAAAGGATTTTAACAGGCGTGCAAAGGATAGATTCAGTTGTTTGTATTCTCCCTGGTAGGACAGGGTATAACCCCGCGGCATCGATAATCCCGCCAGTGCGGCTTCCACATTGCTGTGTAATTGCGTTATGGAAATACTGCCACGATAACCAAGTACATCAACGGTAGGCACGAGGGCCTCATGTGTTTCGGCAGTCGGTTCATATACTACTCCGGGTGTTGCAAAAGACGACAATGGAATAAGTGTACCGTTCATCGTTCTGATCGGAATGGCAGAGAGTTCCTCTGCATTCGATCGTTGATTCGGTTCAAGACGGACCCATACAGGTATCGGAATTTCACCGGACACCCGGAGTCTGCCACCCGGTGTTCCTCCGACCGCCTGTGCCACTTGTCCGGCTATATCCTGTGGTGTAAGTCCATACAGACGGGCTTTGGCTTCATCGATGTGCAGATTTATCCGTTTTGATTTTCCCTGCCATGATCGCTCGATTCCGGTTAATCCGCGAACATTTACAAGTCTCATCATAACAGAATCGGCTAATTGGTCCAGTTCTCCGGGATCGTTGCCACTAATCATAATATCCACCGTACCACGAATGGAGGAGAGTGGGGTGGCTCCGAATTCGGTAACATTAGCCGAAATCAAACCAGGAATATGCCGAATCTTTTGCCTGACGGAATCTTCAATTTGATAAATAGTCCGGTCCCGGTGGAAACGGTCTATAATATTTACGGTAATCTGACCATGTTGTAACACACGGGCAGCGCCAAAGGATTTAACGCCTGCTTCTGCACCATCGACGGAGGACATAGATAAAAGCCATTCCGGTTTGAGGGAACCTTTAATTGACTGCTCAATTTGCCCGGCTATTTTTTCAACACCGGGGGCATCCATATCGGGTTGTGTTTCGTAGTTGACAATAAAGATGCCGCTGTCCATACGCGGCATCAATTCCCGGCCAACTATCTTCATCAGGCCCAGAGATACCAGGAACAGAATAGCAAAGGATGACAGTACCAATCCACGATGTTCCAGTCCCCAGCCAACAACCCGGGCGTAGAACCTCTTCAGGGGATTCAGCACATATACTTCAAACGGATGAAGTATCAGGTAAAGAGGATCACGTCTGCCCGGTCTGAGCAGGTAGGGTACAAGCAATGGAATAATAGTAACGGATACGATAAGGGAAGACAGTAACGCTATGGACAGGGTGACGGCCAGTGGTCGTAATACCGTCTGTACATAGCCCCCGATAAACATGATCGGCAGCAAAACGATGACAACACTCACTGTGCCGGATGCAGCCGCAAGAAAAATTTCCTGGGTCCCTTTGGCAGCCGTTTTTATGCTGCTGTTGCCGCTGACTCGTATCGTTCGTTCAATATTCTCAATTACGACGATAGCATCATCCGCAAGGAGTCCAACGGCGATGATAATGGCCGTGAGTGTAACCATATTAAACTCATAGCCTAAGGCTTTAAGCACAGCAAAAGTAAGCAAATAGGTGAAAGGCAGTGATAAGGCCGTAATAAACGATGCCCTGGTATCTCCGAGAAAAAGAAGAATCACGATAATGGTCATGATTACGGCATCCCGGAGAGCCCCAAGCATATTATCGACGGTAAGATCGATCAGTCGTCCCTGGGTATCCGCTACCTCGATATGCAGCATGGGAAACTGTTGTTCTATCCTGGGCAGTTCCTTTGATATCTCGGAGATAACTTCACGTGCATGTCCCTTATCGCCCCGCAAGAGCGATATCGCAATGGCAGATTTTCCATTACCACGATAAAGGGAAGTGATATCTGCTTTTCCCCAATGCACTTTCCCGAGATCTCCGATCTGTACATAATTTCCTTTTTGAAGCGGCACAAGGATCTGTGAGATATCGTCCGGGTCTTTCGCCAATACCTGTGTATTCAATAAATAACGGTTGCCATGTTGATAGATCAGCCCGGACGGAGTTGAAATATTAGATTTGGCCAGTGCAGCGGCTACCTGAGCAATGGTTAAGTGATAGGATTCGAGCTTATTTCTGTCCAGGTCGACAGCCACCTGGCGTTGTTGGCTGCCAAATACTTCCGCCTCGGCCACCCCGGGTATATTCAGCAACGCATCCCTTAACTGGTTCTCGGCCAGACGCCGTACCCTGGGTAAACTTAAACCGTAATCTTTTGCTGCTGTAACCGACAGTATCTCCAATGGTCTGGCAGCATCGGTAATTTTAAAGATTAACGGTTCCTTGATTCCCTGTGGTAATAAACTGCGTACACGGGGAAGTTCGGTGGTAACTTTTGTTGCGGCTTCATCAATATTATTCCCATAATTGAATTCAACCTGAACAGCGGAAACCTGGTCCCGGGAAGTGGAAGTTACCCTTCTTACCCCGTCGATTGCACTCATGCGCACTTCAATGGGATGGGTGACATCGGTGGCAACATCATTGGCCGCTGCTCCGGGCCACTGAGTGACCACGGCCACCACGGGCCGGTTCGTATCCGGAAACAGGTTCATCGGCAATGTCATATATGCGATAATGCCTGCCAGTACCGTGACCAATGTGACGGCTATGATAGCGTGAGGCTTACGCAGCATTCGTTCGAAAAAGTTCATAACGTACCCCGCTGTTTAACGATGACCGGGTCGCCATCCTTTAGCGACAAGAGAACACTTTCCTGGGCCACAATGACTTGGTCGCCGGGGTGGATATCACCACGGACCGCTACGCCATGCTGACCCGAAAGCAGAATCGTGACTGCCACTTTTTGAATTACGTTTCCATCTTGCTTATGAAGTACTTTAAACAGGTAACTATTCTTACCGGAATCATTAATGATAAGGGCGCCGGAAGGTACCTTGATTCCTGTTTGATCACTTTCAAGAACGATGCGTCCTGGAAGACGCGCGCCATTGGCCACGTTAAATGGAGGCTGCTGTAAATCCGCATCGGCGGCGGCCAGATCAAACGCGTTTACCAGCGGATAGATCCGGTCCAGCCTTACTTCTGTGGTATCACTATTATAGAATAGCTGAAGAACCGTTTCCTTTTTTACATTATGCAACAGATCCTGGGGAAACTCGACGTGAATCCTGACTCCTCCATCAGAGGTGATCCTGTATACCGGCTGGCCGGGCATAATCACATCGCCGGGCTCGTGCAGCCGTGCAGCAATAACCCCGTTAACGGGCGAGGTGATCCGGCCATAATCCTCTTTTACCGTTAAGGCCTGGATTTGATGCTCCAGGGATTTCACCTGGTTATCCGCGGCAATGGCGGCAGTATGCCAGGCATCCAGTGCCGACTGGCTGCTACCGCCGGCCTCCATGAGTTTTTGCTCACGACGGTATTCTTCATTCTTCCGGATTTTATCGGCTTTGGTTGCCACCAGCCGGGCCTGCAACCCGGAGATTTCATCCTGAATGGTCCGGGTGTCTATTTGGGCAAGGAAGGAACCTCGTTTTACGGCTATTCCTTCCCGCGGTCCCATTTTAGTAAGCGTTCCGCCAATTTGTGCCGTCAGTGTCACATCATCCTGATGCAGCAAAGTTGCAAGCACCGGGTAACCCCTGGTGACATCAGCCCGATGTGCCGTAGCAGTATTTAATGCCCATGGCAGCTTGTTTTGTGGGGGGATATGCTCCACTTCCTTAACCCGTATCACAACAAAGGAGATCAGGATGAGGATGACACCTGCCGCGACGATTGTCCATATCCAGCGGTTTCTTTTTTTAGTGCTTGTTTCCATAACATTCGCTCATTTCAATATTTTGGTTAAAATCATTTTCGGATCAGACCGTTTAATGGGAATACGCCGAAGGGGGCAAGCCCTGAGCCAGGCGTACGTTGTCATCGGCCTGCCACCATCCGGCCAGTGCTGCCGCATAGGAGGCACGGGCGAAGGCAAGCCGGGCAGCAGCATCCAGAAAATCGGTTACGGAAAGCCGCCCCTGACGGTATCGTTCGGTTTGAATCCGCATCACTTCCGTTGCTGTTTCGAGGGACTGATCGGCTGCAGTAAATTGCTTTTCCCTTGCAACCCAATCGCTGAGAGCGGATTTGATTTCGGCATTAGCCGATGCAAGAACCGTTTCATGTTGCCAGGAAACCGCCATCTCTTTGGCTTTAGCCTCTTGAATACGCGCACTCCGGACCCCACCGGTCCAGAGCGGAAGATTAACGGTGATACCGATACCCCAGAAAGGATCGTTTTTGCCTTTACCATTAAATCCCTGATTTTCCATCCAGCTCGCTTGTACAAAAGCCTTGGGCAGCCACGCTTCCCGGGCGATATTTAGACCCGACCGGGCCGCTTTCTTTTTCTCCTGAAGTGATTGGATATCCGGACGGTTTGCGACATTTAAAAGACTATTCAGATTGGCGACCGGCTGGTTTGAGGGCACCAAAACCGAATCGGTAAAAGCGTCAGATCCCATCAATGAAGCCAAATATGCCCGGAGCCTGGCATTGGTCGCATTGGCGTCGGCTATCTGGCCTTCTATCTTACTTAGCTCCGATTGCATTCTCAACTGGTCGACAGGCGGCCTGCGGCCTACCTTTACGGCAACTTCGGTAACCGTTTGTTGTTTTTTTATGGCATCCGACTGTCTCTGAAGGGCATCTATTTTACCGGATATGGCTTCAATACCACGGTATAAGTTAGCCGCACGGTTTAGCAGTGTCAGGCTGGCTTGTTTCTCATCCAGATTGGCAGCCCTTTCCTGGTGTGTCAGCGCATTCAGTCTTGTTAGTATCTGCCCGTTGATATCCAGGGGCAACGACAAAGAAAGTCCGTAACCAATCTGTTTACTATCGTACGGAATGGTAGCAAAATTGATTGGCGGAGAGATGGGTCTTGTCAGCCGGTTGTCGTTGTAATACTGCAATTGGCTGAAGGCATTGATATTTCCAAACAAGGCTCCCAGACCTTCCTTTTTGTTAGCCCGATAGATTTCCGTGTTTGCATGGGCCGCTTTTAACGCCGGGGCATTTGATTCCACCCTGTGCAGTATCTCTCCCAGTTCAGCCTCTTGTGCAAATGCGCGGGAAACAATGCCCGCTGTAAGTCCCCAAACCAAAAAACCAAGGACAAATACCGAATAGGATAATTGATGGCGTGTATTTTTCATTCTATTTCTCCATCTCAGTTAGGATAATTCAAAAGTAGTCGGCTGATTGAGGGTAGATGGATGCCGGCTTCTCCCTCTTGTTCGGAACAGGGGAGAGAGGCTTTTTTTGCCGTCCTGCTTGTGACCCTGCGGATGACCGATACCAATCGGCATAAAAGGACAGCAGGGTCCGTGAAATTCGAACATCCATTGTGACAGTGTATGCATATTTATTTTCTTATAAGTAATCATTTACTTACTTTTCTTGTTAAATTTTTTACTTTTTTAAACTCTTTAAAATCAGTGAAAACATTCTTTCACAAAAATCGGTAATCTTCAAGTTCCTGCCGTCTAGTACCAGTTCTATGTTGAATGTTATGGGGATACCCATATACAAAATGGCCACATCTTCCGGATCAACCTGCCGGTCAAAGGCCCCTTCGACAATCCCATCTTTAACCATTTTAATTACAAATTGCTTTTGCTCGGAAAGGATCAGATTCAATTTTCTTTTGAGTTCGTCATCCCCTAAATGAGTGGCTTCTGAAAACAGTAAAATGGTAATTCCCTGATTTTCTTTTAAGTAGGTTACATTTTTACATAAATAAGCAAACAGCTTTTTTTCGGCAGGTAATGAACCAAGGGCGATTTCTCGCAGGGAATCGATTAAATCCGAAGCCACATCATCCATGATCCCTTTAATAATGTCTCGCTTGGATGCAAAATGCCGGAAAATGGCTCCCTCCGAAAGCCCGACTTTCTGGGCAAGATTTCTGGTGGAGACACCATGCAGGCCTTTCTCTGCAATGATTTGCAATACAGCCTGTTTGATCTGTTCTTGTCGTACTATTGTTGATTCTCGTTCCATTTATAATTCATAAGTAAGTAATCATTTACTTTCATTATAACGAAATGCCAGTCCTTTGTCAAGTGGATAAAAAATATTTGAATTATTCGTGTTGGGGGAAGGGCTGAAGCCCTCATAGATGGTTGTGCTTTTTTATCCCCGGTCTGAAGGCCGGGCAATTGTGGTGTGCCACCACAGCTCAATTCCTTCGAAGGGGATTACTTATGTTGATAGACCGAGGTGGTTCTGCACAAGTAAAAAAGGCAAGTCCGATCACTCAAACTTGCCTCTTCAAAGTATAGAAAGCTATTTTGCTTACTGCTTACTGCTTACTGCTTACTGCTTACTGCTTACTGCTTTGCTTTCAGTCAGCCCTCTTGCTTTGAGCAACGGCTCGATTTCGGGATCCCGGCCGCGGAAGTTGCGGTACATGGTGGCCAGGTCTTCGGTGTTGCCCCGGGAAAGGATCATGTTACGGAAGCGATCGCCGTTTGCCCGGGTCAGTCCGCCGTTCTCCTTGAACCATTCGTAGGCATCCTGGTCAAGCATCTCGCTCCACAGATAAGCATAGTATCCGGAAGCGTAGCCATGACCCCAGATGTGCATAAAGTAGCTTGAGCGGTAGCGGGGAGGGACCTGCGGGAGTGCCAGACCGGCCTTCTTCAGGGCTTCGGCTTCAAACTCGTCGACATTCTGTTCAGGTGCATCGGCGGGAAGCGTATGCCAGGCCATATCGAGCTCGGCGGCAGCCAGTAATTCCGTGAGGGCATAACCCTGATTGAATTTCTCGGCTTTCTTGATCTTTTCAACCAGTTCCTGTGGCATCGGTTCGCCGGTTTTATAGTTTACGGCATAATGTTCGAAAACTTTCGGATACAATGCCCAGTGCTCGTTAAACTGCGAAGGCAGTTCCACAAAATCGCGTGCCACAGCCGTTCCGGAAAGGCTCGGATATTCTGTGTTAGACAGGAATCCATGCAGGGCGTGTCCGAATTCATGGAACATGGTGGTCACATCATCATAGGTTAGCAACGCGGGCTGGCCGGGGACAGGTTTCGGGAAATTAGCCACGTTGAAGATCACCGGTTGTGTGCCCAGGAGCTTCGACTGCCCGACAAGGCTCGACATCCAGGCACCGCCCGATTTATTATCACGTTTGAAATAATCGGCATAGAAGAGGCCAATCTGAGAACCGTCTTTGTCGATGACATCAAACACGCGCACATCCGGCTGATAGACCGGCAGATCGTGGCGTTCTTTGAAGCTCAGCCCATAAAGCTCATGTGCCGCGTAGAAGACTCCGTTTTCCAGGACGTTGTTCAGCTCGAAATAGGGTTTGATCTGCGATTCATCCAGATCATAACGGGCCTTACGCACTTTTTCTGAGTAGTAATCCCAGTCCCACGGCTGCAGCTTGAAGTTCCCTCCGGTCTCGTTGATCAGCGACTGTATATCCACGGCTTCCTTTTCGGCATTGGCGACGGCAGGCGGGACCAGCTTGGCAAGGAAAGAATCGACATTTTCAGGATTCTTTGCCATCTGGTCTTCCAGTTTCCAGGCTGCATAATCGGGAAATCCCAGCAGTTGTGCCCGTTCGGCACGGAGTTTTGCCATCCGTTTGACAACGTCACGGGTATCGTTGGCATCGCCGAGCTCTGTACGTGTCCATGATTTTTTGAAAAGCTCCTCGCGCGTGGCCCGGTCATCCAGAGAACTTAAATACGGCTGTTGTGTTGTATTTTGCAACGGAAGGACCCATTTACCATCCAGCCCGCGTGCTTTTGCAGCGCGTGCGGCAGCATCGATCTCGCCCGGCGTGAGCCCCGCCAGTTTGGATTCGTCACTGACGACCAGGGCGCCCTCTTTTGTTGCTTTGAGCAACTGGTTCTCGAACTTTGCGTTCAGTGTTGCCAGCTCTTCATTCATCTTACGGAGACGTACTTTATCGGCTTCCGGCAGATTGGCACCGGCGCGGACAAACTCCTTATAATAATACTCTACCAGACGGTGTGTTTCCGGATCGAGACTGAGTTGATCGCGTTGTTCATAGATGCTCTTGACGCGTTGAAACAGATTCTCGTTCAGGTAAATAGCATCCTGATGGGCAGCCATTTTAGGGGCCACATCTTCCTGGACTTTTTGGAGGGTGTCGTTGGTATTGGCGCCGGTCAGGCAGTTGAATACCATATACGTTCTTTCAAGCATGCGCCCGCTTTTTTCGAGCGGGACAAGCGTGTTTTCAACTGTTGGTGCTTCCGGATTATTGGCAATTGCCTTGATTTCATCCAGTTGTTGATCCATGCCCTCGAGAATGGCTGGTTCGAAGTCCGCATCTTTTATCTTGTCAAACGCGGGTGCCTGGAAGGGAAGGGTACTGGGTTTATAAAATGGATTATCAGTCATTGCAGATGATGTTGAAGTATCTCGTGGTGATCGGCTGCAGCTAATCAAAACTGCACCGCAAAGTGAGATGCATAACAGGATTCGTGTTGCAGTTCGTTTCATTGTGTGTGTCCCTCATTTTAATTAGGGGTCTGGTCGGAGTTTTGTTACCCTCTGGCAGCTTGTGATGTGATGGTTATGTATCCTGCCGTGTCCAAACCCAAATCCTCATTTTGACTAATATCCCCATGCTAAAGCGAGATATTCAAACCATATTAGGGAGAAATCTTTACCTGATTGACTTTTTTGTGATTAAAGGGCAAAAATCTTGTCCCGAATGAAGGTTCAGGGTAAAAACAGATGTTCCGGTCAACGAAGTTCAGGGGATACGGAAGATTCGGGGAAAAGCATCAAATTGTTCAGGTACAAAAAAAACCGAACCTCACTTCCGTGAGGCCCGGTTGATAATGAAGCGATATTATATGATAAGTCTAATTGCTCAAGTGACTCTTCAGCAGTTTTTGTGTCTCTTCTTTATGATTGGTTTCATCACTGATGATATCTTCCAGGTCGTTAACTAGTCCGTAATCGCCGTATTCCTCGGCTTGATTACGCCGTTCAACGTAGCGTTTAATCGTATCGGACTCCGCTTTCAGAACATTTTCCAGCATTTCTTTTGGATCCTGGGTGCCCGGCACATCGGCTGGGTTCGTTGTGGGTTTCCCGTCGAGTGCGGCAATCTTGTTAGCCAGAAGCTGCGCGTGACGTAACTCATCGGGAACCTCAGCATCAAAAAAATTCTTTAATTCCTGCCGATGCATTCCACTGACATCAGCTGCATATGTGTTATACATTAATACCGCCTGGTACTCATGAGATAAATCTGTATTTAACCCTTTTACTAGTGTTTCTCTATCCATAATGATAATCGTATTTTTTTGTTGTCATTTTCAAATTCTGTCTATATAACGTTATAGTAACTGTCTGCGTTCCAACGTATAGAGTGTTATATATGGAAGGGCTTTTATTGTGGGAATTAATCTATTTTTGATAGTAGATGGCGAGAAAATATAACCTGTCTTTATACAAACGGATTATTCTGTTTATCAGGTTTTGGTTAAGTTGATTGGTTCGTTAAGGATATGAATAATCAGAGGATAGAAACATCAATTAAGAAACATGATTCTGTTACAATATTGGACAGGATTGACTTACAGGTCTATCTAAATGTGTCTGATGATTTCCTGGTGACATTGTGATACTCCCGTTGCTTTAACTGTGCATTTGAAATTGATAAGCTGAGCCAGATCCGGACGTATGCAAAGGCAACGGACGCAGCAGGGCAGAGCCCGTGTTGCGAGGTAAAGAGTTGATCTAAGGTTTATCCGGATGATAAAATGTTTCCGATGACATCTTTATCATCCTTTGTTTCTGGTGTTTTATTAGTCGCCCTATACCCCCATAAAGGGGGCTTATGTATTTGTGTTGCCATGGCCGTCAGAATTACACGGAAAATAGATATCTGATTAGTTGTATCTTGTCGGAGAAGGCAATAAAAGTACAGGTACGTGAATATGGATGAGGTTCTGGAAACATATCATATAGGAAAAATAGCGGTGACAGTGACGAACTCGGAACGACCCGGCAGATATCACATCGATTGCCGGCAAGGGGAGAAGCATCTGGCCTTTGACGTCAGACAATCGGAATACGAGAATTATCACCGCCTGATGAACCAGCGTATCAAAGAAGCCTTTGAGAAATGACCAGTGTCAGAGGTGTTGCTTATTTTCTTGTGTAAGGTGTGCCGAATAGAGATGCCATCTGCGCTGTTCAGGTGTTGATCCGTCGACAACAGTTCTTCTCAAGACGTAATGCCCGGCAAAGTGTTGGACAGCCCCTTTATTGGTGACTGCTTTGAGTCGAACCGGGATTTCGATATAACGGGATCCTGCTGCTCCTTCAATTCGACCGGGTTTGCCGATGATTACTTCAACGGTGTCTGTATTCAGGTAGCCGTTTTTAAAGGATGCAAATGTTTGCTTGCTTGCAGCACCGTCATTTCCCCATAGTTCGTAGGCCCGTCCATATTCATGTCTGTTTATCGCGGTGTAATACCGTTGAATGACTGCAACGGCTCCATCTGCGCCCAGACTGTCGATAGCGGCTTCCCCGTCATGCTCTTTGCCGGCAATCATCTTGTCGGGAGTTGAAGTTTCTCTCACTTTTTCCTTCTTCACGTGTCCTTTGCTGCAAGCTGATAGCAAAAGAAATCCAAGGATAAAGGTGATGAAATATCGGTCACTCACGAGTGTTCTTCGGCCGTTTTTTCCGAGTGATCGTCTGATGGGAAGTAGTGGCGGTAAACAAGTCTGCCTACGGCGCCAACAATAAGCAGAATCAACAACACGAACAAATAGGTCTGGATGTTTTTGACAACCCCGAGATATTGTCTGGCCTGAGTGTAAAGGACTTGAATGAGCGCCATCCAAGCAGCTACCCAAAGTATGGCGCCCACGATATTGTACAATACAAACTTACGCCATGGCAGCCGGCTCATTCCGGCAAGCAGTCCATTAACCTGTCTCAACCCGTCAATAAATCGAGCGGGAATTATAATGGATGCGCCATGTTTTGTAAAAAAAGTATCGAGGCGGTGCAGGCGTTCTTCATCCAGAAAAATATAGTGCCCGTATTTTGTAAGGAATTTCCGGCCTCCTTTAAGACCTATTAAATAACCCAGGTTATCTCCCAATACGGCCGCAATAACAGCGATAATAAAGATGTCGACGGTGTGCATTTTACCGGCAGCAGCCATATAGGAGGAAGCCAGCAGCATGGTCTCGCCGGGCAGCGGCAGTCCGAAATCTTCCAGGAATATGACAAAAAACAACGCCCAGTAGCCCTATGTCTGTAGGTAATACTGCAAATGAGTCCAGAATGTGTTACTGTCAGCAGCCGTATTGCTACCGGCAGCCATAGTTTGTCAACAACTGCAAACACAAGTAAAATCAGAACAATCGCGAAGCGACGCTGGTTTGTAAAATCAGATAACCTGGATCTCAGAACATACAGAGGTGCAAATTTAATTCCTTATATAATATATGGGAAGACTAGTATACGGCTTGAAAGGGACGTTTAAAACGGTAGGATGATATTATCCGTGTGACTTGGTGCGGGTCGATTACATAAGCGGTCCCCGGAAAGAGCATCTTAGGATTCTCGTTTCGTGAGGGAGCGAGATGGTCATCACGTCCGAGCGATCGCGGAACGCGTAGGCCACACCGTCGCCATTGTGAACGTCGACGTCCAGATACAGGACGCGTTTGCCCGCATCGGCCAGGATCGAGCAGGCAATCGCGTTGTCGTTAATGTCGCTCAATCCCGCCGCCTTCTCGGGGAATGCGTGATGATATCCTCCCGACGGATTGAATGCGATGTCGACTTCTCCCGACGGGGTCAGATTGCCGCACCACCAACGAGTGTGGCGCGGGTCAGCCAGAGCGGCGTACTCATACATCGCTCGCCAGACGGGCACATCTTCGGTGCCGATGCCCATGTGAAGCACTCGAGGTCCCGCTGCCCCTTGGCCGCCTTCTTCAGGGCATGCACGCAATACCGGGCGGAATGGAATCTCTTCAGGACCTGCCGATCTCCGCCGATACGGGGGGCACTTCCTTTATGTTTTGCCCCGAGAGCAGTCCCATCGAGTCCAGCGTCTCGGCGGAGCTTGCCCGCCCGTTCACTGCGGAACGGGCAGCCCTGCTGGATAGCTGTACTGCTCGAATCTGCTCTGAGTGGATGAAAGCAACTTTTACGTCCGGACAAGGTCAATCCCTATGGCTATTCTTTGGTCAGATCGTATGAAACGTTGTAGACGTCCCCATCGAATTCCACGTTGACTTTGTATCCGGAGTTCTGGAAAACCGCCAGCATCGGCCGGTTGTCAGGCAAAGGGGGCGCTCGATAGCCTGCTCACGGCGAAGTCTTATCTCGCAATCGCGTCCAAGTACTTCGATTTCGATCCCAAACAGATCGCCGACGTGGATTCGCGGCTGGCCACTGCGATCCAGTTCCGTGAATTCCAGAACAACACGATCGCGAACAACATCAAGCAGGCCGAAGATCGAGCGGCGGCGGAGAAGGCCGCGCAACTGGCGAAGGCGCAGGCAGAGAAGGCCAAGCAGTTGCGGGACGCGACGTATTTAGCGGACTTGAACGACTTCAAGGATATCTTGCGGTGCAAAGGCGATA
>CAWBCD010000022.1:0-51726 GCA_963787205.1 uncultured bacterium
AAAGGCAGAGGTATTCTGGATGGGAATGATTGGGGCCATTCGGCCGGTCCGCTGTCGCGAATGGTTAATTTTATAAATTGCAAGAATGTTTCGATGCAGGGAGTCATTATCCGCGGGTCTTTTTCATGGACCGTGGTACCGCAAGCCTGCGATGACGTCACCATCTCAAATGTGAAAATATGTGGATCTCGTGTTGGGAATGATGACGGCATTGATCCGGTGAATTGTAGTAACGTTGTAATTAAGGATACATTTATACGAACGGATGATGACTGCATAGCCATCAAAGGGCTTGGCCTGGACCACAATAAAGCGGATGAGAACATAACGATAAAAAATAGCATTTTGTGGTCGGATTATGCTAATATTTTTCGTATTGGCTTTGAAAGTCAGGAATCAGTCATGAAAAATATTACGGCCAAAAATATAGATGTCATCCACTTTATGGGGAACCGAAGCATAAAAGAATACTGGAACAAGTGCGTGTTTTACATCCAGCCGATGGATAATCTGACAATGGAGTATTTCAAATTTGAAAATATACGTATTAACGGAGAGGGTAAACAAAATCTGATAAAGATCATGCCTATGCGTTATTCCTGGCATGGCACATTGCGGAAAACACCCGGAAAAACTATCAAAAACATCCTATTTAAAAATATTGATGTATACGGATCAACCCCCGGTAACCTTGGAGATATTCTTGTAAGCGGAGTCGACCATGATCATAATGTTGATTACGTTACTTTTGAGAATGTCATTCGCTATGGAACGGTTACTACCCGGTATTCTCCTGGTGTTTATATTGGGGATTATGCCAAGAATGTAAACTTTTTAAAGACAACCGGTTTCCATGATGAGATCCACATTCCGGACATGTTGTTTGTTTCGAAAAATGGCGATGATAATAATAGCGGAGATGCAGAGCACCCGTTGCTGACTCTGAGTAAAGCAGCTCGAATGGCAAAACCGGGCACGGTAGTTATTGTTGGGCAGGGTGACTATCAGGGAGATATATTACTCCATCAAGGTGGCAAATCCAACCAGAAACGGATTGTTTTTAAGGCCGCTCCTCATCAAAAGGTGGTTATCCATGTAGGTAAGGGTGGCTTCATCCAGCCAGTTCGATCCAGCTTAGACTATATTACGTTGGATGGGTTTACTTTTATCCCGTCTAATCAAAATTCTTCTTCTCTGGTAAATACGCATGGTGGGAAGCACTGGATTATTCAGCACTGCCGATTTGAACATAGTGCTGGCTACGGCATTGCTATCAAATCATCCGATTCCGACAACGGTCCGGGCGATCTAGATAATCGGGCTTACGACAATGATATTATAATGGATAATCTCTTTAAAGATTGCAGACTGGCAGGTATTGTCGGTGATCAGTTGGCTTCCGGAAGTCAAATCAGGAACAATCTTATTGAAGGTTCTGTATCGGATGGGATTGTCCTGTCAGGTGTGTCTAATGTATTAGTTAAAAATAATTGTATAAGGGGTTATGCGAAAAATCCGCTGAAAACAGCTATTTCGGCCACAGGTAGTAGTGATATTCGTTTGGCTTCCAATACGATCCTGTATTCTGATATTGCTTTTTCCTTGGAGAACAATACAGGGGCTATTTTAGCTGATAATAATACCCTGTTATACGCAGCGGTAAATGAAATCCAACCAGTTGCCGGATTCTTTGTTCACAATCTATTTTATGATTGTGAATTTAAGGTTGATCCAAACCGGGAGGGCAGTCGTGCATCTTATCATACCTGGTGGTTGAATAACATCTTCATGAAGAAGGGACTGGAATTAATGCCGGAAAGGACTAAAACGGATTATAACCTGTACGTTGAAGGAGCAAAAATGAAACAAGATGCTTCACACAGTAAGGCCAATAATAACATGGATCATTTCAGCTTTGCCAGTTTGGATTCATCAGTTGTTGCCACGTTCGATTATACAGGGAGCTTTGGGATCAATGGACCTTTCATAACTGCGAATTATTTGAGGAGCCTTTATCCATCGGCGTTCAAGGGACAATCTTTCGAAATCAACCTCGATTCGAGAGGATATACCCGAGGTGTCGGCTCCCAGAGTCCAGGTCCCTTTGTCTGGCTTTTAAGGGGTAAAAACCAGGTCATTCTGTTTGATGAGCACTTATATGAGTTTAATTAATTGAATGGCAAAAAATTGACTTAACAGGTGTCAAATTTAATCGCATTGACTTCATGAAAAAATCAGGTAAAAGAAATAACACTCTATCCCAAAAGCATTGTCTATTGTTGATCGGTGTAGTTATTGCTGTCTTTTATATCATTCGTGTTCCCGACTCATTTGCCTGTATTCCTTATTCTATTTCGTCAACTAATGAGATAACACATGCACGTAATACGCCCTCTCATCCTTATCTCTTCTTCACCACGGAACGTATTAAGGTTCTCAAAAATCGCATAAATAACAATCCTGATATCCACAAAGTTTGGGAAAATATGCTGGCCAAAGCCGATCAGGCCGAAACAAACAATAATCAACGCTTAGGTATGATCAAATTATACGGTTTGGCTTATCGAATGACCGGTGAAAATAAATATGCGGCAATTGTTAAAAAAATTCTTACGCACGAGATCTCCTTAAAGAGTTGGGGAGATCGTCAGCTTCTAAACAGAAATCCGCCCTGGCACGCCGGATTGGGATTAGCGGCGCGTACACAATCAGTAGCAGTCGGGTATGATTGTATTTATGATTATCTGTCAAAAGAAGACCGACAGAGAATTGCGAAAGGTATCACTCATTTGGGAATCCTTCCAACACTTGACGATTGGGTTCTGGGTGACAAAAGAATTCACGCTCTGGATTCGATGGGTCATAACTGGTGGAGCGCCTGTGTATTTCAGGCAGGAATTGCGGCTCTGGCCGTTATGAATGAAGTTCCTCAGGCACGAGGATGGGTGAATACAATTTCCAATTCAGCGTTGCAATGGTTTTACTATAATGGCAACGTATTGCAAAATAAACCCAGAACAATTGGAAAGGATGGCGGTTACTATGAGAGCGTTAATTACGCCGCTTTTGCAATGTCGGAATATCTGTTCTTTCGGGTAGCCTGGATGAATGCGTTTCCAAATCAAAAACCTCCTAAAATTCCTTTACTTCCCAAAATTGCGGATTATTTTATAAACAGTTCATACCCTAATTCCATGGGACCTTTGCAATCTGTTAATTTCGGTGATACCAATATTTATTCCAACGGGGAAAGGCCCATCAAGCTGTTGATAGCTCTGGGATACCATAAGAAGAGATACTTGTGGTATATCAACCAGATACAACAGGGTCAAATGAGAGAAGGACTGGACCGCGATACACCTATGGGACTAGTTTATGATCCTAGCAATTTTATGAGTACAACAGCCCCTGAACATCCGGATCTTCCCGAATCAAAAATTTATAAAGGCATTGGCTGGGCCATGCTCCGAAATTCGTGGAATAAAGATGCCACGATGCTTGCAGTTAAATGTGGCGAAACCTGGAATCATGCTCACGCCGACGCCGGCTCATTTATACTTTTCCATAATGGCCAGAATCTGTTGATTAACAGCGGTGACTGCTACTATGGCGATCCAATGTACACCGGTTATTATACCAGGAGCATGGCTAATAATGTCGTTCTGTTTAATGGTTATGCGCAGGATACTACGGATCAATATTATGGTGTCCATACTGAGGGGAAACTGCACCATCTAATGGACTCAAATGGGTTGAAAGATGTTTTTGCAGATGCTACCGGTCCCACGTCACATTACTTCATGAGGAATTATCGGCATTTCCTGTGGATTGGCAATGTGATACTTATTATTGATGATGTTAAAGCATATAAACCGGGCAAGTTTGAGTGGTTGTTGCATTATAATGGAAAGCAAAACATGAAGGATTAAATATCCAGATAACAAAAGATTCTTCTGAAGTATTAGTAAGACCTTTGTTCCCGCAAACGCTGACCAATACCGGCTATCCGCATGATTTCCCGGAAAAGATGATACTGGAAGTTAAAGAAGGATATAAAGATCATAAACAACATACTAAAGTACCATTTTATGCTTTTCAGCCGCCGGAAATGATGAGTCAGACCAAGTTCATTACGGCCGTCATTCTTGTAAATAAAAAGAATCAAAACAATCTGCCCAAAATAGAATGTATTCAGGGAGTTAACTGGGAAGGCGTTCGAATAAAGCAGGACGGAGAAGTGACAAATGTATATTTGAACCTGCTGGCAGATGGAAGACATATGGGACGTAATGCCAATAATACCATAAATGGCTGGCAAACCGATGCCTATTTAATGGCCTTCACTTATCCTGAGAATAGCGAAGAAACTAACTTAAAAAACGTTAGTAGATATTTCATTGCTAATGGTAGCTATTTGAGAAAAAAAGGTAAAACTGTGCTCAACTCTCTGTCAAAAGTCTTCATGATTTCTAAAATGGACGAGTCAAAACTCAATGTTGAATTACAGGGTGAACCCATCATTAACGCCAATTTTAGAACGGGTGTAAGACCGAAAGAAATTATGCTGAATGATAAAGAAGTGAAGGTTCATTATGATAGTGAAGACAAGTCGGTTGCTCTGGATTTGACGGATAAAAAGTTTATGAAATAATTATGGAAACGTGCGGCAAATAATAGGGCCATGGAAACAGCAGAAAAAACAAGTGAAATGAAAAAACTGCGATTTTTTTTATGCGCGTTTTCTCTCATAACCGTATTCCCACTAATTGCATTTGGACAATTTCCGGGTCAGCATCCGAAAAAAATGGCAGTGAAGCTTAAAGTCCACATCGCTGTTTACAGCTTCAACTTAAACGATGTACGATTACTGGACAGTCCATTTAAAGACAATATGGAAAGAGATGCCAAATGGATATTGTCAATTAGGAATGACCGTTTATTGAAGAGTTTTCATATTAACGCCGGAATGAGGGCCAGCGCAAAGTCTTTGGGAGGGTGGGAATCTCTCGACAGTGAATTAAGAGGACATATAACCGGTCATATTATGTCGGCGCTTGCATTATTATATGCTTCAACCGGGGATACCGTTTATAAAAATAAAGGTGAAAGCCTGGTTGCCGGGTTAGCCCAGGTGCAAAAAGTACTCAATCAGGGTGGGTATCTCAGTGCTTTCCCACAATATTATATCGATCGCTGTATGGAGGGAAAACCGGTATGGGCGCCATGGTACACACTTCACAAAATCATGGCTGGCCTGATTGACATGTATTGGTATGCTAATGATCAGCAGGCACTGGATGTTGCAAAAAGAATGTCAAATTGGGCATATAATAAATTATCTCCGCTGACACCGAAACAACTTACCGTTATGTTGCGAAATGAGTTTGGCGGCATGAATGAAGCTTTTTACAACCTGTACGCCATTACGGGTAATCCAAAAGATTTGAAACTGGCGGAGATGTTTTACAATAAAAAGATTCTTAATCCTTTGGCTGAACATGTTGACGATCTGCCTGGGTTGCACGCCAACACACAGATTCCCAAAGTCATTGGAGAGGCACGTGGATATGAGTTAACAGACAACCCGAAATACAAAACAATAGCTACCTATTTCTGGAATACAGTCATAAATACACAAGCATATGCTACAGGCGGCAACAGTGACCACGAACATTTTGTGAAAACAGGCACGCTTGCCGATCATCTGACCGGTTATACCCAGGAGACTTGTAACACCTACAACATGCTTAAGCTTACCAGGCATCTGTTTAGCTGGTCGGGAAATGAAGAATACATGGATTATTACGAGCGTGCATTGTACAACGATATTCTTCCGCAACAGGATCCACAAAGCAGCATGATATGCTATTTTACACCGCTCGTGCCCGGCGCATTCAAAGTCTACAGCACCCGTTATCAGTCTTTCTGGTGTGACGTCGGTACAGGTTTTGAAAATCATGCCAGGTATGCAGAGAGCATTTATTACCATGATAACAAAGGAGTATATGTTACCCTCTTCATACCCTCGGTTTTAAACTGGAAAAAAAAGGGAATTACAGTCCGTCAGGAGACAAAGTATCCGGAAAGCCAGGATATAAACCTTACTATAGAGACGAAGGGTATGGTTTCGATGCCTTTGCACATCCGGTATCCGTACTGGGTGAAGTCAGGTGCTATCATAAAGGTCAATGGTAGAAAAATCAGAATCCGGCAGCATCCGGGTAGCTTCATTATCATCAACAGGAGATGGCATAATGGTGATAAGGTCAAAATAACCTATCCCATGTCGTTGCACCTGATGACTCTTCGCAACGATTCAAAAGTAGCTGCATTGGTTTATGGACCTCTGGTGCTAGCTGCTCCCATGGGCAAAGAAGGCATTGTTCCACCAGCTCCTTTCTCAGATCCGACAAAACACAACGATTATTACACCTATAATTACCATATCCCGGGCAATATTCCAGACACATTACAAACCGGAGGAAATAAAGTGTCCGAATGGGTTAAACTGGTGAGTGATTCTAAAGAATTTGCATTCGAGGCAAAGGACGCCAATACAGGTAAAGAAATAAGATTGGTTCCTTTTTATAAAATTCACCGTGGCCGCTATGTGGTGTACTGGAGGCTAAAGTAGGACAGAAGTGATAACTCGTTGCATAAATGGAAACGTCCAAAAACTTACATAATGGCCAATATCATATCTGTAATAGGTAAGCGACCATATATTAAAAGCAAATCATGGGCTGCTTACCTGGCAGTGATTATTATTTTTTTAGGTATTTCCGGAAACGCTGATGCCCAAAAATCTCCATACAATCAGGTTTACCAGTATTCGGTTATGGTCGGTTCAAGCCGGGCTTATCTCTGGATTCCGCCGGACTGCAGCTATGTTCGTGGTGTGGTAATTGCCTTGAACAATTTAACGGAGCGAAGCTGGCTGGAAGATCCTCTTATTCGGAAAACAGCATCACAGGAGGGACTTGGTATTATTTGGGTTGGACCGCCAAAGAATTATGGCGGTGAAGTGCTGAATACTCAGATGAAACCGGGATCGGTGGAAGCTTTGACAAACATGTTAAGAGATTTTGCCGATGTGTCGGGCTATTCCGATATCGCTTACGCACCGATAATAGTAACCGGGCATTCCGCTCACGGCCAGTTTGCATGGGATGTGCCCAATAGAATTCCTCTGCGGGTAATTGCAGCGATACCAATCAAGACGTATCCACTGCCTGATTCACTGGATTTCAAGGATGTGCCGCTATGTTACATCGTAGGTCAGACCACGGAATGGCCTGAATACAGGGATGGAAGGAAAGGGGACAGGGATTTTTTCTGGCCTGTTGTGCGTAAAACGGCACTCCATTTACGGGAGAGAAGTAACGATAATTTAGTTGGGGTCGTGGTGGATCCAGGCGGTGGACATTTTGATTGGTCACATCATCTGGCACAGTTCTTGGCTTTATATATTAGGAAAGCGTGTAAATACCGTCTGCCAGATAAGAAACCGAAAGATGGTCCAGTGCATCTGAAAAAAATAAGTCCTCAGTTCGGATGGTTGACTGATACCGGTGGTATGGAACCTGATACTTATCAGCCTATGCCCTATAATCAGTACAAGGGAGATCCTCAAAAAGCGTATTGGTTCTTCGATAAGAAGACCGCTATGGCTGCACACAATTTTGAAGGAAATCGAAAGAAGCGAAAAAAACAGATGCTGACCTTCGTTCAAGATGGTAAGTTATTGCCAGTCGGTAAGCAGGGGTTTGCAGCTTTAAAATTTGAGCCGGGAAACGATGGAATGACCTTTAGGCTTAAAGGTGGATTTCTTAAAAAAGATGCCGCCTGAACTCATTGGTTCAGGAAGGAAGCTGGGTCATGCCTCCGGATCGATTAAGTTTTATGTTATTACCGGACCTGCCGTTCAACTGGGACCCAATACATTCAGGATACACCTGGATCGGGGGGGCTGGGGACCGATCTGGATCGAAGAAACTCAGGCCGGCAATGCGGAGTATCGTCATGCAGTTCAACCAGGGAAACTGGATGTGCCATCAAAGTTGACTAAGGGCAAGCCGCAGGTCATTCACTTTCCAACTATCCCGAACCAGAAAGCCGGAACAAAGTCCATTGAGCTGAAAGCGACGAGCTCATCTGGGTTACCAGTGAGTTACTACGTAGTGTCAGGCCCGGCTGTCATTATCGGCCATACGATGCATTTTACGCCAATACCGATCAGGAGTAAATATCCTGTTAAAGTGACAATTGTTGCATATCAGTGGGGACGAATAGTACCGCCCTTATACCAAAGCGCCAAACCAGTGAACCAAACATTTCTGATTGAAAAATAGCTAAAAGGACTCCGAATAATTTATGAACCGCAAGACATTTCTTAAAAAAACAATTTTATCTTCTGCAGGAATCATCGTCGGTCCTGGTATGATCAAAAATCCAATCTACGGATCTGTAAAAGAAAAGGAGTTTATACATCCAGGAATTCTTCATACGAATTCTGATTTAGAACGTATTAGAAATTATGTCAGGAAAGAAGAATTCCCTCCTATGGGCTCCTATAATGTATTGAAGAACATGGAGACGTCTTCATCTTCGTATCATATTAATGGCCCATTTCCATATATCGCAAGGGACGGAGTAAATGCACACACAAAAACGCCGACCGAACATGATTTCAATGCTGCTTATCGAAATGCATTGATGTGGATTATTACCGGCAATGAGGCCCATGCAGAAAAATCCATCGAGATAATCAATGCGTATTCAGATACTCTAAAAGGGATAACAGGCTCCAATGATAATGCATTAACTGCGGCTTTGGGGGGATTTATCCTGGTTAATGCGGCCGAAATTATACGCTATACCTACAAAGAATGGAAAAAAGGGGATATAGAACGCTGTGAGAACATGTTTCGCCAGGTTTTTTATGAGGGCTATGGCCTGGTAGGCAGTTTTTTTAATCGCCCTGCTTATACCAATGGGAATTGGGGGAATGCCGCCATAAAAGCTACAATGGGATTTGGCGTATTCCTGAATGATCGCAAGATCTTTAAACGGGCTGTTGATCTTTATTATTCAAAAGGCAAAATCAATGGTAGTCTGGCTAATTACATCATTAACAAAACGGGACAATGTCAGGAAAGTGGTCGGGATCAGCCTCACTGTATGCTTGGTCTCGGAAATTTGGCGGCAGCCTGTGAAGTCGGGTACAATCAGGGACTGGATATGTATGGGGCAATGGATAATAGGCTAATGGCCGGTTATGAATATGTTTCCAAGTATAATCTCGGACATTCTGTTCCATATGTGGAATGGAAGGATGTGACCAGAAAGTATTCTCATTGGACGGTCATTTCTCCAAAGGCCCGCGGACAGTTCCGCCCAATTTTTGAAATTGCCTACAATCATTACGTGAACCGCAAAGGTTTGAAAATGCCATGGACCGATAAAGTCTTAGCTAAAATAAGGCCTGAAGGAGCACCACCATGGGCGGATGAAGTTGGATTCGGGACGTTACTGTTTTATCTCGGAAAGACGCATTCAAATAGTGATTCTGTTGATCAAAACTGAATTCAACTATGATGTCTGTCCTTGATCGCTATGAGATTCTATATGATTGGAGAAGTGACGTGTAGATTCTCAGTGCACTTTGTCACTTTTGAGTCCACCTAAAAGCATAAGTGTTTAAAATTTATTTCTGATGGTGAAAACATATACAGATTCCCGAAACAAAATCTTTTTTTTGCTGATAGGATTAATACTGATCGCGGTGTCATGTGATCAGCAGAAAGAACCTAAGTCAAAGGCAGTAAACAATCGTTATGTGTCCAAAGTTTGGGTGGCTGATCAAGGAAATGGTACCTACAAAAATCCCATTTTGTTCGCTGATTATTCCGATCCCGACGTCTGTCGCGCTGGAAGTGATTATTACCTGGTAGCTTCCAGTTTTGACGCCGTTCCTGGGTTGCCGATTTTACACTCGAAGGATTTGGTCAACTGGTCCATTATCGGGCACGCCCTGAAACGGCAGCCACCGTATGATCGCTATTCAAAAACACAGCACGGGAACGGTGTCTGGGCTCCGGCAATACGTTATCATAACGGGCAGTTCTACATATACTACCCAGATCCCGATTTTGGCATTTACATGGTCAGGGCGAAAGACCCGGCAGGACCATGGTCTAAACCGGTTCTTGTTCAGCAGGGGAAAGGCATCATTGATCCTTGTCCATTCTGGGATGATAATGGTAATGGTTACCTGATACATGCTTATGCTGGAAGCAGGGCCGGACTCAATAGTATCCTGGTCCTGAATAAAATTAATCCCGAGGGAACAAAGGTGATCGACAGTGGTGTGATGGTTTATGACGGGCATACTAATGATCCAACGATAGAGGGGCCAAAGCTTTACAAGAGGAACGGGTACTATTACATATTTGCCCCGGCAGGCGGTGTCCCCAATGGCTGGCAGGTGGTACTGCGTTCGCAGAATATATATGGTCCTTATCAGAGAAAAGTAGTATTGCATCAGGGGACGACTTCTGTCAATGGACCGCACCAGGGAGCATGGGTTACGACTCAAACCGGTCAATCGTGGTTTATCCACTTCCAGGATCGTGGGGTATACGGACGTGTTACCTGGCTGGAACCCATGAAATGGGAGAACGACTGGCCTGTTATTGGCAAAGATATTGACGGCGATGGAATAGGTGAGCCGGTTTTGACATACAAAAAGCCGGATGTTGGCAAAAGCTACCCCATCACAACACCCCAGGAGTCTGATGAATTCAATACCAACAAACTGGGATTACAGTGGCAGTGGCAGGCTAATCCGAAACCAACATGGGCATTTCCTACAGGCCCCAATGGTCATCTGCGACTTTTTGCTTATCAGTTGCCTGATAGTTTCAGAAACTACTGGGACGTTCCCAACATCCTTATGCAGAAATTCCCCGCCGAAACATTTATGGCAACCACAAAACTGACGTTTCATCCGAATCTGGTCGGATCCCAAACCGGGTTGATCATTATGGGAACCAGCTATGCCTATCTGTCGCTCACGAAGATGAAAGATGGAATTTACCTGACGTACACAACATGTATCGATGCGGATAAAGGGAATAAAGAAGATGAAAAAGTGATTGTGAAGCTTACTGACCCGTCTGCAAATCTACGGGTGAAAGTAGACAGCGGTGCGGTTTGTAAATTCAGTTATAGCCTGGATGGCACCACATATAAAATCATTAACGAAAGTTTCGACGCAACTGTGGGACGTTGGATCGGGGCCAAGGTCGGTATTTTTTGTACACATCCAGGATTTACACCACACTCCGGGTATGCTGATTTCGATTGGTTCAGGATACAGAGTGTAGATAATGAATAATTAGAATATTGAAAGACCAATAGGGAATAAAATGCGATTTAAAACAGTGGATTTTCGGAAAACACGTACCATGAAATACCTTTTAATTTTTCTGGCTTTGCCCCTCTTTTCCTGCAAAGCAGTATCAAGGCCGGAGAAAATTGTTATTCAGTCACCGGACCATCACCTGGTGATGAGTGTCTATCTAAAAAAAGACCAGCATCAGAATAACCACCTGTTTTACGATGTCTCGTACATGGGCAAACCGGTTGTGCTTTCATCGGAGATGGGACTAAGTGTGGCCCATACTTCCTACTGGAAGGAAAATTACAGGGTAACCGGTGTGGAACGCCTGCAGAAAGATACCTCCTGGAAACCTGTCTACGGGGATAAAAGTGTCATCCGGAACCACTACAACGAAGCCATCATCCATCTGGAAAAAATTCGTTACCCGTCCAGGAAAATGGACCTGATTGTTCGGGCATACGATTCGGGAGTGGCCTTTCAATATGCTTTCCCGGAGTCGGCAAATGGGAAAAGCCTGTTCGTAATCACTGCTGACCAGACAGAATTCACAATGCCCGAGGGCACCAAAGCCTGGGTCACTTATAAACCGCAGGGATATTACAAACTGCTTCCGTTGTCCGGCTGGAAAAAAAGTGCCTGCCGTCCGTTGACGATGGAATTGAAAAACGGGCTGTATGTGAGTCTCTCTGAAGCGAGGATGATTGATTTCGCGAGAGCACAGTTCGCCCTGGATACCACAAAAACCAATACAATTGAATGCAGCCTGGCTGGGGATGTACACAAATATCTGCCGTTCTCCACGCCATGGCGGGTCGTTATGGTTGCCCAAAAACCAGGTGATTTACTTACGGACGATGATTTGATCCTGAACCTGAATCCTAAAAATGAAATTGAGGATACTTCCTGGATCAAGCCCGGGAAGATGATGCGAGAAGTCACCCTATCAGCCGCCGGGGCTAAAAATGTCATCGATTTCGACGCGAAACATAACATCAAGTACATGCTTTTCGACGCCGGCTGGTATGGAAATGAATGGGGAATGGGCGACAACGCAACGAAGGTAAACCCGAAACACGATTTGAACATGCCCGGGATTGTTAAGTACGCTAAAGAGCATGGCGTCGGGGTTTTTCTGTATGTCAACCAGATAGCCCTGACCTATCAAATTGATCAAATATTACCATTATACCATAAATGGGGCATCTCCGGGGTCAAGTTTGGATTCGTACACGTGGGACCCCAGCTCTGGTCAACCTGGTTGCATAATGCCGTGAAAAAGGCAGCTAAATATCATCTGATGGTAGATATACACGACAAATTCCGGCTGACCGGATTTAGCAGAACCTATCCCAACCTGATGGTCACCGAAGGAGTCGGGGGAAACGAGATTTTCCCGGATGCCACACATAATACCGTTTTGCCTTTTACGCGCTACGTCACTGGACCGGCAGATTACACTATTTGTTATTATGATAAACGCCTGAAAACGACCCATGCCCATCAACTGGCGTTATCCGTGGTCTACTATGATCCGATCCAGGTGATATTTTGGTATGATAAACCATCGGAATATCATGGAGAGCCGGAAATAGCATTTTTTGATCACGTTCCGACTACATGGGATGATACCAAAGTATTGGATGGTGCAATAGGCCAATATATAACAGTGGCAAGGCGCAGCGGGAACCAATGGTTCATTGGCTCTATAACCAATGATAATGGCCGTGATCTGAATGTGCCGCTCGATTTTCTACAGAAGGGGAAAAAATATGTGGCCCATATTTATTCGGATGGAGGACAGGAGATTAAGACAAGAACTCACGTAAAAGCCCAACAATTCATCGTGGATTCCTCGACGAAACTGAAACTTGATTTAAAACCGAGCGGGGGCTGTGCAATACGGTTGGTTCCTGCTACGACCCATGATGTAAGTACACTCCAGAAATACAAATAAACCGGTGATATATCACATTATGACACACACTATATCATAAAACGAGTATGAAAAAATACACCATTTTAATTGCTTCAGTTGCCGCTTTAGGAGGACTGCTGTTCGGCTTCGATACAGCAGTTATAGCGGGAACACTGCAGGCTTTGAGAAACTATTTCCATCTCGGGGACACCGCTATCGGGACCGTTGTTGCCGCCGCATCTATAGGATGCATTCCTGGTGCTTTTTTTGCAGGTCGTTTTGCCGACCGTTTTGGCAGAAAAAAGATGATGCTGACGACATCAATCCTTTATATCATTGCAGCTTTGGGCAGTGGTATTGCTGGCAGTTTTATAGAACTGGTGTCGTTTCGGTTGATCGGCGGGTTGGCTATCGGTATGGCATCTACACTGGCACCTATTTACATATCGGAAGTAGCTCCGGCAGACTTTCGAGGGCGTCTGGGTATGATGCAACAATTAGCCATCGTGCTAGGAATCCTGATCTCTTATATATCAAATTATATTATTGCTAATGCTGGTTTTTCGTTCGTCACGAGTATTAATCAGTGGCGATATATGCTCGTAGCTGCATTGATACCATCCCTGATATTTTTCCTTTTGCTCCTGATTGTCCCGGAGAGTCCACGCTGGCTTGTTATTCGGGATAAGCTGGACAAGGCGAGAGAAATTTTCAACAGGATTCATTCTGAAGATATAGCAAATAAAGAAGTTGAATCGGTCATACGTGATGTGGAACAACACAAGAAGAAAGCCCGCTTCAAGGATCTCTTTTCTGTTCACTACAAGAAAGTCGTGATCATAGGAATTATTTTTGCTTCGATAGCTCAGTTGACCGGAATCAATATCATTTTCTACTACGCTCCTCTGATTTTCGAAAAAACTCATGTTGGCGGTAGTGTGTTATTCCAAACTATGCTCACAGGTATTGTGAATTTAATTTTCACGATTATTGCATTCCCGCTCATCGATCGCATCGGAAGAAAGAAATTGTTGCTCATTGGTTCGTGGGTTATGGGATTGTGCATGTTCTTCATAGGAGGACTGTTCTTTTCCAATGAACTGGATAATTATTTCGTTCTCATCGCCATATTTGTTTATATCGCGGGCTTTGCAACAACCTGGGGTTCGGTTTTATGGGTATATGTTGCAGAGATTTTTCCAAATAAGATACGTGGTGGTGCCACTTCATTTGCCGTATTCGGGAATTGGGTGGCCAATGCAATCGTCACATTCACATTTCCTGTGATGCTGGCCGGACTTGGTCCTGCGTGGACATTTTGCGTATACGGTGTGATAAACCTGTGTATGGTGGTGTTTGTGACCCTTTATGTCTTTGAGACGAAAGGGGTACCCCTCGAACAAATTGAACAACTATATGCAAAGGTATAAGGGAAATCTGATCAAGAAAATCTTACTGGGTAAATCACCCGAAAGGATAGTTTCTAACGATACGATTTGACCATATCCTGAACAAACCATTTTTTAATTCTAAATGAACTGTTCTATGAAATCCATCCGAAGAATATTTTTTTCACTATTTCTGTTAATGCTCCCGGTAGTTTGTTTGGCCCAAATGCATCATATAATAGTGACAGTAGTGAACAAATTGTCATTTGGTCGCTTAAATCAAACAATAACGCTAACCGAACATCAACTAAGCGCATTGGGCAAGGTTGACCTGGATAAGATACACATTAAGGATGCCGCAGGGCGTGAGCTTTTATGTCAGGCCTTGGATTCAGATGGAGACTTTCATCCTGATGAGGTGATTTTTCAAGCTGATTTTGCTCCCTATCAAACCCGGCATTTCACAGTTTATGTTGGTGAAAGGCACCTTTACAAAGCCGGTCAGTTTAAAGCATACGGACGTTATGTTCGTGAACGACATGGTGATTTTGCCTGGGAAAATGATCGAATTGTTGACCGCACATACGGCAGAGCTCTAGAGACCTGGAAGTTGGAACCTCTCACCAGCAGCGCTATAGATGTGTGGTGCAAAAAAAGTAATAAACTAGTGATTAATGATTGGTATATGATGGGCCACGTCTATACCGATACGGGTGAAGGCGCTGATCTGTATAAAGCTGGTAACAGTCGTGGTGTAGGTGGAAACGGTTTGTGGACGGATGGTGAGCTTTGGACTGCAAAGAATTTTATAAACTCACAGGTCTTTACAAATGGACCCATTCGTGTACTATTCCAGTTGACCTATGATGATTTCGATGTGAACGGAAATCAGGTTGGTGAAACGAATCGTATTTCTCTGGATGCCGGCCATAACCTCAACCACTTTACAAGCTACTTCAAACCCCAGAAATCGGAGCAAATGACAGCGGCTATTGGCATCGAAAAAACCAATTTAACAGCGGCAGAGGTACGCAAAGGTATTGATCCAAAACAGGGTCCTGTTCCCATAGAGCGTTCACCAGGAGCATTCACCCATCTGGACGTGAATGCCAAATATGGTTTGATAACAACAGAGCAACCATTAAGTGAAGGAATGCTGCGTTGCGCCATTATCGTAAACCCAAAAGACTTTGTTAAAACGACAACAGACGATAAAAATGCGCTTGTTTTAGTGAGAGTGCCGAAAGACAATATTGTTTCTTATTGGGCCGGATTTACATGGAGCAAAAGTGGTCAGTTTAAAGATTACGATGCATGGAAGAACTATGTAACACGCTATGCCGAGGAATTATTATCGCCTGTTCAGATAACTGTATCCAATAAATAAAGCGTATAAAATGAATCTTTATAGCTCACAATAATGATCAAAAAGAATTAAAAATGACTGAACTATTTAAGAATATAAATGGAGCAAAAAAGACAGGTATCTTAGTCGTTTTGGCACTGACTTTTATCGGTTGTATATCAATTAATAAAACATATGCATCGAGAATAAATCCGTATTCCGTCAGTAGCAAAGCGGCAAGGGATACCGTTTATCTTTTCAATGGGAAAGGCCTGAGAAACCTGAAATTCATATGGAAAAATAAACAGGATTACCATAAGAAATTATATGAAATCAGTGATGGTGCTATCATCTTCAGGTCGCATGAGGCTGGGTATATAAGGTCGAGAAAGAAATACCATAGTTTTGTTTTACATGCCGAATGGGCATGGCTTAATCCGCATGAAAACGGGAATAGTGGTATTCTGATCTATATTCAGAAACCGGATGTTGTATGGCCCAAGTGCATTCAGGTCAATTATAAAAATCAGCATGCCGGTGACTTCATCTCAATGAGAGGGACTTTCTTCCCCCAAGCTAAAAATAAACCGCAAGGTGTCGTCCCAATTCTGAACAAACCAAGCGAGAAACCTCTCACAAAGTGGAATACATGTAAAGTTGTATGCGTTGGCGACTCCATCACAGTTTACGTAAACGGGGTTCTCCAAAACAAAGCGACGAATGTTACTCTAAAATCAGGGTATGTTGGATTTCAAATGGAAGGTTTCCCGGTGAAGTTCAGGAACATGTATATCATAAAAAAGTAAAATCACATTTAAATTTTTACGAGAAAATTATGTCAATTTCTATACGTCAACCAACGAATCCACAAGACTATCAAAACTACACTACTGAGCGTTTACGACAGGAATATGTATTGGGCCAGTTGATGATACCGGGCGAAAGTCACTTTGTGTATACCCATCATGACAGAATGATTGCTGGTGGGATTATACCAAAGGACACAGCCATTTTATTGCCGGATTTTGATGAACTAAGGTCAGATTATTTTCTTGAACGCCGCGAAATGGGAGTCATAAATATAGGTGGAAAGGGTTTTGTTATAAGCGATGGAAAGTCCTTTGATCTCGCTAGTGGTGAATGTCTTTACCTCGGACGTGGAACTCAAGAAGTTAAGTTCCAAAGTGACTCTGCAAAAGAGCCTGCCCGCTTTTATGTCATCTCTACACCGGCACACAGAGCATATCCTAATGCCAAACAAACCAAAGCGGAAGCAACCGTAGAAAATTTGGGAAATCCCGATGCATGTAATGAACGATCAATCTATAAATTTATCCATCCGGATGGTATTAAAAGCTGCCAACTGGTGATGGGATATACGGAACTAAAGTCAGGGAGTGTATGGAATACCATGCCGGCCCATCGTCACGATCGCCGTTCTGAGATTTATTTTTATTTCATGATCCCTGATCAGGCAAGGGTTTTTCATTTCATGGGTGATCCCGATCATACCCGACACCTGGTTATAGCTAATGAACAAGGCATTATTTCCCCATCATGGTCCATTCATGCAGGAGCAGGAACGGCCGCATACAGCTTTATTTGGGCTATGGGAGGAGAAAACCAAAGTTTTGCAGATATGGATTTTGTTCCAATGGAAACCCTGCACTAAGCTAAACAGAATCACTAGATGGACATAGAAATGAGTGAAAATATTTTGAAAGGGAAGACAGCTTTAGTAACGGGTTGTAAAAGAGGTATAGGCAAAGCGATAGCTGTTGGATTGGCTAAAGCCGGAGCCGATATCATAGGAGTTTCAGCATCTCTGTCCCCCGAGGGAAGTGAAGTCGAAGACGAAGTCGTTGCTGCAGGTCGAAAATTTATCGGGTATCAGTCCGATTTTTCGGATCGTAATGCGATCTATGCTTTTATTAAAAAAGTTAAAGCTGAAGTTCATGGCGTTAATATTCTGATTAACAATGCAGGAACCATTTTGAGAAAACCGGCGGCTGAACATCCCGATGAATATTGGGACAAAGTGCTGGAAGTCAATTTAACGGCCCCCTTTATTCTAAGCAGGGAATTCGGTAAAGAAATGCTCAAGCAACGATCAGGGAAAATTATTTTCATTGCTTCGTTACTGACTTTTCAGGGTGGAATACTGGTTCCAGGATATGCCGCAAGCAAAGGCGGTATCGGTCAACTCACGATGGCTTTATCAAATGAATGGTCTCCATCCGGTGTAAATGTTAATGCAATAGCACCGGGATATATTGCTACCGACAACACATCTGCGCTGCGAGAAGATTCGGCAAGAAATGACTCCATCCTGAGTCGAATACCTGCCGGCAGATGGGGGAAACCCGATGACTTGATAGGAGCAGCCATTTTTTTAGCCTCGGATGCCTCAAATTATATAAATGGAATAATCATTACCGTCGACGGCGGTTGGATGGGACGCTAATAAAAAGGAAAGTTCATGAAAAAGTCTTACAGTTTCAAAATTTTGAGTTTGCTTGGTCTGGCCACACTGACATTTACCGGGTGCAAGGTTTCACAGCATACGATAGGCAATTCAACAGGAGCAACAAATCAGGTAAACGTAACAAAGAATTTGGATTTTGCATCCCGTCAACTTCGATATGCGATCAGAACGTATCCTGATTCTGCCCTTTATCCAAGTTCAGAATACAGTAATGGTAAAATTAAAGAAGTACCGGCTAATGTATGGACCAGTGGTTTTTTCCCAGGGGAACTCTGGTACATGTACAAATACACGGGTAACCCATTTTGGAAGAACAAGGCTGCGGAGTGGACCAGGCAATTAGAAAGCCAGCAGTACAATACTCATACCCACGATGTCGGATTCATGATTAACTGCAGTTATGGGAATGGATTGAAGTTTACCGGAAACAAAAATTACAGACAGGTTATCATAAATGCTGCTAAATCGCTCTCTTCCCGGTTTAATCCCAAAGTGGGAGCCATTAAATCATGGGATAATCCGAAATGGGAGTACCCGGTTATCATCGATAATATGATGAACCTCGAATTACTATTTCATGCGACACAGATAAGCGGGGATAGTACATTTTACAATATTGCCAAAACCCATGCTTTGACAGCAATGAGAACCCTGGTTAGACCCAATGGAAGTACCTATCACGTCGTTAGCTTTGATACTACTACAGGTAAGGTTATTTGGCGCGGAACACACCAGGGATACGCAAATAATTCAACCTGGGCGCGTGGAGAAGCATGGGCACTGTACGGGTTTACGATGGCTTACCGTTATACCAAAGACGAGCGGTTTTTGGATGCCGCCCAAAAAGTGGCCCATTTCATCCTGACCAACAAGAATCTGCCTAAAGATGATGTACCTTATTGGGATTATAATGATCCGACGATTCCCAACGCTCCCAGAGATGCATCTGCCGCAGCCATAATGAGCTGCGGATTTATCCAGTTAAGTGGATACGTGAATAGCGATTTAAAGAATGAATATCTGGGCACCGCCCGTAAGATTCTTAACAACCTATCTTCACCCGAATTCAGGGCTTCAAAAATTGGCAGTAACGATGGGTTTATCCTGAAACGAAGTGTCGGAAACAAACCCGCTGGTTCTGAAATAACCGTCCCTGAAGTTTATGCTGATTATTACTATATCGAGGCTAATTTGAGATACCGGGATTTGGGAAAGCAGTAATTATTATACCATATCGGCCGAGTAATTAGAAGCTAATGGTTTTTGGAAAAAAGAGGGGGCGTAGAAATACTACCCTTTTTATTACCTCTATTTCTAAAAAGAATAGAGTTCCCTTTTTAGTGAGTGGATACGAACTGAAGCTCTTCCTAAAATTGCCTTCATTTTTATGTCTGATCTTTTATATTGGTTGAGCTTATTTACGTAAGGGGCGATAGAGAGAAGGTTGGGACTATCCCGCAGGGCTTGTTTATAGTCCCATAACTCACCGGATTGGGGTTTGTGAGTATTGGTTATATCTTAAACAATTTATCATTTTGGGAGAGGGTTAAAACAGTATGATCTTCAGCATTAATTGTTTCTGGTAGCTTATCTCTAAGAATAGGGACAATAAACTGTGCGTTAATATTATTTGAAATTTCGGCAATCATTTCTAGTTGATTATCGTGGACAGTCTCAAGCTGATCATGCATTATAAAATGTAAACAGGGTATTCTATTTTCGTCACAGAATTGAATGTGAGCTAAATCGAATGCTACAATTTGTCCCTTCTTTTTTCCCGTTCCTAAATTCCCTTCAATATTCGTTATTTTAAGCTGAAAGGCTCGATCATTATGCTCATAAAAGAGGAGAAATTTTTCCCCATACAATTTATTTGATAAATCAGAAAAATACTTATTGAACTCGGTGACTCTCTCTTCAATTACAGAATCAAGAGTGATAATGCCGTTATTAATTTTTTCCAGTTCCAAGTTGATTTCCTGTAAATTACCTTCTGTTTGTTGGAGTTGTTTTAATTGTTCCTCATAAGAGCCTTTTAATTCATAATTATGATTGAGTTGATTTATGATAGGCTCTAATTGTATAATAGAACTACTTTTGTTGATCTTATTTGTTAGCTCTGTTTCCCTTGTCATTAAATTAGATAGTACATTCTTGAGCTCGTCTCTTGTTGCTTCATATTTTGGAATATCATTACTTATAAAGTTGATACGCTCAGAAATCATTTTATTATGAAACCGAACCAATTCATTAAATGATTTATCTAATTCCGGTATGAATTTGTTAGCAGCAGTATAAATTTCTTTGAGTAGATCAGTGTCAATATCTGCTTTTTCTGCTTTCAGACTACTTAGGCTCTCATCAATAAGCTGTAATCTTAATTCTAGTTGAGTGATTTCATTCGATCTGGCATTGATCTCTTTTTTTGTTGTATTTAATGCATCTAAGTCAGATTCAAGGTCATGATTAAGGTTTAAATATTTCTTTTCCAACTCCAAGGATTCGATTTCTCTGTAAAGAATTTTTAAAGCCTGCTCGATTTCGGATTCTGATCTATTTTGTTTTAGGCGAATTAATAATCGCTCTTCGGCTTTTTTTCTCTCATATAATTGTTGTTTTCTGGCTAAATCGTCAGTATTGATACCAAGCCAAAAAAAGTATAGAGCTTCATACTCTTCGTAAGTAGTAGTGGAATGTAAGACTTTGATTGTATTAGATAATTTATAGTCTTCGTCTCTGATGTTTTTTGCTACGATTTGGCGAAATGTTGGTTTGTCAGCAGATAGATTAAATATTAAGTCCTTCAGCTTATCTTCGAAATCTTGCGTAGGTATATTTTTCCCATTTATTTCTAGAATTTTATCCTTATACGTCAAAAAGTTTCTTTTAATTATAACCTTTTGGGAATTTGCATCGAGTAAATTTCTTTTTAGAGTTAGCGTTATAACTACATTGTTATTAAGTATAAATTTTTCAACTTCGGTATTGGTTTTGTTTCCGAATTCTGGATCTTGATAAATTTTTGATTTGTTTCCGTTAAAACAGAAATCAACTAATCTTAATACAGTTGTCTTGCCAACATTGTTTCCAGATGTCTTTTTTTTTCTTGTATCAGTTTCGTCTAATATTAAGTTTAAACCCATTTTAAACTTAATATTTCTAACTAATTCATTATTTTTTTCAATTTTAATGCTTTCTATAAACATTTTTTTAAACCACCCTTTTCAGTCATTTCAATAGCATCTATTAAAAAGAGCCAATCTAAGGTTAAAATTGTTAGTTTAAGTGAGATAGAATGCTCTGTATTCATAGCATTATACAAGTCCCAAAAATCGAATTCCCCATCCTTAGTAATGAGGAAGTTAATTGCTATGGCCCCCAAGAAGTAGAGGCTCTTATTAGGTCTAATATCATTTGAAACAAGCATAACTATGATTTATTTGGATTTTCCAAAATTTTGCACTGTATGAAACCGTCAACTACAACGGCATAGATGCATTGCCTAGCTTCTTCAATACTAACATTAATGTTGCTACTGTTTATAATATCATTCGTGAGTTGATTAATTATATTTTTCAAAATTTCATCAGAATACTGTTTCCTAATTTGCTCATATGTTAAACTATTATTTTTTCGTAATTTGCCTCTTTCTCTGATGTATAAAGTGTAAAGGTTTCTTAGTATGATACTTTTTTTATTCGAACCCTCATCTTCAAAAGTATTATAGAGGAAAATTAGTTTCCCTTGATAAGCACTAAATTCATGAATAAGCTCTTCATATTCAATGACGCTGTTGTATGAAATTTTCTCATTAACACTGTATTCATTGAAGTTATGAGCTGAACTATCATCATCAGCATGATGAAATTGTTTGGCTAACTCATTGACAACATCAGATAATGTACTTGGTATTCTAGCTACATTATTAATATTTAGGTTCCCATGTACATTGACATTATCACCAGTCCCTCCATGCTTCTGCACACTCATAATTAATTGTTAATGTCTAAATCGTTAAAATTTGTATCTCCCTTTACATTAATATTGTGCCCTTTTCCAGTATGTGATTGAATATTCGACTCGACATCTCCATGTATGTCCTTGAATTTAGTCAACTTTTTATTCATTTCACGTCTATCAAATAGTTGGAGTGCATTTACAATTAGCGATAATAGCGCAATTCCCCAACCTGAAATAGTCCAGAACATTTTTATTACGATTAGATTACTCTTGTCTAACACCTAATAAAAACAAAATATCGATAACATGCCTGTCAGTTTTGGATAATGGGGCACATTTGAAGAAGGATTTATAATGTTATACCTATGTGATACCTAATAACAAAAAAACCTTGCAAGCCAATTACTTACAAGGGTTTGTGTACGCCCGTAAGGATTCGAACCCTCAATCTTCTGGTCCGTAGCTAGATGTTCTATATTACATAACTTATTCTTCCCTAATAACTTAAAAATAAATAATTAAGTAATAATCAATTCTGTTTATCACCAAACCCATTCCCAAAAGCCTTTTCCATTTCCTTATCCGTAAATTCGCCGTCTAAAGCCTTCAAATATCGTTGTGTGACCTGAACATTCTTGTGTCCTAAAATGTGCTGGATAGAGTAGACACTGACCCCACGTTTACGGAAGAAATCAGCGGCGCTATGCCGTGCAATGTGAAAGCTAATTTTCTTTGAGATATTTGCTGCTTTCGCAATTTTTTTTAGATACTGGTTTATCAATGTGTTTTTACTGCCAATCTCTGTTACCAGTGTTTCCGGATCGCTTAGTTTCTTTCTCGTATCCAGAACTGGGAAGATGTACGTTTCTGGATCGAGTTCATCACCACGGTATAACTCCAGTATGGCATCCGACTTATCCAGAATTTTAATGGATATAGGATCCCCGGTCTTTGACATCGTAAACTTTAAGTGACCATCTTCAATATTTTTCCATGTTAGTCTTACAACATCACCGAACCGGATGCCACCGCAATAAAAGCTGAACAAAAAATAATTACGTACATGCCAGATCAGGGAATTTTCCTGTAAAACCAAATCTTCGATAGCTTTAATTTCATCGATAGTCAGCTTATCACGTTGGGTTTTGGGTTCTTTGAGCTTGTGGTGTACAAATGGATTATCCTCTGCTTTAATCAGTTTATCCCGTGCTGCTGCATACAAAATGGTACGGATAACCCGGAAATTTGAATGAACCGTATTATAATTATTGCTTATTTCCTTTGTATAACACCATTTTTCATATGCTTCCAACCAAGGCCACGTGATCTCGGAAAAGGGTAATTTTTCACCATGGAATGTCTCAATTTTAGAGATTATTGAATTGTATCGACGATAGGTGCCAATTTTTCCTGCACTCTTGAAGCGGTCAGCATACGATTTGGCGTAAACCAAAAAATCACCACTGTCATAACTGACATTGTTTTTAACCGTATTGGCACTTACAGTATCATTGGTCTGCCTCAACTGATAAAACTGTAACCGGACCTCTGATAGCTTTCGGGTAATTAAAGCATTAATAGCGTCAGCATCATAATAATCGTTTTGGCGAACCGTACCGCTTCTCTTATTCCAGAATTGTGGTTTGATGTGAATTCCCAGGGAAATGTACCGATCTTTGTTGGCGTCCGATATACGAATATAAATGGGAACTTCCCCCGCTTTATTCTTTCTGGGTCGTGTGACAGCTTTGAATTTCATTTTCCCGTACCATTATTTTTATTGGTACGGGTTGGGAAACAGGCTTTACATGCAAAAAAAAGCTATTTTTGGGTAACCAACCCGTACCAGTTAATCTATTTGGTACGGGTAAAGGTACGGGTTTTTGTTAGGTCATTCAAAATCATTTAGCTTCCATTATGATTTATAGTCCCTTGATTTATATATAGTTAGTTATTTAAATAAAATTATTTTGCAGCGATCTATATCGAGAAGTGTGACCCCGCCGGGACTCGAACCCGGATCTAAAGCTTAGGAGGCTTTTGTTCTATCCATTTGAACTACAGGGTCAGTGAGCACCAAATTTATGTAAATTCATCGTAAAGTTGTAACCTGATGACTTGATGTCAGTATAATGGGAGAAATACACCTTGGGTTATAAGCTTATTATAATGACAGATTCCAAACACAAAGATGTCATCCTGATGTTGTCCGCCGCGGCGGACAGCGTAGGATCTCGTTAGCACCCGGCAATGACGAATTCAGTTCCTATAATTGTAAAAATCGCTTTAGCCGCCTTCCTGCTTCTTGTCGTTTTCACAGTCACTTTTGCCCAGGTCACAGTAACAGGAGATGTTCATGACTTAAAAACAGGAGAATCCTTACCGTCAGCCAATATCTGGATCAAAGGGACATACAAGGGAACCATAACGAACGCGGACGGGGAATTCAGCATCACAATCGATTCTCTGCCCGCTATCCTGATGATACGTTATGTGGGGTATCATTCGGCTCAGGTTGAAATAGGGACTCCTGCAGATACATTGGTTCATTTCCGTATGAAGCCCGCCACACTGACGATGCCGGATGTTGTTGTAACGGGTCAGGATCCGGCTGTCGATATCATGAGAAAAGTGATCAGGTACAAGCAGCGATGGTGGCCGGATCTTAAAACATATAAGGCTGATGCCTACACACGGCAGGTCATTGCAAATGATACGGGGATCGTATCGATTATGGAGAGTGTATCAAACATATTTTGGGATCATTCAAAAGGGAGTCGCGAGATCATCAAGGCGCGTCGCCAGACAGCAAATATAAATCCGCTGGATAATTTTTCCGCCACCGGTTTTGTGCCCAATTTCTATGATGACAATATCGAAATAGCCGGTTATAAGATGGTGGGTGTTACAAATCCGGATGCTCTGAATTATTACAATTTTTCCCTGAAAGGATATAAATATCAGGATAATAAGCTTATCTATAAAATTGGAGTGACGCCAAGGAGAAGACTTCAGCCTACCTTTATCGGATCTATCGAAGTAAATGCCGATAGTTATGCTTTAGTATCTGTGGATTTGAAACCCGGTCCGTCTTTCTTGTTTCCGCCGCCGATTAAGCAGCTCAGTCTTAATTATCAACAGCAATTTAATAACTATGGAAAGGAGTTCTGGCTGCCGGTGGACATGCGTATAAGTGGGAAAGTAAAAATCTCCATGGTAGGGTTAGACTTCCCGGTGATTAAACTTCACCAGTTGTCCCGGGTCACCGATTATAAAGTAAACGTGACTCTTCCTGATTCTCTGTACAAAACGGGCAAATCCCTTTATGTGAGTAAGGATTCTCTGAATACAGACAGTTTATTCACCAATTCGGATCTGGTGGTGCCTTTAACACCGGTACAGCGAAAAGCATATTCCGGGATCGATAGCACGCAGACATTGAAAAAAGCATTCAAGCCAAAGGGGTTTTTATCCCATTTTGTGAACGACAACGATAGCAAACGTAATCGACGGAAAAAACACCAGTCGAAAATGGTATCGTTTGTTTTTGATCATTTTCAACCGGAGTTATGGTATAACAGGGTGGATGCTGCTCATCTTGGATTGATTTTTAAAACCTCTCAAATTGTTAAAAACCTTGAACTGAAAGGTAAAGGGGGTTATGACATTGGGTCTCGCCGTTATTTCTATGGGGCAGATGGAAATTTAGAGTTCAAGCGATGGTCAGCAGGATTATCCTATCAAACTACATCGGTTCCTATTGTCAGATCCGGATATTACACCCAGGGGGAAACAAGCGTTTTACCGCTTCTGGGGTACCGGGATTATTTCGATTATTACTGGGAGAACGGATGGAAGGGAGATATTTCATACCATATCCCATGGTATAATGGTACGGTCAGTTTAGGATATTACAACAGTGAGCAAAGTTCCGTTTCAAGAACCACGAGTTACGATTTAAGAGGAAGTAAAATAGAACAGCGTCCCAATCCATCCATATCCGACGGTCGGATGAAGTCATTATTATTTGAAGCGAAATTTTCGGACAATGCTGATGAGACCGAACGTCTTATTTCCGGCTCAAAATCCATTGATCTAAAGATAGAGCACAGTGACAAAGGGTTTCTGGCCAGTGACTTCTCTTTTACGCGATATCAGGCTTCGATTGATTGGCGTTTTATTACTTTTTTCCCACGTCGTCTGTTCCCCAACACATTGGATATTAGGTTAGTAGGCGGAACATACTCGGGTGATCTTCCACTTCAGCGTTTTGGTATGATAGATGGCAGCCTTGCCGCATATACCCCTTTTGGGGTGTTCAAAACAATCAGAAATACCCCGGTATATGGCGAACAGTATGCTGCATTATTCTGGGAGCACAATTTCCGAACTATTCCCTTTGAGTTGCTTGGGTTGCACGGGTTGGCTCAAAAAGGATATTCTATAATTCTGTTTGGATCGGATGGCCGAAGCTGGATAAAGAGCGATAAAATGAAAAATCTGAATAATGCAGGCATATCCTATTATAACCACTGGATTCATGAAGCCGGTATATCTGTGAATGGATTATTCGGCTTTTTGAGGTTAGATCTTGCCTTCCGTATGGATAGTCCCGGCATTTATGCTGGTGTCAGCATAGCGAGAATCTTTTAATTTGCGTATTGTAGTTCCTAAACTGGAATTCAAGGATCGGCTCCTTTTGACTTCAGGGGAAAACGATCTCACTAATATTTTTCATCGTAAAAATTACTCACTATACATTCATTCTTTACTTACCATTATTCCATCTTTCCACATCACCTGAATATGAAGGTTTTTCTAACCCGGACATTTCTGCTGCTACTGGCTGTTTTTTTTGCGAATGAGATTGCCAAATCCCAGGGTATAGGTACCTGGAATGCCTATTCCTCATTTCGAACAATCAATAGCATATCAATTGATGCCGACGGACAGATATGGTGTGCTACAAATGGTGGGATTTTTAGTACTGATACTGATTCTGTCCTAAAAAAATATACGCGTATTGATGGCATGTACCGAAATAATCCTACCGCGATGATCTATGATCCGGGACAGAATGGAATATGGTTCGGATATAACGATGGCATGCTGGAATTTTTCAACTTGAAAGATGACTCGTTCACCAGGTATGATGATATATATCGTGCAGACCGATATAACCCGCGTGGCATCAATCGCTTTGTGATAAGCGGCAGCAAGCTCTACATCGCCACCGACTTTGGTGTCGTGGTTTATAGCACAAGTAATCGCTATGTATTGGAGACGTACTTCAACCTTGGATCGTTTAGTACCGGAACGGCTGTTAACGATATCGCCATATCCGGAAGTAAAGTCTATTGCGCAACGGCATCCGGGGTTGCCATCGGTGATGCAAGCAAAGGTGATCTGATCGTTCCCTCAAATTGGTCAACATACGGACAAAACGAGGGAATAAATGGTGCTGTTTTGAGCATTGGTTTGCAGGGGAATAAAGTCTATGCCTCAACATCAGATAAAAATCTGGAATGGGACGGGCAGCAATGGAAGTCATCTACGACATTCACGGATGGGCCTGTTGTAAATTATTCGTCTGTTGGAGATTCGTTATTGGGAGTCTCTTTAACCGGTGTTACCTTGGTAACTTCGGGGGCCAATAAACAGATTAATGGTATAAATGGTACGCCGCTGGCCACAGCAACAGTCTATAACGGAAACTTGTTAGTCGGGACATCGACATTGGGTCTTGCGGTTATACACGACATTAACTCCGGGAAGGTGGATAAATACGTTGCACCCATCGGACCCTATCTTAATCTTTTTTCCGGTGTTAATATAGCTAATGGCGTATTGATTTCCGGATCCAGTTCCGTACCGGGGCAAGCTGTATCTTCATATACAGCAACGGGTTATTATATTTATAAGGATGGTAAATGGAATAATTATAACCTGGAGACTAATTCGGTTTTAAGACAGTTTAATTTTAATAGTGCCTTCATCTCCACATATAATGATAATGCCTATTACTTCGGCAGCTGGGGGAAAGGTATTGCGGAACAGAAAATAAATAGTGATTCGATAACTGTTTATAACAGCACAAGCGGACTTGAGGGGATATCAGGGAGCCCCTCATTTGTGGTTATCTCAGGATTGGATCACGATCAAAATGGAACCATATGGGCCATAAGCTTAGATGCACCGAATACACCACTCTATTATAAAGCGAAAGGGAGTAACACCTGGAGTGGTATCAGAAAAGATCCTACAATACCTTCATCGGATGCATATTATGGATTAATGATTGATAATAGCGGTCAAAAATGGATCAGCTTGCAGGCGGCACAGGGAATAGGCGATGGTATCCTGGTTCTTGATACCGGCGATCCGACAACAACCGGCGATGATAAAAGTTTTCATCTGACCACTGATATTGATCAGGGATATCTGCCCGATCTAAAAGTAAATGCCATGGTCCAGGATCTAAAAGGGGAGGTCTGGGTTGGTACCGATCGTGGTGTTGTGCATTATATTTTTCCGGACAGAATCATAAACGGTACCGCCAATGACCGGCGGTCAGAGTTTTTACGAAAAGCAGGTACCGATTCCGTACTCTTACGGGATTTGCACGCAACGTGTATAGCTGTGGATGCTGCCAATCGAAAATGGATAGGAAGCGAGGGAGATGGGCTTTGGTTGGTTTCTCCTGAGGGGGACTCTGTTTTAAAGCATTACACGACGCAAAACAGCCCTCTGATTTCTGACAACATTCTTTCTCTGGCAATCGACGGAAAAACGGGAGCCCTATATATAGCAACGGATGAAGGACTGGTCAGCTACGTGGGGGTTGTGAAAAATCCGGTTGCAAAAATGAAGCATCTTTTTGTTTATCCCAATCCTTATTCATACAGCAATGAGAATGGCCCGATAGTTATTGATGGACTTTCCGGTCAGACAACGATAAACATAGTAACCGTTGATGGTCGGGTCGTTAACCGCTTAAATGTTACAGGAGGGCGGGTCGAGTGGAATGGCAAAGATTTCAATGGGAACCGGTTACCATCCGGTGTATACCTCGTTATTGCCAATGACACCCAGAACGGAGAACGTGGAGTGGGCAAAGTTGCAATCATCAAATGATACGCAGGGGTAATCCCCCGTGATTACCCCGAAACCTAAGGCGTCTCCTTGTCCCCGGTAGCTTTCGTGGGATTTATAGGGGGTGTTTACCCAATGTTTTATAGGATTATTCGATCGTTCTTCATTATGGAACATGTCGTTTTTCCCCCTTAAAAAAGGGGGCCAGGGGGTTGTTTCCCAGCGTGACATATTAGAACCCCTAAATCTCCCGAAAGCTTTCGGGAGATTTTTATTCCCCCCCTTTAGGGGGTTGGGGGTAAAATACCGGATGTCCTCAGAACTGATATTTTGTGAATTTTCATTATATCGAACTCACGTTAAATAAATGAGACTTAAATTTTATCATTTATGCTTTTCGGACAGCCTCGGGTGATGCGAAATAAAAAAAGCCGCTCCACATAATGTGAAGCGGCTTTTTAAAAGTTGTTTATTCAACAATCACTCGCCGGTTGGCGAGTATTTATATGGATTGACAGGATGTGATTCTGCACGGCGATTAGCGCGGCAGCCTTTTCCATTAACATCCATCTGTGCACACGGAACAGGGGCTTTACCCAGTCCACGCGTTTCAATGCGATCAGCTGAAATACCGTTCTTCGTGTAGAACTCTTTGACAGAATTGGCACGGCGAACACTCAAACGCAGGTTGTATTGATCACCGCCGATATGGTCGGTATAAGCATCAACGTGAACCTTGAATTTTGGATTCTTTTGCAGCTTATTGACATTGTCCGTTAAAAGCTGTGCAGCCTGATCATCAATATTCGATTTGTCGAAAGCGAAATGAACGGTTTCGAGTTGTTTGATGAATACAGGATCGTTGGGATCGTTGGGATTGGTTCCCATTTCGACTTCCTGTGCATCGGTAAATCCGTCACCATCCGTGTCTTTATTGTTGGGATTGGTGTGATAGGTAAAGATTTCCTGATAGTCTGTCAGTCCATCACCATCACTATCCTTCTTTAAAGGATTCGTATGATATTTGTTGACTTCGTCACCATCGCTGATACCATCACCATCCGTATCTGACTTAAGTGGATTGGTTTTGTATGTGAGGACTTCATCACCATCGCTGAGTCCATCACCATCCGTGTCTGAAATGAGCGGATCAGTGTGATATTTATTGACTTCATCACCATCAGTGAGTCCGTCACCATCCGTATCCGGATTGTTTGGATTCGTTCCGAGCTGAACCTCCTGTGCATCAGTCAGACCGTCTCCATCGGTATCCACATTCTGTTGCGTCGCCTGTTTACTGGACTTACACGCCATTTGTATCGTAGTGGCGCCGACAAGAAGAAAAAGAATCAGAAATATGTGTAAATGTCGTTTCATAAAAAGAAGCTCCCTGTATTTTTTTAGGTTCACGGCAAATTTTGAGTAAAGCTATAACTCTTTGCAGCTTATGACCATTTTAAAATAATTAAAAAAATGATAGAATCTAGGCAGTAAAAAAGCAATTAATCTTTAATTAACCTTGCAAGGGATGTGGTATAAGCCATATATTTGAAGGCTAGCAGGTTTAGCATGATTTGTTAAACCTCTTAGGGGGGCTATAGCTCAGTTGGCTAGAGCGCTTGCATGGCATGCAAGAGGTCCGGGGTTCGAATCCCCGTAGCTCCACAATCATATGAAACTCTGTTTTATGTGAATCTCTTATTGAAAGGCGTCTGAATGTAAAAGACGCCTTGTTTGTTTAATGATAGAAGAGCTTAAAGGGCAAGTCCTGCACGGCCAGCTCCCCTTGAATTCCATCAGGACCGGAAGGTAGCAGTGGTAATTGGGTTGTAGCGGCGCGATGTAGGTCGCTTGCCCTTTTTTTATTTTTCTATGGTAATTGGTTGATTAGTAATCCCTGCCACAATCTGTTCGGCGTGCACACGTGCATTTTCAATAAACCATTTGCTTGTGTTATATCCTCCACAAACGACGCCGGCCAGATAAATTCCTTTGACGGAAGTCTGGTGCGTCTCTTCATCATAAACGGGTGTTTCGTATTCATCTTTGGCGAGTTCCAGGCCTATCTTGTTTAAAAGACTGTAATCAGGATGATAGCCGGTCATTGCCAGTACGAAGTCGTTTGGTATAACTTTTTCCCCTTCAGGAGTTTTGATAACAACTTCTTTCGGACGTATTTCGAGGATTTCCGAATTGAACCATGCAGTGATTTCCCCTTCTTTAATCCGGTTTTCAATATCAGGCCTGACCCAGTACTTCACACCGTCTTTTAAAGTAGCCTCCCGGACAACCAGTGTTACCTCGGAGCCGCATCGGTAAGTTTCCAGTGCTACATCCACTGCGGAATTGCCCGCACCTACTACAAGGACACGCTGCTCGGCATAAGGATGGGGTTCATCATAGTAATGCTTCACCTTGGGGAGATTTTCACCGGGTATACCCATCAAATTCGCCTGGTTATAGAATCCTGTAGCGATGATCACCTTTTCACAGTTGTAAACGTCTTTATCTGTACTGACACTGAAATTGCCGTCATCACCGGATACACTGTCAACCGTTTCGTAAAGTTTGAGTGGCATCTTATAACTTTCTGCCACACGGCGGTAATACTCAAGTGCCTCGCGCCGTGTTGGTTTCACTCCATGTGAGATGAAGGGTACCCCACCAATTTCCAGCCGGTCCGAAGTGGAGAAGAAGGCCATATTCGTAGGATAATGAAATATGGAATTGACGATACAACCCTTCTCAATTATCAGGTAAGAAATATTTTGTTTCTGTAATTCAACACCGCAGGCCAGTCCGATGGGACCGGCTCCAATAATGATAACTTTAACTGATTTCTGGTCTTTCATTGTAATAAGTGATTCTGATACTGATGCTTTAGAAAACTGGTTATCAAACGGCTAAGATAATCAGATGGTTTCCCAAAATACCCAACATGGCCGCCTTCGTTTGTGATTATAGTTGCCAAATGCTGATTTTTATCGACTTCTTCCTGTGGAAACGCAGAGATCGGGCATATAGGGTCCTTTCTGCTATGTATTATGAGCGTTGGTTTTCGTATCCCGGGGATGTATTGATTGCAAGATGCCCTCGTATAATAATCATCAACCCCGCTAAAACCATGAAGCGGAGCTGTGATCTTATCATCAAACTCGGCAAGACTGTATCCGTGATACAAGGGAACCGACGGTATAAACTGATGCTTGACCTGTACCTTTTGCTTGAGAGATCGAAGGAAATATTGCTGGTACACGTTGTTGAAGCCTTTATCGAGCGCTTTGGAACACCGCTGAAGATCATAGGGAGCGGAAACGGCAACAGCAGATTGAATATATGTTTGATCCCCCACCTCACCCAGAAATTTCAACAATGCATTGGCACCCAGTGAATAACCAACGGCATAGATCAATCGATCCGGGTATTTTTCCTGCAAATAGGAGACAAACAACCGAATGTCGCCGGTTTCTCCGGAGTGGTAAAAACGGGCGGTTTTATTCATGTGCGGACCACAACTGCGGAAGTTGAGAGCTGCCGTTGAAAAACCGTTTTGCACCAGCTTTTTAATCGATTCAACAACATAGTATCGTTTACTTGATCCTTCAAGCCCATGCAAAAGGACCACGATTGGGGTTCCGTTTCCTGCATCATACCAGTCCCATTCCAGGAAATCTTCGTCCGGCGTGTCTATTCTGCATTCTTCGACTTCAGTGACCGTTGCTTTTTTTAAGAGGGACGATGCCACAGTCTGCAGGTGGCCGTTCTGACAAAATGGTGCCGGTACAAACTTTTGTACATCGACAGACGAAGAGGAGCGATCGCTGCTGCCAACCGCAGATTCCATTTTTATACGAATATCCATGAATATGTTCTTTAGCACTCACTCGTCCTGGTGCATGAGGTCGGACTTGAACGAAGGAACCACATTGTTCTCATCTTCGTGAAGAAACCGGATACTGTAAAGATCAGTGCGGCGGTCTTTCAAATGGGTTACGGTTCCGTTATAGCGAACGCGTCGTAGCAGTTCCAGGTCCACATCGGCAATAACGACCATCTCCGTGTTTGTCTCCGAAATAGAAGCAACACCATCCCGTGCAAAATAGAAATCAGAGGGCGTGAATATGGCAGACTGGGCATACTGAATATCCATATTTTCCACGGATGGAATATTTCCCACCGTACCGGCGATGGCTGTATAAACCTGGTTTTCGATGGCTCTGGCCTGGGCACAAACACGTAACCGGGTAAAGCCGTGTCGCTCATCGGTGCAGTAGGGCATAAAGATGATCTGGGCCCCTTTAGCCACAGCCAGGCGGGAAAGTTCCGGAAACTCAGCATCATAACAGATCAGGATGGCAATGCGCCCCCGATCCGTATCAAAGACTTGTAATTTGTTGCCCGGCTGTATTCCCCACCAGCGTCGTTCACTCGGTGTGATGTGGAGTTTGTACTGGCGTTCAATACTCCCGTCGCGACGGAACAGGTAAGAGATGTTGTAAACCTTGTCATTTTCCTCGGAAAAATGAGAGCCGCCGATGATATTCACATAGTAACGAACAGCCAGGTCGTTGAACAGTTCGATGTACTTGTCTGTCAGGCGGGCCAGTTCCCGGGCGGCGAGGCCGGGGCGTTTTTCGGACTGATAACTCAAGAGCTGGGTGGTCAGCAGTTCCGGGAACAGCACGAAATCCGATTTATAATCTGAGGCGACATCCACAAAATATTCGACCTGTTGGGCAAAATCATCGAAACTGGCGATCTTTCGCATCTGGTACTGCACGCAACAAATGCGTGCAGGCTGAGAGGTTATGGTACGCCTGGGCACTTTCTGGCGATACTCCAGGTTCACCCATTCCAAAAGGCAGGCATAACCGCAGGATTCTTCGTCCTCTCTCAGGTAGTTCTTGATGATCCGCTTGATTACAAAACCATTCTTGAGCTGGAAGGTCAGAATCGGATCATACAATTTTTTGTCGGTAACCCCCTCGACGTATCCGGTGATACTATATTCATCTTTATATTTGCTATAACCCGGAAGACGTCCCCCCACAAGGATGCGTCGCAAGTTCAAACGGACGCATAGTTCTTTTCGAAGGGCATAGAGACGCCGGCCGATTTTCATGTTTCGGAATTCAGGATCAACCATTACTTCAATACCATACAGGGTATCAGCCTCGGGATCGTGATTCCGGATATAGCCATTGTCCGTAACTTCCTCCCAGGTATGATCTTCGGCATACTCATCGATATCGACAATGAGACTGCTGGATGAGCCAATGAGTTCATCTCCATAAAATATGCCGAGCTGTCCTTCTGCAAAGCGGTTCAGTTGTGATCGGAACTGGGCGCGCGTCCACACTTTCATTCCGGGAAAACACTTTTCCTGAAGCTCAATCACTTGTTCGTAATCCTTCCACTGCAAGGGACGGGATGTAATGTTATTGGGTGAGTTTGCCATACCTGCTGATCTGTCTGAATGTCATAGAAATTACCGCATAAGTAACGGAAACTATTTGAATATAATATGAATCGAGGCAAGAGGGGTTTTCATTCCTTCAATATTAATATGTAGGTCGGATCCCGAAAGCTTTCGGGGCCGAGAAGCGTAACAAACAAAAACCGTTGCGGCTGGTTTAGTCAACTGATTCATTGCCTTCTGCTTTAGTTGACGGAATAAAAGCTCAAGTTAACCTGGAACGTTAGTTCCATTCATCGCCCCTCCAAAGAAGCTGCTCATCTGAAAAAACAAAATTCGAATGATTTAACATCTTATGCTTATTTTCAGTGCAAATGTCGCAACTTATCCCAATTTCACGATAATGACAGAACATTATAACGAATTCCAATCTTCACGCAGTACCAACGACCAGCATACAGTTACAGCCTCCCGTGTGCGCATGAATGAACTGGTGATGCCCAATGATACGAATCCGCTCGGCAACCTTATGGGAGGCAGACTCCTGCAGTGGATGGATATTTGCTCTGCAATATCTGCTCAGCGCCATTGTAATCGAAATGTCGTAACCGTTGCTGTAGACAGTGTCGAATTTCTGAATAGTGTGAAATTGGGAGAAGTTGCCGTGATTGAAGGGGAGGTCACCCGCACATTCCATTCTTCGATGGAAATTGCCATGCAGGTGTGGGCCGAAAATCTGCGGACGGGCAGCCGTCGCTTATGCACGACTTCATTTTACACTTTTGTTGCAGTCGATGCCGATGGAAAGCCTGTACCCGTCCCTGCTATTATTCCGGAAACAGAATTTGAAAAGCACCGGTTTGAAGAAGCTGATCTGAGGAGGAAGATCCGTCTGGAACAATCAAAGAGGAATGCAGAGGTTATGCTCCAATTTAAAAAGGGAAAAGAAAATCCGGGCCCGGATTTCTGATCTGCTACTTCAGTAAAGTCATCTTTCGGGTTTGCCAGTGATTAGCCGTTTTCAGGACAATAAGGTAAATCCCGCTGCTCATATTTTGTCCGTCGAAACGTACCTGGTAGGAACCAGCCCGCTGAAACCGGTCGACGAGTGTTGTCACTTTCTGACCAAGCAGGTTATAAACGGCAATACTTACATTTCCGGATTTTGAAAGATCATACTGAATGATTGTAGTAGGATTGAATGGATTCGGGTAATTGCCGACAAGACGGGTTTCAGTTGGAATCTCACTCTTGGTTTTCTCAACACCTGTTATTATGGTCGGGTTTGTAACCGTGAAGACCTTTTTGGCACGAGCGGCTTCAACCTGGTTCTGCAAGTCACTCAGCGTGTTTCCATATGCGTATACAAATCCTACAACAATACTATCGTCTCTGTTAATAGTATACGGTCCGGATGCTGTGGCGACTGATACATCCGTGTTGCTTAATGTAGTGATTGAGTCGCCGGCAACCAAAGAGTTCCTTTTTTCCTCTTGAGTATAGCCATCATAGGCCGGGTTGGTTGGATCGTAATAGATACCAAAATGAAATCTGCTCATTGGTCCGGTGTAGCTGTTATTTATAGCAAGATTACTGGACACATTTCCTAATTGAGCAACGGCAACGTAAGGCTCATTTTGGTCAACCGTGTCATAGACGTATAATAAGCTGTCGGATTGTAAAAGTCCTGTATTGTTAATCGCCTGCCCGAGGTCCCAGTCGTTATGCAGTCCAACATAAACATTTGTGGCCTGCGTCAACGATTTATTAGTAATAGTATACTTTATGAAAAGTGTTTTATTTATAGATGGATCAGTAAATTGGTAGGTTCTCAGATGTACCTCAAAATGTGGGAAGTTCGTTGTGTTCAGGGTGTTGAACCTACCGGAGCCATCCGTTGCTGAAACAATGCCAGGTGTAGTAGCTTCAAATACATTTTCGGGTTTAAATCCATGATCAACACTGTCGGCTGAACGCACTTCATCTGCCAGGAGGGAATCATTGGCCATGATCATCAGACCGGAAGAGAAAAGATAGTTGCCTGAAAACGCGCCGGTATTGGGATCCCAGATATTAAATCCAACGCCTCCGGGAGCAAATGAATCATATGGATTCTGGTAGGCAATCGTACCATCACTGGATAGGGAAGTTTGAATATTGTTGGCCTCTGTTACGTCGTAAAGCAGCTTATCGTAGCTGATAAAATGGAAATCGGAGTAACCGTAGGTGTTGTCAGACATATCCAGCCGGAACATAGGCACTGTGGATAGGTCATAATTGGTACCGAAAGAAACCGGGAAGTCAACTTCGGCCGTATCACCCGTGGCAATGACTGTTGGAGGATTAGTAGGACTGCTTATCGTAATGTTGGGCTGGCTGGTTGAAAGTGAAAATTGTGCGTTCTTTGTCGCGGTATTATAGTTAGTCACAAATATTTTTAGAGTCCCTTGTTCACCCGGTATCAGTTTTTGTCCACCACTATTCACAAAGGAATAATTTACCACAGCCAACCCCGGGGTCGTGTCGGTCAGGGCCTTATATGCATCGATACGTCCGTGACCGAGCTGATAATCGTATCCGGAATTATAAGAATCAATGTTTGTCGCCGTTGCCCGTATCTGTGATTCAATGCGGTAGGCACTCCAGCCCGGGTGCAACGCTTTGATCAGACCGGCTAGCCCGCTGACCACAGGCGTAGCCATCGATGTGCCTGATTTGGTCGCATAGCCATTATTGAACACGGTACTGTAGATACCATACCCGGTGGCCATGACATCGATATGTGGTCCGTAATCGGAAAAATTGGATTTCAAATTGAAGCCCGTGGTACTGCTCGTCCCAACTGAGCCGACTGACAAAACGTGATGATACGATGCCGGGAAGAAGGCCTCATTGGAATTATCATTGCCAGCCGCGCAAACGACCACAACCCCTAATTTCGTTGCCTGGTTGATAATATCCTGTTCAGCTTTGGATCCCCCTAAACCGCCCCAACTGCAATTGATCACGTCAGCGCCATTCAGCATGGCATATTTAATACCCTCAAAACCGAATCCAATATCATTTGGATGTGCCTGTGTACCCCCCACTTTCACAGCCATAAATCGACAATTATAACCGGTCCCCGCAATGCCGGTTGTATTATTGGTCTGCGCTGTAGCAATACCGGCAACGTGAGTCCCGTGATCCGAGTATTCTCCGATTGGGTTGTTGTCCTGAACAGGTGCGCTGATGTCCCCGCTTTCCCAGAAATCCCATCCGATAGAATCATCGACGAACCCGTTTCCATCGTCATCAACTCCGGGTTTGCCATATTCCTCGGCAAGATTTCTCCACATCTTGTTTTTCAAATCAGGATGATTATAATCCACGCCGGTATCGATAATGGCAATTACAACCGAAGTATCTCCTTTGGATACATCCCATGCATTTGGGAAATTTTGAGATGCGAGGTAGGCGCTTTCGTAGTTGTAAAGGGTGTCATTCGGGATAGCTGTTACATGACGTATATACACTGGCTCAGCATATTCAACATCCGGGAGACGGGCTAACTTGCGCGCCAGGATATGGGGGTCGGTTTTCGCATCGTAATGCACACGATAAATACGGGATAAATCGTTTTTAACCTCGTCGAGTGTACTTGATGGTTTGTTATGTCTCGCCAGAACCTTCATAGCTAAATGATCGTAGGCATTGTTCCATTCGGTATGCATCGATTTAAGCCGGTAGGCATTCAGAAGACGAGTGACTCTGTGTAGGGCCATTGATGAACTCTGATTTAGTTCGCGCAAGGCCTTTTCACTGCGGATCTTGACGATAAGCTCCCCTGGTACCACATCCGGACCATTTCCCTTACCAACGACAATAGCTGCCGGGAGTACCAGGAGTACACAAAACAAGAAACACCGCAATCTGGTCAGTAACATTTTATTCTATAAAGTAGAGGCCCTTTTATTGATTTCACGAATTTGTGCATACGGCAAAAATAACATGAGCTTGTATACTCCCTGTTACTCATAACCAGCATACATTTAATTTCTAATAATAAAATAAACGTTTAGTATATAAAGTACTTAAAAAATTTTACGAGATTTGGACCATATCTGATATGTTTGTTAGATGCAAACAATTCTGTTGTCATATGAAGAAGCAAGGCTAATTTCGTACTTTACAGTTGTTAGCATTTAACCAGATTCTGTGTAACTATGTATCCAGGTGACACTTCAAACGGGAATCCCAGGAAACGCATCGCGGCTATTGACCTGGGAACCAATTCCTTTCATGTTATAATTGTCGACATCTATCCGGATGGCAGTTTCCGCATTGTTGACAAGATCAAGGAACTGGTGGGATTGGGCGAGGATGTGGCAGAACACCGCCTCTCGAAGCAGGCTATGGAGCGGGGGCTGGATACCATGCGCCGGATCAAAATTTTATGTGACCGTCAGGGCGTTGAAGTAATACTAGCATATGCCACCAGTGCCATCAGGGAATCTTCAAACGGAGGAGATTTCATACAGAAGGTGATCGATGTGACCGGTGTAAAAATTTTGCCGATTCCAGGTGAAAAAGAAGCGGAACTGATCGGTTACGCCGTTCAGCACGGTATCCGTCTGAATGAGGCACCGGTGCTGATGATGGATATCGGTGGCGGAAGCGTGGAATTTATCGTTGGTAATAAAGATCGTTTTATTGCACTTGACAGCCGGAAGATCGGAGTTTCGCGGACAGCCTCACAGTTTATCAAACATGACCCGGTCACCCCAAAAGAGATCAAGGCAATCAATAAATATTATGATGAGGAGCTTTCCGGAGTACAGGAGACCCTTAAAAAGTATCCCGTAACTACTTTGATAGGTTCGTCAGGTACCATGGAAAATATTGCGACCATGGTGGCTTCCCATATTTCAAAAGATACCTCTGTCACACTGAATGAGTTTGAGTACAGGCCGGAGGATTTTACCCCTATCTACAAAAAACTGATCAAAATGGATCGGGATGAACGGCTCAAAGTTACCGGTCTGGATAGCAAGCGTGTGGATTACATTGTTCCGGGATTGATTTTGGTAGATCTGGTTATCAAAAAATTCGGTATTCAGAAGATCAAAACATCAACGGAAGCACTGCGTGAGGGGATGATTCTGAACTATATCCGTAAGGAAATGCGGGAAATTCAGATGGTTGGACACTACCCCGACCCGCGCCGGCGCAGTGTCTTTGAACTGCTGCGGAAGTTTGACTGGCATCAGCGGCATTCGAAACACGTCGCTCAATTGGCGCTTAAAATTTTTGATGCTACCCAGCCATATCATAAGATGAGTGAAAACGACAGGGAGTTGCTTGAATATGCCTCCCTGATGCACGATATCGGGTATCATATTTCCCATCGTAAACATCATAAACATGCCCTCTATTTGATTCTAAATGCTGATTTAAGGGGATTCAAGCAGGACGAAATTCAGATTATGGGTCATGTTGCCCGGTATCACCGGCGTTCGACTCCCAAGAAAAGACATACCTCTTATGATGAGCTGAACGACAGCTTGAAATCCAAGATCGACAGGCTATCCGGAATCATTCGGGTTGCCGATGGTTTGGATCGTTCTCACTATCAAAATGTGAGGGATATCCGGCTGGAAGTTTTCAGTGATAAGATCATCATTACGCTCTTCCCCAAACACGATGCAGAGCTTGAGATCTGGGGCGCTTCACGTAAAAAAGAGCTGTTTGAGGATACCTTCAACCGTAAACTTCAAATCATCGAAGCTCCCCCACTCGACACGCACAGAACGGCAATTGCCTACAATGAAAACGAACAGTAAAATTGTCTACTGTTCAAGGTTTCGCAATGCCGATTACACCGCATCCTAAGCGTGCACCTGCGTTACCTGTTGGCTGCGACTGTAGGTCATCGGCGCCTTCATGAATGACTACGGATCTCCCAATGATAGAGTGCGCACCGGTAAAAGAGAGTACGGAATCGATGCGTTCGTAATAACCAACACCGTTGTCATCAGCCACTATATTGCCCAGATCTCCGACGTGGCGTACAGAATCGGCGGGGGCCCCGTGGTTTTGATTTTCCGGGTTGAAATGGGCACCTGCAGATGAACCGTCATCGGCCGAACAGTCGCCCCATTCATGGATGTGAAAGCCATGTTTTCCGGGTTTCATCCTTCTGAGTCGCGCCTCTATCTTAATTCCGTCCCTTTCCTGGGTGAAAGTGACGGTTCCGGTAACCTTGCTGTTTTTGGTTGGATGAATCACAGCAATGGCCTTTTGGACAGAAGCCATGGAATCAACAGGTTTGACGACAGATTCAGGTGTTTTTGCCACCTGAGCCGGCTGTTGCCTGGAACAGGCAAACAAAGCTGACAGCAGGAGAAACCAAATGGTGAGCTGCGGCAATTTCATATTACTCTGTTATTGAGATTGAATTTATACCGGTCAGGTAATTTCACGGATCTGGTTCTAAAATAACTCAGGAATCTGGCTAAGTAAAACGATGGAATGATTAGCAGGTGCCGGTTAAAGTCTTAGACATCAGGATAAATCCCGTCCATTACTTTCATTAGTGAGTTCAAGCGGGTGCAGATCCGCAAGATTAAAATAATGAAATGCGACAGCAACCATTGGAATGGCGTATAAAAGGTAACTTATCGATGAAATGACAGAAGTCAGCAGGAGCCAAAGCTGATAGTTTGGCGGTATCCCGTTGGAGGTCATGGCAGCCGTAGCTTTTGCACTGACAACGCTTTGGGGTAATGCCAGAATGAGCGCTAAAAGCGACTGAAGAATGACAAGTATGAAAAGCATCAGAAAGGTATTCCACCAGTTTCCTGAAATCAGTCGAAAACAGCGGCTGAACGAGTCTGAAACAGGCAATTGCTCGTATAGTATCACCATAAAGATTGGAGCCAGTATCACTGACAGATAGATGCCGGGCAAAACGAACAGGAACAGTCCGAACATGACGAAAATCCCGCTCATGAAGCCTGCGCCCAAAATCCGGAGGAAGTCATGTTTAAGATGTTCGACAATTAAGCCCAGCTGGATGGGTTTGGAGCCCTGCTCAATGTATAACACCACATACTCGTATACGACAGCAGCAATGATGATGCTGGTTATGAAAATGAAAACATAGTTATATAAAACGTATGGTTTCAGATTTTCCAGATCCGGAAGGAGTGTAGCCTGCGAGTCGGGAGGTGTAGTCGCAAGTATTTTTATGAGGAATGTAGTGCTGTAGAGTGATGTGACCAACAGAAAAGGGCCCGCAATGACAAGTAGAGCTGTACCCAATGGCACAAAATGTTCTTTCAGAAAAAGAAAGGTATCCGAGAGAATCCGTTTGAAGGATCTGGTTTTTTCAAACTCCAGTGATGTTTCTGAACTCATTAGGATAATTAGATTGCCTGTTTAGATGACGGCAGAAAGATAGAAAATCCAGTGACTGCACACAGATAAAATATCATGTTTTCCATATACAAAACACCCAGACAGGGTGGTTACTCTATGGAGATCTTCTAATTCTGCTTGTAGTTGTCATCAATATGCATAACCGAAGAGGATGTCGGTCGGTTTTCGGCAATATCCATCGCCAGTTTTTTGTCGGATGGGTTTAATTGGGATACCCAGCGTGCAATGTGTTGATCAAAATCATCCAGATTCTGAGATTTTATTGGATTTGACGAGGGAATATGGACTTTCAGAGCATTGACCTGTTTCCCATTCTTCCAGAAACGGTAGCAAACATGCGGACCGGTAGCCAGACCAGTGCTGCCAACGTAACCGATGAGTTGTCCCTGCTTTACATGTACCCCTTTATGTATGTCTTTAGCGATATGAGACATATGGAGATAACCTGTTTGGTACACGCTGTTATGGCGAATCTTGACCCAATTGCCGTTGTATTTGGCATATCCGGCCACTTCAACGACTCCATCGCCGGTTGCATGGATGGGGGTGCCGACGGGTGCAGCGAAGTCGACACCCAGATGGGGTTCCCATCGGTGTTCAATCGGATGAAAGCGATGCAAGGAATAGCGGGAACTGATGCGTGTGTATTTTAGCGGGGCCTTCAGGAAGGCTTTCCTCAGGCTGTTGCCGGATTCATCAAAATAATCCACACGGCCGTTTTGGGTAAAGCGGTAAGCGTAGTAGGTTTCTCCATTATGTTCAAAACGAGCCGCTACGATCGGTCCGGCACCGACAGGTTTGCCTTCAACTCGTTGTTCATTGAAAATGATTTTAAAGTTATCTCCCTTTTGCAAATGGTAAAAGTCGATTTGCCAGGCAAAAACTTCTGCCAGCTTATCAGCGAGCGAAGCATCAAGGTGCTGCTTGTAAAGGGTCTCATACAAGGAAGATTTAATAGTACCCGAAGCTATCCTGGGATAAGAAACAATGGCCTTGGTGGCAGTATACACTTTGGGATGGCTTCCTGTTTTGAATACAACATAATTTGTTGGATTAACCTCGTAGACCATGTAATGTGCAACGGAATCTTTATCGAGATAGATCCGGTAATTATGACCGGGACGAATGGAGCGCACATCAAAAACATTTCGGGAGTTAAGTACGAGGTTATGGATATCAGCAGCAGACAATCCATATTTTTTCAGAATGTCGGCAAGGCTTTCATTACGTGAAATTCGTCTGTTCTTCACTCCCCATTTATTTGCGGGAATTCCATAATGATCAACCGTAGCAGAGGCCTTAACAGACATCGGCCAGTCTGGATTAATATCCTGCATAGTTACTTGAGCGTCATCATTCGACGAGTTGGTTCCGGAAGTCAGATCTCCACCCTTCCAGAATGCAAAAATGGAAAAAATGGCAATTAGACCGATTACAGAAAACAGTATTCGCTGTTTCATGGAGAATTGGCAGTGAAGGATTTTTGATTAGATATAACTCGGGTTGCCAGAAAGACTTGCAACACCCTCCCAAACAATATTCAATGATACGCAAATAAAATAATAACATAAACAGGGGAGTGGTTCATCTGCATAAGGCAGGGGTAAATTAAGCAACCCATAGGTATGCAAATGATGGTGCCGATTTAAAGAAATCCGTGTATATATGCGTCTTGACATATTCTGGAGTGGTTATTAACTAGGGGTAATAAAATTGGAGTGAAGATCTTCTAATATTTTGTGAGGGTATATATGTACAGAAAGTATGTTTTTGGGGTTATTTCGATGATGGCTCTTATTTTTGCCGGCAGGGTTTGTGGGCAAGAGAGCCAGCCGTTAACCCATCTGCAGATCAATGATAAGGGTTATTACGAAATGCAGGGCTTGAATGTCATGGTGTTTGATGATTTTTATCCCGAAGGTCATCAGGGTGGCTTGACCATCGTGCAGTTCGGTACCCGTGTTGCTGCAAATGGAGATGTTCGTCTTGAGCCGACACCCGGACAATGGTCACCCGTGCCCATAGTTGGCAAAAGAACGGTAGATAAAGACGCCGGAGTTATTACGGTCAGCTTGTCCTATCCGGATTCTAGTAAAGACAGGAAGGGATTTAATCCTATTGATTATCCTGATTTGAGATTTCATTACACTATAAAAACCGAAGCTGTTGGAAACAGTATAAAATTAACCGTTAGTCTGGACAAGCCTCTTCCTGCCAAATGGGCCGGTAAAGTCGGTTTCAATCTTGAATTGTTCCCTGGCCGTTACTTTGGTGAACATTATCTGATGGATGGAGAATCGGGACTATTTCCACGCCAGGCTAACGGACCGATGGATAAAGATTCAGATGGAAAGGTTCAGATCGTACCGATGGCAGTGGGGGAAAAGCTGGTTGTGGCACCGGATAACGACAGAAAACAGATCACGTTCGTCAGTGAAAAGAGCCCGCTTCAGTTGATCGACGGCAGGGGACTTTACAACAACGGGTGGTTCGTTCTTCGCTCCACGATACCCGCAGGAGCTGTTAAGAATGCAGTCGAATGGATGATCACTCCAAAAACAGACACCAAGTGGCGTTACAAACCGGTTATCCAGGTTTCGCAGGTCGGGTATCATCCCAAACAGGCAAAATTTGCGGTTGTCGAGCTTGATAAACTAACGCAGCATTTTCAACCAATCCAATTGATTAAGATTGGTGAAAATTCGGAACAAGTAGTAAAATCCGTTCAAAATCCTGTTTTGTGGGGTAAGTTTCTACGCTATAAATATCTGCGTTTCGATTTCAGCGACGTTGCAGACCCGGGCATTTACAAAATCAAGTACGGTGATATTGAGTCCAGCGAGTTTGAGATTAAGGATAACATTTTTGCCAGGAATGTCTGGCAGCCGACCCTGGAGTACTTCCTGCCGGTACAGATGTGTCATATGAAAGTGGAGGACCGGTATCGTGTGTGGCACGGACTGTGTCACATGGATGACGCAACGATGGCACCGGTTAACAAGGACCATTTTGACGGGTACAGCCAGGGACCGTCGACGCTCACAAAATATAAATCGGGCCAACATGTACCGGGTTTGAACATCGGTGGCTGGCATGATGCCGGCGACTATGATCTACGGATTGAGTCGCAGGCGGGTACCGTTTATGACCTCGCACTGGCGTTCGAGTTTTTTAAGAACAACTATGACGCCACTTCCATCAATGAGACGACAAGACTCACGGAAATGCATGTCCCGGACGGTAAGCCGGATATCATTCAGCAGATGGAACATGGGCTTCTGTCTATTGTTGGGGGATATGAGGCATTAGGCAGGCTATACCGCGGTATCCAGGAGGCGACGCTTCATCAATATACGCTTTTGGGTGAGGCGGCCAATGCCACGGATAATATCGTGTACAAGCCCGGGGCGACGGATCCCGTTCTGCACAGGCCGTTGCCGAAAGACGACCGTATGGTGTTCACCGAGAAAAATCCGCGGAGAGAGTTGTATGTTGCACAGGTGCTGGCGGCATCAGGCCGGGTCTTAAAAAAATTCAATCCGGCACTCGCAGCGAAATGTGTTCAAATAGCCGGAGAGATCTACAAAAAAGACGCTGATGCAAAGCCTGAATACAAGATTAATGCAGCGGCGGAGCTTTATTTAACCACATCGAAAAATGAGTATAAACAGATGCTCCTCGACAACAGCGGGTTAATCAGCAATCACCTGATGAATTATGCGGTGACTATCGGTCGTGCCGTCAGAAAAATCAACAATCCGGCTTTTACCCAAAAAATCGAAAAAGCTGTAAAAGAAGCTTCTGAAAAGATCGCCGAACAGGCTAAACAAAATCCGTATGGGGTGCCGTACCGGCCATACATCTGGGGAGACGGATGGAATATCCAGGAACTGGGTGTTAAGGAACTGCTGCTCCACATGGGGTTCCCGCACATCTTTCCAACCCGGTATGCATTTAATGCGTTGAATTTTGTGCTGGGTTGTCACCCGGGAAAAAACACCGCATCATTCGTTTCTGGAGTCGGTGTGAAGTCATTAACGGTAGCCTACGGATTTAACCGGGCCGACTGGACCTATATCCCGGGAGGTGTTGGGAGCGGCACCGCACTCATACGACCGGACCTGCCCGAGCTTAAAAAATGGCCCTATTTCTGGCAACAGACTGAGTATGTGATGGGTGGCGGAGGCACCAATTTCATGTTCCTGGCGATGGCCGCAGATTACCTGTACAACGAGAAGTGAGCTATACGACTCACGAATCCAGGTCGGCGCCCCCTCGGATGCGATCAAGTTGATGATTCCGTATTTGCAATCCTTTACGTATTCCAAGATATGCGCCGACAAGGGCGGCAACGAGTATTGAAAAGAAAAGGATCGGTTGCTGCGCTGTCGAAACTCCGGCCTGTGGTGTATAGATGATGAATATCATGGTTGGCACGACCAGGAGGATCGCCAACACATATGGATATTGTTCCAGGTAGAGGGCCTTGGCATCAAATCGGCGGCCAAGGAGATACGACATGTTTCCGAAAATGATAAAATAACCGAGATACGTAATGAAGGTGACGATTCCTCCGGTCTCCACGTACTGGAAAAAACTATGTGTAAAAACATAAATTACAGCACCTGTTGTAGCGCTGAATGAAGAATACGCAAAAATGCGTGGCCAATTTTGTTTCATCAAATGGGTGTTCACAACCAGGTTCATTCGTTTATTTGAAAGTTACGTAATATTTCAGGGAATAGTGGTAATTACTGTTTGCTAAGCCAGGATTCGGGATTCACGTTTTTCTTGCCGTTACGCACCATAAAGAAGAGCACTTCGCCTTTGGCCGAATTCTTATCGCCCGATAGTCCAATTACATCACCTTTATTGATAATCATGTTTTTGTGGACCATTACCTGGCTGAGATTTCCGTAAACGGTTTTATAACGCCCATGATTTACCAGAACCAAGTCTCCGTAGCCAGGAAGAGGTTGTATCGCAAATACATAGCCGTCACTTACGGCATGCACGGGTGTCTGTGGCGGAGCTGCAATATCAATCCCGAGATTTGGGATTTTGGTACCGTAGAGAGGATCGGTCACGGTCCCAAAGTGGCTCGTCACGACTCCGTCAACAGGCCATGGCAGTTTACCTTTCTCGCTGGAAAACTCTTTTTGGAATGTCTCGATTTCGGAATCGGTAATTTCATTTTTTTCTGCAACCGGGGTACTGTATCGTTTGATCATCGCTGCTCGTTTGGCCGGATCTTTGATCAGCTCCGCTTCTGCCAGCTGCTTCTGCCGTTCCGCTTCGAGCTGATGCAGCCGTTTCTCTTCAGCCCCCCTCACTTTATCCGCCTCTGCAATCAGGGTAGTCAAAGTGGAATTGAGGTCATCAACCTGTTTACGGGTATTTTTGACCATATTCTGCAGATGGCCACGATCTTTTTTTAGTTTTGTAATCATATTCTTTTGCAGATGCTGCCTTTGTTCCAGACCACCTTTTTCTTTCCGGGTATCAGCCAACAGGTCATCGTTCTTTTTCTTTGATCCTTCCAGTTCTTGCTTTCGCTGCTCAAGCTGCTGCTGTGCTTCCTTGATCTGGGTTTCCTGGTTTCTCCTGAATTCATCAAATTTTCTCAGGTAATAGGATCTGACCAGCATTTGATTCAGGGAGTGCGATGTGAGAATCAGTGCTATTTGTGAATCCCGTCCATGCATATATAAATAGGTAAGCGTGCGCTGGTATTCGGCGACGAGTTTTTTTAGCTCATCTTCCTTGTTCTGATACACATTTTGGGTTACCTCAATTTCGTGTTGAACGGTCTGTTGCTCATTTTGGAGTTTCTTTATTAAGGCATTCCGAAGCACAATTTCCTTACTCAGGCTCTGATAGTCATTATTCAGTTTCTGAAATTTGGTCTCGTTCTCTGATATTTGCTTCCTGTATGATTCAATCTGGTCTTTTAGCTGGATGATCTCCAGTTGTGTCGCTCTCTGTTCCTTTATTAGTTCCTGGCGTTGTTTTTGATAGTCTTGTCCGTAGGTTCGGGAAATCCCGCATAACAGAATCAATATTACTGGAATCAGAAAAGAAATCTTGTGCAACCGTCTCATAGATGTTGGATCGTTATATCCTTCGGAAGACCAAGGTCGAAATCGAGTTGTTTGGGATTGATTTTAAGGGACTCTATCATCAGAAACAGGCTTGACTGAGCATTATGACTGGTCATTTGGATTTTACGGGGAAGACGAAATCCTTTTATGTTTGCGTACGCATTGTACATGAAATTTGTGATGGCATCAGACCGATCGAATGGGTAAACGATCTTACGGATGGTCCAATCCTTGTGATCCAGATAGGCACGGGTGCCATCTTTGAAGAGAATGTAATAGTAATGTTTGTTTTCATACAACCCCCGAATTGCTTTTTTACTTAAATCAGGGGCAATTAGTGTCAGGGGATTCATTGGCATAATGCCATTCAGGTACAAGTAGCTATAATCCTGCAATGACATTTTCCGCGCCGTTTTATCAATCCTGTTATAGATCAGGACGGAATCGTTGTCAATGAGCATTCTTCCTCCTTCAATACCCAGACCATTTTTATATCGGATCAATGCTTCTTTGCGATTGGCGTCAAATATGAGCGTGCCACGCTCATGACTCCCTGGCTGATCGATGATTACTTTTCCTCTGCCGCTGGCCGAAATCAGCGATGTATGATAATCAGTGAGGTGCTTTTGAAGGCTGTCGATTGGTAATCTGCTCTTATGAAAAGTTTCCCCGGTTATAGAATCCACAACGGGACGGGACCCGCTGCACGCCTGTAAAAGGAGGATACCGGAAATAATAATGAACAGATACTGGACAGTACGTCCCTTCATTCGGAATAATGCTATTTAGATATTCTTTTTTTGAGATACGTACGCGTCGAATCCTTTTCCAGAGCCTTTTTCCACCAATACCTGGCGTTACTCATATCAGTTAGTTTTTGATAGACATCACCCAGATGCTCCATGACTTCAGCATCGGGGGTACCGGTCTTGACAGATTTCAGGATATAATCGCGGGCTTTGTCATATTGACCCAATTTGAAATAAACCCAGCCTGCGGTGTCCAGGTAGGCCGGACTGTTGGGCGAGATACTCAATGCTTTCAGAACCATTATCCGTGCATCATCAAGTCTTTTTCCTTGTCTGGACAGGAAGTAGGCATAATTATTCAGTGCATTATCATTTGTTTGATCGGTATGAATGGCATGGGAGTAACTACTGTCGGCGTTGGCCGTGTCACCTACGGCGGAATAAGCATCTCCGAGTGAACCGTATATGATCGACTTAAAACTGCGGCGTGAGGGGAGTGTGCTGGCTTTCTTTAGCCAGGGAACTGCCTGGTGTGATTTTCCCTGTGCCATGTAGGCAGAACCGACTGCAAATTGTATAAATGCGTTGTCGGGTGTCGATTTGACCGCTTTCTTGCCAGCTGCAATCACCTGTGGATAATTCTGCCTGGAAAACTGAAGCTGAATAAGTTGCTGCCATACCATCTCGTTTGTAGAATCAAGCTCAGCACTAGTCTGCAACTCGGTAATAGCTTTGTCAAGATGTCCCCGGGCAAGTTGGTAATGGGCAGACATTGCATGGGCAGTAGCGTCATCGGGGTTGGCATTCAAAAATGTATTGATCAATTTACCGCTAAGACTGTCGAGTACGGCAGGATGATCCTTCTTTTGAGTCTGGTCGATTATCCGGTTAATTACATCAACTTTTTCAGACGGCTCTACTTTTTGATTTTTTATTACCGACTGGAGCAGTGTGCCGGCACTATCCCAACGGGCTTCATTCAGATAAAGCTGAGCCAGATGCAATACGAGGTCAGGTTCGTCGGGTGATTTTTTGAGTGCATCCAGATATAATTTTTCAGCTTTTCTCTGGTGTCCCATGTTTTCATAATATTCCCCCAGAGTCTGGACTGCAGCCATATTGGTTGGATCCAGCTTATAAAGATGCTGCAGTACGGACAGTGCAGAATCCGTTTGGCCCGATTTATTAAAATTGAGAAACTTCTGGTAATAGATTTGTGGATCTTTTCCGGCTAATGCCAGGATCCGGTTGAGTGTTTGATTAGCATCATCATAATGCTCTTCCTGTTGCTGTAAATCGGCTACCTTATGCAGAAGATCCACATCATTCGGATGAAGCTCAAGAATCTTTTGCAACTGAGCTTCGGCATTTTTAAGATCCCCATTCGCCTGGTTGATCTGCGCGAGTTTTAACCGGTACCATTTATTGTCGGGATCCAGTTTTACGGATTGTTTTGCGTAATACTCCGCATTGGCCATGTCATCCAGCTTCAGATAAGTATCAGCAAGAGCATAGTTTATGGCAGGATCATTTGGTAAGACGACATAAGCCTTTGTGAGATGATTCATTGCCGACTTGTAGCTTTTGAGCTCGAATTCCGTAATTCCCCGGATATACTCAGACCGGGCCTGAAGACTGTCGGAACGGGTTGTTACATCCTGTTGCTGGGGTGTCGAGTCAGACTGTGCGGTTTGGGTTAGATGCTGTGCCGTTGAACAGTATGTAAGTGCAAAAGAGAGAATCAGAAGGTAGAAACTTTTCTTCATGTGTCGGGAGATCGTGGTACCGCTTGTTAAATTTAGAAATCTCTAAAACCTTGGTTGTACGAAATGATGCGATCGAAAAGAATGACTTGCATGATAACGAATATGCGACAAAAAGGTTATATCTGTTTGCGCCAATCGTTAAGTGCCTTGAACGAAGATAACATGCGTGATCCATACCAACTGAACCATTTACCATCGACAAATTCGAAACGGGCTTCAGCGAAGTTTGAACGTAATTCTACGCTGTGCTTTGTCTTAAATGGGAAGGGCTCCGAACTCAGTAAAATTAATTCCGGCCGATCAAACGTTCTGTTTTCCGGATCAATTACCGGGTACCGATCATCACTGTGAAGAACGTTAGAAAGTTTCCAGTGTTGCATCACATCATTTATATAGGTACCCCGACCAACGCCCATCCATGGATTTCGCCATATAAAATAGAGGGTTGGTACCGGCTTCACAGTGGGCCGTTCCTCAAAAACCTGCTCGATTTGCCTGATGAGATCCTGTGTTTGCGTGGAGACACCAAAGAGATTGCCAATGTCGCGTATCGACTGAAACGCATCGGAAATGCTGCGTATATCGGTCAAAAAAACACGGAACCCGGATTGTAATTGTGTGATATCCTCTTTCCTGTTTTCCTCATAGTTGGCGACAATGATATCGGGTTTAAGTGCTTTTATTTT
>CAWBCD010000023.1:0-177142 GCA_963787205.1 uncultured bacterium
GACGAAATTACCGTGAGATAGTTGCACGGTTATTGAATAATACATCCCCTGCCCGGAACGACACAGATCATTGCCGGTGGAAGGTCTCCTTCATATTTACTTTTATGCTATAATCTAAATGATGTGAATTTGATATAATAAAATGTTAGAGACATTGTTGGATTTCTCGGTCCTATGCATTCGTGAACTGGTATCTGGCCATCATACCTCACCCCAACCCCCCTCCATGAGGCAGTGATAAAATTAATGTACAAAACGGATGAGCTTAATTTTATTATGTTTATAAATTTGAGAGGTATCCTAGAATCACCGGATATACACCATCTTTCGAACTTGTGTAAGCCGCTTATCCTTAGTCACAGCTGTCAGACGGTAAAAATAGGTACCGCTGGCCAGTTGATATGGTTGAAACAGCACGTCGTATTCACCGGCATAGTAACTGGCGTTATCGATAAGAGTCGATACCAATCGTCCTGTCAGATCGTATATTTGTAATGTAACTCTTGCCTGTTGTCCCAGTTTGAAAGGTATTTTGGTCGAGGGATTGAATGGATTGGGGTAATTCTGCTGCAGGCTGACCTCGCTGGGCAATGTTGTTCCCGGGTTGGATCCACCCGACGGTGCCACTTCGGGTTTGCCGAGAAATACGCCGCGTCCGTGAGTCCCGACAGCCACCCAGCCATCGGCGGGACGTGAGTAAAGACTGGATACGACCGCATCTCCAATAATATCGGGTGCCTGTTTCACCCACTTCGTGGCAGTATCGCTGAGCGCAGTAGTCATATAGAGCCCGACACTGGTACCCGCAAAAAAGTATTTTCCGTCACCGGTATTCACAATAGCCGCCGAACGGACAGACGGGCCGATGTACTCGTTGTTGTTGTTTAAATTTCCCTGCAAATTTCCCTGGACCTGGCTGTAGGATTGGCCGCCATTATCCGTATAAAACAGGCTTGAAACGTTGTAATTCGAAAATACGACAATGAATTCATTTCCATTTTTGGGATTTACAGCAATATCCGAGATATAACCACCGACCGGGAAATCAGGACTTGAAATGTCGGAAGCGGTGGTTGCCATAGGGGCATTATCCAAACGATAGACTTTTGCGGAGTCCTGGTTTCCTCCTGAAACTCCCATGTAAAGAGTATGCGTTGGAAGTTCCCTGGTAACAGCCAGAGCCGTAATGTTTTTAACCGTATCAACAGCATTCAGAACAGGTACCTCTTCCCAGAAATTCCTTGGAGTACCGGATGTAATATTTGCGTTCCTCCATAACAAACTACCCGCCGCGTAATACATTACGTTCTCAGAATTCGGATCAACCGTATAAGGTGTGATAAACAATTGGTTCTTCGCATTCTGGGGGTCCACATCGGTCTGGCCAATTTGTGCAACATCGCCACTGGACGTGTACAGGTAGCGAACCACAGATCCGTTTTGTGTAGAGGCATAGGCAAAGTTTTTACCCAGATATGCATCACCGCCATCTCCCGAGCTGATGTCCGAAGAGATGGTACTGGTCGCTGAACTCGCCCGGAAATATGGGGATCCGTTGTCCTGAGTCCCTCCCAGTAAACGCGTATCATTCGAGGAGTCGCTCATGGCGATCGTATAGAACTGGGAAGTTATATATTTGTTGTTGAGGCTGGTCCAGGTTACGGCATCGCCGGTTCCCTGTTTGGTAATATCGCTGGTAAAGCTCAGGCCACCGTCATGTCCGTCGACCAACTCATTCGGGTTGTCGGGCACAAAAGCAATTATATGCTGATCAGGATGATTGCCGGGATAAGTAGAGATATCATTTTTTGTGCTGTAACCGCCGATCCAGTTTTTACTCTTGTCATTTGCCGGTGTTGAAAATCCATCAAACGAGCGGTACAGGTTTGTGGAACCAAGCAGCACAAAATTGGGATCATCGGGCTTGACCGCCACAACCATGTTATAATCTCCCTGGTTAAAATCACCCACGCTGCCACCGAATTCCGGAAGATTTGATGAACGATCTTCGGACGTGGCTGTTGATCCTGAAATCGTATATTTAAAGAACCTCATGTCGTCGTGACCGTTTACCTTACTACCGGTATATGTAAGTGAATAAGCTACGGTCGGATCGGAAGGTGCAAACGCCAGGACTGTTCGCTCGTAGGTCAGGGGAAAGGATGCCGGCGTAATATTATTCCAGGTGTTTCCGTCATCTGTGGAAAGATAAATACCAGGCGGCGACTGAGCAGAAGACTGATAGCCGTATTCGGACAGCGCAGCTATCAACGTACCGTTACTCGCAACGGCTATATTGGTAAAGTAATGATTGTTGATTCCACCTAGAACTTTTTGAAAACTGTTCCCACCATCCGTCGATCGCAGGATTATTCCGGCATTGCTGCAGATAAAGAGCGATTCCGTAGTTGGACTGACGACAATTTTCGAGCAATACTGAAAAACACTGTGATACGATGCCTGATCCTGAATCTGCGTGATAGGCAGTACATTCCAGGTATCCCCGTTATCGGTTGATTTAAAAACACCGCTGCCCCGATACGGCGCACCCTCAATCGAAGTGGAATTACCGACAAACTCGCCGCCGCAGTAATACCATACATTGGGATTTACCGGATCCTGGGCAAGAGAAGTGACGCTCATGCTTTGTCCCGGGGAAGTCTTCAACTGCCAGGTAGCACCCGCATCCGTCGACTTCCATATCCCACCGGAAACACCACCTGCAATATAGATGTCAGGCTGGTTGGAGCTGTTCATCGTTATCCCGAGAGCACGTGTCCGTCCGCCGATGTCGTACGGCCCGGCCTGCGAGTAACTGAATCCGCTGGCAGCCGCTATCGAGCGATTTGGCGTGAGAAAACGATTTTCCTGGTCAATCAGGTGGGCATAAGCCAGCTCCCGTGCCCTGACATTGTCCGGAATCTTGCCCGTTTTGGGGTCGCGCAGCATCCGGAAAAGATATTGATAACGCTCCAAGCTGTATTTTTGTCGCTCTTTCGGACTCTCTTCTTTTTCAGTTCGGATATTGCGGCCGAGATCTTTCTCCTGGTTCTCCCGCTGTTGCAGGTTCCTTCTCGTTATGGTGCCCGGTACGGAAAACAACGCAGCACCTATAATTGCAAACAAGGCAATTGCCAGAATTTCGGATGCAGTTACCCTTGCTTTCGTCGATACGCTTTCTTTCATAGTATAGAAATCAAACTTTTTGAAAATCACCTGCCGCCAGGTGAACAGGTTTGGCTTTTCTGTTTTTTAAATTTTTCAAAAAAATTGCCAGAGAATTCTGTTTTAATTACAGATTGAATAGACATAATCAAAGGGCCGCCGCTTTACGAATCCATATCCGGCAGTATCCCATTTTTCAATGCCATCTCACAATTAGAGAATATGATCTTCTTCATATATGATCAACTTCATCATTGGTAACCGCAGGTAAGAGAAGGCTTTGAAAAACCAGGAATTTTGTTCAAGATCAAAGCCTGAGCGACTGCGAAACCGCAGCATATTTACCATATTCGAGGATTTCGAAGTCGCGAAAATGCAGATATTGGACAAAAGAACGGTTTTGCAAAGCCTTCTAAGAGATGATAACAAGAATAAAATCTACAGGTAATTAGTTGATATGGTTGTTTCTAATCGATAATTGCATGATCTCATTGTAAAACAGTCTGATCAAATTGGCAAACAGGAATGATAAAATTTATACGACTATCGTATAACTCAACCTGTCTGAAAACAGTTGCCTTTGGAAACCGGAATGAGCTGATTTCCGTAATCTGAACCCGGGACACAGATCGGCTGAAACCGTTAAATGATTTATTCCGGTTCTGAGACAAGCTGTATTGTCCCTGCCTAATCTCCAACCAAAATCCTTCCTTCTACAGCGGGTACATTTATCGTGATCATTCCCCTCAAGGGATTTATGTTATTGCCGGAAAAGGGCTCCAGAAATGCTTTATGCCGGTATCGTTTACCCAAAGCATGTGTATCAATTTTTATCTCATGGTCTTTATCTCCCCGGTTGATCAGTACATATGCCACCTTCCCTTGGCTGTCGTACCGTGCAAAGCAGAATATCTTGTTGGGATCACCGGTGCTGATCGTTTTATAGGAACCGATCCCTAAAACGGGATACATGCTTCGCAGATGAGCCAGAGTCCGGTACCAGTTGAACAGGGCGCTGTCGAATTGAACGGCATCGCGCGGTCTTGGCCTGGAGAAGGGGTGATTTATTTCTGCATCATAGTTCATATCCGGCCAGACCATGGGCTTCCGGTCGTCAGGATCATCGGCGCCCCACATGCCCGCCTCATCTCCATAATAGATCATCGGAGATCCGACGTAGGTAAACTGAAACAACGCAATCAGCCGTTGTACCTTTCTTTCAGCCGCGTTTGGTTTACGGACGTTGTAACCATTATATGCATGGCTGTTCTGCTTGAAATCGTGGGTGTGATTTACGATCATCGATGCCAGACGTTCGGTATCATGGCTATCCATCAGGTTCATCATCCCCTCGTTGGCTGCGGTGCTGTAATCATCCCTGGTATGAGCCAGGCTCGTATCAAGCTGGGCGGCACTATAATCCTGCCTGATAAAAAAATGATGCACGGCCCTTGTAAACCGGTAATTCATAACAGCGCTGAACTCATCCGGTTTCACATAGTTAATGGCGTTGCGCGTCCATATTTCAGCGGTCGTATACGCACTGGGATTGATTGTGCGCACCAGTTTGTGCCATTCCCTCCAGAAATTGTGCCCGATCTCCTCGGCCACATCCAGCCGCCAGCCGTCGATGCCGTCTGAGGGATCACCGTCCCCATTCGGATCCATCCAGCGGCGCGTGTCGGCGAAGATGAGATCGCGGACAGGTTTAACAATAGTGCCGTTTTCCTTGTGCCAGACCGGCAGTCCCTTGTAACCCCACCATCCTTCATAGTCGAATTCATTCGTATCAGGCGTTGCCGGGTTGTCGAACGATTTTACAACGTACCAATCTTTGTACGGAGATTTTTGCTGATTCTTCGCAAGATCTTTGAACGCCCAGAAATCGGTGCCCGTATGGTTGAACACGCCATCGATGATGATCTTCATTCCTCTTTTATGGACTTCTCCGACCAGTTTCAAAAACAGGCTGTCGGCGCTCGTCCAGACCCATTTAGATGGATCAGCAGGATCTTCGCCGGCCATCAAAGCTTCATCCTCTCTGGGGCTAGGACCGAAGAACCGGTCGACATGATGATAGTAGCTGGCGTCGTACTTATGCAAAGAAATGGCATCCTGAACAGGATTCAGATAGATGGCGGTCACTCCCAGATCTTTCAGATAGTCCAGCTCATCGATGATACCCTGAAGATCACCGCCGTACCTGCGATCGGTCACAAAATTGTAGAAGGTGGGTCCAACACGCTGCTCCCAGCCGGACCGTTGATACCAGTCACTTGTCCAGGGTGACAATTTCCAGCCTGAAGGGGCATGGATATGTTGGTGGGTTGGCTCGTTGGTCGTGTCACCGTCACGAAATCGTTCAGGAAAGATTTGATACCAAACGGCATTTTGAGCCCATTGGGGAACGGAGCTCAAAGATTGCGCTAATCCCTGCGAGGCTCCGCCCCAAAGGCTTCCCGCACACACAAACACAACAAAAATCGTTTTTGTTAACTTTCCCATAATAATAAAATATTCAAGAATTTTCATCGGGTTCTTCTCCATCTCGTCACATTGTGCGATTGACTATGTGATCTGTCGTTTATCATTTCTTAAAAGGAAGGTGATGCCGGGGGACAGTCACTTCAGTAGCATCATCTTGCGGATCATTGTATGGCCTCCGGCCTGCAGCCTTATGAAATACGTGCCGCTGCTAAGCCGACCCGCGTTGAATGCGACTACATGGGAGCCGGAGCCCTGTATTTGGCGATCAATAAGCACAGCAATCTTCCGGCCAAGGATGTCATATATCGCCAGCGTTACCTGCGAGGAGTTCGCCAGTTCATAGCGGATATTGGTCACCGGGTTAAACGGGTTCGGATAATTCTGCTCAAGATGGAATCCGGCCGGCTTTTCAGATCCCGCCTCCCCTTTTTCCACATCTAAAAGGATATCCTGTTCTGGTGTCGGCAGCTTGCCTGTGGTATAGATATGAAACTGCCCTGGGGCCAGGGTTATATTCAGGTCAGTATTCGTGACGTCAACCGGATCGCCTGAAAAATAATCATACCACGTGCCAACAGTCTGGAACTGGCCGGGTGCGGTATGCGTGATGACATCAAAATTTCCAATAATGTTTACATCCATCGTGTCGCCGGCGATATGGATCCTCTTGACCGCATTTTGTGCATCGATCGTGAAGTTGCTACTGCTGAATGCCGGGTATGTTTCTTTCAGTTTGATCAGGCTGCTGAAGACCTTGTACACTTTCTGCCTGTTGACCTCAGAAAAATAATCCCAGCGAATCGGTTTGGGCGTAAGCCTGTCGGCCGACGTGTAGCTCGGGTAATTGATGGAATAATCATAACCGAGTTCCCCGAATTGCCAGATCATCTTAGGTCCGGGAATGGTAAAGAAGAAGGCGGCCACCAGTTTCATCCGGTCCAGGGCCGTCGGCAGGCTTTGGATGCTGTAGGTGCCGCTGCTGTTCCCGTACTGCAGGTTTTTATACATGAGACGTTCTTCGTCATGACTCTCCATATAGCCGACAAGATGGGGCTGCGACCATGACCGGACTTTATATGACACCCCGGAGAAATCCCAGGAATGAAGGTCGCCGCCCGGTCCGGCGTCGTATCCCAATGTCGCCTGGTTATAGGCATAGTTCATGTTTCCCCACAGCATCATCCCGTCGCCCGATAAAACCTTTTCCTCTGAATTAACTGCAAAATGTTCCAGTATAACGTAGGTCTCCGGGTCGGTTTTCCAGATCTGACCCGCCATCCGCTCAAGGATATTGATGCGGGACTGATCATACTGACCCCACAAATCCACATTTAATCCCGAATAGGTCTGCGTAAATCCCTTGCTCATATCGAACCGGTATCCATCAATATGATAGTTCGTTACCCAGTACGCGTTTACACGGTCCACAAAGTATTGGGTTGCCCGGCTTTCATGATTAAAATCGTATCCCACATTATACGGATGGGTCGGATTCACATTAAACCATGGGCTGTCCGGCGCCGGCTTTCCGTTTTGGAAGTACATGCGAACCATAGGCGACTGACCAAACGAATGATTGAGAACCATATCCATGATCACCGCGATACCCCGTTTGTGACACTCATTGACAAATTTTTTGAGCTCGGTTGCCGTCCCGTAATACTTATCCGGTGCGAAACTAAATATCACATTATATCCCCAGCTGTTGTTACCCTCAAACTCGGTGATCGGCATCAGTTCAATAGCATTCACTCCCAGGTTCTGCAGGTAATTGAGCGTATCCCTGAGGGTCGCATAATCGTGAGCAGCTATAAAATCCCGGATCAACAATTCATAAATCACCAATTTATCCCTGGACGGCCGGGTATAATCCTGGTCGCTCCAGTTAAAAGCGGGTTGCCCGGTTTGAAGGACACCGACGATATGATCGGTTTTCCCATATGGATACGACTTGAGATTCGGATAGGTTTGGTCTGAGATATACTGGTCGTTGTCCGGATCCAGCACCAGTTCAGAATAGGGATCTGCCACGCGCAGATATCCATCAATGAGATACTGAAAGGCGTACCGGGTACCAGGCGACAGATTGGGAAGGGTCATCCAGTACCATACACTGTCGGCATTCACCGAATCCCGTTTCATGAAATACTGCGGCTGCACTTTCCAGTCGTTGAAGTCCCCGAGAGCATAGACAAACTTCTTATGAGGGGCAAACAAGGAAAGGGTTACCTGCGTCGGATTGGAGGAATCATAGGTTATGCCATCCTGCAGATTAGCCGGACGCTGCGCATTGACGAACGGTGGATTTATGACATACGCTCCGGAGATCGTATCCTTCTCTCCCTTTGCATCCTCCCCGATCAGTTGCATCTCAAAACGGCCGCTTGCCGAGGTTACCGCATCATATGTGATGGTATCATTCTGAACCATCGCTACCTGGGCTCCGTTAATATTCAATTTCAATGTGATGGTTGTATCTGAAAACGACTTTCCCACACCGATGATCGTCAAAGTGCTGTCCATCTTTATGAATGCCGGGTCACCGGTTGGCTGGATAAAACGAACATGCAGTCCGGAGTCGTAAATATCTACAAATATGTCCTGCCCACCCGCATCCTTGCCCTCCAGGTAAACACCATTGACCTGCACCCCGCTTCGGAAGACAAATGCCATTTTCAGGATTCTTTCTCCGGCCGGAACACCATAATAATTTCGAACATTATTGAGCGTGATCTTGTATTCATCGGTCGCAATGCGGGTCATCTTGGTATCAGGGGTATTTTCCCCCCAGTTGCTCTTTACATACTTCCAGTCGCCCGGAGAAGTGCTCTGATCGGTAATGACGCCAGTATGAGCGTAGACATCCCCCGTGTAACCTGCAAGGCCACCGGTGCCCTCTTTCGCATGGAAATAGACGACGACGGTATCGGAGTCTATGGGAAATTGCGGACTCCAGGTAACGACCTGAGCCAGGGTTTGCCCTGTTAATGAAGTAAGAAACAAAAATGGAAGAATCCTCAATAAACTATAATATCGCGGCATAAGATTTTTTTTGTTCCCATTAAAGCTTTCATGGGAGGCGTGAATCGTTTAAAATAGTATCTCCGTTTATTTTGCAGCGGAAACGGACTCTTTAGTGATTAGTTCACATGTTGCTCTCAGGATGAGTTCAGGCGAAAAAACAGTATGTGATACTACTTTGCCGGGTTCAGTTATACGTTCAACCAGTTTGTGCGCTGCCAGCTTCCCCATCTCGTACATAGGTTGTTTCATCGTAGACAAACCGAGATAGTGTGCAATCTGAATATCATCGAAACTGATCAACGGGATATTAACTTTGTTATCGACCATAGCCTTAAGAGCACCGACGGCCTGAATATCGGATGAACAGAAGCAGGCGTCGGGCATATTCGGCATGTTCAGCAGTTTATTCATAGCCTGATATCCGCCCTTTTCGGTAAAACCATCCCGGTCCAAATCGTCTCCTGTAACGATCAGGTCATTGTCGATCATCCGGCCGGCGTCTTCAAGAGCGCGTTTATACCCTAATAACCGATCTCTCGACGGCTTGGCATTTGGATAAGCCGTGATCATCGCGATCCTTTGAAGCTTTTTTTTGATGAAATAGTTTGTAGCTGTATACGCACCTTCAACGCTGTCTACACTGACCGAATCGAACTCCGTATCGTACTCGTCCACCAGTGTGATGGGGACATGGTACCGTTTCAGTTCATTCCACTGCGGATCCTTGAGATGAAGGGAAATGAATAAATATCCATCCGCCATTCCCTTTCTCAGAACGTATTCTACCTGTTCCAGCTGATCATTTATCGAGGTAATATTGTAGATATTCAGGTCATAATCATATTCGACCAAGGCATCCTGAATTCCACCAAGCACCTCCATGAAAAAGTAGTTGGAGATCATCGGAACAAGTGCCGTTATCATGCGTGATCGTTTCCGTGCCAACCCCTGTGCAAAAGCCCGCGGATGATAATCCAAAGACTCCGCAATTGCCAGAATCCTCTTTTTCGTCTTCTCCGATACATTTTCGCTATTGTTGAAAACGCGGGAGACGGTGGCAATACTCACCCCTGCTTCACGGGCAATATCATAGATAGTCGCAGACAAAGTGTTCCCTACTTTCCTGGTTGATAAAGCTGACTCACACGGCCCGATGTGATAACACTTGGAGTCGCAAGGCAACCGCTGACATTTTTATAGAAAACAGGGACAGAACGCGAATCCCGTCCCTGTTTTGATAGCTAAGATGATCACTTGATAAGCATCATCTTTTTGATCGACACATAGTTGCCTGCTTTCAGGCGGTACAGATACATACCGGATGCCAAACTAGCGGCATTGAATTCAACGGTATGAGTACCGGCTGACATCTTCTGACTGACCAGAGTGGCAACCTTTTGACCCAGCGTATTATAAATCGTCAACTCAACATTACTCGTCAGCGGAACAGCAAAAGTAATATTGGTGGTCGGGTTGAACGGGTTTGGATAGTTCTGGAACAAACTGAACTTCGTTGGCAAACCATCGGCACCCTTTGTTTCCGAGATGGGAAGCAACTTCTCATAATCGGGCGGCATTTCGTATGGCAGCGGCGGATCAGACTGGTAATTAAGCGTCGCCATCGTGAAGGATGACGGCCATTGAATCTGACCATTTACCACATTCGGCTGTATGTATTGGTAATAATAACGACCGGGATCAAAACCACCACCGTTACCTACACCACTTCCGGCGGGATCCATAGGCTGACCGTACCAAATACGGAAAGCAAATACATTTAATGTCTTTGCCTTCATGTGAATGGTCAATTGATAAACATTAGGATCAGCCTGAGTTGGTTTGAAGTGGATATATTCGATCGAAGCGGCAGTTTTGGCACTGGTAATCGAGCTTTCACCCGGTGTCCAGCCCTGTGTAAGTGCCAGCATGGGTTCTTCAACAATCATGTAAACGGAATCTGTAGCCGGATTGAACGGCGTTGTTGCGCTCAAAGCCGGTTGCATATTGATTTTGAAGGTCGCATCAATACCGTTTCCACCTTCCGTATTCTGATCGGTTATCAGGCCACTCGGTGAAATACCACTGAAATAGGCCGGCGCAATATCCTGCACAGTCTGATCTTTAATGGTAATAACACGGTTACCACCACCCCAGGTACCCGGTACTTCATATCCATTGTCAGCGACGATACCCGGTATAAAATTGGTCGATGTACTGTCGAAGCGTTCAGCGGCCCAGTGGACATAATACTTGTAGGACAATTGGTCGCTGACAGCCTTTGTGACCTCCTTGTTGTTCAACTGCCAGGTTTTAGTGAACCCATCATAAATTAGATAGTCATGTGGCGGATCGGCCCAACCATTAAAATCTCCACGTACTTCCATCGAGTCGATAGCAGAGTTAAAGAGCCCGAGGCCTTCAAGGATACCAACATTGACAGAAAAGTTCAGTTTTGTCGTAATGATAGGCTTCGCAGATGGTGCCTCATTATTAAAGTGAGCCCAATGTATCGTTGTATCCTCAGCGGCCCCTAATACAAAGGTTCTGTTTGCGACGCCTTCCCAATTTGTTGTGCTGGTCTGGCTTTGAACGTAGAATTTGAACTCTACCTTGTTATTTGCCTTGGCAAGAGAATCTTTGGGGAAGTAGGCTGCGCCGGAATAGAACATATTAATACCAGGTGCGGCTACTTTTTCGCTGTCGAGGTAAACCCCATTCATACCCCAATCCAGTGGATAAACACTACCGCGTACGCCAATGGAGTCAGTCGCCGGATTGAAGTTTTTCAACTGCATAAGCTTGGCAACATTTACCCGGAAAAAGATACCAACGGAATCTTTTTTGGATATGTAAGGTGCATTACGTCCATTACCACTGTTATAAAATATAACAGATGTACTATGGTCTTTTTTTGCCGTATCGGGTAAGACAAACCGATAGTTACCATTAACAGGTCCATCGGATTCCCAGCCACCATTTGGTGCTGCACCGGATGTGTCTTTGGAGGTCACAATGCCTACCCAGAATTTGTAAATAAGTGTATCACCGGGGCTCATCTTCACAGGAATGGCCCAGTAGTCCCCACCCTTGTTAACACCAATGGGCGTTGACTTCATATCCCATGTCAGGGTTTGTCCGACATAATCGGTTGGCATGCCTCCATGAGTAATGTAGCCACGAACCTGGATGAAATCGGATTCATGAAGGGTATCGGGCACGGTCGCTGTGTTGGCATTTATTGAAACCGTGTACACATTTTGCAATTGATAGGCCCATGATGGCATTAATTCCGACACACTTGTGCTTGAACTAACATACGCTGTTAACACACCGGTCAGATTAAATTCACCAGTTGGAGCTGCTGTACCGATAATTGGCAGATCTTTATCAAAATAGATGGTCACGGCTGAATCCGCCGTTGCTGCATCTACACTGCCATTCGACGTTGCTCCAGCCTGGGGCCATTGGGTCGGATCATTCAGTGTCAGACCGACTACACGAACAAGCATCCCCTGATATTTACTTGTTGTGGTCAACTCGGTTGCCTTCAGCATAGCCGGAGCCGGCAGTGGATTACCGGTATTTATCTGAGTCATGCTTGTTGCTTGTAACTCGACTACCCCGCTAAATGTTGCAATCGAGCCGGTAATCTCCAGGGAGTCACCGGCGGCAAGTGTAAAAGAGCTGGAAGCGCTTCTTCCCGAGTCATAAATATTTATCCCTCCTGTGGTGTCCTGCACAAAAAATTGTGCGGCACTTCCTCCATAATCCGCGGTATTCATAATCCCTCGGATCGTAACAGTTTGCCCGTCCATTGTCCGGGCTTCGCGTATCTTCGTTACCTGACTCCATGCTGTGCTGGCAAAACCGATAACCAGTATTAGCAACGCCAGATACCGTTTGGTACCCTTTTTCATAGGTCTACCTCCTGTTTATTATATGTAGTTGGACTTTGTGATACATGTTCAAAATCCAATTTTAAGTGAGATCCTGTTCACACTGTTCAAATATTTGTACTGGGTATAAGAATACCCGACAGAAACATTAAGCTTACCGGCAATGTGATGGCTGATGCCGATCCCACCCGCATATCTAATGATTCTGTCGCGTAATCCCAGTTCAGGTAACCCGCCACGAATTATGAACTGATCATTAAGGAATGAGATCTCGCCACCAACACTGACACTCTGATCATTGTCAGTAGGACTGTTTCCGTCGACATCGACTGTTATTCTGTATAGTTTGGTTTTTATCGCATCCCATGCCAATCCAACTCTTAGCTGGAGAGGAAGGGCAAAAGGATCTGTTCTCAAGTTGGCATCCCCCTTATAATTTCCCTGTCCATTGGGGTCCAGATCAACCGGGGTGATCAACCCATCGCCGCTAGCCCTCATTTTGGGTCCGACATTGCTGATATCCACACCAAAGCGGATTCCAAAGAACGGTGTGGTGTACATGGTACCAACGTCAAATGCAATCCCCATTGCTTTCGTATCCATGATGGATTCCTGGATAAATTTTACATTCGCACCCAGGGATAGCTGGCTTAGCAAATACTGTGCAAAGGTCGCTCCAACGGCAACGGAATAGGGTGCAAACGTCTGACCGGTACCTTCGGGGTAATCATAGGTTGTCACCTCCATGCTGGTCATCGTCATTGCCGTGATGTTGATTCCGGCAGCCCCGTTTCCAACCGGCATAGCGATACCAACAAAACTATGGGTGATACCAGCAGGCCAGTTTGCTGCTTCTGCGGACACCTCAATATCCTTTAAAGAAGCAAGTCCCGCCGGATTCCAATACATTGATGTGGGACCATCAATCGTGGCTGTCACGGCACCACCCATAGCCGATGCACGGGTACCAACCGGAATTTCAAGAAAATTGGCGGCCGTCGTTCCCACCTTGCTTACTTTTTGTGCCCATACAGGCAGAACAGGCATTAGCAGGACTGCCACTAGTAAACCATTTTTACATAATTTCATCAGCTTTTTCACAGCTAACATCCTTTTATTTTATGACCGCGAATTTTCCAATTTTGTCGCCGACACCTTCGGCGTGAATCTGATACAGATACACTCCATAGGAAACCTCCAGGTTGTCCTTCGTCAGCATATCCCACTTGTAAGTACCTCCGAACAGATTTGGATTGCCTTTTTCTATGGTGATCTGTCTCACCAAATACCCGGAAACCGTAAAAATCCGCAGGATACAGGGCACAGGGATGTGAGTAAAATGCAACTCGCGGTGCTGGGTATTATCACTGGTTGTAATAGCCGGCTCATACGGATTGGTAACCTTGTATGGGTTCGGTACAACCTTGATATCGGCAAGTTGTTTCTTTGCCAGCGTATCGCTGATCTGGGCCGTATTCTGCTGTTGAATCTTGAATTCATACCGGTCGCGACTTGAGAAAGGTTTGGTTGTCCGGACGAATAAAGTATCCCCTGGTTGTGGATTAACGGTAGTTTCAACACCGTTCTTCAGGATCGGGCGAAGCTGCAGACGGTACGTAAACTGGTTCTTCTTACCCAGGTAATCTTCAATGAAAACAATAATGTCTGTGTTCAATCCAAGATTTCCGGTTGATGCTGACAACTTCCCATCACCACCTGTATTATCAAGATCTGCAAAGCCATATCTGATCTCCTTGTTATCATAGGTGTTATATATCTTGAAATTGGTAGGTATTGCAGGCAGATGAACAAAGCTTCCCGGCACAGGCTGAACCGTTGTGTCGGTCGACATTCCAAAACCAACCTGGTTGCCAATTATCAACTCGTAATCGGCCAGCTTTGCATTGTTTTTCCAGACGGAGAAGTCGTAGTTATGAGGCGGGCTCGTCTGGTTCGCCTCATCATAATGCCAGCCTGACAGATCAGTATTCACCTTCAGCTCACTGGTATTCTTCACATTGACATGCAAACCCTCGACAACCGGATTATCCTCGCCGTTGAAGTTTTTAGACTCTTTGATGAGGGTATCCTGCTTCCCTTTGGTCATATTGATCAGGGAAAAGTTTTTGGTCTTCAGGGTATCCGGGATATTGTCATATCCGGACTTGATAAGGGTATCCTGGAACACGATATCATAGGTATCCCCCGCATTGACTCCAGCAGGATCGGCTACGGTCACACTGACTGAACCACCCGGGGAGCCACTTAATAACGTGGGTACCGGGTTTTCCGGGCTGATATACCCGGCCTGTGATGGTGATGGGCGGACCTCAACCACATTTTTACCCAGTGTTACCGAACCATCGGGATTCTGACTGATCTTAATCGCTGATTCTGATGGAGCGATGCCAGCGGTTGTATTACCAAAATCAAAAGCGGTGACGGCATAGAAATATCGTTTCCCATTGGTCACCGTGGAATCGACATAGATGTGGCGTAACCCGGAGTTGCTGCCCAGATCATATTGCACACCATTGATTGGTATCGGGTGATACCCGCTATACTGGTCGACCTTGTCATAGATAACCAGTGGTTTATAAAACTGTGGATTTCCGGATGCATCGGTTACCGTTTTTGCATCCTCAAAAGCCGGATCTGTGGCACGATAGACCCTATATCCCTCAAAATCATATCCATTACCGGTGATGCGGGACAGATAGCGATCGAATGACTGTTCCGAGCTTTCATCCCAATACAGCTTCACATACCCGTCTCCTGTTACAGCATGCACTTCCGGCGAATAGGGAGCCACTGCAAACTGGTAGTTGGCATCGTAGGCTTTTGTAGCCTGATCCAGGTTCCGGTTGTCGGCGATGCGGTCATCCTGACGATTTTGGCTCTTCGTCTGGACGGCCGTAATTACGAGTGAAAATCGTTCTGTTGCCCCTCTTTTAAGCGGAAATGGTGAGGAGGCGACTAAGATATCGGAATCTTTTCCCGCAGGAGCCTGGGTATCGAAAGTGCCCGGGACGAGGTATTTATTCCACAGATCGGCATCGAGGCTTGTATTGGTTCCACCGGCAGGGGCAATCGTTACATTGGTTACACCAATCATATCCGATTCCTGGACATCGGTTTTGTCTATGGCCGGTTCTCCGGGATAAGTTGTGCCGGCGCCAGACGATGGTAACCCGTCTCCCTGACCCTGAGATGGGGTATCCGGATCACCCTGGATTCCCACATCATCAGTAATAGGATTCCAGTTCTTGTTGTTGTCAAAATAGTCATCACGCGACTCGTCGATCATCGGAGCCGCCGTGTTATAATTCAGCCAGCGTCCCCCATAATCCTCCACAATCATTTTTTTAAAATTGGGGTCGCTTTTAAGACGCTGGCGAATTAAACGGTTTGAAACACAGAATCCCCTCTGAATAGTATCACCCGGTTGGAAATACAGATAATTGATAAATCGAACCGGATGCGGCACAAACTGAAAATTAACGGCCGTTTTCTTTTCCAGATCATTCGGGGTGTTTTCGTCAATTAACCCGTCATAATCATCATCTGTCTGATTATTATTATTTAAAGAACGCGGATCACTCTCGGGAAAAATATCCTCATTTACCGATAATCCACCCGGTGGTAGATTGAAGGTGTTGCCATTATAAGTAATCTTGCCGCCTCCCTGCGGATATATTGTGACGAAACGGCTCATATCTTGTCCGATAAGGACAATTTTCGATCCGGGACCGATTGTCCTGTTCTGGAAATCCTGAGGCTGGAATTTTGGGATCACGGAATCTACCAGTACGGTTCTCGAATAGAACCCTCCACCCTGGATTGTCAGGAGATCAAACAGATCAGCATGGCTCTGGTCGTAGAATGTAGCATCAGCCGGATTGAAGGTATCGCTGTCTCCGTCATTATCGATACCATCAACGGAATTGCTCGGCGTTTCCAGAAATTTGAGACCCATTTCACCGATTGGTCCGTCAAATTGAGGCGGAGCCGGATAACGGGTAAGATCCGTCAGATAGGCAACCGATCGTAACTCATCGAACAATGGCTGGTCATCGCTCGCCGTGCCGGCAACAAGGTCTGCAATCCATAAACCGAAGCCCACTTTATTGTAATCGTAAGAGCTGCCGTTCGTTACCTCGAAGATATTGAAATGATCGGCGTTGATCAGTGTCTGCGTCCAAGCCAGGACCCGGACATCCAGGAAGAGTCCGAGTCCGCCTCTGGAGGAATCTGTTTTATCAGGATGGAACCGGTTGACATTACTGTCCAGATATTTTGTGTACAGGTTATCTGTTGCCTTGTAATAGAACTCGAGGTCGGCATTAAACTGGTTCTTTCCAAAGTAACCGTTCCAGGCTCCCGGCCATCCATCTCCCCCATTTTCACGCTTGTCGGGCCAATACGACGGCCAGGTATTGGTCGTCAGGTTGCCCGGTCCCCGGTCACTTCTTGCTAATTCTTTGCTGTCAGGGTTGAAATATCCGTCTACTCCTGCCAGCGTCCATCGTTTACCGATACGGCTGGTACGGAACGCTGCCACATCGACTATTGGAAAAGTTTTGGAAGGATTCAATTCGTCCGGCACTTCGGTACCAACCATCACCGATACGAAATACATGTAATTTCGTCCCGTATTTTTGGGATACTCAAACTGAATCTCATCGGGTGTATTCGCCTCTTTACCGGCATGACCGGTATTGTAGTACGTCGCTCGTAACTGGTTGGCATCCATGACTGACCGCCGTTCTATCGCCCCATCGATTGCTCTTTCCTTACTGGGATGATAATCCTGAGTCTGTGCAATTACAGGAACAATACCGGCAAAAAGTGTCAGAAACGATAGTATAAAGAATGATTTGGTACGCATGGAATGATATCGTCACATGTTAAAATGAAAATTGTGCTCCGATCTGAACCCTTCTGGGTTCTGCATAGTAGGACGGGTTATTGAAATACCCCGAACTGATTGCTGTAGGTATGATTAACGGTCTGGTCGGTTCCCCAGAATCCGGATACACATTATTTATTAGCTTGGAACCCAAAAGGTTATAAGCATTCAAAAATACCTGTACACTCGTACTTCCAATAAGTGTAAAGTTTTTATACAGGGTGAGATCCAGGGAAAATCTGCTGGGAAGACGGGCTGTATTCGTCAGCGTTTTAGTTGATGCGGTAGGACCGGTCCGAACAGTAAATGGCGTCGATGGGGTGTATGGTGTCCCGGATTCAAACTTTGCGAGGAGACTTCCACCCCACGTACGATCCGTGTAAAAGAGTGATCCATTCAATACGGACGGACGGCTCCAGTTGAGAATTTGCAAATATTTGGTCAGCAACTGACCGGTTTTATCCCCCTGGGAGGTTGCCTGGAAGAACGCTGCGGTAGGATCGGAATTTGTACCTTCGGCATCTGTGTAGGTGTAATCGATGCTCAGGTTGATTTTCTGCGCCAGGTTCTGGGTTAATGAGAATGTTAAACCCTTGGTATTGGAAAAATCACGATTTATATAGGTGCCGTAATATACTGATGGATTTTCCGTCTGCTGAATGATCCCTGACGAAACATAATTGCGGGTGTCTTTATAAAAACCGGTGATTTCAATCGCTGTACCTTCGAAAATCTGCTGCTTCAGTCCCAATTCATACTGGACGGTGCTTTCCGGTTTCAGATTCGGATTCCCGAATATCCCGTAAATCCCAGCTGTTTGAGGAAGAATAATCTGACTGTTGGAATAGAGATATTCATAAGACGGCATCTGGAAGAAGTATCCATAGGAGAAGTGCAGAACGCCGTTGGCAGTGACCGGGTAGGCCACTCCCAGGCGTGGACTGATCTGCCACTTCGGGTTCACCGCTTTCCACCAGTATTTTTGGCGTTCCTGAATGGTCTTTTGTTGATTCGCCGGTCTGATGGGATTATTTATATCAGGATCCCTCGGATCGGCCGGTATGCGTGCATTGGGTTGAAAATAATCCAGGCGCAACCCGACATTAACGATCAGATTTTTGTATTCGATTTTATCCTGAATAAAACCGCTCAGAGTCCATGGTTTTTGAATGAAGCTCTGGTGATTGCTAGTGCTGTCGGGCGGAATTCCCAGTTGTACCTTGCCCTGCCATGCCGCCGGTAAAGATTCCGGTAAAAAAATCCCGGCTGCTTCATCCAGAGGCTGCAGGTTGATATTGTTGTATGATAATTCGTCTGCCTCAAATTGAACCCCGGCCTTGACCAGATGCTCATCTGTTATCTGGCTTGTTACCTCACCTTTCAGGATAAGCCCCTTGGTACGTCTTTTAAACCGGTTGTTGTCCGTTCCTAATTCATCAAAGAAGTACTGGCCTCCCGGCGAGACGCCGCCATATGTGGAAATGTTGTCATAATTAAAGTAGCGGGGATCCCACGGACTGTCGTACAAATACCGCTTATACCGGTTGCTGGTCACGGCAGCATTAAACGTCAGGTAGGTACGGGAACCCGGCGTGAAGGTCGTTTTTAGATTGAATGAGAAGTTTTCTCGGTAATAAGCAGGATCACCATATGGCACCAGGCGTCGGTTGTGATTATAATCCTGACCTTTTTCATTTCCGTAGGCTCCGATCAGGTTAAATTTCAATTTCCTGGAGATGTTTGCCTGCATATTGCCCTGGAAGCTGTAGCTGTCATATGGATTCATATTGACCAGAGAACTGTCCCGGGTACCGCTATCTCTCAGGATGGTAAAAGCACGTCCCCTTAACGTGTCGGGTGTCAATGTGTACCACGATTTCGCCGGATCAACCTGCTCGTTATACAATGTGCGATAATTAGTCAGATCCGCATTGGCAGCAAGCGTATCCATGTAGGGACCGTGTGGTGAATAAGCGTTTCTTCCATATAGCCATCCGTTGTTATGAAATTTTCTGCCGGTTAAGAAGAAGGTTACTCTGTTCTTTACTATTGGTCCCGAGATGTTGGCACTGTAGTCATACTGGTTGGTAGGCCTGTAATTTCTGGCCATCGTGGGTATGCCGTCCCAAACATAGCCGTCTCCTGTCAGATAGTTACCACCCCAGCCACGGATGTCGCCTCTCCAGGTATTGGATCCGGCTTTGGTGACCACATTAATGATACCCGACATCGCCTGCCCGTATTCTGCGTTGAATGTGCCGGAGATGACCTGGAGCTCCTGAACCGATTGATTTTCGATGCGGAGTCCCTGGCTATGGTCGTAGTTATCTGTAACCGGTATGCCGTCGACCACATAAGAAACTTCACTGGACCGGCCGCCACGTATATGGATTCCACCCCCGTTATCAACATTTACACCAGCCTGCAACTTAACGACATCCCCTAGTTCCTGAACGGGCAATTTCGATATTTCCTGGCTGCTGACCCTGGCTTCCGAGCTCGTGACATCTTTTAAAACGAGCTGCTGCTTGGCCTGCACAACCACCTCTTTCCCCTGAAGAGTCTCTGTACCCAGTTTAAAATTCAGTGTTGTGGTCAGTTCGGTGCGGACAACTACATTCTCCACCTTTCTTGTTGTGTAGCCAATAAACCGTGCAAGGATATTATAGGTGCCGGGTCGGACATCCAAAATCAGATATTTGCCGTTTGCATCCGTTGCAGCACCAATGGTTGTTCCCTCGATTACAACATTCGCTCCCGGAAGTGGTTCGCCTGTCTGAGCATCTGTCACAGTTCCAGTAATCTTACCCGATTGGGCCCATACCGGCATGGCTGCCAGTAGAAGAAGGATACCAATAAGTGATAATCTGTGTATCAGCTTTTCCATGAATTACAGTCAAATTTCAATCTTTATATTTTCCAGCTTGCCCAAATCCTCGTAGGCATTGTGCTGTTTTTTGGTTTCCTGCAAGACTTTCTTGCGCAGGTTGACGAATTTCTGCTGGCGGACCTCTTTTTCGAGCACATCTTTTACATCTTCATAGTTCATAATTCTGGTATCTTTGATTCCCAGACACTTAAAGACATAGTAGATTCCAGGCGTGTACTTCAGGGGACCGGCAATTTCACCAACTTTTAATGCTCCCAGGGTTCTTGCCATGGTTCCATATTTTGTTACAGACTCGTACCCCAGATCCCCATCGGTCATCAGATCCTCCCCGTCGGTGGTGTACTTCCTGAGCACCTCCGAAAACTTCATACCCTTATTAAGAAGTCTGACCACCTTTTCCCCGTCTTTTTCTGAAGAGACGACGATACGGGCCAGATCAATCATGACAGGCATGTCGTATTGCTGGGGATTTTCATAATATTTCCCCCTCATTTCATCATCCGTCACTTTGATGGAAGCCTTTAAACTGTCCTCGGCCCGGCTCTCCAAATAGTTGTTAAATGATGACTCGACCCAAGCCTGAACTTCCGGATCCCTGAATGCTGACGACTGCTTAAACCGGTGTATCACATATGAGCGAAAAACAAGTCCTTTAACAAAGTCGGAGAAAACACCATATGTTGTGGCTCTCTGGCGTGTTTTATCGGGGGTCAGATAGGCTTCATGTAAAAAATCTGCTCCCGAAAAAGAAAACCCCTTTACGTAGCAAAGCAATGAATCCTGTAGCCCATTCAGATTTAAACCCGATTCTCCCCTGTTTGGATCATAATGATCGAATGCCTGCCGGTCCTCACGAACCCTGTTCCACAACTGGCGAATGACAGAATCCCTGATTTGTAATTTTTTAACCGTTTGAGAGAGCACATCACGGGATGCTATTTCCCGTTTCCGCCTCATCTCAAAAGCATTCAGATTGGATTTTTCCCGATCGTACTGTGATTCTGTAATAATAGGTTTGGGGTAGCGGCCGGTCAGTTTAACGATACTCCAGCCTTCGCTGGTTCGTACCGGCCTGGAATACTGCCCGACTTTCAATGAATAGGCCGCATTCTCAAAGGCGATATCCATCTGGTCCACCCCAAAAGCCCCGACATCGCCGCCATGACTGGCCAGGTATGAATTATGAAATATATGTCTGGCAAGGGAATCAAAACTGGCGCCATTCTTCAGGGCCCTGTAAAGCGAATCGATCGTCCCCTTGTCACGAGCGTATAAATGAGAAGCCCGGAGTTTGGTATTGAAACGGTAGAATAATTCCCTGGTGTCTTTCTCCGATACACGAACCGTATCGTAGACCCTATTCTTCAGGTATTCCTGCGCATAGATCTGACGCTTGATCATGTCCCTGCGATGCTGGCTCAATGCATCGTTGGCCCAACCGCGATCTGCGGCATACGTGGCCATCACATAGCTATCAAACTGACCTTCGAGTACTGATTTCATCGTTACCGGGTTTACTGGTATAGCCTGACCCGTTCGATAATAGTACTGCCTGAAGGCAGCTTGAAACTTTTGACTCGTAACCGTAAAATTGCCGATCTGAGCTATTACATTCTCAGCTGGTTTTACAGTAGACCGACACCCTACAATTACGGCGGCCACTAAAAGATAGTAGCAGCACTTCCTCATAAATCCGTAATTATTGATCTTCTACTTAGGCGATATGAAAAATGGAGGCTTTTGTGAACATACCCCAAACCTCCTTGGAGTCCTTCCACGTAATGAACTGCTGGAGTTCATTTGGAATATAGATGAAAGCGCTTCCAATAAGCAAGAAAAATAAACAATCTTAGAAAAAATTTATTTTTATGGATTTTTGAATCAAAAAAGCGCTTTTATAAAACATTTAGATTTAATGGTGATTTGAAGAAAATGCGAATTTGTAAGTGCTTCCATTTTTAGCGTAAAATAGCACACGATACTGTGCTATCGCATTGCATACTATATTCTTAGAAGAATTCTACCTGACGGTCGATATTTTATCAGTGCCCTAAGGAAAAGTTTGAAACGGGGGAAGAAAGATGTAATAGTGAATTATGCCCCTCAAAAAATCTGGTCGGGAAAGCTTCTATGAGAAAAACGTACAATCTTATTGTAGATTCAAACCACAGCGGCTTTACAGAGAAAAGAACTCTTGAGAAGATATAATACGCCTGCACACCTTTGACCCGGATTATTCACGGAAAGAGGGCAGGCGTGAGTTTATTTCAATAACATCATCTTGCGGATCATCGTGTGACTGCCGGCCACCAACCGTATAAAATAGGTACCACTGCTGAGCCGGCTGGCATCGAATGTTACTACATGCGACCCGGCCGTCTGCATCTGCTGATCAAACAAAGTGGCGACCTTGCGGCCCAGGATATCATAAACCTGCAGCGTCACCTGCGCCGGACTTGCAAGTTCATAGCGGATATTGGTCGTCGGATTAAACGGATTCGGATAATTCTGGTTCAGCTTGAAGTCAGAGGGTATATTGGAAGACTTCGAATCATTCTGTTTTACATCCAGCAGGATACCTGCCTGGGGTGTTGGCAATTTGCTTGTGGTATAGATATGAAATTCACCCGGACCAAGATCGATATTCATACTGGTACTTGTAACATCCATTGAATTGCCTGAGAAATAATCATACCAGGTTCCGGTTTTCTGGAACTGACCGGAAGCACTCGCAGAGGTGACCCCAAAATTGCCAATGATATTAACATCCATCGTATCCCCTACGATCTGAATACGTTTGACTGCATTTTGGGCATCAATGGTAAAATTACTGCTGCTGAAAACAGGATAGTCTTCCTTGAGCTTAATTAGCGTGCTAAAAACTTTATACAGATTCCTTCTCGGCCCATTCGAAAAATAGTCCCACCGGATGGGTTTCGGAGTCAGGCGGTCGTTACTGGTACCACTGGGATAATTGATGGAGTAGTCGTACCCCAATTCACCAAACTGCCAGATCATTTTGGGTCCGGGAACCGTGAAGAAGAATGCAGCAGCTTCTTTCATGCGATCCAAAGCGGTCGTATCATTTTTTATGTTGTAACTTCCGTTGCTGTTGCCATATGTCTCATTCTTGTACATAATCCGTTCTTCGTCGTGACTCTCCATGTACCCCACTAAATTGGGCTTCGACCAGCCGAGGTCTTTATAGGATATTCCGGAAAAATCCCAGGAATGAGCATCTCCACCCGGACCGATATCATAACCCATCGTGGCCTGGCTATACGCATAATTCTCGTTGCCCCAGATCATCATTCCGTCATTGGAGAGTACCTGCTCTTCGCTGTTAGCCGTAAAAAGCTCTAAAATCACATAGGTATTTGGATCAACCGACCAGATATGGTTGGCATATCCCTCGAGTATTTTAATTCGAGAGGCATCATATGCGGATCCATCACCGACGGTATTGGTGAATCCTTTGGCAAAGTCGAACCGGTATCCATCGATGTGAAAATTCTTAACCCAATAGCTGGTTACACGATTGACAAAGTACTTCGTCGCCTCACTCTCGTGGTTGAAATCATAACCATACGAAAATAACGTATTCGGAGAATTGACATTAAACCAGGGATTATCGGGCGTAACCTTTCCGGTAGCGCTGTTGTAGTACATCCGCACCATCGGGGACTGTTCGTACGAGTGGTTGAGCACGATGTCCATGATCACGGCTATGCCGCGCTTGTGACAAGCGTTAATAAACGTCTTCAACTCGTCGGCCGTGCCATAGTATTTATCCGGGGCAAAATAGAAATCCGGGTTATATCCCCAACTGATATTACCCTCAAATTCATTGATAGGCATCAGTTCAATGGCATTGATCCCCAGGTTTTGGAAATAATTCAATGTATCAGTCAGGGTGGTATAGTTGTGAGTAGCCACAAAGTCATCCAGCCACAACTCATAAATATTGAGCTTATTCTTAGACGGCGGCTTATAGCTTTGATCAGTCCATTTATATGGCGTTTGTCCCGTTTGTAAAACACCGACTATATGATCTGTTTTACCGTCCGGATAAGGTTTCAGATTGGGATAGGTGGCAGAACTAATGTATTGATCATTGGCGGGATCCAGCACCAATTGGGAATAGGGATCCGCCACACGCAGGTTCCCGTCAATCAGATATTGAAAGGCGTATTGCTTGCCGGGCGTTAAATTCGTGATAGTTGTCCAGTACCAGACACTGTCGGCATTCACAGAATCGCGTTTCATAAAATACTGGGGATCCATCTGCCAGTTATTGAAATCGCCGATGACGTACACAAATTTCTTATGCGGCGCAAACAGCGACAGGGTTACCTTCGTGGGATCATTGGGATCGTAGGTAATGCCGTCTTTCAGGGTATCCGGTCTACGCTCGTTTACGATAGTGGGATTTACGACGTACTTGCCTGACACCGTATCGGACTGCCCTTTCGAATCCACGCCAATCAGTTGTATATCATACAGTCCGGGGTTCGAAGCCACCATATTATATGTGATGGTATCGTTTTGCACCGATGCGACCTGGGTCCCATTAACATTCAGCTTCATGGTAATGGTCATGTTTGGGTCATCGGTTGCAACGCCCTCGATTCCAACGGTGCTGTCTTTCTTTACAAAGGTCGGATTTACTGCCGGATGTATCAGGCTCACATGCAGACCTGCCGAATAAACATCAACAAAAATATCGGCACCTCCTGTATCCTTGCCCTGCAGATAACTCTTATCCGGCTGTTGCACGCTGCGAAAAACGAATGCCATTTTCAGGATCTTCTCCCCGGCGGGCACCCCATAATATTTACGAATATTGTAAATGGTGATCTTATACTCATCGACAGCAATACGGGTCATCTTGGTATCCGGCGTATTCACCCCCCAATTGGTCTTAACATACCGCCAGTCGTTTGAAGCAGTGCTCTGATCCGTGATTACGCCGGTATGGGCATAGACATCACCTGTATACCCTGCAAGACCACCCGTTCCCTCTTTGGCATGGAAATAGACTGTTACGGTGTCGGAATCTATTGGAAATTGAGGACTCCAGGTAACGACCTGCGCTAAGGCTTGCCCGGTCAAAAATAAAGTAAGCAGGCATAGCGGGACTAGTTTGTATAATCGTTTCATAGAATAGGTATTAATTATCACTAAAATTTTCCGAGTGATAAGGATCTTGAAAGAGATAAACCGACCAACTTCACTTAAGAAGTGGATTTTCTTTCTCTGGTTTAAGTGTAGACCTGAGAATAAGTTCCGGGGAAAAAACAGTGTGTGATACTACTTTTTCCGGATCAGATATGCGTTCAATCAATTTATGCGTCGCCAACTTTCCCATCTCATCCATGGGCTGTTTCATCGTAGATAAACCGAGATAATGCGCAATCTGTATATCATCAAAACTGATCAGCGGTACCACGACCTTGGTGTCGTTCTGCGCCTTTAGTGCCCCAACTGCCTGGATATCGGAGGAGCAGAAACAAGCCTCGGGTGGATTATCCATATGTATCAGTTTATTCATAGCCTGATATCCGGCCTTTTCTGTAAAGCCATCCCGATCCAAATCGTCTCCTGTAACGATCAGATCGTTATCGATCATCCGGCCGGCATCTTCCAGGGCGCGTTTATACCCTAACAACCGGTCTCTCGACGGCTTGGCATTCGGGTAGGCAGAGATCATCGCAATCCGCCGGAACCCCTTTTGAACGAAATATTTTGTTGCTGTGTAAGCCCCTTCAATGCTGTCGACACTGACCGAGTCAAATTCTGTATCATACTCATCCACCAGTGTGATCGGAACCTGGTATCGTTTCAAACGTTTCCATTGGGGTTCTTTAAGATGAAGGGAGATAAATAGATAACCATCTGCCATCCCTTTTTTCAGCACATACTCAATCTGTTCAAACTGATCATTTGCTGAGGTGATATTGTAGATATTCAGGTCATAATCATATTCTACAAGTGCATCCTGAATACCGCCCAGCACCTCCATGAAAAAGTAGTTTGAGATAACGGGAACCAATGCCGTTATCATCCGGGATCGTTTCCGTGCCAATCCCTGTGCGAAAGCCCTGGGATGATATCCCATCGACTCTGCTATTGCCAGAATTTTTTTTCTTGTTTTCTCCGATACATTCTCGTTGTTGTTGAAAACGCGGGAGACGGTGGCAATACTCACCCCCGCTTCACGGGCAATATCATAGATAGTCGCAGACAAAATGTTCCTGGCCTAATTATTAATAGATATAAATTTATGCATAATCTAAATATCTAATAATTCATTCTGAATTTAGGATATAAACATATCACTTTTACACACACCTGGCATCCTATCCGCAATCGCGTTATAAAGCGGCAACCAGTTAAATCAGCACAAAGGTATCGTAATACTTTTATAAGTAATTGGCAAAACAAAAAGGACTCCTTCATTACAGAATGAAGGAGTCTTTCGTAATTGCTAATTCTTCTTCAGCGAGTAGGTATAAAGTGGTGGATTACTCAGGTCCAGGGTAATTGTATAATTACCTGCTGCAGGGACTGATATATTGGTGTTACCATTCAATACCAGACTACCTTTACCTCCATCGCCATAGTTGATATCCCAATTTCCATTGGCGCGGAATTTAATTGACCCGGCGGTCAGGTTAGTCGTTACAGTCCACACTTTCTTGACCGGATCATAAGTCATGGGGGTATCGGTATTCCAGCCACCGGCTGTAGCGTCACCAATAATAGCCCACGTCGTTTTTGTCAATGTGTATGTCAGGGCGTTTACATCGACATGGATTTTATAAAAACCGGAACCTGATGTCGGTATCGTGATATTTCCACCGCTTGTCGACAGAGTGCCTGACGACGAACCTATTCCCCATGCCAAATTCCACGTTTGGTCCTTGGTGAACTTAAATTCGATATCCGAATCTTTCGTGTCATTTATGTAGACATAACCATCGTAGACATTAACGCCCGTCATGGCTAATGGAGGAGCATCTTGTGGTGTCCAGGCGCTGCCATATCCACTGTAGGCCTGATAATTACCCGGAACGTAGATATACGTGTAGTTGGAATATGGGGTAAATACCATGGAAATGGGATTGGATACCTCCGCCTTGATGGAGTCGCTGACCGAGGCTGTTACACGGACCGCCATGGTCGCCGCCTGATCCGGCTTTAACCCGCTACCCAGCAGTACGCTATTCATGTCACCCTGTGAAATTGAGAATGACGGTAAATTAGCCGTACCCAATTTAACGGGATTCGCAAAGTTATCGCCCTGGTTGTCCATCTCAACGGTGTAAGTAACGGCTGCCGGATATCCGTAATTCGGTGCCGACCATTTCATGGTAAACAGGGTATCCGTTGCATTCGACTTATTCAGCGTGTAGGTCGTACCATCAGACGGGGAAGTTATAGAAGGATTCCCCGGATTGGCACTGAGATAGGGTCCGTTACGCTTGGTGGCGCAGGACACAATCATCAGTGCGCTTACGATCGATATAATTAATATTCCAATTTTCTTCATTTTATTCCTCATTTATGAATTTCTTACCGATTAATAACCCGTATTCTGAGTCAGGTTTGGATTCGCGTTGAGGTCCGTTGAAGGAATTGGGTATAACCGGAAATGAGAGTCTGTACCGGTTCCACTCTGGACGCCACCTTTCCACGACCAGACATATTTCGAACCGGTAAATTCACCAAACCGGATCAGATCTGTCCTTCTTGTAGCTTCCCAATAAAGTTCACGTCCCCGTTCGTCCAGGATGAAGGGGAGTGTTAACTGGGACTGGGTGATATCACCAGAGTTGTTGCCATATGCACGCTCGCGGAGTTGGTTGATAAGACCGACTGCCGTGGCCATATCGTTGGTGTCGCCACTGCGCACTACGGCTTCCGCGTACATCAGGTATACATCAGCCAAACGAAACATGGGAAAATCGGTATCGACAAAGGACGGGTTCGATCCGGCCGAACCGGTCGAGGTCATGTTGGTCCATTTTGTCGTGGCATAGCCGTTTGTGAAATCACTGATTTTAGCGATGTCCTTTGTTTGCCCGTTTGTGTACATCATATCCCGGCCATCATTAGACTGGTTATTAAATAAATCCACAAACTGCGGTCTGAGACGGTTTCCGGCCCAGCCTCCATCGATCCCGAAATTACCGGCACTCATGCTGCCACCAACTTCAGCGTGTACAATATAGTTGGTACCGGCGTATGTCTGAATGTGTGTTCCATCGAAAGCAATTGACCAGATAATACCCTTTGCCGTGTTGTTATCCGCCTCGAAGAGATGTTGGTAACTTGGATCAAGCGTATAAACGCCACTGTCAATCACTTTTTTGGCGTATGTGATACAATTGGGATAGCCTGAATTACCGGTATAAACCTGTTCATTCAGATAAACCTTGGCCAGCAATGTCCAGTCGGCGGCCTGATCAACGCGGTATTGTTGATTTTGCCCGGGTGCAGGTAATTCCGGTTCAATAGCCTTCAATTCGCTGGTAATATAACTGAAGAGAGAATCAGCACCTGCCGCTTCTGTTGTTGCTGCCGGTTTCGGCAGATAAGCACCAATACCATTCTTTTCAGTCACAAAAGGCACGTTCCCGCCATACAAGTCGAGTGCGTGCCAGTAACAAAGGGCACGGATGAAACGCGCTTCAGCCATATACTCCTTTACCGTGGGGTTGCTGCTGGTTTCGGCATGGCTGATAATCTCATTAGCCAATGTTATCTCATAATAGATACGATCGTACATATCCATGATGAAATTGTTGGAGGCACCCCATGTCATGGTGTTGAGCTGTGGGACACCCGGGTCATTCCATGCACAGATGGCTTCATCTGTCGGTAATTCTTCGAGCATCCAGTAAGCGCGGAGATATCCGGAAGAACCCTCGTCGATTCCCTGGATATCAGGATCGCCGGCGGGACCTTGCTGTCCCGTGGTTGCAAAGCCGGCATATAATTTGGCAAGTATCTGTTCGTAGTCTTGCGGGGTATTATACGCGCTGGCCGAGGTAATAACCTTCTTATCAATAGGTGTCGTATTGAGGCTGTTCACACAGGATGACATGACCAATGTTGTCGCAGCAATAGACACCAGCAACAGTATTCTCAAATTATTCTTAAACATATTCTTTAGCATAGTTATTCCTATTAAAAGTTTAGGCTTAAACCAAGCATAAACGTGCGGGGCAATGGATAGATATTACTGTCTATGCCATTAAACACCTCAGGATTTATCCCACTGTATTTGGTGATCACGAATACATTCTGCACGGTTCCGGATATCCTCGCAGTCATGTTGGAATTCAGGAACTTCTTGAACGTGTACCCTAACGATACGTTGTCAAGACGCAGAAATGATGCGTTTTCTATATAATAGTTCGAGAAGTACTGAGCATTGTAAAAATTGGTGTTTTTGATGCTCGATACAACATTGCTAAGGTACCCCTGGGAAGCAAGCATTTGATTGTAAAAACCATATGATGAAGCAACGTTGTTATAGACATAGTTGCCAACATCAGCATGGGCGGAAACTTGCAGATCCCAGTTCTTGTATTGGGCGTTGGTAGAGAATCCAAATGTAACGGTTGGTGTCGGACTCTTGTAACGAATCAGGTCTTGTGAGTTGATGATACCGTCTCCGTTCTGGTCGACATATACCCCTTCCAGTGGTTTTCCATTTTTATCGTAAACCTGCTGATATACAAAGAAGGAATTACGAGGATATCCTACGCTATTGATTTGAATGGTATTACCGGTACCCCCGTTGATTCCACCGGTTTGAACACCGATATAGTCAGCGCTATTTACATTGGTTAGTTTGGTAATTTTATTCCATTCATGGGTGACGTTGAAGTTGATTTCCCAATAGGCATCATTCGTCACGATCGGTTTGCCTGTTATGTTAAATTCAACCCCTCTCAGATCGAGGCTACCGACATTGGTGAGAATCTGGTTGGTAAAGTTGGTTCCAACAGGGACGGGTATCACGTTAAGCAGGTTGGTTGTCTTACGAACATATCCGTCAAAGGAACCGGAAATACGGTCATTCAGGAATCCATAATCCAGTCCCAAATCGTAGGTGGTCGTGGTTTCCCATTTCAGGTTGGGATTATATCCACCCGGACGTAATGTCTGAATAAACTGATTACCGAACTGATAGTCAGCACCACTTGTACTGTACTCGTATGTACTCAGATAGGGATAATCGCCCTGGTTGATGCGCTGCTCACCTGTCTGGCCATAGCTCAAGCGAAGTTTCATAGTTGAGATGGCACTGACATTTCTGAGGAATGGTTCCTGGTCCATTTTCCAGGCTAAAGCCACTGATGGGAATAATCCCCAGCGATTCGACTTCGAGAAGCGCGAGGTACCGTCATCCCGGAGAGTTGCTGTCAAAAGGTATTTGTCCATCAATGTGTAATTCAAACGGCCAAAGAATGATACGATATAATGCTCGGTGGCATATTCGGTATTATTTCTTACGATCAGCGTATCGTTAGTGGCGTAATTGGTTTGATAGTCGGAACCCCGTGAGTAGTGATGCTCCCACGAATAACCACCCGTGAAATTAATCTTGCTCTTAATGGAGGAGAGATCTTTGTCGTAGTTGACATAGAAATCGAGCAATTGATTCTCATTCCGCTGGGTATATTTGTTACGATATCCGCTGTTCTGTGGTGTACTGATATACCAATAGGCCGCCGTGTTGGGGACCGTGGTCAAGCCTTTTCCAACGTTGGAATAATCGTACCCAACATTCAGGGTAGCATTCAAATCCTTGAAAAAGGGCAGTGTATAATTCAACTTGGCGTTACCGATCGACCGGTAAACCGTTGAAACATCATGATCTTGGTAAAGATAAGCCATCGGATTTCCAGGAGCGGCACCCGGCGAGAATGTTATCGGTTTTCCCTGACTGTTCAACCAGGCGAAGTAACCACCGTAAGGAGAACCTTTTACGAAAACCGGCTGTGTCGGATCGAAGGTCATGGCAGCTCCGATAGCATTTTGGTTCCCGAAACGGTTCATTACTTTCATCCCTTTCAGATTCACGTTCACTTTTAAATCATTGTTCAGGAACGTGGGATTCAGAGAAAGGGAACCGGTTAAACGATTCATCTTTGAGGTTCTCAGGATTCCGTTATCACCGGTGAAATCAAATGAAGCTCTGTAAGGGAGGTTTTTATAAGCACCCGACAGACTAATGTTCTGATCATTGCTAAATGCCTGACTATATACCTGGTTCTGCCAGTTCGTTGAGGTGCTGCCCAGGTACTGGGTGCCAGACTGGCCAAACTGGCTCTGTATCGTGCTCTTGAATTCAGATGGAGATAGCACACTGATTTGGTTAGCAACCGTTTGAACAGAAAACTGTCCATTGTAGCTAACCTTCATGGGTTGTCCCTCACGACCTTTTTTCGTGGTAATGATAATGACCCCGTTCGATGCACGCGAACCGTAAATAGCAGCTGCAGATGCATTTTTCAATATCGTGATCGATTGAATGTCATTTGGATTGATGGCATTCAGAGGATTCGACATCCCACTGATTGATCCGCCCTGCAGAGGTACGCCGTCGACAACATATAACGGGTCGTTACTTGCCGACAGGGATGATCCGCCACGAATCCGGATAGTAGCGCCGCTGCCAGGAGCGCCACTGGTTTGTGTCACTGTTACCCCGGCCACCTTACCGGTCAGCAACTGTTCAGGGGAAGTAATCACACCTTTATTAAAATCGGATGAACTGACCGTCGAAATGGATCCGGTTTCGTCTGATTTCTTCACCTCACCATAACCGATGACAACAAGCTGCTGACCCTGAACGGAGACAGCACTCAAGGCAACGTTGATCGTAGATCTGCCTTCGACGGGTATTACCTGGCTTTTATATCCGATGTAGGAAAAAACCAGGGTATCGGTTGGAGACGCAGCGAGGTTATATTGACCACTATTGTCCGTAGCAGTCCCTGTTGCGGTTCCTTTAATGAGGATGTTCACCCCGGGCATTGTTTGACCGGAAGCGGCATCTGTCACTTTTCCCTTGATCTCAGATTTCTGTGCAAGGGCGGTTGTCCCATATAGCAGCAGAAAGATCAAGCCCAATAACGTTTTGAAATGGTTTTTATGTATCATATTTCACGTGGTTTAATGAATCGAGTATCATGACACAGGACAAATGAAAGACAGACTCGCATTGCCATCCGCTATCTTTTCCAGGTTATGAAACCGCTTCGTTTTTCATTCTCAAACGATCTCAGAAGACATGCCTTTCACGACAAGACAAAGTCTGCATTCAAAAAGCACAACAACTTCATGGATAACTTGTTATTAAAGCCCTTACAATTAGAGTCCTAAAAAAATATCATCTTTCAGCTTGATTTATCATTCTAGCCAATCTGAAGCTTACTTTGATTCTACTTATGATACTTATAATCAATATGTTAAAAACAAAACACTTGATCGACATCCCATAAGAATCTTTCAGAATCCGACTTTACAGGGCACGCCTAAAATAATGTAAGCGCTTACATTTGTCAAGAATAAAAATTCAAAAACGTGACTCTGGGATATTAAAAGATTTACCACTGATTCAGACGCTAAAGATCAGTATAGCACAAGACGATAATGCAATTAAAATTCGATAGGAATGGATTTAGTACAAGTCCATCTTGTGCATCTGCCTTCAGGGAATTTGACTCCCAGGCTGAGATCACCGATCAACAATATCACTGGTTATTATTAAATACCCATGAGACTCTCACTTCGCCTGCAAATCATATTGCTCTTAACAGTCATTGGCGTGATGACCGCCATCTTCATGGCCATTTATTTTCCCTATAACGCCCGTGAAATGGGAACTCAAATCCTTTCCACCTCGTCGAAACAAACAGCCGAGGTGCTTGCCCAGGAACTTTCGATAGGATTGGAAACACGCATCCTGGATAATGGTGAGAGTATCCGTGAATTGCTTCATCCCTTCGACAATAATACCCTGGATGACGGGGTGGGTGCTGCCACAGTATTTGACGAAAGCGGCAACTATTTATACGGGGTTGGTCCGAATAACCAAAAACTGGCGGTTCCTTCAATACCGGACAATACCATCAGGGATCTCACCAACAACATGATCACATACACCGTCCCTATCTATAAGAAGGTAGAAAACGGCAAGACCAGAACGGCAATTGGAGCCCTCAAAATACAATTCACAACCCTCTGGTTAAGGGAGAATGCTCATCATCTGTTACTGGTTACACTCTATGCCTCCTTTTTTGCGATGATTCTGTTTACGTTCATCGGTTATGCTTACGGAACAAGGATCTATAAACCCATTCAGAAAACAATCGCACATCTGATTCATGTTTCAGGCAGCATGAGTGAGGCGTCGATGCAACTCTCCGCTTCAAGCGAAGAGATGGCCGAGGGGGCTTCTCAGCAGGCATCCTCCCTTGAAGAGACCTCCGCATCCATCGAAGAACTGAGCTCCATGACGCGCCAGAATGCAGAAACGTCCAAAGAAGCCAACAAACTGGCCGCCCAAAATAAGCAGGCTTCAGAGGAAGGTAATGCGGCCATGATGCAACTTCGGGCGGCTATGAATCAGCTGAAAGTATCCACTGACGAGACATCCAAGATCATAAAAGCCATTGACGAGATTGCGTTCCAGACAAACCTGCTCGCTCTGAATGCGGCCGTTGAAGCCGCCCGCGCCGGGGATGCCGGACTAGGATTTGCCGTGGTCGCCGAGGAAGTCCGCCGGCTGGCTCTCAAGACATCCGAGGCAGCCAAGGAGACGGAATCCATTATTGAAGAGAAGAAACACGCCACCGATGAAGGTGTGAATCTTGTAGAAGACGCGGCAAACATGCTCGAAGATATCACCCAGAAGTCGGTACGCGTAAGTGAGCTTATATCCGAGATCTCAACAGCATCCTTTGAGCAGTCCCAGGGATTGGATCAGATAAGCAAAGCAATGAACAGCGTCGACTCGGTGACCCAGAAAAATGCCGCCGGCGCTGAACAAAATGCTTCTGCTGCTGCTAATTTGAAGAGTGAAGCCCACCAGATGAAAAAAATAGTTCAAACTCTCTCAAGTCTTGTGGCCACTCAGGTTCATAATAAAAAAGAAGAAAAACCGGATTCCGGTCAAAAAAGAGAACGAATTCCTGGAAGACGATACTTTTCAATGGCCCTCGTTCAGAGACAGAAAAAGAGAACAATCAATAAACAGGGACTCCCACCTGGAAAACGACCGGGAAGTACACGCCTATCTCGAAAACTTCTATGCTGGCTTGCAGGATGAAAAAAATCCCACGAATGGAAAGCCCAATCCGTCGAAGATTATTCCTATGGACGACGATTTTGAAGATTTTGAGTAGTATTGATATCCCTGAAAATCGGACTCCCCAGTTATCTACACTTTCGCTTTTTACCCGAAGCTACAAGATTTCGTGCAGGTTTAGTTCCTGAAGTAATTTTGCCAGTTCATAAACAGGCCGTTTATCCAGGGTTTTTATGACTGTCTGGAGCCTTTCCCGATCTGGCTCGGCTATCTTATTATATGTAAGATGTGAAAACTTGTCTACAACGGCGTCCCACTTTGCCGGCCGCGTGGTGAATCCTTCATAATCACTTTTCTCAGCAGAATAGGATTTGCCGTCTTTGGTCGTGATTGTAAGTCTTATGGGCATTTCCCCGGGAAATCTTTTTGACAAATCGTCCGATTCACGCACATGAACCTTTCGTAACAGTTGCTGAATGTCGGAGGACATAATCCGTTCTTTCCGGTATTGTTCCGGCATAATACGCCCATCCAGAAGCGCTGCGGCAATCATGTAATGAAGACTATGATCGGCTTCTTCTTTGCGGGTCACTTTGGTCTTGTCACCTTCTTCCCCTCCCCCAATGATATTATATGCGACACCGAAGGTCTCCAGGTCAACGCGTTCCACTTCGGCGGCATCGATGTCGTGCTCGTCTCTCAGATCCATGACACCTTCCAGGGTCGACTGCGAATGGATTTCGGCATTAAATTTCTTGGTGATGGTATTGGTTACCTTCTCCAGATTCTCATTCTCCCAGTCTATTTCAAAGCGCCCTGAGATGCTGTCCATAAATCCCTTATTTCCCTCAAAAACTTGTCGCGGACCGGTAATCCCCTGTTTGGCCAGGAAGGCAGCATGAACTCCGCAAAAAGCAGCATTGGGATAGGCCATCCCCTTCCAGTGCGATAACGCGCCCGTACGAGTGACTCTTAAGGCATTAAAAGCCGTACCTGCGATAGCGATGGCATTTATCAGTTGCTCTTCATCAAAATGCATAACTTTCCCGACGGCGGCCGCCACGGCATACATACCCTGCACGGTATGATCAAATCCTTTATCACGTACCGGCGCGACATCCGAGAGGCGGCACTGCACCTGATAAGCAATAGCCAGAGCCGTCAAAAAATCCTTCCCGGGGACATCCGCATATTCTGCTACCGCCAGTACCGCAGCAATATTATCGCTGGGATGACAGGTTTCGCCCGGTGCCAGATAACTGTCGTTGAAATCAAGATAACGGACCAGGAATCCGTTGTAGAGAGCAGCCCGGTCGACAGAAGAACGCCCACCGCCAATCAGACCGGCATGTGGGTTGCCTCCCATTTCATCGATATATCTGTGCAACATATGCACCGGGGCACTCCCACTCGCTCCAATCGCACAGGCTATCGCATCCAGGATTCTGATTTTCAGCGTCTCCACGGCTAAACCGGACAGGTGTTCGTACCGTGCTTTTTGGACAAATCGTACAAGGTCTTCAACCATTGTGCTCATAATGCCTAACTCCTGATTTGCGACTTTAAAATCATTCTTGTCAAAACAAAGAAGTCCTTAATCCTGCTAACGGAGCCGCGTTCTTATCTGTTCCTATATCTGTGAGATAATGGCTATTTTTTTAGAATGAAAGAAACAAAAAAGCCGGAGTGCTTTTACCCCGGCTCTGTTCCGATAAATTAAGCTATACCCACTCACCACAGGTCTAATTTTTTTCAGTTTTCTTCGTTAATATTTACATTACAGCTAATCATAAAATGTTTTCTATGATTACTGATTTTAAAGAAATTGAAAAATCCGCCCTGAGTCTTGATCGCAAGAGTAAGGCTCGGTTGGTTGAAAAATTACTCCAAAGTATAAGGGCTAATATAGATTTGGAGATAGAGCAGGCCTGGATTGAAGAAGTGGAAAAGAGAGAAGAATCCCTTAAATCCGGAGAGGCTTCTTTACATTCTTCGGAGGAGGTCATCAAGCAGGCAAGAGAGCTTCTGCGTAATTAGAGATTATTGAATAACTATCCGAACTCCGGTACAAAAATTACCAAATCTAAAAGACGGTTTTTGGTTTCCCGTTTTCCATATGGAGTAATTTATTCCGTTAAAGCGAACCAGATCATAATATTTGCGATAATGGACTTAAGAAGAAAACCGGATTATTGGAAATCAAGAACCTGAATCGGTGGGCATCAAGCGCATCTAGGAGACTAAGCCGGTCGGACATAAATTCGGTATCTGGCTTGTGCTCAGGCTTTTAGCTACATTGACAAGCGTTGCCTGTATCTTAGCCCCTTATGCGCAGGGTCGTTATACAGTGGATTTTTGATCAAACCCTTTCTGTAAATTTGACTTGATAATCGTTGATAGCTTCGCTGACAATTCCCATAGCCGTCCCTTTATCCTGGAAATCTTCAACAACCACTTCTTTGTGTTCCAGTCGCTTGTATTCCTCAAAAAAATGTGCGATTTCATCAAAAAAACTTTGAGGCATTTCGTTTATCTCGTTGATATAATTCACACTCGTATCATCGTCCGCCACGGCAATAATCTTGTCGTCGCTTTCCCCCTGATCCAGCATTCGCATCACCCCAATCACTTTTGCCGATAGCAGGCAGAGCGGCTGCACTGCAATTTGGGACAATACCAGGATATCCAGTGGGTCACCGTCTTTCCCATAGGTTTGAGGAATAAATCCGTAATTGGCAGGATAATAGACTGATGAATAGATTACACGATCGAGTTTGAGCAAACCACTCGGCTTGTCCAGTTCGTATTTGGCCCGTGAACTTTTGGGAATTTCAATAATACCATTTACAATCTCGGGTGCTCTGTCACCCGGTGTTACGTCATGCCAGGGATGCGCAGGATGTGCCATTCGTTATTTTCTTTGCTTTAGTTAATAATTGCGTACGTGTTTATTAATTTTTGTAGTGAATCCACTTCACCCGCTTTTAATTAATGCTTCCACAACGGATTCAAAGCTACTGATATTCTGCCATATTCCACAATCTTGTCGGCAGCAGTGGGATTGTCAGAAAAAGACGGTCGATAATATGCTGGCTATCTTTCTGTAAACAGCTTGATTATCGTGCCGTTTGTTTCTTCCATTTTATTAATAAAATCATCCAATCTCTCCCTAACCGCCGGATCAAGTTCGCCATAACCGCGTAGTTGCTTGCTGTAGGAATTTTCGAGATCCTCCCAGGTTTTGTAAGATTGTGCCCGAAAATGCTGTCGAAGCGACTTGGGAGATCGTTCAAGATTAAATGTTTGGCTGAATGAGTCCAGCAAATCAGATAGCTTCGCCAGACAATTGATCAGGATCTGCTTCTCTTCAGGTTCGACATCATCTTCAAACGATAATGGAATGATATTCGGAAATTCATCTCTGTATTTCGACAGCAGCAAATAACTGAAATAATCTGTGATCCTGCGCTCCAGAATCATCTTAGTCGCCCGATATACACGATGTTGAATTTCTGGTAACTCTATAGAACTTTCGCTTCTACTATTCTTCATCTTTGACAGATATTTGTATTAGAAGAACTCCTGCCAATGCAGAGGATACACAAGTAGGAGTTATCAGCCGTCAGACAGGCTGTTCTTGGTGAACTCCATCACCGCAGCATTATACAAAAAAGATCGATACGGGTATAGGTAGTCGGCGGATAATCAATTGAAATGTATTCTTAGTCTTTAAAGCCGATTTAACAGCCTACACTGGCTTTGTAATACGGCATGAGCTTAGTTCCCATTCCAATCAACACCAAGGATGACTCATCCGGTGTCGATGAGTATTTCCTATCTGTCGCTGCCCTTCTTAGGCTTATAATACCGGACGTCGGCCTTCTCAACCGTTATAAGCCCGCCCCTTCCACTTTTTTCAATAAGCTCTTCCACTACAGGCAGAAATGCGTTGATATTATCCTCTCTTTCAACAATTTCGATGATAATTGGTAAATCTTCAGACAAGCGAAGCAGTTTTGAGCTGTGAATAAGGCTGCTCGCTCCATACGACATAATTCCCCGAAGCACTGTGGCCCCCGCCATATTTCTTTTCTTGGCTTCAAACACAATCTGTTCATACAAGGGTTCATGATTAATCTTGTCGAGTTCACCGACAAAGATTCTCAGAAGTTTTGAATTCGGATCGTTTACCATCACGCAATAAGATATCGGATTAATATAACACCAAGGAATGCTGCCAAGAGCCCCAACACCAGGCTAAATCCAGCATAAAGAACAGCATAAAGATATTGATTATCCTGGAGTAGTGTTAGGGACTCGAACGAAAAGGAAGAAAATGTGGTAAAGCCACCACAAAAACCGGTTGCAATTAATATCCGGTATTCCGGTGCAAGATTTGCCGTTTCAGAAAGGGCATATATGATACCTATAACAAAACAACCCAGCAGGTTAACCGTCATGGTACCAAAAGGAAAGGAGGTCAGCAGCCTGGATTGAACTGCATCCGAGAGCAGGTAGCGCGCAACACTGCCTATAAAACCACCGGCTCCAACCAATAAAATAAATTTCATAGTTGATGATCGTGATTAACTAATAACCGTCAATTTGAGCAGGAGTCATTAGTTCCGCCAACCCATTCCGCAAGGACAGGTTAAACCACAGAACGGTTTGAGGTGGACTCCATCACCGGTGGAGTGGCAAATATACATAACGACTACTCATGTACCAACTTCTATGCAGAAATTTATTGGGTAGATAGCGCTTCCAGCAGTGTTTTTTAGTAACAAACCATGAGATTCTGAATGATCTGTTGCATATCACAACCTTTATGCGGTGGGTTGGGAAGTATAAACCGCCAAGGGCGCTAAGATACGCAAAAGTATACAGGCGAGTCACAGCATCCTTAGCGGTAAAAAAATCAGATCAGGCGTTCAATGATTGCAGATACCGATAGCTTTCACGAAGACTGATAAGCGGATTGCCCGGCGTGTAGTCCTGTTCCACGTAGCAATGCGTGACTCCGATATCAGCTCCGGTCTCAATGATTGCCTTGAAATCCAGCGTACCCTTTCCGAGTGCCTTAAAGGCATTATGCGGCACATTTTCATTATAACGAGGTCCTAAACCAGCCTTTTTATCTTTTAGATGGAGTAATTCCACCCTGTTTTTGTGCTTCTTGATAAAATCAACCGGGTCAACACCTGCTACGCTTACCCAAAACACATCGGTCTCCAGCTTCAACAGGATAGGATCGGTATTATCCAAAATTATCTGGATCGGTGTCGTGTGACCAATTGGCTGGAAATCGAATGCATGGTTATGATAACAGAAGGTTATACCGGCATTACGTGCCGTGCTTCCGGCCGAATTCAGTTTCATTGCCAGTTCCTGAAATGCCTTTACACCACCGCGGGCCGAATCAGGCACATACGGACAAACCAGGTACGAGAGACCATGTTCATGAGCGATTTTAACAATTTCAGGGAAGCTCATGGGTGACTTCTTCTCGTCGAGGATAGACTCAAAGGGAATATGAGCGCTGGAAACCTTCATGCCCAAATCCTTTATATACTTTCCTTGCTTTTGCAAAATATCGACACCAACCGTCTCAAGCTGTTTGTATCCTATGTCGGCGATGACTTTGAGTGTGGCTTCCGGACTTTTTGCAAGGATATCCCGTACTGTGTAGAGCTGAACACCTACATTCTCAATTAAGGCTTTTGCACCGTTTGAGAGACTTGTGTTTTTCAGAAAAGACAGACCCGGCAGTGACAACCCGCCGATTGCGGCCATCTTTAAAAACTCTTTGCGGCTGATTTTCTCTTTCATACATCCACCCTATTGTTTAAATAGCTTAAGATGCAATATTCAGAACAAATAATCATGTGGGCGAAAGAAAAAAATGTTTCCACTCAAAAGTTGAGAACTATCGGTCTATTGATATTTATTTCTAATAAGTTCTGATCATCTGACAACACCTCGGAACATGTTGCAAGGTAGACTTTAGCTACAATAGTTAATCATTTATTTTTATTCCACTTTTATAAAGAAAACTAGCATCGTCTTATTGTGATGTACGTAATATTTACGTACATGATGTAAAAAAACGAAAGAGTAAATATTAAAAAGCAGAAGAAAGAGTCATTGGACCAATACCCTAAACTATAATATAAACAATATTTTAAAAGAAAATTACCCGTCTGTTTCATTCTGGCTGATGATAAAAACTTTGTGAAAGGGTACTATTCTTTATCAAATTCAAGCATACCTCAAAGTCTGGTTCCCGATGAAATATCACGCAGACTACCTCGCTCTTACAGCGACATTCCGGTAACATTACCAGGAAGATTAGCTATTGACCAATCCATTCTCAAACAAGGGTACGGAGAATGCCTTCTTCTTCATGCTTTGAAAAATTCATGCCAGGTATCAAAATAAAAATCAGATCTCTTGCAGTTGTTGTGGATCCGATCAATGAGGAAGCCATTCTTTTTTACAGGAAATACGGCTTCATTCAACCACCGGACAGCGGCAAAATGTTTTTGCCCATGAAAACGATATCGAAATTATTCGATTAGTAAAATGGGTGGGCGCTACTTGCAGGATGTGAGATAGGAATTCGCACAAAAAAAGAGCCCCGACAACGCGACGCCGGGGCTCTTTACGTCAACCTTATAGTAAGGCATTAAGCTTCTTTTTCTTCTTCCTTCTTTTCGGCCAGCAACACACTGTTTATGGCATTGACGAATGATGCCTTTGGCATGGCGCCCGCTGCCATTTGGGGCTGACTGTCTTTAGGACAGAACAAAAGCGATGGAATACTCCGGATGCCAAACATACCGGCCAATTCCTGCTGATCTTCTGTGTCTACTTTATAAACATTGATTTTACCCTCATATTCTTTGGACAATTCTTCGAGCACCGGTGCTACCATTTTACAGGGCTGACACCAATCGGCGTAAAAGTCGATGATGCATGGAAGATCACCTTCGAATTTCCATTCTTTATTATGCTCGTAATCGAATACCTTATCTTTGAAGGTCTCCAGGGTCAGATGTTCCATAGATGCAAAGATTTCGTTTATAATTTAGTATCTAAGATAGCACTTATTTTACTTAATAACTAATTAGTTGAATAATTATTGTATCTGTCTACAATGACCGGTGCATAAATAACTGTAGTGATTCCACGCCGATAAACCCGCCTCTTTTAAAAATCAATTCTGAATCCATTTTCCCCCATCAGCTTTACCACCAGACAGATAAATAGAAAAAAACAACGATCACCTAAATCACTTCTCGTATAACAAATAAGCAAGTAAGTCCGTAAATTAAGCGACTCCAATGTTAATCTCTGTTTGATCCAATCTCATGAACCGGCATCTTCGAGCGGTCATCTATGCAGTTCTATTCGTATGTCTGTTACTACCCGGCATACTGCAGCCGGTTTTTGCCCAGGATTCACTTAAGGGAATGCCTTTACAACAGGGATCAACGGGGCTTCATATTCAACTCTCCAATTCTAGTATACGGGAGTCTATTTTGCCCGGGCACCTTGTTGGCCGGATCATCATAACCGAGACTGATCAAACCACAAGTGGTAGCCAATGGCACTACATGCTTATGGATGACGGGCAGGGACATTTCTCGCTGGACGATAGTCTTCTCGTTACCGCCGACAGCGTTCATTTTGATTATGAGACGAAGAAATTCTATTCCGTCACCATACGGGTTTTCAATGACCAGGGAGAATCGGCCGAACAATCTTTTACCATTGCGATCCGCAACGTCAATGAACCGCCGGAACGTATTTACCTGAGCAATACAAGAATCGCTGAAAATAGTCCTTCCGGAACCCCGATCGGTGCCCTGAGTGCGGTTGATCCCGACAGCGCCGATCACGTTCATTTTGCACTGATCGGCGACAGCACCAGTGCCCGTTACCAGATCGAAAAAGATCGGCTCGAGATCAAAGAGGCCTCGTATTTCGACTACGAAAAACATCACAAGGTATCCTTAACGATTCGGGCCATTGATACTCATGGTGCTTATAAAGATTCTACTTTTACCATTTCATTGATTAATGAGGATGATCCGCCGACAGCCGTAAGCCTTGTGCCGGGAAGAGTGAAAGAGAATTCACCAAACGGGACCCTTGTTGGCCGGCTTTATACCACTGATGAGGATTCCGCTGATACGTTTAAATACTCATTAATTGATGACGCAGGGGGGCGCTTTACCCTTTCCGGCGACAAAGACGCCATCGTGACCGCTGATTCCACGCGACTGAATTATGAGGCACATCATACATTTACGCTCCGGCTGCGTTCGACCGACAAAGGCGGCAAATCAGTTACCGATACGGTGCTTGTACGACTGATCAACGTCAACGAACCGCCAATTATCACCGGGCTTTATCCGGTGCAGACACGTGAAGATACGCCAGCCGACACCCTGTGGTTCCAGGTCAGTGACCCTGAAAGTAAGCCAAACAAACTCTCGGCAAGCGTAAGCAGTCTGAATACAAATGTCTTTGCCGACTCGGGACTGACAATCGGAGGGAAGGGCAGCCAGCGCTGGATCGTAGCCCGTCCACTGCCTGATTCAAATGGTGCCGGTAAAATTCAGGTGGCGGTCTCTGACGGTCAGCTTGTTACAAAGCAACCTGTTGATATCCGGGTAATCCCGGTCAACGATCCGCCGCGCCTAGTCCATAACGGATTGCTCAAACTCGATGAAGGTACAAGCAAAACCCTGACAAGCACCGTGCTATCATATTTTGACGTTGATAATACGCCCACTCAGCTCCGCTACCAGATTATTCGCCTGCCGCAACACGGCCAGATTTACCGCGACTCCACGCGCCTCTATCAGCATGATAGTTTTACACAAGAAGACATCAATAAGGGACGAATCAGTTATGCACACGATGGGTCCGAAACCACAAAAGATCAGTTTACGCTTTCACTGACCGATGGCTCCGGTGCGCACATCAATAATATTGTTAATCATATCAAAATTCATCCTGTCAATGATCCGCCGGTGCTTTCACAGTTGCCCGAGGTGGAAACCCTGGAAGATCACTTGTCTCCGGTCGTCTCCTTTACTATATCAGACGCCGAAACACCGGCTTCCGATCTGAACCTCAAGGCGATTTCGTCCAATCAGAGCCTGCTTCCCGACAGCAGTATAAAAATAACCGGGGTAGCACATTACCGGAATATCACAATGATGCCGGCACATAACCAAAATGGAACGGCCAACGTAACGGTGATGCTCAGTGATGGCACAACCTATGTCACCCGAACATTCCGCTTCACCGTGATACCGGTAGATGATCCGCCCGTACTCTCGGGCATCGGTCCCCAGCAAATCAACGAGGATGATACCCTAAAAGTAGGTTTCAACGTAAGCGATGTAGACAATTCAACTTCAGATCTGAAAACATGGGTGGCATCAGAAGACGTACCTCTCTTTCCAAAAAGCGGCCTTAGCGTTATAGGAAATGGGAGTCGGCGCAAGCTCATCATCATTCCAAAACCTGATCAATCCGGCAACGCGAATCTTATACTGTATGCCAGTGACGGCGATACAACTATTTCAGAACCATTTAAGGTAACCGTCAAACCCGTCAATGATCCGCCCGAAAAATTCGCCCTCTATAATCCCAACATTTACGTGGATGTCGACACGCTTGCAATAACTTTTCAGTGGGAAGAGGCACAGGATCCCGAGCACAATCCCGTCACTTACTCACTTCATATTCAGGGTGAAAAGGTTGATACAACCATTGGTGACATTAAAGCCACCCATTATCTGTTTACAAAAAAACATCTGCTTCAGGCCAATTCGGTTTACAAATGGTGGGTGGATGCCTCCGACGGGCATTCCAGCGTTTCCTGCTATATCCAACAGGAGTTTACGGCGCCAAAGGTCCCTTTCCCGCCAAGGAAATACGAACTATTCTCCAATTATCCCAACCCATTCAACCCAACCACACGAATAAAGTACCAGATACCCGTCACCTCCCATGTTTCACTGGCCGTATATGATCTGCTTGGAAGAAAAGTGGCCGATCTGGTTGACAGACAGCAATCCTCGGGAGAGTACCAGGTATCGTGGAATGCATCTGACCGTGCCAGCGGAATTTACATCTACCAGCTTATAGCCCTGGGAGTCGACCACTCACGATACATACAAACCAAGAAAATGCTGCTGGTTAAATGAAACCGGTCATTGTGAACGTTGTTCATTTACTGTCTGTTTCTTACATAAACTTAATTTTAAAAACGGTCAGGCAATGGATAACGAACAGATCATTCGGAAGCAATTGATCGAAAATCTACACGGACGAAATGCCCACATCGATTTTGACGGCGCAATTGCAAACCTATCTGACGACTTGTGGGGTGAAGCTCCCGCCAAATTACCCTATTCTGTTTGGCAGTTGGTGGAACATATACGGTTGGCTCAGTGGGATATCGTTGAATTCTCCGAAAATCCCGCTCATGAATCACCCCCGTGGCCGGATGGCTACTGGCCAAAAGAAAAGGCCCCGAAGAATTCGGAAACAATACAGAAAACTATAGATCAATTCCATACCGATTTGAATCGCATGATCAGCATGATTTCAGACTTTGATAACAGCCTGTACAAACCTTTCGCTCATGGCAACGGACAGAATCTTCTCAGAGAAGCTATGCTGGTTGCCAATCACAATTCTTACCATATCGGCGAAATTATTGTCGTCCGAAGATTATTAAACTCCTGGCCGGGTTGAACCAATTTTAAGATTTTCAAATATGAAACAGCCGTTACCATTTACTGATAACTAAAACTAAAACGGCAACATATTTAAGGGAGGCTCTCATGAAACGTTTCCCAACGTTGCTACTGGCTGTTGTGATTTTAATAGCCGGCGGCTGTTCAAAACAAGTATTGTTAAAACCATCAGAACTAAAACGCCCCATCGTATTAGGTGATTTGAACCTACATCTCAAAAATTTTGCACAGGATCCGTTTGACACGGATGACAGCTCGGTACTCCTCATGGGAATGTGGCAGGACTACAATTCAGATATCACGTTGAATGACCTGCATTCACAGCTAACGCCCGATCTGAATAAAAAAGTAAAGTCACGTTTGGATACCGTTTTCTCCATAACGAAATACGATCTGGCCAAAGCTAACCTGAAGTTATTGCCAGCTAATACGCTTAAAGGCATATCATCCTATGACGCTTACGGTTATCCCGATGGAACCAGCCTCAAGAAGCTGGCAGCGCGCAGCGGACATGATGTCCTTAAACTTACCGTGTATTTGTCTGCAGATCATCTCGACACGCAATCCCTGACCCCGAGTGAATATGAGATTACCTACAGGCCGGAAGCTGTCGTGGCTGTAAAATTGATAAATCCGCAGGGTAAGACCATATGGTCATCATTCGCGGATGAAACATCTCCTCGTCTGATGCGCTTGCAGGATCAGGTAAACGGGAATATGAATATGCTAAACCTTGAAGAAGGTCCTCATTTAGCCGATCTCGTTGATCAGGGACTGACAACTCTGCTCAAAGATCTTCCCAATGCAGCCTGATATGTGATATGACTGATAAAACCTCCGGAGTTTTAAAAACCCCGGAGGTTTATTCTTATTCAGACAATGATGTTCACTTCGTGTTCGAGCTGAATATCAAACTTCTTCATAACCTCTTCTATTATACGCTCCGACAGCTCAAAGACTTCGCGCCCGGTTGCACCTCCGTGATTGATCAGAACGAGCGCTTGGCGGTCATAAACCCCAACATTCCCATAACGCCCGCCTTTAAAGCCACACTGTTCAATCAGCCATCCAGCAGGTACCTTGATGCCTTTCCCTGACTTGTATCCCGGAATATCTTCATAATTCAAAGCCAGATCACGATACTGTTTTTCCGGGATAACCGGGTTTTTAAAAAAACTCCCCGAATTACCGATTTTTGACGGATCCGGCAACTTGGATGTTCGAATGTCCGTAATCAGACGACTAATATCAGCAATAGTCGCTTTTTCGGGATCCATTCCGGTTTCCGACACTGCCTGACGTAACGCACTGTAACTGAGATTCAGATGTGTCTTTTTAGACAACCTGAGGGAGACCGATGTGACCAGATAACGGTCCCTTCCCTCGTTTTTAAAGTAACTGTCGCGGTAACCAAAGCGACAATCCTGTTTTCCGAATCTTTTGATACCGGCCGTCGTCAAATCCCATGCATTCAGGTGATCGAACACAGATTCCAGTTCTACTCCGTAGGCACCGATATTTTGTATGGGGGCTGCCCCAACCGTACCCGGTATCAGCGTAAGATTTTCAATTCCGCCGTAACCATGCTGTACGCAAAACCGGACAAGGTCATTCCATCTCACTCCAGCCCCGGCCGTTACCAACACCTGCCGGTCATCCACGTCTTCAACCTTTATGCCATCTATAGCCATGTGAATCACAAGGCCATCAAAATCGTGGAGAAACAGCACATTACTGCCGCCCCCGAGCAATAATCGCCGATGATCCCGAAAAAAAGTAGAATCAAATAACTCTTTCAGGTCATTATCCTGGCGAATATGGGCAAAATAGCGAGCCGCAGCCTTTACACCGAAAGTGTGCCAGTGCGATAAGTCTACATTTTCATCAATGCGGATGCTCATGGGATACTTTTGTGACCAATACGTATATCCGAAGATAGAGAATTTGATGAGCTAATTAAATGACGAAAGTTGGGATGCCCGGATGGAGAGATAAAACCCGGATTAATTAAAACCCAGATGATGTTCTACACGCTGTATCAATTCATTAAGATCGAGAGGCTTGAGAAGATATTCAGCGGCACCCAGACTCAGGGCACGCTCGGCAGTCTCGGCATCGGAATAATTGGTTATAACAACGACGACAATATCCGGTGATCTTTTTTTGAATAGTTTCAATAGCTGAAGGCCGTCGACATGAGGCAGGCAAAGATCGGTTATCAGCAGATCTATGGGATTTTCTTCGATTATCTGAAGTGCTGTTTCGGCGTCTTTTGCCAGCAAGCAATGGAACCCTTCTTCTTCAAGAACAAGAGCAAGAGTACTGCGGATAGTCTCTTCATCATCGACAATAAGTATGGTTTTGGGTGTAACTTGGGCTGCCATAGCAGTTGCTCCAGGCGTAAAAGACAAATAACATTTTTTGAAGAGGGGATCTTTAAATTCGCTCTACCTCCGAAGGATCCCAAAGTTAGGGATACCTTCGGGGTAAAGCGATTCGGATCATACGAGGAGAAGTTTTTCAATCTTAATAGTACAGCCGCGGGGAACTGTCCCCCGCGACTGCCAAACATTTAGCAGTGTTAGAAACCGATTGCTGCTTCAATCATAAGTCCATGGAATTGACCGCCGTTGTAAACAGAATTGGTTGCGAATTTTTTGTACTTCTGGCTTACGTATTCAACTTTGGCAAGCACGTGAGGGGTAAGGTACCAACCTCCACCAACTTGAATACGGTTTACTGTTTCATTTGAATTGGCACTTGGGCGTGCATTCCCTTCAGCAGTGAGATAGCCATGAACAACATTGTAACGTCCGGCAAGATATACTGTGTTGGAGACGAATAATTGAGCAGTTACAGCATATTGTTGGACACTGTGACCGGTTTTCATTTCTTTTGTTGATTCAATCACGCCAAAGAGGTGCAGGCCATTCGCTTGAATGTAGGGGTTGATCATGAATGAGGTAAAGCCGTTTTTGAAAGCAGGTGCTACACGACCACTATGAGGATCACCGGCTCCTCCGTAACCGTAGCCCGGGATGGCATCGGCCATAATGTTATAGTAACGTGATCCGGAGCGGTCACCAGCATACAGATCGGTGAATCGGTTACTGTGGAATAATGATCCTGTTAAACGGATGCGGACACCATTACCAACATTACCGTCATAACCCAGTTTAGCATAAAGCGAAGGACGACGGCTATCAGGATTCTGTACCGTTGGTTTTTCACCAGCCATACCACCGGCAATACCCAACATACCGATAAAGCCTTGATTCATAACGTAAACTTCACCACCATCCATCGTAGTGAAGGAGTCCATCAGATCATTACCAACTAATGGATTGTATATAGTCGTTGCGTTGTCGGAGCGTAAGAAGTGAGCATCACCATAGTTGGCTTCCATGTCCCCAATTTTTATGGTAACATAATCAAACAGGCTGTTAATAACATCGCTGTGCAACATTGGGAGTGCATCTATACGCAGATAGCCGCCTTTTACATACGCTTCATTATGGTGACGTGAAGAAAGATATGTTCTCAAGTGCAAGCGCATGCCCTCGGCTAACTGTGCGTCTAAGTCCAAATTAGCTGTTGGAAGGTTAAAGCCGTCACCGATGGGGATTAATTCTGAAGAATAAGGTTTACCTGAAGCAGCATCAATACCAGTAGTTTTTTGTGTCAGGTCTTGCCATTGGGAGGTAAGTCCGGCTCCTACATATAATTTAAAACCGGTAAATGTCTGTCCTTTATCTGCTTTCGTTGGGGTAAACATATAGATACCACTCTGATCAACAGGGCGGTAGTATTCCAGTTCTTTTTTATACTGAGCATGGGCGCCGTTAAACAGGCCGCCAAACAGTAGCAGTGCAAGTGTCGTTCCTAGTATGTTCTTTAAAGTTTTCATCGCTTATTTCTTTTTAAATGGTTCAAATGAATCCGGATCTACTGATTATCCCGCAAGTTCCCGGGATTTCTTTTACGCTTGGTCCTTTAACCTTGGAGGACAAAACCCGCGTAACCGAATTACACTTGCTTTCTGTACAAACGGCGTGCCAAAGATTAGGAAACGATCCTATTTGACCCAAAAACCGCATTTAAGATCTTTAAGACCTAATTTATTTTTTTAACAATTCACCTTTTAGCTGATCGCCTCCTCCACGCCTATTGCACCGCTGCAATACCTTTCAATAAATCCATTGCATTCTTGCGAAAAAACAATAATTGATATTTGAAGCAGGTGTTTTTTCCAAGAAGAGAATAATTCATCTAAATCTGCTCTAAAACATCATAATTAAGACTATTTAATCTTTTTTTAAAAAAAAGTTTAACTCTCAACTCACTTTGGAACGGTTCTTGTACGTTATCAAATATGAATATGAAACCCGGTACTAATAAAAATCTTAAAACAATGCGCACTCAAAAAAATATCTATCTGACTTTATTAATAACCCTCTTTTTAGGTGTAGGTATTACTTTAGCACAAAGCAACGGTCCAAGCCATTATTCAATATTAGCTGACAGCAGCGCCTTTACTGTTAATGGCAATTCTACACTTCACCACTGGTCGGCCAGCGCCAAACCCGTCAGCGGTTATTTCGTTTTGCCAGATGCGATCTGGTCAAACAGCAGCAGCTCTGATGTCTCATTCGCAGAAGGACAAAGTTGACGTCAAATCAAAAAGCATTGACAGTGGAGAAGGTGGGATGAACAAGAAAATCTATGGTGCAATGGACGTCAAGAAATATCCTGACATTCAATATTCACTGGAAAATGCCAAGATTACCTCGCAACGCGACAGCAGCGGTGTTTCTCTGCTGCAATTGCAAACTACCGGTAAACTGACCATCCATGGTGTTACTAATGAAGTGACTATTCCTGCGGAGGCCGCCGTTTCTGGCAACAAAATCGTCTTTACAGGAGCAAAGGACATGAAGATGACCGACTTTAAGATCAGTCCTCCAACCGCTCTTTTCGGTACCATTAAGGCCGACGATGCAATCACCGTTTTGTTTCATATCGTTGTAACAAAGTGATTGATAAGTTGTTGAAATTTTAATGAAAAGAGTCCGTCAAATTACGTTTTTTGTTGGGCTCTTTTTTGCACAATATTCTCAATTGGATTTACTTTATAGATATATAGTTGAAGATTAACGTGGTACAGCCCCACTTATGAATTCTGGCAGTCGCTATCTCAAAACAACCCTGTGTCTTTTATTTCTGTCGCTCACTGTCGTCCTGCCGCTTCATGCCCAGGCACAGCTGGCGGGCAACGACACGACGTACACCATTACGAAGGCACGAATATGGCTTGAGGGAGCAACGAATATCAATCGCTTCAGTTGCCAGACTTATAATGCCGATGGAATGGGCGGCCATAATGAAGCCCTCGAAGCGGCTGACAGCATCCTGAATGTAAGTTATTCACCGAAAATCAAAAACGACAACTCCCTTCAGGGTTGGTTAAAGGTTGGCGTCACCTCGCTTGACTGTGGAAATAAGCACATGAACAAAGATATGTATCACTCCCTTAAATCCGATAGTTTTCCCAATATTTTCTTCACACTCGAAACCGCTAATCTCATCAAACCGGGACTTACCCAAAAAGATCCGTTTAAAGTGGAAACCACAGGTGAATTAACGATAGCAGGTCAAACCCGGGAGATCAAGGTCATTGCCAAAGGTTACCTGTTAAAAAAAGGCTGCTTTCGGGTTCAGGGAAGCAAACCTATATTGATGTCCGATTACAACATTAATCCCCCCTCTCCCTTCTTTGGAATCGTTAAGACCAAAGACCAGATAACCGTCCATTTCGATCTGATTGCAACTCCGGTGCCTGTTACCCATTTTGCAAGTGTCGATGCCAAACCGGAATGCACCAGCGGCGTGGATTTAAGACAATGAGTGATGGCTAATAACCATCAACTATTAGCTATTCACTAAAACTCTACTTTATCTGGTACTTCTCCATCTTACGGTAGAGCGTGGAGGGATCTATGCCGAGCCTGCGTGCAGCTTCGGCCCGGTTGCCGTTCAGCATCGAAAGTATGTGGATAATGTGACGCTTTTCGAACTCGGCCAGACTATCATCCAAATTCTCAATTTCAAAGAGATCACCATTGCCTGATATTGAGTTATTATGGTGCTGCAACCCAACCGGCAGGTCTGATTTTTGGATATAATCACCCTCGCACAGCAGTACAGAACGTTCAATAACATTTTCAAGCTCGCGAACCTGCCCTTTCCACTCATATTGCATCAGTGCTTTTATTGCATCACTGTCGATGCCCTTTATTCGCTGATGAAACTCACGGTTATATTTATTCATGAAGTGTCTTGCCAATATTGGTATGTCTTCTTTCCGCTCGCTCAATTCCGGAAGACGAATCTCAATGATATTCAACCGGTAAAACAAATCTTCACGAAAGTTTCCTCTCTCTACCTCTTCTTCGAGGATTCTGTTGGTTGCCGCTACAATCCTCACATCCACCTTCACAGCCGTACTCGATCCCAAGGGCTGGATTTCTTTTTCCTGAATAGTCCTCAGCAGCTTAACCTGGATATGTTCCGGTATCTCACCGATTTCATCCAGGAACACGGTACCACCGCTTGCTTCTTTAAATACACCGTCATGATTACTGACAGCGCCACTGAAAGCACCCTTCCGGTAACCGAACAGCTCAGATTCAAACAGATTTTCAGGAATGGCCCCACAGTTAACCGGAATAAATCGTTTGTCTGCCCGGTTGCTGTTAACATGAACGGCACGCGCCACGAGCTCTTTACCGGTACCACTGCGTCCCGTGATCAAAACATTGGTAGTAGTGCCGCTCACTTTACGGATAAGGTCGAAAACCCCTCGCATCGCTTCGCTCTCGCCGATGATATCATAGAAATTATACTCACGGCCGATCTGTTCACGCAGATACTGATTTTCAAGCGCCAACGCTTTTCTCTGCAGCAAATGCTTCAGGCGTAAGATGACTTCATCGAAATCAAGCGGTTTAAGCAAGTAATCGGACGCACCCATTCGCAGGGCCTGAACAGCAGTTTCAACAGATGCATAAGCGGTTATGAGGACAACCAGTGTCTGCGGCGAACGTTGCAGCGTTTTCTCCAGTAGTTTCATCCCATCGATGACAGGCATCTTGATGTCGCTGATCAGAACATCCACATCCTGGTCCATGATCATCCTGAGGGCCTCCTCTCCGTCACCGGCGGTGTAGCAAATGTAGCCCTCTTCCTGGAGTACTGTCGACAGACTGTTACGAATTTCCGGTTCGTCGTCAGCTATTAAGATCGTTCCCGACATGTTGTAGCGTTTTTTCCTTTACTGGTAGCCTTATTGTGAATGTTGTCCCTTTGTTGACTATTGAATCTACGGAAATATATCCACCCATCCGCTTTATGATACCATGACTTACAGATAATCCGAGACCAGTCCCCTTCCCGACGTCTTTAGTTGTAAAAAACGGTTCAAAAACTCTGCTTCTGATTTCTGGCGAGATGCCACAGCCATTGTCATTAACTCTGATTTGAACGAAATCATCAATGGATTCGGTAACAATAGCAATATGTTTGTCATCACACTCGGCGACAGCATCAACCGCGTTCAGCAATAAATTTACCAACACCTGGTGAAGCTGATCGGGAACACCCATCGTCGCGGGGAGTCCCGGCTGGGTCTCTATTACGAAATCAATATTACGTGTTCTTGAATCGTGTTTTAATAATCCTACTGCCGAAGTAACCAGTTGGTTGACATCGGTGCTGTTCCTGCTTATAAGTGTCGGGCGCGAAAAATCGACCAAATCCCGTACAATCTTAGTAATCCGGTAAATATGCTCACGAATCTTGGAGAGATTCTCGGACAGGAACACATCACTGGTGCGTCGCTGCATCAGCTGAACCAGAGATGAGATTGAAGTGAGTGGATTGCCAACTTCATGAGCTATACCGGCAGCCATATGCCCGACAGCCGCCAGCCTTTCGGAATGCTGCAGCTGCTGTTCCCGCATGCGATCGTTTGTGATGTCACGCATTATCTGGGAACGGCCTATAACCTCCCCCTTATCACCCTTAATGGGTGATTCCGTCAACTGTACAAGAATTTTTTTCCCGTCCTTGTGAAGTCGGTCAGTCTCATAATTTCTTACATAGCCCTCCCGCCTTATACCGTCAGCTATGCACAGGAGTTCATCTTTATCTAATAACTCCCGGGGTATTATCCGAGCCTGATTCTGCCCGATCATCTCATCTTTTTTCCACCCGAAAATCATCTGCGCCCCCTGATTCCAGGTACGAATAATATCTTCCTGGTCAATGGTGATAATGGCATCGGCCGAATGTTCAATAATATCCTCGTAGCGCTCCTCAAGCGCATGTAGACGCCCCCGATAAATGCCCCGATAGTAATAGATCGTCCAGGAAGCCCATACGACAAGTACAACGGAGAGGAGGACGCTTCGGGTAAAATAGAGCCACCTGAGCTCAAGAGGTGTGGCATGTTGGAGAAACAACACCTGCACCAACTCAAAAAAACCAAAAAAGATCCCGACAATCAGCAGAGAAGTAAACAGCAGCCAGCCAATACGAACATGGCGCAGGAACTCTCTAAAACGAGAAAATGAGAATATCTTATTCATCCAATATTAATTCAGACATGCACTTTTAAGTTAACAGCTACTCTTTTCTTTTGTGATAATCGACCACTGTTAACTTCTATCATATCTACTCTCAATATCGTTGATCAGCGTTCAAAGCATAAAGATCATGTTTGTTCTGCCAATGACCAAAATGCGCAATCCTTCGATCTATTTTCCGGACCTGCGCAAAGTATCAGCTGGTGCGTGTCGATTTATCCAGTTCTGGATGGCATTCATCTGCTTTCCAAAGTCCTGCCAGTTGCCCGCCTTCATGGCTTTCTGCAGCTGTTGCCAGTAATTTTTAACCGTTTGAATATCGATTGTCGAAGGCCGCAGCAAAGATGGTTCACTCTGGACAACAGGTGCGGATGTACCAAAGAGTGCACCCAGCGCCTCATCCATCGTGGGCCGCATGACAGTCTTCTCGCCATCACTTAAAATAACCCGCTGAAGTTGCGGTATGTTCAAACCCTCGGCAATCAGAAATACCGGTTCAACATACAGGAATGACCGGTCAATCGGGATAACCATGAGGTTGCCGCGAATGACATGAGAACCCCTCTGATCCCAAAGAGATAACTGTTGCGATATGTCGGTATTCTGGTCGATGCGGGCCTCGATCTGATTTGGGCCGTAAACCAGCTTATCTTTCGGCAACTGATAGACAAGCACATTTCCATAGTCATCCGGACCACACTTGGCGGCCATCCATGCAATCATGTTGTCCCGGTTACTGGGAGTAAGCGGACTGATAAGCATGTATTCCTGTTTCGTCTCGCCCGGAAGTTTTGTCAACACGTAATACGGTTCCATCAGGATGGGACTTCCCGCGTATTTTTCCATAGGTCGGGCCCAGAGATCCTCATTATTATAGAAAACACGCGGATCTTTCATATGGTACGTATTGTACTTCTCCATCTGGATCTCAAAAAGGTCCAGCGGATAGCGAATATGCTGCTGCAATCCCTTGGGCATATCAGAAAAAGGTTTAAACAGCTCGGGGAAAGCATCCCGATAAACCTGTAATACAGGCTCGTTGGGCTGCATGACATAAAAGTTCACCGACCCGTTATATGCATCAACAACGATCTTCACTGAGTTCCGGATATAACTGAATTGTCCCTGGTAGGTCTCGGAATACGGAAAATCCGGAGCAATCGTATAGGCATCTTCAATCCAGTAGAGACGTCCGTTGTTCAGTACCAGGTATGGATGAGAATCCAATTTTAAAAACGGTGCAATATGACGTATACGCTCTCTAGCCGATTGCCAGAACTGAATCTTGCTGCCCGGACGAATATATTCTGAGAGCAGCAGGTTGATATCTCGGAAATCCCATGCAAAGAGCAATCGTCTCCAAAAGCTGGAAATCTCAACCCCGCCTTTTCCACTATAATGGCTGTAGACATTATTGTCACCTTTGGGGTAGTCCATTTCGGGAATGCTCGTATTTACAACACGGTAATAAGTCGGATTATCACCATAATATATCGAGGGTTGATCGACCTTCAATCCCTGTTCTGTGACCGGTGGAAGATCCTTGATATACAGTTGGGGAAGTCCTTCTTCCCCCTTCTCTGCAACCGGGCTCATGGCCAGGCCATACCCGTGCGTATACTGCAAATGCTCATTGACCCAGGTATCGGCCTTTCCAGGGAGTTCCTGTGCCAGTTCGCGGGCAGACAGCATCACCTCCCGATCTCTGCCTTCCAGCTTGTACCTGTCGACATTAACCCGATAGAATTGATAATACGTCCGGATTTCCTGTAACTGGCGATATGTCTGAATCAATGCCCTGTGATCCCATAACCGGATATTATGAACCGTTTCCTCATTATCCTGAATCTGCTGCCATCTCAATGAATCGATGGCGTCGTACGACGACTCATGAAACTTATCCAGCCCATATGCAAAATTGGTCCATTTAATGTTGTTTTTAAGATAGGGCGTTTCATCTTTCAGCTCATTCGGTTCTACAATAAAGCTCTGGATCACTCCGGGCAACACCAGTCTGCCGAGGATAAATAGTCCGACAAAAATAGCCAGGGCTCCAATTGCCCAGTTTGGTTTGTTTACAAACCATTCAAAAATGGCAAGAACGGCAAATACGATGCATATGATAATCATCAGCCACAGAACCGGTATAACGACATGGGCATCCGTATATCCGATTCCATAAACAACTCCGAATTGCCGGCTGAGCAATTCATATCGATCAAGAAAAAATCCCCAGGCTACAAGCAACAACCAAACGGCCAGATTAACACTGATATGCCGGGTGACAGCTTTCTTCGCCCGAAGGCCGACGCCCTTATGATAGCTTAACTGACCGCTGTACACGTAAATAGCAACGACAGCCCCGGTCAGAAGGAATCCCAGGGTTGAGAAGCTTCCCTGGATAAGATTCAGAAATGGAAGCCGGAACAGGTAAAAACCAAAATCCTTGTGAAAGATCGGATCCACTTTGCCGAACTCCGCCCGCCAGTGGAAGCGAAAATAGGTATCCCAGTGATAGAAAAATGTGAATGCAAAAAACGCAGCAACGATCACAGTTACCACGGTAAGTATGATGCGCAACCACCGGCGAAACTCAACCCCACCGAAAACTGCAACCGATCCGTCAGGCTTCGTTATCGTAATTTCATTTTCCCCCAGCGTCCGGTTCATCCACCACGCGTTTGTTCCGATAAAAACGACAGCCGCCAGAAAAGCAATCAGCATCAGGATAATTTGTGTCAGTTTTATCGTCACAAAGACATGGGAATAGCCAAACTGATTGAGCCAGAGCCAGGTTACGATCCAGTGGCTGAATGAAGCCAGCAGGAAGACAACGACAACAACGATTCCCAACCACAGTGAGATTTTTTTACCAATCATGATTTACTTCCTTTATTCACGCGAAAAATAATTTCGATGCCGTGACCAGAAGACCAATACAAATCATCAGAAAAAACAGTGGAACTAATCACACCATCTTAGTGAATCAGGTCTGCAAGTTCCCGGCTAATTAACCATTCCGGAAATTCAGATCATAAAGTATGAAAATAAGAAGGGAAATGCGTCAAAATAAACGAAAGATCTTGGGATATAAAGGTGTTAAAGTGTTAAGGTGTTAAAGTGTTAAGGTGTTAAGGTGTTAAAGTGTTAAGGTGTTAAGGTTCTTAAGGATTAAGGTATAACAGTGACTGTACTTAATTTCGCGCCAGTAAGCTGTTTTTGTCTTGAGTTTCGGGTTTCGGGATAGACTAACATCTGACACGACTGGTTCGGGCATCCTGCCCGCTGGTTCTCGGGCGTCCTCGCCGCTGGTTCGGGCGTCCTCGCCAGAACCAGCGCATTGCCTGATTATGTCGCTATAATCCAAAATTAGAAATTCAACATTCAAAATTATCAAAATTACTCTTCAGCAGCGGCATTGAGCTTTTCCAGGTTATCCTGCACCCGGAGGGCGTTGATAACTTCCTCAATGTGACCCTTCATAATCTCATCGAGATTATAGAGCGTCAGACCAATGCGATGGTCGGTAATGCGCCCTTGCGGGAAGTTGTACGTACGAATCTTGGCACTGCGATCACCTGTTGATACCTGACTTTTACGTTCCGCAGCCCGCTTCGACTCCTTCTCATGAAGTTCAGCCTCGTAAAGTTTGGATCGCAGCATCTTCATCGCCTTATCGCGGTTTTTGTGCTGCGACCGTTCTTCCTGGCATGTAACGACCACACCCGAAGGAATGTGACGAATCCTTACAGCCGAGTCGGTGGTGTTGACGTGCTGTCCACCCGCGCCTGTCGACCGGTACGCTTCGAATTCAAGATCAGCCGGATTGATCTGGATATCCACTTCTTCGGCCTCCGGCAGAACGGCCACCGTTGCTGCAGATGTATGAATACGACCCTGCGACTCGGTCTCGGGAACCCGCTGAACCCGGTGCACACCCCTCTCAAATTTCATCTTGCCGAACACCTCATTGCCGCTAAGCTGGAAAACAATTTCTTTGAACCCGCCTTTGGGAGCTTCACTCAGAGAGAGCAGTTCCAGCTTCCATCCCTGTTCGTCTGCATAACGCCGATACATCTCAAACAGGTCGCCGGCAAAGATAGCCGCCTCATCACCGCCTGTGCCGGCCCGGATTTCAACAATCGCGTTACGGGAGTCTTCCGGATCTTTTGGAACCAGCTTGATCTTAATTTCTTCTTCGAGCTGTTCCATCTTCTCTTTCAACTCATTGTTCTCCTCGCGCGCCATCTCAGCCAACTCGGAACCGTGATCAAGAGTGATCAACTCTTTGTTATCAGTTAAATTCTTTTTCAGCTTCAACCATTGCCCGTAATCTTCCACTAACTCAGCCAGCGTACTGTGTTCTTTACTGAGTTCGGCATAACGCGCGGGATTATTATAAATATCGGGATCACTCAGGATGTTGTTCAACTCCCGGTAACGCTCATCAATCCGTTGCAGTCTGTCTTCAATATTCATTTCAATGGTGCGCGTGATTTTGGTATTTTCTCAACACTAAAGATAGCAATTTTTATGCGAACCAATGTATTTCACGTGGTTCACGGTCATTCGGTAGCTGTGTGCGGAAATAGTTACAATTGAATGACTATTGAATGACATCCGCCACATCGGAGTATGACTACTGAATGACAAGCGAAGCATATGCATCCTAAGACCATAACCCCTGACCTGCCCGATTGTTCATGTCGGGAGAATAATTAAACGTATTTATGCCACAATCTATTGACCAAATTTTACGATCAAAATTTCGTCTCGGCTTCCTGGGTGGAGGTCAGCTTGCACGCATGTCTGCCGTTGAAGCGTTCCGCTTCGGCATGCAGATCGCCGTATTTGCCACTTCCAAAGACCCGGAACCTGTCGAGTTGATGACACCCCATACCACAAACGGCAGTTTTGATGACCCAGAGGCTCTCACTCGTTTTGCCGAATCCTGCCAGGTAATAACGCTCGAAAACGAATTCATCGACTCGGATATCCTGGAAGAAGTGGCAGCTAAATCCAGTACCCCAATGTACCCCTCACCAGAGACGTTTAAACTGATCGAGAATAAGTTTATCGAAAAGGAAACCTTCCGTAAAGCCGGGATACCGGTCTGCCCTTATGCTCTTGTCCATTCCAGGGAAGAACTGGAAGATTTCGGAAATGAACATGGCTGGCCGTATCTCTTGAAATCATCCAAGGGCGGATACGACGGATACGGCAACGCAACCGTGAAAAATATTGATCAAGCACAGGATGCCTTCAAAAACCTGGGCGGTGAAAAGGGTCATGATATCCTCGCCGAGGCATTTATACCGTTTCGCAAGGAACTGGCGGTGCAAGTTGCGCGAAATAAGCTGGGTGTAAAAGCATACCCCTGCTGCGAGACAATCCAGGAAAACCATATCTGTACTGCTGTATTGTCGCCGGCAGACATAGCTCCCGATCTCCGGGAAAAGGCCCAGAAGATGGCCATTGCAGCGACGGAGGCGATCAACGGGGTTGGACTCTTTGCCTTCGAATTTTTCCTGACAAAAGACGACCAGATCCTGCTCAACGAGTCGGCTCCGCGTCCGCATAACTCCGGGCATTATACCATTGAAGGTACGGTCACCTCGCAGTTTGAGAATCATGTTCGCGCTGTGACCGGTCTTCCGCTCGGCGACACCAGTCTGAGACGTCCTGCCGCAGTTATGATCAATCTTTTGGGAACACACGACCGGATCGCTCAGGTTGAAAATGCTAAAGGGGTCTTGGATTCTGCCGATGCGCATCTGCATATTTACGGCAAGCTGAAGAGTCGTCCGGGAAGAAAGATGGGACATATGACCTTGTTGGGCGACAATCTTGATCAAACGTATAAAGAAGCACTAAGATTAACACAAAATATTCAAATCTGATGGCACAGAACCAACCGGAAGTAGGCATCGTAATGGGCAGCGACTCCGACTGGCCCACCATGAAAGCAGCCGCCGAAATTTGCGAACAGTTTGATGTTCCGTTCGAAGCCAAAGTGGTATCGGCTCACCGCACACCGGACGATATGGCTGATTACGGGAAACAAGCGCGGTCGCGCGGGATCAAAGTGATCATCGCCGGTGCCGGCGGAGCGGCACATCTTCCCGGAATGCTGGCAGCCCATACGACATTGCCGGTCATCGGAGTGCCGGTGGCCAGTCGCCATCTCAATGGTGTCGACAGCCTCTACTCCATCGTTCAGATGCCCAAGGGGGTTCCGGTTGCCACCGTAGCTATCGGCAATGCCATGAATGCCGGACTGCTGGCTGTACGCATCCTCTCTGCAACCGACAAACGCCTCGCCGATGCTTTAAAGGCCTATCATGAAAAGATGAGGGATGAGTCGAGGGAAAAGACGAAGAATTTGAAGTGATAATAGGAAAACCTGACAGGTTTGACCGCATCAAGGGTTAAGGGATTGAAGGAGGACAAGCTGCGAGGCATCCCGAAAGTTTTCGGGATGCCTCGCAGCTAAACCCTACTTCATCAATAGCATCTTTCTCGCCCATACCTTGTTACCTATCTGAATGGTATAGAAGTAAACACCACTTGCCAGTTGTGAAGCGTTGAAGGTGACCTGATGGATGCCAGCTGGTTCTCGTTCATCTGCCAGCACCGACACCTGTTGTCCCAAAACGTTATACACGGTCAGCTTTACCGGACCGGACTGCACCAGCTTATAACGAATGGTTGTTGTTGGGTTAAACGGATTAGGATAATTTTGAAACAGAACAAATCCGGACGGAATGACAGGTGAATCATTTATCCCAAGGAGTACTTTCTTTCCATACTCTTCTCCGTCGATACTGGCATATACCAGATAGGTGTTAGTCATACCATTATCCCAATCTACAAATGTTCTGTATAGACCCAATCCTCTAGCAAGTATGTAGCCGCTTTCAGCAAGGGAAAATTTATCGTAGGCTTTGATTTGAGTAGGGATGCCGAATATGTCTTCCGTCATGGTATCACGGCATTCTGTTACAAACAATCCACTCACGCCCGGTTCATGCGTGCCTGCCATAAAAACGTCACCTCCTGTGGCAAACAGACAATCTATTTTGTGCTCATTGGTTGAGGACGTCGTATCGTATCTGAAAACATCCCCTGATGCAGAATCGATTCTCTCAAAAACAGCAGTAACCGTTTGTCGATCATAAAAATTACAATACTGCATGTTCTTATAATAAAGACCGTTTGCCAACAGCGTATCGCCCATCACCTCGATAGAAAAATAGAGTGAATCGGTTTCGAATGGAGGTTCTGAATTACGGGAGATTTCCAGATATTCCCGGTAATTGCCCTCCTGCAATGGATAATATTGCAGCATCGCTTTCAGCGAATCCTCCTGTGCAAAAGCAATTGATGGGAAAAAGATCAATAGTAGTAACGCTCTTTTCATCCCCTCTCTCTGCTAACTGATTTGAAACAATGATTTTACAGACATCTTTAGTACAAAAAAAATTTACTGATAAAACCATGAAATGTAAAATCAAAGTCCTTTGCCAAATTGAAACCATGCCACTAAAATTTACCACAAGGATATCTTGATCCTTATAAGACTCACAAGGTTTGGGGAGACCTTGCGGGTTTAAACTCTGAGGTTCCGGAATTGTGCATTCACGGCAAGAATTTTTTACATTTGCAGGTCAAATATGGAATGATAACGACACAAACTATCATATAAAGCAAAACAGCAATACTTCGAGTACTTATAGGGTGTTACCCCATGAAGATCAATCACAAATTCTTTCTTTTTGGCTTGATTTTATTGATTTGTGGGCTATGTTCCGCTACCGCGTACGCCGGACCGCCATTCCGAACCGATGACCCTGACCTGCTGCCTTACCTGGGTGGTGAGGCCTACATTTTTTCATCCGGCACGTTTGATCATAGCGGATTCGGCGGAGTAGGTCCGGCCATCGAGTTTAACTACGAGTTCTTGAGAAAAGGTTTCTTCCATCTCGTTCTGCCACTGGCTTTTAACGATCCGCGCCATTCCACCTCTTATTTTGGTGCCGGGGATATCGAATTGGGATTCAAATACCAGTTTACGGGTCAAAAAGGATGGTTCCCTGCTGTTGCAACCTTCCCTTTGATGGAGATCCCCGCAGGCAAGGCTTCGGAGGGACTTGGGAATGGAAAACCCCAGTACTTTATTCCCATCTGGCTGGAAGAAAATATTGGGAATTGGACTATTTATGGAGGTGGTGGATATTGGTTCAACGAGGGACCAGGTAACAAAAATTTTGATTTCACCGGCATTCTCGTCCAATATAATTTTACAGACGATTTTTTCCTTGGTGCGGAGTTATTTCATCATACGCCTTCGACACTATCAGGTATGAACCGTACCGGGATTCATCTGGGCGGCGGAATCCCTATCTACAAAAGCCTGCAACTGCTTTTCTCCGGCGACCTGGGAAACGGCATCACCTCTTACAAACACTACTCGTATTACCTCGGGCTGCATTACGTATTCGGATAGGATTGATTTTAGCGGCGCAACGGACAGAATAGAACACGGACGATGCGGATTAACGCGGACAAGAAAAAAGTAAGAGACAGAGCCCAATTAATCCAAAATGAAGATGTCATCCTACGTTGTCCGCCGCGGCGGACAACGTAGGATCTCGAATTGCACACCTGCAACGATAGTCATATGGATCAACGAGATTCTACTTTCTCCGGCAAGCCGGATAAAATCAGCATGACAACGTGTCGCTTTCAGCTAAACACTTCTTTGATTCGCGAGAAGAAATCCTTCTTTTCTCCGTCCTTGTTAAACGGGCTCAAATGTTCGGATTCGCGCAGTTTTTCAAACATGGCACGTTCTTCATCACTGATTTTCGTAGGCACATAAACGCCGATTCGCACGTACTGGTCTCCAGGCTGGTTGGTATTCAGCGCGATAATCCCGCGGCCTCTCATACGCAGAAGCTTGCCGGGCTGGGTCCCCGGCTCAATCTTGAGCTTCGCCTTGCCTTTTAGTGTCGGGACCTCCACCTCCGTGCCCAGCACCGCATCCGGGATGCTCAGATGAAGATCGTAGTAGATGTCATTCTCATCGCGGGTAAAACGATCATCTTCCTTTTCTTCGATCAAAACAATCAGATCACCGGCTGCGCCGCCGCGCACCCCGGCATTGCCTTGACCACGAAGTGAGATGTAGTTCCCTTCATGAACACCGGACGGGATCTTAACCTTGACGGTTTCTTCGCCTTTCACCCGTCCCTCGCCGCTACAGTGGGAACATTTATTCTTGATGATACGGCCTTCACCGTGGCAGTTGGGACACGGCTGAACGTTCACAAACTGGCCAAACATAGTCCGCGATACCTGGCGAATTTCACCGGTACCGTTACAGGTCGGACACATCATGAAATCATCATCCGTCTCCGCACCGGTACCATGACAATGTTCACAGGTGATGTATTTCTTCACCTTCAATTTCTTTTCGGCACCGAACGCCACTTCATCGAGGTCAAGCTTCAGGCGAATCTTGAGATCATCTCCCGGAATGCCAGCCGAACGGCGGCGTGTACGGGTTCTGGTTCCACCGCCAAATATATCTCCGCCGAAGATGTCAGCTCCAAAGATGTCGCTAAACCGGCTGAAGATGTCATCCATATTGATGTTGTGGAAATCAGGCTCATGGAAACCGCCCGAATTCATACCGGCATGACCAAACTGATCGTAACGAGCCTTCTTATCCGGATCTTTCAGGACATCAAAAGCCTCAGCCGCTTCTTTAAATTTCTCCTCCGCATCGGGGTCACCGCCGTTGCGATCAGGATGATACTGCATCGCCTTCTTGCGATACGCCTTCTTTATCTTGTCCTGGCTTGCATCTTTGCTGACACCGAGTACCTCGTAATAATCTCTTTTGGCCATAATTCTCCTGTTATTCGCTCACAATGACTTTTGCATGGCGGATGACCCGGTCATTTATCTTATAGCCGGGTTCCAGCACCTGCAAAACTGTGTTACTTTCAACATCATTGTCGGGCGCAGGTTGTTTGATCATGGCATCGTGAAAATTGACATCAAAGGGTACATTCACCTCATTGATGGGTTCCACACCATATTTCTGAAGAACCTGGTTGAACTTGGCAGAGACCATCCTAACTCCTTCGAGAAACTTGTCATCGACCGCGGTTTTGTCCGCTGCTTCCAGTGTCCGTTGGAGATCGTCGTTGATGGGCAGGAATTCGCGCAGTGCCTCAATTTTGGCATCATCGAACAGTTGCACCCGCTCGCGGGCAACCCGCTTCTTCATGTTCTCGAACTCCGCCGCCTTCCGAAGAAGCCGGTCTTTTGTGTCAGCCAGATCCCTTGCCAGTGCCTCTATTTCCTGGTCTTTCCCTTTCAGCGCTTCTTCGAAAGCCTTTTCTGCTGCGCTTTCCCCAACAGATTGGTTTTCCGCATCCGGTTGTTCCATCAAATCCTTCAAATTTTCTTCCATATTACTGTTATCATTATCACTTTTCCGAAAAGTATCCACGTTAATTGTATCCTTTTTTCCTGATTCTTTTTTTTCCATAACTGTTCCCTCTCACCTTCATTGATTAATTATGAAGCCGTATGTGATTGAAAACGATTGGCAAATTGATCGATAAGATTTATCAGACGGGGATAGTTCATTCTGGTAGGACCAACCAGCCCAATTGTACCGGTGACATTCCCAATAGCGTAATTTGCTGAAACAACGCTGCAGTGCTCTATTTGTTGTATCTTGTTTTCCTTGCCGATACGAACATTTACTTCATTACTCCTTGCCGCGCCATCGAATAGATGGATGATCAGATCATCATCCTCTACAAATTCAATGATGCTTTTCAGATTATTCAGATCATTGAATTCCGGCTGCATAGCGATATATTCCACCCCGCCAAAGTGAAACCGGCGAAACTGCTTATCCTCAAAAAGATTATCCGCGGAATCAATAAAAATACGAATGAGTCCTGTCTTATCCTTTTCCCGTGCATCTGCCAGAGCCTCATCTATATGTTTGGTTATCTCAGAAAGACTGAGTCCTGACAACCGCTCATTCAGCACCCTGGCAATATTGTCAAGCTCATCGGGGTGAAGTTCCGAGTCAACTTCCATCGTCACGGTCTTTGCCAGCCCGCTTTCGATGGTCAACACGATCAGCAGCCTGGTCGAACTCAGATCAATCAATTCTATCTTTTTGAGAATGGCATTGGCAAACTGAGGAGTAAGAACGACAACCAGAAGGTTTGTCAGACGCGACAACATACGGGTGGCACTCTGCACCGCTTCATCCAGATTTGGGGTAAGCGTTTGCTCCCACGCCTGCAATGCCGCCCAGTCACTTCTCGAGAGTTGGGAAATCTTCATCAACGAATTTACATACAGCCGGTATCCCTTTTCGGTTGGGATACGCCCCGAAGAAGTATGTTGGTGATCCAGATACCCCTTCTTTTCCAGACTGTTCATCACGTTGCGAACGGTTGCTGAACTTATATTCAAATGATGTTTTTCAACCAGTTTTCTTGAAGCAATCGGATTCGCCGTTATGATGAAATTCCTGATTACATATTCCAGGATTTCCCTTTCCCTATGTTCCAAATGGTCGCTATCGTTCAAATCCATATGCCAGCAAATGAATTCCTTTAAAACCTTAAATATAGGTTAATTTTCCCACTTCATGAAGTGGGTTTACCAATCCACATAACGAACCGGGGCTCCTGTTATGATAAATTTTTTAAATGACTATCCGTAAATGGTACAACCACTACATACCCTGTGTTATTCAGTCGGGATTCTGGGGAAACCACTGTGATCACGGAGGAGACACTATGTTCACAGAGAAATAAGGCTGAACTTACTGTGTACTCCGTGCAATTCTCTGCGATCCCTGTGGTTTCTACTACTCCTGGAAAATTTCCAGGCAAGTATTGGCCTGATTCCGGATAGTCATTATTTTTTATTACAGTTAGTCGGTTCTGCGCTGTTTACTAAAATTACTTTTCCGGATCCTCACAGAAAATTTCAATCATATTTCCATCCGGATCTGAAATAAATACGAACCGCCCGTTCTTTCTGTTCGCCGGTCCGCTCAAAATGGTTACTTCGTTTTCTTTCAGATACTGGGTCATCGCATTAACATCTTCCGGCGATTCAACGAAAAAACCGAAGTGATCGACCCGGTAGTCACGCGAATCTCTGTCGTAACTCGTTTCAGCCTCAACAATCACCAGGGAATCACCGCCAATGCGATAGACTGCCATACTGCGACCCATTTTCTTCTGCAGCTTGAAACCCAGAATCTTTCCATAAAAATGCTGGGAACGTTCTATGTCATTGACTCTGAGCGTAATATGATTGATTCCTGAGGGATTAAATGTTTTCATAGATGATATTCTGATGAATAAATGAAATAATTAACATCAACATTGAATTTAGAATAATGAGGTGCAAAATAACATCTGAGCTGAAAAAGCTTCGACCTTCATCATTCAACGTTCAATATTCAATATTCCAGGAGTTTCGAACTCCCGGGGATTATACTATTTTTCCGGTTTATTTTCTCCTTTAACTAGAATATCCATATCGTATTGTGTCAACTCTTTTTATCGTAGCGACTCCAATTGGCAATTTAAGTGATATGTCCGAACGAGCCGTGCGGACACTCAAAGAGGTCTCATGGATTGCCTGTGAGGATACCCGTACCTCATCGGTACTGTTTCAGCAATTTGGTATCTCCACTCCTGCATTTGCTTTTCATCAGCATAACGAACACCGTAAGGTAGAGCATCTCATTGCCCTGCTGGAATCGGGTGAGGATGTAGCCCTGATATCCGATGCGGGGATGCCGGGCATATCGGATCCGGGATTCCTGGCTGTGCGTGCCGCCTGGCAACATGGACTCCGCGTAAGCGTTATCCCCGGGCCAAGCGCTGCAGTAACTGCCCTTATGGCCAGTGGCCTGCCCGCCGATCGGTTCGTGTTTGAAGGATTTTTGCCGGCAAAGAAAGGCCGCAAGACACGTATCGAACAACTGGCAGAAGAAGAACGAACGATCATCCTGTATGAGAGTCCGCATCGTATCCTGCGACTGCTTGGTGAACTTTTGGTTCCCTTCGGTGAAGACAGGCTCGTAGCCCTGACCCGGGAGTTAACAAAAAAGTTTGAAGAGATTATCCGGACATCGCTTGGCGATTTACGCCAGCAGGTTAATGAACGAAAAGGAATGAAAGGAGAAATCACTTTGGTAATTTCCGGCAAAGGATATAGCGAATGAAGAATATGTTACTGCGCTTCTGGAACAACAGACTAAGCCTTGCCGTTGCTGCAGGCATATTACTTGGTTTAAGTTATCCTCCTTTCCCTTTTCCCTTCTTTGTTCCCGCTGCTTTCATCCTTCTCTTCCGGATCGTCGATATATCGCCTACAGCCCGCTCAGCCGCATTTTACACATGGATCGGTTTCTTGTTGTGGAACATCATAGCCACGTATTGGCTCATGTATGCAACACTGATTGGCGGCATTCTGGCTATCCTTGCCAACAGCGCTGTAATGACGGTCCCGGTTGCTTTTATACACTATTTCAAGCGACACATAAAGAGTGTCACCCTGATGACATTCGTTTCTGCCGGCGCATGGACGGCATACGAATATTTCCATTACCGCTGGGATCTGGCCTGGCCATGGCTCTCACTTGGTAATGCCTTTTCTATGACCCCACAACTTGTGGAATTTATAGTCTGGACCGGTACAATCGGTATCACCTTCTGGATTGTATTTATCAGTTATCTGATTTACCAGTTTTTTGTTTCAGACAATAAGTGGCTGGGATGGAGTGCTCTTATCCTCACCCTCATTCCCATCGGTATTTCACTGACCACGTATCGACACATTGAGATCCACTCAAAAAATTCGGCCCAGGTTGTCATCGTACAGCCGAATTACAATTCTTATCTGGATATGTCGGGTTACTCAAACCCTTACACTCCATTACAGGAAATACTCAAACAGTCCGACTCGCTTCGTACCGATTCGACCCGGCTGATTTTATGGCCGGAAAACGCCATACAGGTTGGTGTAGACGCCACGAGTCCGATTACTGAAATACTCAGGGACAGCAGCAAGGCATGGAATACCACCATCATATCGGGCTCTGCTTTTTTCCAATTTTATAATCCTTCGAAAGCCCCGGAGCTAACACACAAGACGGGATCCGGTCGTCCTTACAATATTTATAACGCCGCATTGGCATTCATGCCGAACGGGACGCTACGCGTCTATCGAAAGGATAAACTGGTTCCCCTTGTCGAACGGGTTCCGTTTGTTCGTATACTGAGCAAAATCATTCCATTTGGAGTTGATTGGGGCGATATCCAGGGATTTGCCCGCGGGAAAAAAGCTACTGTTTTTAAAATTGGACCCAATGAAAAGGTATCCGCTGTAGTTTGTTACGATTCGGTTTTCCCGGACTGGAACCGGCACTTCGTCCATAATGGAGCCAACCTTATCTCAGTGATCACGAATGACGGTTGGTGGGGGTACACAAGCGGGTACTTCCAGCATTTTGAATATGCCCGCCTCTTATCCATCGAAATGCATCGCTATGTAATTCGGAGCGCAAACAACGGCATATCATCGGTTATTGCACCTAATGGGCAAATTATCAAACGAACCCAATACTGGACACGAACGGCTTTTCGCCACGATGTTCCCTTGTTCAGGGACCAGTCATTTTATGTCCGCCATGGCGATTGGCCGGGCCGTATCGCCATCCTCATATTTCTTTTAGCCCTGGCCTTCTCCATAGGCAACCGAATCATCGACCGCAAGTCAAAGGTTAGTTCGACCGAATCGAAACAATGATGTTGAATTTGATCTCCTGATCGGTCCGTTCAAACATATTGGATGATTTAGGCATCACGTGCCGGTAGGAATACTCGAAGTTTGCCTTGATCATCGAAGAGAACTGGTAACCGAATATCGTTGAGAATTGCAGACGGGAGTCGCCAGTAGTATTATTCGCATAATTCAGCAGCGGTTGCCCCTGGAGTGCCAGTTTCAGATCGGTCCCCAAATTGTAAGGTATCGAATAATCCACCAGGTAACTGAGGGTCACTCCTACATCAAACTGGTTCTTGAGACGACTTCTAAAGAACGGCAGTTTGAATCCTCGCTTGGTATAATTCCCTTGAACAGTCAATCCCTTGGATACACTCACGGTAGTGGTGGGACCGGTGAAGCTGAAACTGGTAGTTTTCGCGTACGTGTACTCAATATTGGTGGTCATGTTATTCTTCCAGGTGATATTGATACCAAGCAGCGGCGAAAAATGCTCCTCAACATTAATGGTATTCGCCTCATAGGGTCTCCTCGTACTCAAAATCGCATACTGTCCCAGGGTACCCGTAATTGGTGTCGTTGTATCATTGTAATAGGTCCAGCCAACCCGGTATGTGCCGGAGTATTTGTGGGTCAGACTGATATGGGAAATGTACTTGTCAAGACCGGGTATCGCCGATTCCAGACCACTCCATTTGATCGTCCAGCCCGGTTTTGGAAATGGTAAAAACCCATGAGGCCCAAAAGTTAATGCACCTACCAGATATGAACTTTTGAAATCCTGTGTCAGGCTGGCTGGTGTGAGTACGGTACGCCCGTCTCTGTTGCCGGTCGTATCACTGATGATATTGCTCGTACCGTTAATGTCGCCTTGCGCAGTAGCCAGTTGCTTCTTGAGCAACTCAGAGTATCCTTTTCCGAAGGTCCAAACGGAAGAGCCGATGTTCCCTGTCTGGTTAAGCAGTGAATTTTGAGGGGTATTTGAGCCGGGTGGCAGTGAAAAATTTGTGACGGCATTATCCGACCAGTTGGCCGACCAATCCAGGTCGATAGTAAAATTAGGGAATGGTGTAATCCTGGTTCGGATGCTTAAATTGTCACTCCCGTTCATCGAGTTACTTAGCGTCAGAGATTGCTGGTTGTCCGGGTTGGTAATAAGCTCGTCCAGGTGGTCCAAAAAACCGGTCCTGTATGAAAATGGCGGTGAAAAGTTCGAACCATCCTTGTTGCCAAACATCTGGAATATGGGTGCTTCACCACGGTATCCATATTGCTGGCTGCCTTTATTGTGGCTATAGGAGACATCAAACGACTCCATGCTGAAAGCTGTCAACAGCAGTTTCCTGCCGTAATACTTTATATCATTAAAAATATTGCCGCCTCCACCGCTCCCTTTCGGACGACTCCTGCCTACTGTGTTCCCATTTTGATCCGGACTTGATTTCTCCTTACCGGCTTTTTGAGCCTGACGTTCCGCTTCTTTTTTTTGTTTTTCGATGGCCTTGCGCCTGACTCGCTCTTGTTTCTCCTTACGGTCGGCATTGACCATATTCCGATAAAACGGGATACGGCGAAGCAAATCCTGAAAATGTATATTTGTCGACTGCGTGATATTCAGGTTGTTGTTCGTATTAGCACCCAGGTAAGAACCCTTAGGTGTGTTTGCCCAGCTCCAGCCACCTTTGTAAGACACAGAATAATCCAACCAGTTCAACGCCTGAATTTGGTTGAGCCTCGGACGCCAGCTTGCCGAATAGCTCTCCTGATAATTGGATCTGCGTGGTTTTATACTGTCTCCCTTTACGATATTTTTCAACACATCAAAAGTCGGAACGATATTATAGCGTGTCGAATCGTTCGGATCGGGCGTCTGCCCCATATCGGCCAGGTTAAAACTTGTACTGCTGGAGAAATTGATGGGAATTGACGGCATCAGATTATAGGTAAGAGCGAATTGGGATCGGTAGTCAAAGGTGTGTATCTGGCTGAAGTTTCCAGGCTGACCAATATATGATCGTTGCTGGTTTTCACTATAGCGCCTTGCAAGTGATGCAGATGTTGAAATCGACGACGGCATATATCCAAGCCGTAATCCAGCCAGTGTATTCAGAAGAGGCACTCTGCCAAGGAAACCAAACGGTTGAAATAACCCTACCCGGTTAAAATTCAGATTATAATTGATACCAAAATTGTAGTTCCAGTCCTTCTCATGCTCCACGGTCGGACTGTGGCTATTGGCAGCATTGTACACGTAACTCAGTTGCGTTTTATCCAGCGTGTATTGTAAAAATTTCGACTTCGAATTTTTCTTGGAGATATTACTTGCATTGATGGAGTAACTCTGGTTATACGTTTGACTTTGTATGACCTCCTGGTTGATGATACTGTCTTTTTGAGCCTGCGGTATCTTACGACGCTCAACAGCCTGCTTGAAATCACTGAGCCGTATATCACCCTCACGAGGCAGATAGCGCGGGGTGCTTATGCTTTTCTGGATATTCAGACTCACCGGGAAATACCATCCGGATCGTTCCGGGAAAAATTTATGAAGGTTGACTGTCGTATTGAGATTATAGGATGTACTATTTGAATAATTGCGCTGGCCGAGATGGGAATCAAGCTGTCCGAATCCGTCTGTCGTTCTGTTCAATGTCCCGTCAATTTGAGCAAAATCGGCCAGTTGAACATTCATGTGTGCATTGGCAGCCCAACCTTTCTTGTTATCATAGCCCGATACCCGTAATTCGTTGACCCACAACTCGCCACTAAGCGACGGCACCCCGACATCCGACCGGACGGTCTCCCCGTTCGGCGCCAGTTGTAATGGGTTTTCAATACCCATGCCTATCTCAGTAATTTTCTGCAGAGATGGATTCCCCTTAACCCCGATTATTGTTCCGGGCGGAGCGCCAAGTTCTTCGGCTATCGTCGAATCCTGGTATAATGCATTCGGATCAGCGCCGACCTGATTGCGCAACTGCTTGATCTGGTTAAGTGCTGACAAAACCAAATCTACACTATTCTGATCGGGAAGCCAGATTTCGTTTGCCTGTTTCTGCATAATCGCATCCGGCTGTTTGCCCGTCTCACCCCTAAATAACGTGGTGTCTGTCGGCGTAATCGGTTGCCGGTATTCGTAATAATCATTCTGAAGATCCCGACCCAACCGGAGCACCAACTCCAGGTTTTTCCGTGCTCGATATCCCTCGCCATGCACATACATTCGCAGGTGAGAGTAATTCAGCAGGTTCAATGCGGACGGATAATTCCGCCGGATCATACGCAGATCCCCCTGTCGCAGATCCCTCACACGCATCACCAGAGATTGTTCATTGGCCAGAATATTACCCTGCTGCGTCCTGTTCAAAGCACGGATGGTACCGGGCGGCTCACGATAGGGGACCGGTGTGCGCGAGGAATTCTCCTCAACATCGACCGTTGATACCTCAAATGACGTACTGGTATTGCTTTGATTTCCGATCTGTTGTGCCTTACGCCACTGATTACCTACAAGTTCCAGTGTTGCAAAGCGCAGAGTGAAGGGCTGTTTATAGCCCGTCATCCAGATTCTGATGTGGGTCACGGTCTGGAGATCCTGAATGTCCCCGAACTTTCTTTTGAATTCGTCCAATGGAATACGAACCTGGTACCAGTAGTCCCCGGGATGACTTTGATCTTCTACGCGGTCTACCACAAAATTCTGGCCCGGATCCAGTGAATTTGGATCAGCCGGATCCAGATTGACCTGATATTCATAATATGAATCACGGTAATTGGGCACACTCGGAATCACCAGGCCTTCCGCGTCCGGCCGGTTGGTTATGGCGCGTTTGTCACTCGTCGGCGGGGGCGAATTTCCGTCATCGTATCCATACATCCTCCAAAAATAAGGCTGGATGCTACTTGTCCCATACTCCTGACGCAATTTGGACTCACCGTAGTAATCATAGTCATCATTGGATGGGTCGGCCTTGGCCGCCAGGTATTGTGGAGAATCTGCTCCATAGGCTTGTTTCATATAATCCAGGAAATTCGCAAACAGTGTCTGCTCATTTTTCCCCGGGCACCCCCCCGACCCACCTGTATCAGGTATTCCATCCAACCCAACGTCTTCCTCGGCCTGACTTTTCGTAGAAAACTGACCATCATAAGTCGCCTGAGAATTAAGCACATACGATCGACCGGTTTGATCCTTCACCAGACCGTCGCAGCCCAGTTGTCTCAGTCCGTCTTCGTTATTTGAGGTATAGTTGGGAATAACATCTTCCGAAACCGTCCCCACATCTACCAGAAGCTTACCATTATAATCCTGAACCACATCAGAAGGCTGAGCAGGACCATTATCCCGGATTTTTTTGGGAAGGATAGGCTGTACCCAAAACTCGATAAACTCATAGTTATTCAGGTTCAGATTCTGAATACCATCCGGCAGAGCTGTGGTCATTCCACCCCACATTTTCTGCGGGTCATTCTGGGTGATATTCTTCAAATTCATGTTGTAGTTGTAGGGACCCCGATTCTCCGGATCATAATAAATATCAAGAGGTTGTATTGTATTTTCCTGGGGCAGTGTCTGTCTGCCTGGAAAGACATCCTGAACCTTAACGATACTGGTCACCCTGTCCCTGGGAATCCCGAGGATAGACGACACATTCAATGGCAGCATATACCATGAGAACTGTCCCCTTAAGTCTGACCGGTTGACCTTATCCTGAAGGGTCTCACTCGGATTGTTTAAATTGGTATCGTATCCCGGAATTGCGGCAGGTGCGGCGGCCAAATGCCAGCGACCTGGAGATAACAGACTGAAGCTTGTTTTCGAGCCCTCAAAATCATCGATATACGATAACCCTTTCTTCTCATCGGGCTGAAGTTTACCCTGTTTGATGGCGGCGCTCACAGCGTTGGTCTGAGCCACTCCCGGATCCAGTTCTGCCCACTCACCGCTAAATGAAATACTGGACGGCGCTTTCGTCTGAAGAAGCGGAATATGGTCGATTGCACGGGTCAGCCACGGGGCATTGAACTTGGCATGAGCATCCAGTCCGAGCATCGCGTTGTTGATCGGTTCGTCACCGATACGAATCTTATCCGTAAGCGGCTTATCCTTCAAACGGAAGTAGGTACCGCCAATCTGGATATTATTAGACAGATCGTACTCCGCCCGAATACCCGTAAAGGTAGTTTGCTGAATCTGGAGGATCTGGTTACTCTCATATTCAATCCGTATCTGCTGGCCCGAAGCCAGGTACCGTTTATTTGTAATCACAATGGTACCAATCGAATAGTCGACATTGTAATCCACCCCTTCGGTCAACAACGTTCCGTTCGCATATACTTTAACAGACCCCTCGACAAGTGCAATACCCAGGTTATAGGTGTCAGAGGCCCCGCCTTTAGCCGTACCCTTTATCTCGTAACTGCTGTTCTTTGAATCCTGCGCCGCAATGGACTGGGGCTCGGCATACAGGGTATCAAATGCCAGGTTAGCTTTAAACTCCTGTTTATTAGTAATTGATTTGTTTTCATCAATCAGTTTATCGATGTGCTTTCCAAAGGGTTCCAGATACGGAAACATGATTTTACCCTGCACGGCATCCATCACCGGTGGGATAAAGTCAATCATATTATCAGGCGTAACCTGGCCAGCCTGGTTAACACGGTCGAGTCCAAGATCCGTCAGAAGAGTCGAGTTAAACTGTGGCAAGCTCGGAGAGTCCGTATTCTGACCGGTATAATACACACCCACATCGAGTCCATCCTGGGTCAGGTTGGTCGGTCCCAGAGAATAGATGTTTCGCAGCGTAAGATCCCATGTACTCGATTCGCTGGTAATATTGGGCTGGCGTATCAGCTTCAGAATCTTGACCGATTGCCCCAGTGTCTGCACGTCACCAACGGTGTGGCTGCGCCCGCCTTCCGAATAGTCAAAGGCGATGGCAAGAGCCTCGTTCGATGTCAGTGCATTTGTCAGCGAGATGATGCCAAGTCCGCGATTGACCGTGTAATCCTGACCTTCCTGCAATTCGATCCACGTTCCTTTCACGATGTCGCGATCCTGTTTGATGCCCAGTTCCTGAGCCAGGCTTGAGACATCAAGCGTATCAATATTCGAACTCCTTACCTGATCCAATACCTTCTGAGGCAGATTTCCATAGGCCTGGTCCGGCGGCTTGTACTCCCCGGTAACAGGGTCTTTATAATCACCGAGTTCAACTATGGCCACCCCCGGCTGCACATCGGTAACATTCTCCCGGCCGACATCAAGCTTGTAGACCTTAATGTTGTTAAAGTTGTAAAGTGCCGTCTGGATCTGTGGGTTGGCAACTGCCGATTCAAAATTCTCAAGAGAGTAGGGATCCACGAAGAAATGCTTGTTATCCTCGTAGTCTGCCGGCCGTATATCGATTTGCTGTTCCTGGGACCCGCCTGTAATAGTCTGGGTATTCCCTTTACCCTGTTGTTGAGATAGTACAGTGGTTACTTTCAGCGGTCCTATTTTCGCCTCAGATTTGATCCCAAAAAGAGCCCCTCCACCCCGGATAAGAGAATTGCCGGTCTCCATCGAAACATTACCAAGCTGTATAGACTTCAGGATTTCGTCCTCATATCCCTGGTATTGAATCTTTAACCGGTTTTGATAGTCAAAGGGCCGTTCAGTATCCCAGTCGGTATTAATTTTCAGTTTATCACCAATGGATCCCTGGATATTCAGCTTCAGGTTCTGGTTGAAGGTAGGATCGACACGTTTCTGCTGGTCCGGGGGAAGCGATGGGTCGGCTGTTTTCGTGATCGACGCGCCGATATTCATGTTGGCCGTCCCGGTAACACTCAGGTTAACCTCGGGTTTACCAAATATGGTAGTAAATGCCGATTTTTTCCCGCCCGGAATATTAATCTTGAAATCCAGCAGACCTTTTTGTATCTCCTGCTTCAGATTCGCTTCTTTGACAAGTTGTGTCCAGTTATCTTTCAGGGCATTTTTCAGGCTTCTTTTTTTGAATTCAGAAGCGGTATAAACGGTTGGGGCCGTTGCCGGCATACCAGCAATCTGCCGCTGGACAACATAGTTGCCGGATGAATCACGTACGATCACAGTCTTGTCGTCACCCAAGGATAACTGGATGAGTCCCGAGCGTTGCCTGGGAAAAGGTACTGCGCTATACGAGCCTGCAGGGCTTGGAAAGTACAGAGAATCAGGGATGGTAAGCGTATCGGCTTCCTGTTCTTTCTGAATCTGCTGTTTCTTTTGCTCCGTCTTCTGCGGATGAGCAGGTCCCAATAATTGGGCAGATGCACTCTCACAGATACCAAGCACCAAAACCAACGGCAATAAAAATACGGCTAAAAACAGACCGTTACGGAAAACTGTTCGCACTTGCCCTATATTCTATTTTATCCGGGTTATCATTTAAATCCGGTTTCTTTAATCGGTTACAATGGTAACTATCCTTTATAGGCGATTAGGGTTAAGTGTGAATACTTGCAAAAGGAGCCCGGTTTTCGGGGGGAGCCGCCCTGTTACTAGATCTCGATTATAATGTTTTTCAGTATATTTTTAAACTTTGATCTTACCAGTTAACCCCGTTTTTTTTTACCAATACCGGATTAATTCAGGTATTGGCTAATGATAATGGGAATAACCAATTCACAGCAAGCAAAAAACAATAAATGTATCCAGGAATGACACCCGTACAACGGGATGTGGTTAAGCGACACATAGGTCCGTTCATCTTCGTGTTTCTGACTATCATGTTTCTGCTTTTGATGCAGTTTCTCATACTGTACCTGGATAAGATAGTGGGCAAAGGGATACCATGGAATATCATACTTGAGCTTATTTTCTCAAATCTTGCTTATATGGTAGTTCTCGCCGTTCCGATGGCAGTCTTAATAGCTGCATTGATGGCATACGGACGTTTTTCAGAACTTAATGAGTTAACAGCCCTAAAAGCAGCCGGGGTGAATCCGTTGCGAATGATGGTTCCGACCTTGTTTCTTTCCATCCTGATGGCCTTGGCCCTCGGATGGTTTTCCAATTACGTACTCCCGAATGCAAATTACCGGGCACGTGCCCTATTTATCGACATACGTTTGAAAAAGCCCGGTTTTGATTTGAAACCCAACGTTTTTTATGATGGGATCAAGGGCTATACATTTTACGTCAAACATATGAGCGATGGAAATGACTCTCTGTTTGATGTCACTCTCTTTCAGGATCAGAGCGAAAAGCGTGATTTTGCAATCATCAAGGCTAAAACAGGATATCTGAAAAGTGAAAAAGATAACCAAACCCTTACACTCTACTTAACCGATGGCTATCTTCTGAAATATATGTCCGGGGAATACAGCGCCGATTTCAATGCAGACCGCACTGCGTTTAAGCGATACCGGATCAGCTTCGACCTTTCGGAACTGGCATTCTCCCGTTCCAATCCGGACCGGTACTCCCGTGACGACCGTACGATGAGCGCCCAGGCTATGATGGCTGTTATCGATACGCTCAAATTGGAAATAAAAAGAAAGAGACTCGCGTATAATGAACAAAATTCGGCTATTACGCCCTTCATGATGGCTACATTTAATGAGCATACCAAGCCATTGATTCCGTTGCAGAATGTCAACTCGAACCCCAAAAGTCAATCGGCGCGGGAGGCTGAGGTACCGGCCTTTAAAAGCCGGTACGTTACGCTAAATCATTTACCTCTTGCGAAGGAACAGCAAGTAACCTCAGAGCTTGCAGTGGAAAGATTGCGGCACAAACTGCTCAGTTTTGAGAATATGCAGCTCAATCTGCAATGGCGTGAGCAGCGTATACAGGAATACCTTGTGGAAGTTCACAAGAAGATTTCCATCCCGTTTGGCTGCATCATTTTCATGCTGATCGGTGCACCGATAGGAATGCTTACCCGGAAAGGTAATATCGGTTATGCTGCCCTGATCTGCGCCATTATCTTCACTTTTTACTGGACCAGCCTGATTGAAGGTGAAAAACTGGCTGATCGTATGATCATTACTCCCTTTACGTCAATGTGGGCAGGAAACATACTCCTGACAATTATCGGGATTCTGCTTACTATTAAAATTTGGCATGATCACCTGCTTCCGCGAAAATCAAAAAAATAACGGTATTGAAAAAACTGGACCGGTATATCATTTTTCGGCTTTTTGTCATCACCATTTTTCTGGTGGCAGTGCTCATTTTTATATATGTCGTTATCGATTTCTCCCAGAGAAGTGATGATTTCACCAATCACGGCGCCACTATTGTTCAGGTCCTTGATATCTATTATGTGAATTATATTCCAGAGATCGTACGTCTCGTGACCCCGGTGGCTGTATTATTGGCGACTCTGCTGCTAACCGGACAGATGGCGGATCGCTTCGAAATCGTGGCTATAAAAGCTGCTGGGATCAGTTTATACCGGCTTGCCATCCCTTATCTGATATTCGGATTTTTTGCCTGTATTGTGGTTAGTTACTTCGATGGATTTATAGTTCCGAAATCCAATGCTATTCGTATGAAGTTTGAACAGAAATACCTGGGAAGCCAGTCCGAGAAAATAGACCGCAGCAAGATCTACCGGCAAGAATCCCCCCATTCTATCATGCTGGTAAATTATTTCGATCCAAAGGAAAAGGTGGGATATAAGGTTCAGTTTTTTCGGTTCAAAGATGGTAATATCGTCCAGACACTCAACGCATCACGCATCGAATGGCAGCCCAAAAGTAAAACATGGAAGCTTGTGCGAGGGTTCGAGCGCGATTACAGCCGTAACGGATACAAGCTTGTTCAATTCGATACCCGCGACACAACCCTCAACGTAATGCCTCTCGATCTTGCCCGGACCAGCAGCGACGTTTCCCAGTTGACGTATCCGGAGATAGTACAATATATCGGTTCACTTGAACGAAGCGGTGCTACCGGACTCGATCTGCCCAAAGTACAATTCTACAGTAGGCTCAGCTACCCGTTTTCTATCATTGTCGCTATTCTTATCGGGCTCTCAATGGCTGCCGTAAAAACCCGGGGTGGGCTCTGGGTAAATGTTGCCTATGGATTGGTTATATGTTTCGTCTACCTGGCTCTGATGAAGATATCGGAACCATTCGGCTATTCGGGAGAAATGTCTCCATTGGTTGCCGCCCTGTTACCCCACGCCATCTTCTTCTGCACGGGCATTGTAATGCTACTCACCGCCCGGAAATAATCAGGGTCAGAAATTTGAAATTGGTACAACGTGCTGCGGTTCGACAGCTAATGCCCTGCCACATAGGTAACGGGGGGGGTAAATTTCTCGCTGATTTTACCGCAACGTCCCGCAGAGATCTATATAACTGCAAGAAAGCTGATATAGCCGTCATGTTATTTAATTGCCGACACGACACTAATTTCCAATTTCTGATTTCTAGTTTCTAATAACGAATCACGCTTCCGGAATCGGACCGCGATAGCTCATGTTTACATTCGGGTGCCCCTGGGTTTCTATCTCGCCAAACTGTTCTTCAAAACGGCGAACATTTTCTGTCAAAGCAGTTGATAATCTTTTGGCATGATCGGGAGTGAGCACCATTCGTTTCAGCACTTTTGCCTTCGGAGCACCCGGCATCACGGCGATAAAATCGAGAATAAATTCAGAGGCCGAGTGTGTTATCATAACCAGATTTGAATAGGTTCCGGATGCTTCCTGTTCGGTCAGTTCAATTTCCAGTTGATTTTGATTCTCGTCCGGTTTAGAAGTGTTAGTTTTATCCTGCATTACGATTCCTTTTGTTTTTTGAACATGATAGCATTAATCAGGTCGCTGCGTGTTATGATGTCGTGTTTTCCACCGGGCCCGGTAACGATTACAGCTGATACCTGTTTATCTAACAAGTTAGTGATCTCCTCTATTGTTGCATCATGATTAATGACAGGGAACGGATCTCCCATCACCTCCGCAACGGACCTTGATTGGGCTGCCGGATCTCGTATCAGTGTATTCAGAATATGCGATTCAAGCAAGCTGCCTACAAATGACCCTTTATCGTCGACGACAGGTAGTTGTGAGATACCTTCTTTGTTCATAAGATCATTCGCCTCACTGATCGACTGATGCGTCCGTACCGTAACAATACCCGGACCATGTTTCGATTTTGTCGAGATGATGTCGTGCGCGGAAACGGTGGTTTCATATTCAAAAAAGCCGTTGTTACGCATCCACTCATCATTATAAACCTTTGATACATAACGCGTACCACTGTCGGGAAGCAGAACAACAACAAGGGCATCTTTACCCAGATTATTGGCCTTGGCATATTCCCTGGCGCCCCAAACAGCTGATCCACATGATCCACCGACGAACAAGCCCTCAAGTGTTGCCAACTCACGGGTCGTGAGGAAAGCATCTTTGTCCGGGCATTGCATAATCTCATCGATAAGACTCATATCCACGTTTTTCGGGATAATATCTTCGCCGATTCCTTCGGTCAGGTAGGGTGCAACCTGCGTTTTATCGAATTTACCCGTATCGTGAAACGATTTATAAACGGAACCGACTGGATCAATCCCAATAATTTTTATGTCTGGATTTTTTTCCTTGAGATAACGGGCGGTACCACAGATTGTACCACCGGTTCCGATACCGGCTATGAAATGTGTGATTTTCCCCTCTGTCTGTTCCCATAATTCCGGACCGGTTGTTTCATAATGCGCCCGGGAATTACTCAGATTATCATACTGATTGGGATAGTAGGAATCCGGTATTTCACTATTCAACCGCTGCGCTATGGAATAGTAACTTCTCGGGTCATCCGGTTCGACGTTGGTTGGACAAACTTTGACCTCGGCGCCCAGCGCACGAAGAATGTTTATCTTTTCCTGACTTTGCTTATCGGTGGTTGTAAAAATGCAACGATATCCTTTGATCGCAGCAACCAGGGCCAGACCGGTCCCGGTATTACCCGATGTACCTTCGACAATGGTAGCTCCCGGCTTGAGTTTTCCTTCCCGCTCGGCATCCTCAATCATTTTCAGGGCGATACGGTCCTTCACGCTCTGTCCCGGATTAAAATACTCGACTTTCCCGAGCATGGTGCAGGCCAGACCTTTCTTAATTTTGTGTAACTCCACTAACGGGGTGTTTCCAATAGTTTCAATGATGGATTGATACCACATAACTTTTCGCTGAATTTCTCCTTATAAATGAACGACGCTAAAGATATTGACAAAAGTTCACACTTACGAAACCCTGCCTGCGATTTCGGTTATTTAACATCGAACGACAAAAAAAAGAGCCCTCATCACGTATTTGTTTCTTGTTTGCCGGTCATTGCTTATCGTTACAGCATTCTTTCTACTCATGCTGTTAATGGTTAACGGTTGTTTTTCCCCGCATTAATATTACTTGTCGCCCTGTTTGCAGGATCACCGCCCAGAGGAAGAAGTGCTGATATCAGTCCCGAAATCAGCAGGTATCGGTCTGTTAATCTATCACGAGTAGATAGTATCAAAGTCCTCCTTTTCCATGAACAGACGCCGGATTCTGTAGAATTATGGTCATGGGATGGTCAGTTAACCGTTATGGCAGAAGACGGAAAGAGTATAAAGATACGACCGGGGCAACCAGCCGTCCGGATTTACAGGAGTGGCCGATACGTCGTTTGTGAGAATGGTCTCAATCGACTGGTTACCGATCGACTGACCATCAAAGCTCCACCTGATACGCTCATCAGAATCAAGGCGGGCGGTTATCCCTACCGCTATTACCGGGGAACTATTTCAATGACAGCAAACCGGATAGCTCATGACCTTCATATCGTCAATAAAACCAGTCTTGAAGATTACGTAGGCAGTGTCGTCGGATCCGAGATGGATTTCCGCAATATAGAAGCCCTGAAGGTGCAGGCCGTTATTGCACGGACCTATGCCCTTTGGCATCTGAGCGTTACTGCCGGAACTGACTATGACGTAAGCGATAACACGCAGAACCAGATTTACAAGGGCGATCTGATCATGAAGCCGTATTGCAGGCAGGTTGCCCTTGCAACGCGCGGGGAAATCATCACATGGAGCCACCGACTCATCCTGGCTGCCTATTCGAGCACCTGCGGCGGACAAACGGCTTCTAACCAGACAGTTTGGGGTGGTAAAGCCATTCCCTACCTGAAACCGGTTAAAGATAACGGAGCCTGCGCCGATTCACCTCATTATAGGTGGACACTCCGGATAAGCCGGGATTCCGTACTCGGAGCACTGCGTCATGCCTTGCGAGAACCCGTGACGGATATCGTCGGTTTGGATACAAGCCAGTATGGCCGTATCACTTATGTTCACCTTGAAATATCCCCTGAACAGCATCGTATTATAAAAGGCACATTGTTCAGAGAAATATTGCTGGATCAGTTTGGAGAGCGATCTCTCGAGAGTAACTGGTATTCTCTGCAAAAAGCGAATAATATGTATATATTTCACGGCCGTGGAATGGGACATGGTGTCGGGCTCTGCCAATGGGGTGCCCGCGGCCTGGCTCTATCCGGGTGGAATTATCGTGATATCCTTCGTTTTTATTATACAGGTGTGAAAATCGAAGAATTGGACCACATTAAAGGGAAATACCTCCCCCTGGCATATTAATATTGTTACTTATGTTCATAAAGAAGAAAAAACCCAAAGACTACGACTGTGGCTATAATCTCGATTTGATGATAGCGGCTCTCCCCCGTATTCAGGATCAGGAAGACCGCATTGAATACTCAAAACGTATTGTTGGCCTTATCAAACAAAGCCATATCAACTGGGTCGATGAGTATGGAAACAGTGAAAAAGCGTGGCAACACTTTTTCGATCTTGCCGATTATAATCCGGAAGATTATGGCATCACCAATCCCTATAAAACCGGCGAAAGAGACGAAGCCAGGTAGTATGGTCACTCAGTAGTCATTCGCTTCTCTGTCATTCAATGGTCATTTGTCTGATAAGTTCAGGTAGTGAGTGAACGAGAAATTCTATCCTGAAATCGATTGGATTCCAATCCTCGATGTCACAGTTCCAAACTAAGCATCAGATACAATTGAATGACTATCGAATGACAGTAATGCTGAATGACCACTTCTCAACCCACAGCTGATTTTGTGCCATTCGTATAAACCATTTCCCGCTCGTATTCAGACCGCAGAATACCGAATAACAGCTTATCACGGTAGCGATCGTTTTTCAACACGTGTTGACGAAGTTTTCCCTCCAGTTTAAAGCCTAATTTCTTTACCAGTTTGATCCACGGCTTGTTAAAGTCGAATGCTGTTGTATTCACCCGGTTCAATCCCAGCTCATCAAAACAGTACGAGAGTGCACGCTCCATAGCGTAATAACCGTATCCCTGGTTCCAGTAGGTCTTTTTCCCTATCGTACACTCAATATTGCATCTCGAATTATGATAATCGATTTCGTGAATATCGATTACACCGATGAGTTCATTCGTATCTGTCCGGTGTATTTCAAGCAACTGACTTGAAGTATCTTCGTGATCAACAACTGATCTCATCCTTGAGGCAAACGACTCATATGACTCGAACCGAAACGGATAATCGGAATCAAAGTAATTGAGCTCTTTGTCGTTATTCCAACTGTAATGCGTCTGTAAGTTGTCCAGATCAAATGGAGTTAAAGCGACCATGATGGAAAGGATCTCGTTAATAGGATTAGATATATGGATTTATATGCACAAAAAACTACTAACGGGTTTTATCGGGTTTTAAAAGCGCTTTTTAAAATCTTTTTAGGATTCATAAGTCTGATATGCATTAGAATATCACAAAATTTCAGAGTATCTTCTTTATGCTTAAAAAAGGCCTGAGATTTGTTCGGTCTCAAGCCTATCAGCATTGGATATTCATGAGATATGATTTTACAACTGATTGTGATCCATCCTGCTAATAAGTCTTTTGGAATCAATTATATGCCGCATGGTTGAATCGCCATTGCATGACGTCGAGTCGCTTTCAGTAACAACAGATGAGCTATTTAAGCAGCCAGCGTGGTCCGCTTTTTTCAAAAAGGTGGCCGGTACTGTTAAAGAGTCCGCCAGGCCACACCTGCTCTCTGTAACTATCCAGGTAAATCCCGTCGAACCACTGGATGTGATTCAAAATGAGACCTCGCCAGGATTTCGTTTTTACTGGGAAAAACCAGACCATAATATCGGTCTCTGTGGTGGCGAATCGTTGCTCACATTGACAGCAGACGGTCCGTCCAGATTTGACCGGCTTTCGCGCATGATTCAAACCTGGCAAAACCGCAGCTTCTCCTATCCGGATGATTTACCCGATCAGCCGCTGTTTGTCGGAGGCTTCTCTTTTTTCGATGAATTTCAGGACGATCGATGGAGTGATTTTCATAATGGATTCTTCACTGTACCAGCATGGCTCTATTTTCGCAAAGGTGATAAAGGATTTACGACAATCAATTTGCTGGTAACGCCTGCCAGTAAGCGAGAGGAGATCGAACGCCAGGTAAATCTGCGGCTCAGTCAGTTCTTCAACCATCTTGATAACGCCCAACAGACTTCGGGTTCTTACCAGTTATCGCTAACCAACCAGATTATAGCCGATCAGCCCGAATCGTGGAAGGCAAAGGTTAGTGAGATAACCGAAAAGATTAAGGCCGGGGAATTTGAAAAAGTTGTGTTGGCTCGTTCGGTACATATTAAAACCGACGAACAACCCAATCCTGCAGAACTGTTACAAAGCCTGAAGGAAAAATATCCAAACTGTTACCAGTTCTGGATTCAACCAGGTAAAGGCAAATCGTTCTTTGGTAGCACGCCGGAGCGTCTGGCCGCTTTTCATAACGGGCATATTGTGACCGAAAGCCTTGCAGGAAGTATTTCCAGGGATATCGATGAGAAACGCGATACTGAACTTGCAAATCAACTTTCCAGCAGTAAGAAGGATCTCTCGGAACATCGTTTCGTTGTCGATGCCATCACGGAACGGTTGAAAGAATTCACCGTCCAGTTATATGCGCCTGATGAACCGCGGATTCTCCGTTACCCCAATGTTCAGCATCTTTACACACCTATAACCGGACAGATGAAAGAAGGTGTCAATCCACTGGAGCTGATTAGCAATCTTCATCCAACTCCGGCTGTCGGCGGGCTGCCCAGACAATCGGCACTCAATCTTATACGCCGTCTCGAATCGTTTGAACGGGGATGGTATGCAGGTCCCGTAGGCTGGCTTGACCGGTCCGGCAATGGTGAATTTTCCGTGGCTATCCGAAGCGCCCTGCTTGAAGATAACGATGCTGAAATTTACGCCGGATGCGGTGTTGTAGCCGATTCCGATCCTCAGGCTGAATGGGAGGAGACGGAGTTGAAACTGATCCCGCTGCTCACAGCATTCCAGGCCGTCTGATGGTATGAAAACCTCTGGAAACTTCACATTCGACTGGTGTCTCAAGTTTGTGGAGGCCCTGGCAGAGAATGGGCTCACACATGTAATCATATCGCCCGGATCCCGTTCCACGCCCCTCACGCTCGCTTTTTCCGCACATCCCGGTATTCATAAAAGGGTTGTTCTGGACGAACGATCTGCGGCTTTCATTGCCCTTGGCATCGGCAAGATCACAGGTAATCCCGCAGCGATCGTCTGCACCTCGGGAACGGCTGCCGCCAACTACTACCCGGCTGTCATCGAAGCATCGATGTCGGAGGTCCCTCTGCTGGTACTGACAACGGATCGTCCGCCAAATCTGCGGTCAATTGGCGCCTCTCAGGCTATCGATCAACTCAAAATTTTTGATGATTACCCACGATTCTTCTTTGAAGTCGGGGAGCCGGTCGATGCTGTGCCTGATATCAAAAGATTATTATTGCTGGCAAATCAGGCTTACCGAAAATCCGTTATAGAAAAAGGACCGGTTCATATAAACTTTTCATTTCGCAAGCCTCTGGAACCGGAACCGGACCATTACCTGAGTGAATCTGAAAGATTAGCTAACGCTAGAAGAAAGAAACCCCCGACAGATCTCCATAAGAATCCAGACAACGCGACTGCATCCTTACCCGCCCGACTAATTGAAGGCATCAACAACGCTAAACGACCAGTGATTGTCGCAGGTGGAATCGATCCGTCGGTTTCTGGCAACGGGCCTTTCAGACTGGCACAAAAGTTGAGTGCTCCATTACTGACAGAGGCACATTCACAGCTTTCCTGCTATCGATCAGGAGACCAATCTCCGTTTATTTGTGGGTTCGACAGCTTCCTGAAGAACCGTGAAATCCGTCAAAATATACAGCCCGATCTGATTATACGGTTTGGGAACCCTACAATCAGCAAAGGACTCGACCTCTGGTTTATAGCCCAGGAAAGTGCTGATCAGATCGTGGTTAATGACTCTAAAGAATTTCGGGATCCGGTTATCACCGCCAACGATTTTTATACAGTTTCATCATACCATTTCGATATTGATGATATTGAGACAAATACTGACACCGGGTGGCTGAACCAGTGGAAACGGCTTTCAGATAAACATGCAGAGACTGTCCGGGAAGTGCTGGATGAAGCCGGGTCGTTTACTGATGGTCATGTCCATTACCATATCTCGCCGGAGATACCAGACGACTGGCTGGTCATGTTGTCCAATTCGTTTCCTGTACGCGACTTTGATTTATTCGGGTACCGATATGCGGGGAAAGGTCCGGTTATTGTGAACCGTGGTGCCAGTGGCATCGATGGGGTCACATCCACATTTCTGGGTGCAATAATGGCATCGGGGAAGGATGGGATTCTTATAACGGGCGACCTTGCCTTCCTCCACGACACCAATGCCTTACTTTCGGCCAAAAATCTTTCCAGAAATCAGACAATTGTCATACTTGTCCTTAACAACAAAGGAGGCGGCATCTTCAGAATGCTGCCCATTGCTTCTCATAAGGATGTATTCAATACCTATTTTGTCGCTCAACAACAGGCAGATCTGGAACATTTGTCCAAGGCTTACGATATTAAATTTCACCGGGTTGAAAGCAACGGGGAACTGGTTAATGAGTTCAAGGGGTTGATTGGCAACAAAGGATTTCACATAATTGAGTGTGGGACGGATTCTGAACAATCAATGAATTTACGGTTGCGCCTTAGTCAGTAAACGCCATGTTCAAGGAAGTCAGAGGTATCAATTACCATTACTATATCCATTCTCAAAAACCGGATCTTCCGTATCTGGTTATGTTGCATGGTTTTATGGGGGATTCGGGCATTTTTGATCATCTAATAGCCGTTTTACAGGATTTCAGCAATCCTGTAACGATTGATCTTATTGGTCATGGTCAAACCGATGCACCCGAAGACAGTGAACGATATGAACTATCGAACCAGATCGAAGATATTAACGATTTGCTGTATCAGCTCAATCCTCAGGGTACATTTCTGCTGGGTTACAGTATGGGTGGTCGACTTGCCCTGCGAATTGCTCTCAATAATAATCTAAATCTGGCCGGACTAATTCTTGAAAGCACCACCTATGGCATCGAGGATACTGCAGTCAAAAAAGACAGACTCAGGAGCGATCGTGATAATGCCGAACGTATTCTGAACGATTTCCACACATTCGTTGACAAGTGGAACCGCAATCCGTTATTCGCAGCATCCCAGCCTTTAAAAGAAAAAACCGAACAAAATCTCGATTATATCCAGCGTCGTCAGCGCCCTCATGGACTGGCCAATAGCCTGATTGGTTTCGGTTCGGCCAACATGCCATCTGTCCTCCATCAATTGGAAGATATATCGCTCCCTACCTTGCTTATTACGGGGCAACAAGATGTAAAGTATTCGACGATTGGCAGTGAAATGAGTCAACAAATTCCCAATTGTAAACATTATATTTTAGCCGGCTGCGGTCACCGGGTCCATGTGGACGATCCGGACAAGTATGCTAATACCATACAAAAATTTATCGAATCTCAACAAAATGTAAGATTATGAATTGGAAGACAGTAAAGGATTACGAAGATATTACTTATAAAAAAGGCGATGGGGTGGCGCGTATTGCATTTAACAGGCCTGATGTTCGTAATGCTTTTCGTCCAACGACTATTTTTGAAATGTATGATGCCTTTGCTGATGTGAGGGACGACCAGAGTATCGGGGTTGCCCTGCTTACCGGCGAGGGACCAGCCAAAGATGGTGTTTACGCGTTCTGCTCCGGTGGTGATCAGCGCATTCGGGACAAAGCCGGTTATAAAGACAGCAAGAATACCCCGCGACTGAATGTATTGGAATTGCAGCGATTGATCCGCTTTATGCCGAAGGTTGTTATCGCTGTTGTACCGGGATGGGCTGTTGGCGGCGGACACAGTCTGCATGTAGTATGCGACCTGACTATTGCCAGTAAAGAGCATGCAATTTTTAAACAGACTGATGCTGATGTCGCCAGCTTCGATGCCGGCTACGGATCCGGGTTGCTGGCCCGCCAGGTGGGACAGAAACGAGCCCGTGAGATTTTCTTTCTCGGGCGCAACTACTCGGCCCAAGAAGCTTTTGAGATGGGAATGGTCAATGCGGTCGTTCCACACGATCAGCTGGAAGAAGTGGCCTTGCAATGGGCTGACGAAATCATGCAAAAAAGCCCCACCGCCATCCGGATGCTGAAACTGGCCTTCAACCTGGTTGATGACGGTCTGGCCGGACAGCAAACCTTTGCCGGTGAAACCACCCGTCTGGCCTACATGACCGACGAGGCGCAGGAAGGCCGCGATGCGTTCCTGGAAAAGCGGAAACCCGATTACCGGAAATACCCGTGGTGGGCATGATTGGCTATTGGAAATTAGAGAATTAGATATCTCCGGACCTTATATCTCTGCTTCTGCTTTTTGCCTGGCTCTATCGGTCATTTTGGCAAGAAAGATCCCCATTGTAAGGGGGAAATGACGATTGAGAAACAATCCGGCTGCGGTCTGGAAATTGGGTGTAATCACAGGTTTTACCGATTCGATTCGTTTTGCCAGCAAACGCCCAATAGATGACGGATTGGCCATTGCCTGTTCGGGTATTCCAAGTGGGACAGCTGACCTGGTTTTGGTGAGTGGCGGATGCATCAGTGTTACGTGGATATTCCATGGTTTTAATTCGATAGACAGAGTCCGGCTCATTGCCTCAATGGCTCCCTTTGTGGACGCATACCCGTAAATTCCGGGAAAACCCGTAATGCCAACACCTGAACTTACGTTGTGGATAATTCCGAAACCCCTGGATTTCATATAAGGTAATACAGCCTTAATCATCCTTAGATAGCCAAAAAAGTTTACTTCAAATTCTTTTTTGGTCTCATCCAGCGATTTTTTCTCAAAAGGTACAAACAAAGCCAGACACGCATTATTAACAAGGATATCAATCTGCCCCCATTTTTCCGCTATCAATGAAACTGTGATGTTGACTTCTTCATCATCAGTAACGTCACACGTATAGACGTCCAACAGGTTGACAAACTTCTTTTTCAAAAGTTCAAGATCACCGGAAGCAATATCGATTGCAGCTACCGTATAACCCCTTTCAAGAAGTGACCGGCACATATGAAATCCAATTCCACGGCCAGCGCCCGTTATAATAACAACCCTCCTCTCCATACCGGTAAATATCTATAAAATGAGTTAGAGATAAGTAAATGAGTAGAAAACATAGAAACATTTAGAAAATGCTTCATCTGCTAATTATTCTGCCACCCTACCCGCTATTCCCATATACGGTCACATGTATCGGAATCGGGAATTACATAAATAGATATATATAACTTATTTTATTAATCATATACCCTTCTTACTTCATATCGATTAAGATTCGTGTAGATCCATTACATTTTTATGCAAAATCGATTTTACGGTGTTGAGCCCTGCAGGAGCATGGAATTGGTGATCGATTTCCATTACAAGACTGCGTCAAATGCCACTCAAATCACAACATACTCATCCGTTTTAGCTTGTTTGCCGCTGACCTTCAGGAACCACCGGATGCACTTATGGCCGGTATCTACCGGGTCACAGAACATCATGGGGCAGCTTCCGGGTATGACTGAAATTCCAAGGTTATGACATAAACGGACGGCCTTCTCATCTACGCTTCCCTTGCCGAACGCCCTGTGCATCCAGACCCGCTTAATACCCAGATCGGCACAGTCCTTTACCACGCTTTCGGTTACTTCCGGATGCGTGGCAATCACCACTCCATCAACACCGCCGGGGATGGAGACCAGATCGGGATAACACTGGTCGCCTTCGACTTCTGTAGCATTGGGATTGACTGGAAAAACTTTATAATCTGAGTCACGAAGCTTTTTATAAATGATATTTGCCGCCGTGTCTCCGTTTCGGGATACCCCGGCTACCGCAATTCTTTTATGAGATAAAAATTCCCCGGCAGCTTCATTGAGTGTCGACATTTTATCCTCCAATAGTATGATTTCCTATTACAAAGTAATGTAAAAAATTCAATATGATAATAGCATCGCGCTACACCTAAACTATGTAGATGTTACTTATATTTTACACCGATCGAATAGCTCACGAATAGACTGATACTTCAATCAAATTCCCGTCCGGATCTCTAAAATAGAATGACGTAATCAGCCCGTTGGCGCCTGCCCGGTTCACGGGACCCTCGATGATTGGAATCCCCTTATTTCTGATATGATCCATTGCGTCGCCAAGCGAAGTTTCCGTTATCAGGCACAAATCCGCGGAACCAGGAGCCGGTGCTATAGCCTTGGGTTCAGTCTCCTTCCCAGCTTGATGCAGGTTGATTTTTTGGCGTCCGAATTTAAGCGCCACTCTTCCCTGACCAAACTCAATTTTCTCCATACCAAGAACAGTCGTATAAAACCGAACAGTTTCCTCGATATCCTTCACAGTTAGAACGATGTGGTCGAGGCGATCGATGGATATTCCGGTGTGTTTATATAAATCTTCTCTTGTCATATGATCTCATTTTCTAATTTTTCCCACGACCCAGAATGAATCCCAAACATACTGAAAACTCCGGGCTGCTATAATTCCTTTCGGTTCCAATCCGTCGGCTGAAGTCTGAGACGAAACGATATCCGACTCCAATACCCAGTTTGAAACGACGGCTGAGTAACAAGTCAAAATCAGCAGCAAATCGTGATCCGAGAGCAGCTTCCGAGATCGATTCAGTTGTCACCCCATATCCGGTCCGAACATTCGAAGCAAATCCGAAATAAGGACCAACAGACACAGAAGCATACGGCCGGAAATTATTATGTTCGGTAATCCGGAATCCCTGATATTTTACGCCAAACAACACCGGGATAATAACTGCCGACTCAGTGACAACATTCAAACCCGAAATCGATGTTTTAGAATCTGCATTTTGCACTCCGACATGGATGCTGACAGCCAGTTCATCTTCGAGCCAATACGCATAGATGACCGAACCTAAAAATCCATTCCCTGATGAACTGGTTTGAATCCCTCCACCCCTGACCTCTGCCGAACTGTTCAAATCACTCAACAGACCGAACGATAAATCTAGACTGTGGCGACCTTTCAGCGAATAATTGGCTATTTCATTCTGATGATCAGCTTTCTGTCCCAAAACGGCAGTTGATACAAATAAAAGCGGGATCAGGATTAATTTTCCAGTTAGAAACCTCATATCCCCTCCTGATAATGATCATGTATATGAAGATCCGTTTTGACCAATGACCTTTATCGATCCGGACAAGTAATCATATTTTTATATTATGAAATAAAAAGCAGCCAAACCAAAAATAAATATAGACTTACTTATCTGTTTTTGTCCTGATTCCGTATCCTCTCCAACACGGGTTTTAACACTTTCCATACGTTTTGAGCAACAATCTTATGCCCTATGATATTTGGGTGAATTCCATCACCCTGATTCAAGGAAGGTATGCCACCCACTCCCTGAAGGATAAACGGGATCAATAAGGTGTGATTGGTCTTGGCCAGTACCGGGTAGATATCCTTGAACTCGGTCGTATATTGCTGTCCAAGATTCGGTGGGACTTGCATGCCTGCCAAAATAATCTTTACCCCTGGATTTTTAGCTCTAACAGTATCGATAATTGCCTGAAGATTCTTTTTCGTGGATTTTGGATCGATGCCGCGCAGGCCATCATTGGCTCCTAGCTCCAGCACCATCACGTCAATCCTTCGGCGCATTAGCCAGTCGACTCTGCGCAGTCCCCCGGCCGATGTCTCCCCACTCAGTCCGGCATTGATCACATCCACATTCCAACCAAGAGAATCCACCTTATGCTGTATAATAGCCGGGTAGGCATTATTCTCGCCAACCCCCAACCCTGCAGTTATACTGTCACCCAGAAACAGGACGGTAGTGGTATCGTTTTTTACAACTGCATGTGCGTTTGCGTTTACGGTTAATCCAAAAAACAACAGGCTCAGCAATAACAGCTTTTTCATTTCCTAGATAATTATTTTAGCATCATCTGACCGATTCTATACAGAGATCGTAAAATAACGATCCTTCTTTTTAAAACCGCAAAGTGAACCAAGTGACGCTAAGATGAATTGTTTCTGTGTTACCTGGTGATAACAACGGTTTATTTCTTCTTTGGGGATAAAATTAAAAGGCGTTTCAGATTGTTTTCATATTCATATGTGATATTTAACCGGTAAAAATGTCTAATAAATCTACAATCAAAATTCGATACATTGCCGGTACATAGAAGAGTCATTCTCATTCATTAACAACCTAATTCCATGGGTAATCCGATATTAGAGGTCGATCAGCTCACCCAGAGTTTCATAAGCGGAAACCATCATCTGACGGTCCTGAATTCGATAACTTTTTCTGTTGAACGTGGAACTACCTGCGCCATTGTGGGACCTTCCGGCAGCGGCAAGACCACGCTATTGGGCCTCTGCGCCGGTCTCGATCGGCCAACTTCCGGTAATGTAACATTAAACGGTGCATCTCTGAATGAGCTTGATGAAGATGAAAGAGCGGGAATCCGTAATCAATATGTGGGGTTTGTATTTCAGAACTTCCAGCTTGTATCGACCCTCACGGCCCTCGAAAATGTGATGGTTCCCATGGAATTGCAGGGTAAGAAGGATGTACGTCAGGCGGCATTGGATCTGCTTGATCAAGTCGGACTTTCGGATCGTGTTCATCACTATCCGTCTCAATTGTCAGGTGGAGAACAGCAGCGGGTTTCCCTTGCTCGGGCGTTCATCAACCGACCCGAGCTGTTGTTTGCCGATGAACCGACCGGCAACCTGGATAATGAAACAAGCCATATCATCGAGGATTTACTTTTTGAGATGAACCGCGTCCACGGTGCGACGTTACTATTGGTCACGCATAATCTGGATCTGGCAGGTAAATGCGACCGTCTGATCAAACTCAGAGACGGCGTAATCTCCTCGGATAAACAAAACAGTGAAATCGTCGCAGATAAAGAATCCAACTGACAGGAGCAGCCATTATGAACCCCCTATTTTCCCGTTGGACATGGCTGATGGCCTGGCGTGATTCCCGCTCGCATAAAAAACGTCTGTTTATTTACGTAGCTGCCATCATTGCCGGGGTAGCTGCTCAGGTCGCACTCATCTCTTTTCGCGACAATCTGAATTACACACTCGATGATCAGGCCAAAACGCTGCTGGGCGCCGATCTTTCCATGGAAAGCCGGCAACCCTACACCGATGTGACCAAAGCATTCATTGATTCATTGGCCGGGCAACAGGCCCAGGAAGTGAATTTCGCCTCGATGGTCCTCTACCCTGCAAAAAACCAAACGCGTCTATGTGAGATCCGTGCACTTAACGGACCTTATCCGTTTTATGGAGAACTACAAACAGAACCTGCCAATGCGGCGCAGACTTTTCGAGACGGTCAGAACGCGCTGGTTGATCAGGCCCTGATGATTCGTTTTGGGGCCTCAGTAGGTGATAGTATCCGAATAGGCAATGTAAAATTCCGGATTGCCGGTGAAATACTAAAGATACCTGGCGAAGCAGCAGCAGTCTCGCTGATTGGACCCCGTGTGTACTTTCCTAAAAGATACCTCACTGCAACGGGTTTGATTCAAACCGGCAGCCGTGTGGAGTACCGTACGTATTTCAAATTCGGTTCGAATCGAGATCTCCCTGCCATTATTAAACGGGCCGAAACTTTTGGACATGAACACCAGATACGCACCGAAACAGTAGCCGATCGTAAGCGCAGTTTCGGCCGTGTTCTGGGCAATCTGACCCGCTTCCTGAATATGGCCGGATTTATCGCACTGTTGCTCGGTGGAATCGGCGTCGCCAGTTCGGTTAATGTGTACATCAAGAATAAGATTAATACCGTTGCTGTACTCCGATGTCTGGGTGCCAAGTCGAACCAGACGCTCGGTATCTTCCTGCTTCAGGCTATTGCCATGGGTTTCATTGGTTCACTGGCAGGTGTGCTTGCCGGACTTGGACTGCAATACCTTTTGCCAGAGGTATTCAGCGTATTTCTGCCCGTTCAGGTTATTATTCGAATATCATGGGAGGCCGTCATCTTTGGAATGACGACCGGTATCATTGTCGCGGTTATCTTCGCCTTACTGCCGTTATTGGCAGTGCGTAAAATATCACCGCTTGAGACACTGCGGACCTCTGAGATTCCTCTGCAAAATCTCCTGGGCAAAGGTGTACGATGGACAATTTTCGCCATTATTGCCCTGCTCATCGTTGTTTATGCAGGATTGATCACGCAGAGTATCAGAATTGGCATTTTCTTCACTATCTCAATCGCGGTAGCCTTTTCTTTTCTGTGGCTGACAGCGCGCCTTTTGATATGGCTGGTGCGGCGTTTCTTCCCCTCATCATGGAGTTACGTGTGGAGGCAGGGACTCGCCAACCTATACCGTCCCAACAATCAGACCACTACACTGATTCTTTCACTTGGTCTTGGCATGCTGCTTATCAGTACGATGTATTTCGCTCAGCAGATGCTTATGCAGCAATTGAATGTTCGTGGCAAGGTCGACAAAGGGAATCTCGTGATGTTCGATATTCAGCCAGATCAACTAAGTGGTGTTGAAAAGATATTGCACGATAACAAGATGCCAATCCTTCAGAATGTTCCGATTGTCACCATGAGGATACAGTCCATCAATGGAAAAGGCATCGATGCCATACGTAACGACACATCGATGCACACCGAACGATGGGCACTCAGACACGAATACCGGTCCACGTACCGCGATTCACTGATCAGCTCTGAAACGCTGATTCAGGGGAAATTTACCGGGAAAGTTAAAACCGGGACCTCGCCGGTTCCCGTTTCGGCTTCCCAGCGTGTGATGGAATCCCTGCACCTGAAGTTGGGCGACTCAATCACTTTTAACGTTCAGGGAGTACCGGTCAAGGCCGTTATCGGGAGTGTGAGAAAAGTGGACTGGCAACGGGTACAGCCAAACTTCTTCATGGTTTTTCCGGACGGCGTCCTTGAGTCTGCCCCGCATTTTAACGCAATTGTCACACACGCCCCGAATGCCAATGCATCTGTCCGGTTGCAAGCAGCTGTCGTTAGTGCTTATCCCAATATCTCTTCCATCGATCTGTCGCTTATCCTGCAAACAGTACAGACTTTTCTGGACAAAGTATCATTCGTCATCCGATTCATGGCCTTGTTTAGTGTGGTAACCGGATTAATTGTTCTTGCTGGCTCTGTGGTAACCAGCCGGTTGCAACGCATCCGGGAAAGTGTGCTTTTGCGAACGCTCGGGGCCAAACGGAAGCAAATCATTTCCATCCTTGCTGTCGAATACCTGTTCCTCGGTTTGTTCGCCGCTCTCACCGGACTGATCATCTCTCTCGGTTCTACCTGGCTGCTCGGGTATTACTACTTCGATCTCATTTTCTTTCCCGAACCCTGGATGATCATCGGCAGCATTTTGGGCCTGACACTGCTCACACTTCTCATCGGGATGCTCAACAGCCGAAGCATCTACCGCAGGCCACCACTTGAAGTGCTGAGGGCAGAAGTTTCATAATAAGTCTGTTTTTAAATAATTCAATAACTCTTTAGATCTGGTTCACTACCGTTCAATCGGATTCTATCCCATCTATTTGCACCTTATCCCTGACTATCCGGTACAAAAGCATATAGATTTTATCTTAACTGCTTAATAATTGGTCTATGGCTTTACAAGATAACGGGTATCATGTTTCTCTGGTCACTTTCAACAGATTTGAATTCAACCGCATCACATCTCGCGATTCTGATTTTGCGAATCGGAATTACCATTCTATTATTGACGCATGGCATTCCGAAGCTGGTTATGATCGTTACGGGAAATATTCATTTCCCAGATCCGCTCGGCATAGGTTCAGTACTATCACTTGTTCTTTCCACCTTTGCCGAAACCATTTGCGTGATATTCATTTTCCTTGGTTTGGGAACGCGCCTGGCCGCAATTCCTCCGATTATTGACCTGTCAGTAGCTGCTTTTATTCAACATGGGGCGGATTCTATCGTCATTAAAGAGAAAGCTCTTCTTTACTTATTGGTTTTTGTGGTTCTGTTATTCACCGGAGCTGGCAGATTCTCGTTCGATCATAAATTACATGCCCGAAGATTTAAACGTTAACCCACGGAATCAGATCAAATTTCCAGGAATTTTTAGCTCTTTCTCTCTCAAATCACATCTCTGAATTTGGCTAATTTCGAGGTTAAGGGTTAGGTCTCATCTGTAAAACCTTGCAAATTTATTTTCCAAATACATGCTTCTGCCCTATTTTCTCTTCAATATTTTAAGACCAGGAGGTTTAATAACTAAAAATTGAAAGCAAGCAGCCGCTTTATGAAATCAGCCAGCCGAATTGTTCTAGTTATTTTTTGTGCATTGATAACCAAGGTTTCTTTAGCACAAACCCAAAAACAACATTTTCAGCTCAAGGACTTACGAAAATTGGTGAGTCTATCAAGTCCGCGGGTTTCTCCTGACGGGAGTCAAATTGCCGTAATTGTTTCAAGACCCGACTGGGAGAAAGACAAGAGCAAGCAGGAAATTGATCTGGTAAATGTCGCGGATGGATCATCACGAAGTATCACCTATAACCGTGAAGGAATCTCCGAACCACGCTGGTCACCGAATGGAAGCCGTCTTGCGTTTCTTTCAAAGGATCCGGAAACAAAAAAATCACAGCTATTTGTGATGTCATTGCAGGGCGGAGATCCTGTTCGCATCACAAAATCAAAGACGGGAATCGACGAATTTTCATGGAGCCCTAATGGAAAGATGATCGCCTTTGTCGCCCAGGATACCGTTCCCAATCCAAAAGCAATCAAGCACCACGAAGACGGTTTTCAGGTAACTGATGAAAATTACACGACACGGGCAGCGGTACAGCCCTGGCATCTTTGGATCGTCTCTTCTAAAGGAGGAACACCTAAACGACTGACGCACGGTTCATGGAGCATTGACACCGACCAGGGAACTATCACACCATTAGCCTGGACGCCAGACGGCAAATCGATTGTCTTTCAGAAATTTCCTGATGTCTGGTATGGTAACGCATGGCATTCGACCCTGGCTGAAGTGGATACCAGCGGTGGCAAGGTGCGCACCATTGTGAATGGTGAAGGATCTGGACATCCTGTATTTGCACCCGAAGGCAATACGCTCGCATTTATGCGACCTCGAAATGGGGACATGAATAACGGCAACGCAGTTTATGTAGACCGGGATGGAAATATCTCCGATGCAACGCATGAGCTGGCTCGAAATATTAACTCGTACGCCTGGCTGCCGGACGGCAGGTCGCTATTACTAACGGGTGACAAGGGTACCATGTCCGCGATGTGGAAACAACCGGTAAATGGAGAAGCTAAGCAACTGGATCTGGGCGATGTTAACCCCGGCTATTCCCTGAGTGTCTCCAATAATGGCGTTATAGCCTTTACCGGAAGTACAGCAAAACATCCACAGGAATTGTATGTCATGAATTCGATAACGGGCAAACCCAGACGGCTAACTGACCTCAACGGTTTCGTTGACAACCTTGCTCTGGGTAAAGCAACGGGTATTGATTGGAAAGGTCCGGACGGATTTCATGAAGATGGGGTGCTGATTTATCCCGTCGATTATGAAGCAGGAAAGAAATATCCGCTCGTACTCGTTATTCACGGGGGACCAGAGGGAGCGTCGGGTGTTCGGTTTTCTCCCCTGACTCAACTTTTTGCAGCTAACGGATTCTTTGTATTCCAGCCCAATTACCGGGGCAGCATTAACCTCGGCGATGCCTACCAGCATGCCATTTACAGAGACACCGGAAAAGGTCCTGGAGAAGACGCGATGGCCGGATTGAAGGAAGTGGAAAAAACAGGTATGATCGATGTGAGCAGGATTGGCGTTTCCGGATGGTCGTATGGTGGCTACATGACTTCGTGGCTAAATGGTAACTACCCTGACAAGTGGAAGGCAGCCGTCGAGGGAGCAGCCCTTAACGACTGGGTGATGGACTACACGATCGCTTTTTACCAAACCGGCGATCTCTATTTCTTCGGCGGTTCTCCCTGGGTCAAAAAATACTGGAAGATCTGGCGTGAACAATCCCCGATTATGTATGCTCATAATGTCAAGGCACCAACCCTGATCATGGGCGATGTCGGGGATCCCAATGTGCCGATCATCAACAGCTACGAGATGTATCACGCACTGCGCGACAACGGCGTACACACCGAGTTTTATGCATACCCGGCCAATACGCACTTTCCACACGACATTGTGCGGACAACGAGTATTTTCAAACGCTGGGTAGGCTGGATGGTAAAGTATGTGAAAGGCGGGGAGGAATAAGGACCTAACTCCCCCATTAGATTTGATTGGTAAAGAACTGATGGGGGGCTAACCTGGATTCTGAAGCCAGATATATCCTCTGATATATTGGAAAAAACAAGATATGTTTTGTTAAAAATGTGTAAGAAGGTTTTCTACACTATTTTTAGCCCTTGCCGCTAAATCAAGTGCATCTGAAATCTCCTTAACTTTCTGTCGGTATTCTTCATTGCCAGATATCAGATAAGCTCTTCTGAGATAATCAATTGATAAAAGTGGATTATTTTCAAGTAATTCTGACATGTGGATGTAATATTCTTCTAAAGAGAAAAATGTTTCAAAATATTTATCTAGAGAATCCTCAAAATCATCATTATACTGAATATACTCTGTTCTAATGAAATCTGAAGGTATTTTCATGTTTTTTGTCTTGATAATTAGAGTCTCCTTACCGTATGATTGCAAGACGCCGATTTCATAAAAAATATTTGATAAAGTCTGACAATTCATCGACTCATCTATGATTCCAATTCCCAACGGAACTGACAGAAGTTGATCCCATATTTTAAGGAGAAAATCTCTTCCTGTAATCTTAGAGGTCGCATCTATCTCCTTTATATCAAATTCTTTAAGCTTTTCAGTCAACCTTTCGCGTATTTCCTGAATATTTATTGAAACAGGCAAACCAATCTTTGTCATGATAAAACAGGACAAAGGTGAATATATTACTGGCTTTACAAGTGCGTCTCCGTCAATTGGACTATAAAAGATCATTTACTACGTTTTCGTGCGACAGGAACTCCTTTATATGGACCGGATGATTTTTTATGCGAAATAATCTTACCCTTTGATCGATCAATTTTAACATAATGGCCTGTCTTTGGGTTTTTTACCTGAACAATATTTTTTTTTGTATCTGCCATACTTTGCCTATATGTTTTAGACAAAAAATTCAAGGTTTTTCGCTTTTATAAAAATGAAAAATACCTATACTTAGGATTTAGTTATTTTTCCCTAACTATTCAAGTCACCTCATCTCGTGAGGAAATTTCATTTTTTCTTCTCTTATAAGATCGTTTGGAATTTATATATATGCTAAGGTAACTTTTCAAATCATTCTATTCTATAACATTGCGATCAATTTAAGGGATCCCTCAAGGATCGATGGAAGACAAATCAAATGCATTAAAATTTCCATCCTCTTTCATTCTCCTGCCCAGGCTTTTCTAAGCATACGAAGCCAGTTGCCATGCATTATGGCCTCAATATCTGTTCCTTTATAACCTCGTTTTTTTAATAAACCAGGTATTTTTTGTAAATCTGCAATGGTATCCAGATCAGACGGAGACTGTTCCCTGCCAAATCCTCCATCCAGATCGCTGCCTATTGCCACATGATGGCTATTACCAGCCAGTTGACAGATGTGATCAATATGGTCAATAATCTGGTCCATGATAACTGGTTTGTTGTTGGTTGCTCCCCTGACCCATCCAGGACCAATCATCCAGTTATCGAATGCCGCACCAATGACACCGTCACAATTAATAATTGCCTGGATTTGTTCATCACTGTATTGGCGTTGGTGAGGTACCAATGCACGACAATTGTTATGACTGGCAATCAAGGGTCCGTTATGGAGATCCATAGCCTCCCAAAAAGCACGATCAGACAGATGAGTCATATCCAGTATAATATCAAGATGCCTCATCTCTTTAATCAGTTTTTTCCCATCCCGCGTCAATCCCTCCTCACAACCTGTCCCACCTGCATAACGGCCGGGGCCATAGTGTGCCGGACCAATAATACGCAGTCCGGCTGCCCACCATTCCGTCAGTTGTCCAGGTTCTATGATCGGATCAGCACTTTCCATGCTGATTATAATGCCGATCGGCGGCTGATTTTTTTTCCTTTCACTCTTGTCCCATTTTTCCCATTCACTGATATGTTCTTCCAGTACGGTCGGGTGAGTGATCAGTCGTGCTTCTCCTCTGCGACTCAGTGCATGATAATAGGCCAACTGCCCCTGAGCGATTGCATAGGCCTGGGCTGGCGACAAATAATCCAAATCCGGCTCCATAACCCCCGTTGACCTTGCCAGCAACGTAGCAAAACACAACGCCATGTTTGCCCCTCTCAACTCAGGCAGAGCAACGGTTCCCATCTCTCGCCCGGGTTCCGGCATCCCTTTTTCAAGTTTTCTTATATCCCGAACCGGCAATTCCAGGTTGCGATTCCATTGCAAGGCGTTCCAGGCCAGATCCAGATGAGCATCAATAATGATCACTAATTGGGAAATTTGTAATCAGATACTATATCTGATTTTTATGATTATTTAATAAGTTTCTCCCGGCATAGTAGCCATTTTCCCGGGATTATTACAGAGGGATGCTAATGATTTGATAGTCAATAAATTGCTTTGGTATTTCAAAAGTTGATTTCATTACCGGAAGAAAAAAATGACTGGATTGACAATCATATTAATCAGAATAGAAATGAATTATATCATAATAGTAAAAAGTCCCCTTCAGGGGATTTAGGGGTCTGTCAAACTAAGGCAGACAGGCACCAATACTTTTCAATACACCTTCTATATCTTGAATTACTTGATCATTTGTAAATCTGATAACAGTTATACCAAAACCATTCAAATCATCTGATCTTTTTTGATCTTGATGTTTTTGCTCTTTCAGATTATGAAAACCTCCATCGAGTTCCAGGACAAGCTTGACGGAATGACAATAAAAGTCTACTACGTAAGTCGCTATTGGGTGCTGTCTCCGAAACTTATACCCTCTCAGTTGTTTTTTCTTTAGTCGTTGCCATAGTATACGTTCCGTACTGGTCATTGTCTTACGCAACTCTCTTGCTTTTTCGAAAATATATGGTGGTGCTCCATAAAACATCTTTGGTCTTTGCATAGTACCTCTCTCTTGATTCGACCCCTAAATCCCCTAAAGGGGACTTTATTCACAGGTAAATGATAGATCTAAAATCCCATTTTCCCGGGATTATTACAGAGGGATGCTAATGATTTGATAGTCAATAAATTGTTGAACAAGTCTTATATACTCTACCCTCTCGATGACGATGGAGAGGACCAGGGAGAGGTATCATCCCTTCAATAAATCACGCGCAATTATAATACGCTGCACCTCCGAGGTACCCTCACCGATTTCGAGAAGCTTTGCATCGCGCAGAAAGCGTTCAACATGGTATTCTTTGGTGTAGCCATAGCCGCCATGGATCTGAATGGCATCGAGCGAAGATTGCGTTGCCGCTTCGGAGGCATAGAGCTTAGCCAATGCGGCTTCTTCTGTATACGGTTTACCCTGATCTCGGAGCCATGCAGCGCGCAAAACCAATAGCCGGGCAGCTTCGTACTTGCTCTTCATATCCACAATTTTCCATTGGATCGCCTGATTTTTCCCTATCGGCTTTCCAAATTGATGCCGCTCTTTTGAATACCTGATCGACTCTTCCAATGCACCCCGTATAATTCCAACTCCAAGTGCGCCTATACCGACGCGCCCGCCATCCAGAACTTTCATCGTGTCATAAAATCCGTGGTTTAGCTCTCCCAACAGGTTCTCTTCCGGGACCTCCACATTGTCGAGATACAGGGCGACGGTATCCGAGGAGTTCATACCAAGCTTTTTGATCTTTGGACCATGAGAAAAGCCCTCCCAGTCCGATTCGACAATAAACGCACTAATGCCCTTTGCTCCCAGCTTTGGTTCAGTCAGTGCCAGGATCACAAAGATCTTCCCGACTGATCCTTGGGTGATAAACATTTTGGATCCATTCAGAATCCATTTTCCATTCTTGAATTCGGCAGTCGTTTTCATGCCGGAAGAATCACTGCCGGAACCGGGTTCGGTAAGTCCCCACCCGCCCAACACTTCTCCGCTTGCCAATTGACTCAAATATTTCTTCTTCTGATCTTCATTGCCGGCAATAGCAATATGGCCTGAGCACAAGGAGGTGTGAGATGCCATGGTTAAGGCCAGTGAGGCATCCCAGCGTGCGATCTCTTCCAGTGCAAGGGCAAAACTGACGACATCGGTCCCGCCCCCGCCATATTTCTCTTCATGATACATGCCGAGCAGATTCATCTCACGCATTTGCTCTATCAGATCGTGTGGAAATTTCTTTTCCTCATCACGCTCTACCACTCCCGGAGCGACATAACGCTCAACGAAATCACGTACACTGTTGCGAATAAGTTGCTGATCTTCCGTCAGATCGAATGATAAGCCAGCCGTTTGCGTCTTGAGTTCTGCGTCTCGAGTCATGAGTCACCCAGATATTTTGTTTTAGATAATTTTTGAATCAATGCATAAAACATTTTTTTCTATCTCTCCGATCTTAATTATTAATTCTGGAAAAGACATCTGAATTCAGATAATTAAGGTTATTTGAAATCATGAATGGCGTTTCCAATTCATATGTTGATCCATTTTTGTATGAATCGTTATATAAAAAGGATACTCCGTCATCAAAAACTTACATGAAATCTCAAGACTATTTTCACCCGAAATTCCAGTTAACACCCCGACCGGTCTCCGGTTGGGGATAGTGCCACAAAACAGCTCCCTGATCGCAGGCGTACATGCAAGTCCCACATTCGATACAGTCTTCAAACTGGAAGTGTACCTTGCCCTCCTCGTCGACGGTATAACAATTAGCCGGGCACACATAGGTCGTGCAAAGATGCGTACACTTTGAGTTGCAGATATCAGTATCAACCTCAATGTGAGGGGTAGCATCCGATTTGCCCTGATTACGGTAATTAACCAGTCCCAGTCGTTCTGCAATGCTCAGTTTTTTCATGACGTTAGTCCTGAGTAATGAGTATTTAGTATTGAGAAATTAAGTTCGATCTTACAAGTCATAACGACTTAAAGCCTTTGATGCCGATTTTCAGAAGCTCCCAGAATGAACTGTGTCGTTTGACAGCACCTTTCAGCATATCTTTTGTTTTCGGCGTTGGTTTGTTGTCTATCATAAAAAACTGACGACCAAAGTCACATGCAATGTTCGGCACTTTGCTGAACATCGCCGGCTGATGGAGAAAGTGCACAGCGTTCTGAAACCCGCGCAGATCTTTCATCACATAACTGTCTTCCAGGGCGTCGCGATATGCTTTCATTGATGCTTTGCCAAAATCGTTTTTCTTTTTAGCCGCAACAGCCGTCTTTGCCGCCAATACGCCCGATGCCATCGCATAATCCATTCCCTGAATAGCCTTGCCGGAGTTCATCAGCAGGTTGGCCGCCTCACCGGCCACCATCACTCCGTCGTCATAAATTTCTCTGGGCATGATACGCATATCACCTGTCGATACAACATGTCCGGAATACTCCACCACCTCTCCACCTTTGATCATATCCCGAACGGCCGGATGCGATTTAAAGGCAGACAAAATATCGTAGATTTTCAGAGGTTGGGTTTTCTCGGAATCGGGAGTGGTATTCCCTGGGGTTTTTCTGAGATCAATCGCCTTCTGTATGTCTGGATTTCCGCCTTTCTCACGCAAATTTTTCATGCCCAATACAAGGCCAAGCGATATAGAATCTTTGTTGGTATACAGGAAACCACCACCTTCAACCCCACAGGTTGCTCCCAGTCCAATGAATTCGTTGGACATACCACTTAGCCCATCGAGTTGAAATCGGTCTTCCAGTGTCTTCTGGTCGAATTTGATGATCTCCTTGATTCCCGTGGCCACGTAATCGGCGGGGACATACTCTTCCTGCAAGCCAATTTGACGCGTCAAAAGATTATTAACTCCTTCTGCCAGAATCACACAACTCGCATAGAATTTTTCTTCTCCACTCCGAATACCTACAACACGACCGTTTTCCTTCAGGATTTCTTCCACCAAAATATCGTTGGCCACGAACGATTCTTCGGCGTAATCGCTCTGCAACACTGCTTCCTGAACTTTATCGGCAAGCCACTGATCGAAACGAGAACGCAACACAATCACACCTTTGTAAGGCTTCTCTACAAAATGCTCCGATTTGAAATCAATAGAGAACGAGGATTGTTCATCGAGAAAACTCAGCCGCCGGTGCTTGATATATCGTTCAATGCCGGCGTCAGCATCTTCCCAATAATCCGGAACCAGCTCGCTCAGTTGCGTACCCCAGAGAACACCTCCCGATACATTTTTAGCGCCGCTGTATTCCCCCCGTTCGATCAGGAGAAATTTCATGTTGTTTCGTGCAAGCGTCATAGCCGCACTCAGACCGGCAATACCACCACCAACTACGATACAATCAAATTTTTCGTCTTCCACCAAACTACTAATTATGAATTTTGAATTATGAATTTTGAATTGGTCGTCAAGTTAAAATCCATTTCATTATTTACGGAGCTATGATCAACTTTGGGCTTTTCTTACTTCCTCGATGAGCGGGGGTAAAATTTTGTACAAATCACCGACAAGTCCATATGTAGCAATGTCGAAGATAGGTGCTTCCGGATCTTTGTTAATTGCCACGATGACTTTACTGTTCGACATGCCGGCCACGTGCTGTATTGCCCCGGAAATACCAACAGCAAAATAGATTTGTGGCGATACGACCTTACCGGTCTGACCTATCTGTGCTGTAGCAGGGAAAAGTCCTGATTCGGTAACCGCCCGGGATGCTCCTACCGCTCCACCCATCAGGTCGGCAAGATCGTGAACCATCTTTTTACCTTCCTCATCTTTAATGCCGCGTCCACCCGAAACGACAACCGGAGCCTCGGCAAGATCCACACCACCGCCGGAGCTGGTAATAATATCGCGTAGCTCCATCTTCAACGAACTTTCGTCGTAGCTGAAATCGAGTTTCTTTATTTCCGGCTGATTCTCCGACTCGGAAGCATCATATGAACCGGAGCGAACCGATACGAGCATTCGATCCCCTTCCACTTTCGTTCTGGCCATCAACTTGGCGGCCATTATCGGGCGAAGTGATTCAACCGCTCCATCCTTCAGCTCAAACGATGCCACATCAGGCAACGCCTTTGCATCGAGACGCACAGCAAGAGCACCAAGCACATCCTTGACAGCCTCTGTTGAAGCAAAAGCAGTAAGCATTGGACTGGATTGTTTGATAACCGTCTCAAAGGCATCCAGCAACGGTTGGTTCATATGGTCCCTGAATATCGGGTGCTCTATCACATAAATAGTATCCGGACCATATTTGGCTACTTGCTCTGCATATTGGGAAGCATTAGAATCTATGATCACCGCTTCCGATTTATGTCCATTGGTTTTTGCCAGTTCCCGGCAATGCGACAAAACCTCCAGAGATGACCGTTTCAGTTTTCCGTTACTGACCGCAACATATGTTAAAATCGTACTCATAATGATTATTCTGAATAGTGTTAAAAATTCATTAAGTCGCTGGTTTATAATACTTTTGCTTCGTTTTGAAGCAGATCAACCAGCTGTTTCGCCAATTCCCCAGGCTCTCCTTCCAGCTTTTTGCCATGCTGCCGTTCGGGCATAGGCTCATAACCCGTGATTTCTATGGAAGCTAGTTGTTGAAGTTCATCAGATGGATAGCCAAGGTCATCCGGAGATATCTCCTCAACCGGTTTCTTCTTCGACTGCATGATGCCCCGGAGATTTGGTATTCGAGGATCATTCATGTCATTGGAACAGGTAATGAGACAAGGAATCGGCAATGCAATCACTTCCTGACCGGCATCCCCTTGTCGTGTCACAATCATTTTCTTTGCCGATTCATCATACTCCAACCCTACGGCGTTTGTCGCGTAGGAAAGATTCATTTTCCCCGCCAGCATCGATCCGGTCAACCCGGCATCGGTATCCTGGGCCTGCTTGCCAAGAAGGATAACCTCATAATCCGGATTTTTTTCAAAATAGGCTGCCAGCAAACGCGCATATACAGAAGAGTCGAGTGAAGCACTGTCATCTGTCTTGATGTGAGTTGCCTTTTCCGCGCCCATCGCCAACGCTTTTCGAATTGTTTCTTTCACCTTGTCCGGGCCGATTGAAATGATACTTACCTCTCCGCCATGCTTCTCGGTTAAAACCAAAGATTCTTCGACCGCCGACGCGCTGTACGCGTCCAGCACAACGCGATCTGTTTCAAAAACCAGTTCTCCATTTCTGATACTGATGGGAGCCGTTATGTCCGGAACCTGTTTAATACAAATATGAAATTTCATAAGTAAAACTTTTCTTGACTATTTTTTAAATCTGTAACCGCTTTTCTGAGCTATATAATACGAAATTAATCTTCATCCCTCAGATTACTTCTGATGCATAGAATACAAAAAAAGGGATCAAAGATGCCATTCTACCAGCTCTTTATTCCAGTACAAAAGCAAGGTAAATGTACAACTAAACGTTCCGTTCGTTCGTCATAAAACTAGTTTAAGACAAACACGTCTTAAAACACCCTTTAACAATAATTCCATTGGAGTGACTTATGAAACCTGTAACAGTTTATCGCAAGATAGGATTAACCGCACTGGCAGTTTTACTGTCATTAAGCCTTTCCTTCATATTCAATTCAACTGTAAACGCACAAGGCCGGGGAGGAAACCGTGGTCCTGCAAATAGTGAGGTCCGGTTAAATCGGGCAATGGCTTACTGGACACAGCAGCTCAGCCTTACCACTCAACAACAAACTCAATTCCAAGCTGTCTTACAACAACATTTCGCTAAACAGGATTCGCTACGCGGCATGTTTAGAGGAAATCGCCAGGCTATGCAAGGTCATATGCTCACTGTCAGAAACACAACGCATGCCAAACTTGCACAGATACTGACGCCCGATCAACAACAAAAATTTGTACCGCTGTGGGGTCAAAGAGGCAATATGATGAACGGGAATGGAAGAAACCGGAATAACTAATTGTATTCCAACCGCAACCGTTGGTCAAGAGCCAACGGCTGCAGTTTTTTTGCCCCTTTCTTTAATGGATCCAACCTTCACTAAATCAAACGAGAACTATCCCTCCAAGACTTATTAAAGGATATACAAATTAATCCATTGAATAACTTTTAGTTGCAATGCTTAAGTAATTAATTATTCTAAATCTTCCATAAGTATACCTTAGCATATGCTTACCTGATTTTCGCCGTTCTTCACCTTTTATAGATCACCAAAGCTAACTTTATACCCGGCATCTTGATAACCTGTGGTCCTTCCGACTTTATATCATCAATTCTTTCAACTGTTAAAAAAGGTATATATAATTAGATCCACCGGGAACTGCCCTTACAGGGATACTCAAAACAGCCTGTCTTATCTTCATAGTGCTCTCAAAAGAATGAATGCCATCTCACAATAGCTTTGTAAATTGTCCCTCTATCAGTCACCACCTTTAAGCTTGTCGTATTCGGTGATATGACCCGTATCCATTTTAGTCAGCAGGCGATAAACCTCGAGTCGTTGATCCACTTTCGCATCATGGAAGACAGAGACATACTCTTTATACTTTGTATTAAAGATCAGGTCAAATGGATAGTTTTCTGTGGTGTTTTGCTGAGTTTGGTAAAGGATGTTCAATGCCTGCAGGATATTCTCTCTGGCCTTCTCTGCATTAATCGTGAACATATCCAGTCCCTTTCGATGATAGATATAATTGTATTTTCTGATCCCCGCATAATTGGGATTAAGCAAATTGGTTATCAATGTATATCGACTCCGCGGACCGGATGAGGAACTCCATCCCCCACCGGCACCGACTCCCTGAGCCAGGTCAACCACTTTCTGGGCTTTAGTGAAATATGGTGTTCCTCCCATCAGGGAAAAGGAGTCATAATCAAATCCAAGAACAAGGTAGCTGTAGTAATCAAGCATCGAGGCGATATCATCATATTGAAACTCGTCGTGGACGATACTTCTGTTCGGCCGATAACTGAAGTTCCAGTCGTCGGACAACACCAGGATAGGTGTCTGTGAAACCGTGTTATAGATGGGACGCTGCGACTGTAACACCAGTGTGGCCTTAACGTTGTAATTATTATCCACCTGATTGATAATCACCTGGATATTGAACTTGATACGTTCGTAATCCTGAAACTTGTCCGAGGTCCAGTGATAGTCGTTGATGTACGATTCTATTGCTGGTTTCAGGTTATTCAGATAATCCACGTTCGAGCTGTTTACCTGGCTCATATCCAGCGAAACGGTACAATCCAGTTCCTGAGCCCTGGCATTCCAGCCGCCAATCAACAAGATTAGAAAACTTAAGTAAACTATTTTTTTCCAATCATTCTGTAATGACCGGCGAAGTTGTGTGTCATATAAAGTAGATGCCTTCATTTGGCGGGATAACTGAGTACATTCATTGAGAGAGGATCATGATACGAAGAAAGAGAGGGATTTTCAGCGTTATTAACGCACGTGCAACCTGTCTGTTGTCACTTTTTCTGTTATGCGGTGGGACGAGCCAGGCCCAGGCACTTATGGGTGCCCGGCTGTCGGGACTTGCCGGTGCCGTTACTGCGATTCCTGATGATTCCTGGCAAGTGTTTGGAAACCCTGCTATGATCCCTGTCGATAAGACCACTTTTTCAGTATATACACGCCGGAACTACAACCTGGCGGAACTGACAGATTACGCGGGTACCTTCACCTGGAATCATGATAATCTGACACTGGGTGGCGGGGCCAACTCATTTGGTAACGACCGGTACAGACAAACCCGCTTCCTTATCGCCGGAATGAGACGTTTTAAGTTTCTAAGAGTCGGTCTGAGGGTTTCATACACTAGAATTTCACTGGCCCCTCCCTATGGTTCGGCCGGTCAGTTCGGCATTGATGCCGGTTTTGGAATCCGGGCACTCCCACACCTCTGGATTGGCGCCTTTGCAACCAACATCAATAGTCCTAAGCTGGGGAAAGCTTTGGAGCCCCTCCCTCAAACCCTTGATATCGGATTATCCTGGATGCCAGCCTCAAAAGTTTTCATTGCCACAGGAATCCACAAGGATATCCGCTTCCCTGTATCCGTAAGATCGGGTATTGAATGGCATCCGGTTTCAGTGTTCGCATTGCGGGTTGGAGTGACTACGAAACCGACGACATATACCATCGGTTCCGGCATCGGTATCGGCCGCCTTAGTGCAAACATAGTGGCACAGCACCATCAATGGCTGGGTTGGAGCCCGGGAATTGATATTGGGTTAAACCTGTAGAGTCATGAAAAGATACTTGATACTGCTTGTCGGCCTGCTTCTTATGTCAGCCAATGCGTACCCACAGGTTCAGGATTCCACTCTCAGGATAATAGAAAATCAATCGGAACTGAATGCTGAAAAATCGGAATCAGGCGATGCCGCATCCACTGCAGAACAAGAGATGAATTTTCTGGAACAGTTGATTCAACACCCGATAGATCCGAACACGGCCTCTGCTGACGAACTGCAGCAAATTCCAGCCCTGGATCTCAAAACAGCGAATCGGATTGTGACATTCAGACAAACCCATTTGTTTGAGAATCTATCCGAACTCGAAAAAGTTACAGGTATTGGAAAAGTGACGTTAAAACGTATTCGCCCGTTTTTGCGAATCAGCAGATCTTTATTACACAAAAATCCCCATTTCTGGACCGGCGGATTTCGCGGTCAGTATCTGGCAAGGTTTCAACAGACGCTCACACCTCAGAAAGGTTATCAGGCTGATTCCGGAAAGACAGGCTACCTCGGAGGTCCGGCACACGCTTATCAGCGGCTGACGCTTTACAACAGGCATCTGTCACTGAATATCACTCAGGACAAAGATCCCGGTGAAGCATGGGACGGCAAACTTGGATTCGACTATACATCCGGGCATTTCGCTGTCTATGACGTGGGTATTTTGCGCCGAATAGTTGTCGGGGATTATAGCCTGAACTTCGGACAGGGACTTAATATCCGAACAAGCGGATCAATGGGAATGGGCAGTGAAGTGGTTACCGGCGCCATCCTGAGCGGCCGGGGGTTGCGGCCTTATACCTCCTCAGACGAAAACCATTTCTTCCGCGGGATTGCAGCTACTGTTGGAAATCGTCTGTCTGCAACATTTTTTTACTCCAGGCGCCGATACAGCGCTACGACCATTGATGGAGATACCATTTCATATCCTAGCTTTACCGGTTATTACCGCACACCAACTGAGTTTGGCCGCCGCTATGATATTGGTGCAATAATGTACGGAGGTCATTTGGAATGGACATTCCAATATGGCAATGCAGGATTGACGGCATATCATAATCGTTTCGATCACTATATCGCTCCCGATGACCGATACTACCGTCTCTATTATTTTTCAGGAACGAATGCGGAAGTCGTAAGTCTCGATTATCAGTTTCATCTGTCAAATCAAATCATTTTTGGTGAAGCAGCGAGAAGTGACAATAATGCTTATGCATTTATCACCGGAATTCGATCACATTTAAGTAAGAATGCTGAATTACTCGTCTCCTGGCGAAACTATGACTATCGCTTTCAATCTATTTTCGGGAACGCGCTCTCCCAAAAATCGGGTAATCCGCAGAATGAGCAGGGGTTTTATGCCGGATTAAAAATCCGGTTTTGGGGGAAGATGACATTTCGCACCTATTTCGACCAGTTCTACTTCCCGGAACCACGGTACAGGGTGCATAGTAAGTCGCAGGGTTGGGAATGGTTGGGATTCCTTGATTTCGACAACAAGACTGGTTTATCAGCAGCACTTCTGGGCAGTTATCAAACAAACGGTATCGATGAGAACGCCATTGATTTTCTGGGGCGTGGTTTCCGATTTACAGGAGGTCAGAATCGATTGCGTTTGAGAGGACAGGTCGAAGGGGCTCCTGATGCCTATTTGCGATTTCGGTCACGTATTGAATGGGTTCGATATGCAGCTTCAAATAGTAATAGCTCTACCGGACTTCTTCTTTATCAAGACGTAAGATGGCTGCCTTTTAAAACAATCCGGCTGGATTTTCGGTACTGTTTCTTTGATACCGACGATTATAACTCGCGTGTCTATGCATTCGAGAATGATCTGTTTAATGTGTTTCATATTCCCTCATTTTACGGCCGGGGCAGACGCATCTATCTTCTTGTTAAATGGTCTTTATTACGACATATCACCTTATGGGGCAAACTGGGAGTCACACAATACATTGATCGAAAAACAATAGGGAGTGGACTGAGCCTGATAAATGGAAATAAAAAAGAAGACCTGGGACTGATGATGCGACTGACACTGTGACGGGTTAATGGTGTGTTGTAAGTTTCCCCCCCGTGTTCTGTCTACGGTAAAAATGGAGCCATTCCTGTTCACACCCCCGGAGAAACGACTCCTTCAAGACGCTCCAGGACCCCTGCTAATTCATCATTTGTAATTTCTGCTACCATGATACTTCCTTTTCATGTGTTCACCCTATGTATGAAACACGAAAAACATGGGAAGTGATCACTTTAATCAAGGCTATCAAGCGCTGTGAATAGCAGACAAGGTGCTCTCACTCCATTTTCAAATTTCTACTTTCTGATAACTAACGACACTCAATACAGCGCCATCGAAAACCGTCTGCGGTACTGTTGAGTAAGCGGATGCTGATTGTCCAGCATAGTGAATATAGCGATACAAGCCTTGCGCGGACCATCTTCATCAATCGTGCGATCACGGATCAGGCAATCAATAAACCTCTCAAGAGCTTCCTGAAAATCCTCTTTAAACAAAGATTTCGCTGCCTCTCTGTATTTTTCTGCAACCCCATCAATAGTCGACGTTACCTGGGCTTTCCCGTTTTGCAGATCTTTCAGATGTTGCACGGTCTGAAGAGTCTCTCTTTCTATTTCAAATTTTGTACTCCCTCCTGTCTTCTCAAAGAGTTTTCGGGATGATTCAATGTCTCCAGGTAATATTAGCATTGCAAGTTTGGCAACGGATTCCAGATCACCAGGATCATTTTTCACTACCTTTTCCACAAGCTTACGGGCTCGTTTACGATCACCGCTTGCCAGCAACTGTTCCAGTTGTTCTTTACTCTCCGTCTCCCCCTCTGATTCCGGAAGATTTTGTATTAGCCACTTGAGAACAGCCGGCTCCGGTTGGGCACCCTGGAATTCAGCGATAATCTTTTTCTGATAAACCATTTTTACCGATGGGATGCCCCGAATTCCAAATTGCGCTGCCAGTTGTGGATTCTGTTCGGTGTCAATCTTTACCAGTTTCCATTTTCCACGAGCTTCTCCGGCAAGTTTCTCCAGCACGGGGCTCAGTACCCGGCATGGTCCACACCACTCTGCCCAAAAATCCAGAACGACAGGGATGGTCTCACTCGCTTCGATTACATCTTTTCGAAAATCCTGTATTTCGTAATTCATAACTGCACCCTTCTCATGAATATTGAATTCACTCCTACCTAAATAATTTGATTAACTCAGAAACCTGAAATTTCAGCAAAATCAGCAGATTTTATTTGATGAACCTGCGGCTTTGCTAAACGCAAGCGGTGGGATCAAGAATCCGGCTAAGCACTATATAAGAAAGGCCGGATTACAACGAACCGGCCACCTAAAACAAAATCGCCTTAATTGGATAAGAAAAAACCGGTATGTTCAGGCTTCATCTTCATCCACATTTTCCACGCGATACGGAACCACGGATTCAAGGCTGTCCCCGTTCCTGGTCGTTGTCAAATACTTATTCCGTTCCTGCAGGGCGTCATGTAGCTGAGAATCCTTGATCCAGGCTCTGCCTCCATCATGTTTGAGACGATAACGATTCTTATATGTTAAAGCCGCGCGATGAATATCTGGCAATTTTTTTATCATCTTTTTCCTCTTCAGTTATTCAGTTAACCAATGGGATCTAAATTAGCAGATTCCGCTGAAGTGTTCCACTCAAAGTTAACGGTAAAAAATTTGATATAATTTCCTGAACTCTTATCTTTGGTTTCTGTAAGAAATTTAACTTTAAGCTATCTCCCAGATATAATGTACGCAATTGTTGAAATTGGCGGGCATCAATACAAAGTAGCCGAGAACGACTTAATTTATGTGGATCATCTTGCAAATGACATAGACGAAAAGGTCGACTTCGACCGTATTCTTCTGGTCAATGATGATAAGAAAGTCCATGTCGGAAAGCCGGTTGTAGAAGGTGCCAAGATTCAGGCTACCGTGGTAGACCACGTGAAAGCCGATAAACTTATCGTATTTAAGAAAAAACGGCGCAAGGGGTATCAAAAGCGTACCGGTCATCGTCAAAAACTGACCCAGATACGCATCGATAAACTTACCGTTTGATACGAATTTCTCACGTAGTGAATCATCAGAAACAGTAAGCAGTTATGGCTCATAAAAAAGGTGGCGGCTCAACTAAAAATGGTCGCGATTCCGTTTCAAAACGCCTTGGTGTAAAAAAATTTGGTGGCGAGCATGTTCTTGCCGGAAACATCATTGTGCGTCAACGTGGCACTAAATTCCATCCGGGTAAAAATGTTGGTTTAGGTAACGATTATACAATCTTTGCTACCCAGGAAGGCACCGTCCGTTTTACCAAAGGTCAGAATGACCGCCGGTTCGTTCATGTAGATCCGAACTGAACCATCTGAAATTTTTTTTCTGTAATTGGCCTTAGTGTTTTCTACACTAGGGCTTTTTATCATCTTATCTATGCGCGATTCGATCACTATTCCCGGTCTGGAACGCCGATTACGAATAAATACGATTTTTGGGATTGGAAGGAATTATGTAGCTCATGCCCATGAGCTCAAAAATGAAGTTCCCAAAAATCCTGTCATATTCATTAAACCTGTTACCTCCATCATCTATTCCGGTGACAATATCCAGATTCCTTTCCAGAGCCAGGATGTTCATTATGAGACAGAGATTGTGGTTGCAATCGGGAAAACCGGTAAAAATATTCCCGTACAGGATGCTCTGAGCCACGTTGAAGGTTACGGCATTGGTATTGATGTCACGGCGCGCGATCTCCAGACACAAGCCAAATCCAAGTCACTTCCGTGGGCGGTCAGCAAAGGATTCGACACGTTTGCTCCCATCAGTAACTTTATTCCTGCCGGCAAGGTTGATGATCCCCAGCAACTAACGTTTGAGCTTGAACAGAATGGAGAGATCAAACAGCGCGGAGACACCTCAAAGATGATTTTCCCTGTGGCGCATCTGATCTCCGAACTTTCGCATTTTTTCACGTTAAACCCCGGCGATCTCATCTTTACAGGAACTCCTGAAGGGGTTGGACCGATACATTCAGGAGATCATCTCAGGGCAACCCTTTGTGGAAAAAATGTGGTTCTGGAAGTCGGTGTCAGCTAAAAACCGATAAAAATTCTTTGCAAAACTGCAAAGCGGGAGATAATTTACGCAGGTGGCTGCCTCAAAGGCCGAAGATAAAATCTCAATCCACTCCAACAGAACAGGCTCTTGCGTACCCGTCTCATACTCTTCACCACTATTGCTGCATTAATATTCGCAGGGAAGCAACTTCCCGCAACCGCACAGACACTTCCGCCCTATCTCTCGCACAATATCAAATGGTTGTGGCCAACCGATGCCAGCCACGACATTTCGTCTACTTTTGCAGAAACGAGGGCCGGCCATTTTCATGCCGCACTGGACATCAAAACATGGGGGCGGCGTGGATATCCCGTTTATGCGACCCGATCCGGGATATTGTACAGACTGGGTGTCGATCCGTACGGCTACGGAAATGTCGTTTACCTCAGACATAAAGATGGATCATTCTCCGTATATGCTCATCTGGAAGACTTCATCCCGGAAATCCGGCATCTTGTAGATTCGTTGCGTCTCCAGACGTATGAATTCAGCTTCGACCGGATAATGACGAAGTATCACATCTATTTTAAGCAAGGTGATGTTATTGGATACACCGGATCATCGGGAATTGGTCCGCCGCATCTGCATTTCGAATTACGCACGCCGCTGGAACACCCTTTTAACCCGTTTTTAACGAATCTGAGAGTCAAAGATCACCGGCCGCCTTATGTCCAGGGATTGTCTATAGAGCCTATTTCGGAAAACGCAACCATTGAAGGTAAAAAGGAAATTTACACCGAACGGCCGCGCAGAACCAGGCAAGGATACGATTTCGGCACCATAAGGGTCAGCGGTGCTGTCGGCCTTGGTATAGAAGCGGGTGATCATTCCGATGGAGTACACAATTCATATGCTGTCTACCGGCTCATGCTCAGGCAGGACACAACCGTCTATTTCAAATCTGAAGTCGACAGTTTCTCCTACTCCAACACCCACCAGATGGATCTGGACAGGATCTATCGGCTCCTTAAGCATAAGGGAGAGGCTTATCAACGCCTGTATGTAAAAGATGGCAACACGCTGACCTTTTATAAGCAGCTCAAAAATCGTGGTGTCCTCGATTTACCCAATGGACGTTACCGGTTTACCATCACGGCGTCCGATTTTTTCGGTAACAAAACGAACGCTTATGTAACGCTCATATTTGAAAATCCACCCTCCGTATCATCGAATGATACAAAGGGTGAAAGCTCATCTAAAAGGCATCGGGGGAATTGGTTTTGGGCGGATAATTGGGTGTCTATGCCTGCCGGTGAATCGGTTGCTACGGAGAATAGCAGTGGTCCCAATACAAGTATTATTTCATATGAAGGGAACAGTAAAGTCATCAGTTTACGTCATCAGGATATATTGCCCATCAAACTGCCTGACCGTATGGCAACGCTTTATCGCATCTATCCCGGACATTCAAAGACAATTTCATCAGATGATCATACCATCTCAGCCGGATTTGGACGCAACACGCTATACGATACTCTTAGTGTTTATTTGAATAACGGCTATCGTCACGGACTCCCGTGGTTTTCGGTATTACCTGATATCGAACCTGTTAAAGGCTCAATTTACATGAGTATAAAATTGCCAGATTCTCTCTCCGGTAAACCAGGGTTGGCCATCTACTCTGTCAATCCACGCCATAGAAAACGATACGATTTTGTAGCCACCATGCATAGTCAGGATCTTCTGAGTGCGCATATCACAAGTTTTGGAAAATATCGCGTGCTTCAGGATACCATGCCCCCCGGCATTACCCATCCCGAACTCGTTCGCAGGCATGGGCACTGGCTAATTGCAGTATCTGTAAAAGATAATCTTTCAGGTGTGGACAATGAGCGTACAGTTATTTACTGTAATGGTATCAGGGGTATTCCGGATTTTGACCCGGAAGGCCATAAGATTTTATACTATCGCCCTGATTTCAAACCAAAGGCGGTCAACAAATTGAGGGTCACAGCATATGATAATATTGGCAATCATCGAACCTCCGAATTCACTGTCACCCGGTAACGAAGATGGGTAAAACCACTGCTTTATTCACCAGAGCCGCATCGTTCGTCACGCTTCTCGTCGTTATTTTTCTTGGTGGATGCGGCACCCCCAGATACGCCAATGTCAGTGCCGGGGATCTGCATTCATTTGTTCCCGGTCTACCCAACTTCAATATTGGAGCATTTGGGTACTATGATGAGCATTATTTGCCCGGATTACGGGTTGATATCAGTATCCCGTATAACAGCCTGATTTTTAAATCAGTAAATAATACCGGACATTTTGAGGCAGATTTTGACATGGAACTCAAAATAACCAGGAAAGATACGGCTGATGCTCTTCCTATCGTCAAAAGTTATAACAGGACGATCGATGTAAGTAATTATTCAGCAAGCCGTAGTCTCAAGAATTATCTGATCCATTTCAAAACAATTTTGGTGCCGGGAACTTATGATGTACAGGCCATACTACTGGATCAGAACTCGGGAAAATCGAGCCAACAGTCGTTACACACTATTATACCAAACCCGACCAAAAACCAGGTAACCACCACATCGATCGAGCTTCTATCAAAAGGGGGCGGCCCCGGCGCTCCACCAAATTTTGAACCGGTCCTTACCTATCACATCTCGCAGAGCGTCGACTCCCTGAAGGCAGCGATTCAGCTGTATCTGAATACTACTAATAACAATCTGAACCTGAAAATGGCCCTTATTAAGTTCAGGGCGGATTCCACACCGGCACGGCCACCCTACTTTGTCACCCCAATGCAGGGAAGCCTGCAGTATCGGGGCATTGATTTCGGCAAGGCTGATACCATACAGGTAACCACGCGAAACTACAACGGGTTGGCCGGCGCTATCTCGATAGATTTTCTCTTGCCTAAACTAAAACAGGGGATTTATCGTGCTTCAATCATTGGAACGGATATGGCTAATAACACCTCCTTCGTCCGCTCTCGTGATTTTGCTGTTCGAGAACCCGGGTTTCCGCGGCTGACCAATCTCAATGAACTGGCGGAAGCTACCTACTATATCGCAACCCAGAAGGAATACAAAAACCTGATGAGATATTACAATACCGATTCCCTCAAACAGGCATTCGACAAATTCTGGGCTAATCTAATCCCAAACAAAAACAAGGCAAAAGCGGTTATCTCTAGCTATTACAGTCGGGTAGAAGATGCCAACATGCTGTTTTCAAACTACAAGGAAGGATGGAAGACTGATCCTGGTATGCTGTACATCGTACTGGGTCCGCCATCTTACGTTGAGCATAATATTGATGGAATGACATGGTACTATCAGCAATTTACTTCCGACGTGCCCAATACTTTCTATTTCAAGCAGGTCATCAATACACGCGATTTCTTCCCCTTCAACCACTACCTGTTGATGAGGAATATGTACTATCAGCAGGTTTATTATACCAGGGTCGAGGACTGGCGTGACGGCATAGTCCCCTAATCTCGTTCTTTAGGGTAAGGGATATTTCTTATTAAATACTTTTGTGGTCTGTGTCAGTCAGAAATGATATGACCTTTCGCTTCGCGTTCCAGGAGCTTCATGTAGTGGCGTATCCGTCGTGCGTTCTCGCCGATATCGCTGTAACCAAGCCTGGAATCCGAACGAATATCAACGCGGCTGTCGCTGTTTTGACTTTCTATGCGGATGACGATATCGTCCTTGAAACCGAACCAGGGGATCGTTGATGTGGCTTCAATTCTACCGGCTGATTGATCAGCAGCCTGAATTTTCCACCAATTCATCTTTTTCGCGGCCGCCAGAGCGTAATTATAAGCCTGGTCTGTGGAGACCGATAATTTGATGGGCACAATATCGGGATAGGCCTCGCGCTGCGCCTCCGATACCGTTACAAGTTTACCATGCCACCTGACGCTATCATCACCAAAGTAGGCCGACTTATTGGGTGCATTGACGCGGAGTGGGAGAACAGCCTTAAACAGCGGGGGATTTTGAATATCGGTGGACACGTCGTGAATAGGAGGTGCGGATGATGCACGTCGCAGGAAAAACCAAGTCGTCCCACAGATGGCGAGCGATAAGATAATCCCGATACAGGCATATTTAAATCCACGCACCGGTCGTTTCGGACGCGCGATAACAGCCCCGGCAATCGATATGAGTCCACCTGCCAGTGCGATGTAAAAACCCCAGCGCAACAACGTAAAGCCGATCCCGAGGCTCCACCAATGCCACTGGTAGCCCAGGCCTGAGATGCCGAATACGATCGCCCCGACTATTGAGATAAAAAAACCGACCCCTACCGTTATTGAAAAACGCTTTTTCATAGTAATCCCCTTCTTACACATGATATGACATAACCGCTTCTTAACCTGATCTGCTGACCAAAACCAATCAATCATTCAACTTCAGGAAGAACAGTATGGTTCATCCGCAACTGAACAAAATTCTGTCAGACATAACTATCACATGCCCTAATTAATGCTAATCAGACAGATAAGTCAAATATCTTCAAAAAAAAGGAATTATTGACCTTTGAAAGGGATAAAGGTATACGGGATCAAACTACCCTACCTGAGCAATACAGCTGATTTCCACTAAGGCATTCTTGGGTAACGACCTTACGGCAACTGTTTCCCTTGCAGGAGGGTTGTTTTGAAAATAGGCGCCATATATCTCATTAACCTTTTCGAAATCATTCATATCAGCCAGGAAGATGGTGGTTTTTACCACCTTTTCCAGACCGGATCCTGCAGATTCAAGGACTGCTTTCAGATTCTGCATGATTTGCCGGGTCTGGGTTTCGACGATGGGCCCCACAAAATGCCCGGTTTCCGGATCCAAAGCGATCTGTCCGGAACAGAACACCAACCCATTTGCAACGACAGCCTGGCTATAAGGTCCAATTGCTTCTGGTGCCTTTTCAGTCTTGATTACTTGTTTCATAATTAATGATCTTATTTCACTTCGTTGAAGAATGCCGATTCGTAAAGTTGCGGAACCGGGTCGATACTTTTAAGAAACTCGCTGACAAGCTTCATGAATGAGCTCGGATGCTCCATCATAGGAGCATGTCCACATTTGTCAATCCATTCGAGTTGTGCGTTCGGAAGTAATTTCAGAAATGACTCTGCGACAGCAGGTGGTGTAATGAGATCATTTTTCCCCCAAACCAACAGGCATGGCTGCCGAATGGCCGTGAGGTAAGCCTCCATGTTGTATTCATGGGTAGAACGGGCGATTTTAAGCAATCGACCTAGTTTCCTGTTTGAGGCCAGAACCTGCACAATCTCATCGATAATTCTATCCTCGAGCTGATAGCTGAAAAAAGCCTGCTGCGCGCGTTCACGGATATAAACCCTGTCGAAACGACGGGGGCGGGAATAACCAAAGTTCTGCTCAAACAGCCCTGAACTCCCCGCCAGCACTAGAGCTCTCACTCTTCCAGGGTTTGTAAGTGCACATTCAAGTGCAATATGTCCTCCCAGGGAATTGCCAATTATAATAGCTTCCCCGAAATCAAATCGATCAAACACATTCTCAAAAACCCAATCAGCCAATCCCTGTATCTTCAAATAACGGCTGCGTCCCTGATAAAGTGGTAATTCCGGTATAACAATCGTACGATCATATCCCAGCATACTCGCAAGCTGGTCAAAATTGCTAAGTCCGCCAAACATTCCATGAAGGCATACAATCGGAACTCTGTCCGGATCATGGCCTTCCAGATATATAAAATCGAGCTCCCGCTCGCGTCGAACTGAGAATATACTATTCGAAAACATAGGCATAAAATAATACTTCCATTCGAACTTTTTTGATACATTCTGAATGCTTTCTTGAATTCTACCTGCTATAACGTTGTTAGACAATTGCAGATCGACCATTCTATGGTTACATTTCGTTAATAATCAAATTATGAAACCAAGATCCATAACTTAATTATGAATAAGAATCTCACACGTGTGTTATCAGTGGGCCTTTTGGCTCTCTTTCTGTACTCTTGTTCTGCAAGTAACCCAAACATTGAATCAGCCAAACTGAATCTTCAGCACAAGGACTATCAGAAAGCACTAACTTCACTCGATAAAGCTATTGCTCAGGATTCAACTGATGCGGAGGCCTATTATTACAAAGGGTATGTTTACTCAAAAATGGCCAATGAGGATAGTCTAGACCAGAAAGTCGCCGACTTCAAAAAAATGCACCAGAACTACGAAAAAGCAAAAGAGCTCTACAAAACCCTGGGCAAGGCTGATTCGAAGGAAATGACTCTGATGCGCATGGAAACCGTAAACATGTGGACACATGAACACAATGCTGCCGTACACCTTGCAGCCAATGACAGCACCAAGGAACCGGGTGATCTTAACAAAGCCGTTGACCACTTACAGAATGCTATTGCCATTAGTCCGGATAGTTTGATCAGCTATGAAGTTCTTGCTGAAGTCTACGATATGCAAGGCAACACCAGTCAGGCTGAGAATGTACTTACCGAAATCCTTCAGAAATCATCAAAACCACCGGTCAACGATTATCTGCGTCTTGCTCAGTTCTATCAAAAGAACAAGAATTATGATAAGTCCGTTGACGTACTGAATAAGGCCAAGCAGAATTATCCTGATAATGTAAAAATCATACAATCTCTTGCCAATACGTATCTGGCGATGAATGATGATCAGAATGCGGTTGCCACGGTCAAAACGTTGATCAGCACGGATTCGACCAATGTTCAATATCATCTGGTATACGGAACAGAGCTGTACAAAATGGCAATGACCATGAATGACACGCTGACTAATCGTTATAACCGGATATTCAATTTTCAACAAGAGCAGCAAAAGAACAACAACAAAGAGTATCAATCTCAGATTGATGAACTCCAAAACTCCAATCAACAGCTGGCTTCGAACATCGAAGATATGACCGGAAAGGCTAAGACGCAGCTTCAGTACGTGATCGATCACAGACCTAATGATCCTATAGCGTACAACACGATGGGTGTCATTTATCAAAACAAGGCTGCTGCATTGTTCCAGATGAGAAATAATACCAATGATCTGAAAAAGGCTGACTCACTGGATACTGCTGCAAAGAATGTCCTTAAACAGGGCCTGCCCTTTTACGAGAAAGCTGCACAGCTCGACCCGAATAATCAGAACTATTGGCAATCATTATTCCGGGTTTACACGGCTCTCGGCATGAAGGAAAAAGCCCAGGAAGCCATGAAAAAAGCAGGGCTGAACTAACGAATACTACTGATCTGACCCTAAATCCGAAACTTATATGACAACTTTGTCAGCCCGAATGGCCATGCTTTTGCTGGCCTTCGGGCTTTTTGTTAGCTGTTCAACTACTAAAAAAGTAGACCGAAACGGCGATTCTGCTAACGACAAACCCATACAAAAGGCGTTAAACAATAAGAATTATCAGACGGCGCTTAAAGATGCTGATAAGGCGATTCAAGGCAATCCCAATGACCCCGGTCTGTACTACCTGAAGGGAAAGATTCTGAGTAAAATGGCTGTTGCGATAACTCAACCGGACCAACGACAGCCCCTGTATAAGAATATGCGTCAAAATCTGCTTAAGGCCCAGCAACTCGACAAACAGGGAAAAGGTCCGCTTGAGCCGAAAATTGACGATCTTCTTGCAAATAGCTGGAGTGATGAGCATAATCAGGGTGTCAGTATCCTCAGCCATGACTCCACGGATACCAGGACGGACCTGAATAATGCAAAGGTGCATTTGCAAAATGCGACCATTATTATGCCGGACAGCGCGATTAGTCATGCTGCTTTGGCAACCGTTTATTACAAGCTGGGTGAGATCCCGGAAGCCCTGGGAAGCATGGAAATGGCTGTATCATATGATGACAGCGTTCATACCGATTACCTTGAAAGACTGGCCTACCTCTACAGCGTAAATAAGCAGGATAGTGAAGCTGTAAATACCTATCGATTGCTTATTGAGCGCAATCCTGGTGATCTGAACTTGCTTAACGGGATCATGAACGTCTATCTCGATGAAAACTCATATGGTTCAGTTGAAAGCATCCTGCAAACGATGCTGGAAAAGGATCCGGATAACCCGCTTTACCACCAGATCGATGGTCGTGAATTGTATAACGAGTCTATGGCCAAACTGTTGGCGATAAGAAACGGTTACGAGAATGTGCACAGTACAGGTCAGAATGAACTGAAAGTGTCGGATAGTCTTAACAGTATTGAAGGCGAGGCCAGAACCGTTCTGGATTCTGCAATCAACCAGTTCGACAAAGCGATAAGCCTGGACAGCACCGATACGAATGCATCATACACGCTGGGGGTCATTTATCAAAACTCAGGTGTGTCTTATCTTCAGATAGCTCAGCAAATACAAAATTCGGAACTCTCTGCATTTTATAAAGCCAGAGCTCAGCAATTGTTGACAAAAGCTCTTCCCTATCTGGAAGATTACGCCATTAAGAAATCATCTGATCAAAAAAGCTGGAAGAATTTACGTGAAGTTTACCAGTATCTGGGAATGAATGATAAGGCCCAACAGGCAGCAGAACATTTATCGCAACAACAGTAGCGACGGTGCTGTGTTCATATTGCCCGGTTTCATGGGAGCCGGGTTATAAATTCGAAGTTTAAATTGATAGTCACATGAAATTCAATACCAAAACTATTCACGCCGGTCAAGAACCGGAACTGACCAGTGGCGCAGTAATGCCGCCAATCTTCCAAACTTCAACCTATGCTCAGGAAGCACCTAATGTTCATCACGGTTACGAATATGCCCGTGTTTCCAATCCAACACGGACAGCCCTGGAAAAATTGATAGCAGGTCTGGAAGGGGCAAGTGACTGTGCAGCATTTGCAAGTGGCTGTGCAGCTATGGATGCTATGGTCAAAATGTTCCGGCCGGGTGACCATATCATTGCATCCAATGATCTATACGGCGGAACGTACCGGTTATTTACGCAGGTCTTCGAACCTTACCAGATAACATTCAGCTTTATCGACATGTCCGATCCAGCAAATGTTGAGAAGGCACTGACCGGCAATACTAAAATGATCTGGATTGAGACACCTACCAATCCCCTTCTGCGCATCGTGGATATTAAAGCGGTGAGTGATATCGCGAGAAAGGCAGGTGTACTAAGTGTCGTTGACAATACCTTTGCTTCCCCCTATCTGCAGAATCCACTTAAACTCGGTGCCGATGCGGTGGTACATTCGACGACAAAATATCTCGGTGGCCATTCGGACATCATTGGCGGGGCGATATGCACGTCACACCCGGATATCATCGAAAATATGCGTTTCCAGGTTAAAACGACCGGCGCCGTTCCCGGCCCGATGGATTGTTATCTGACCCTCAGAGGTATTAAAACGCTGCATGTCAGGATGGATCGAGCCTGCACAAATGCCCAGGCAATCGTAGAGTACCTTACAAATAATCCGGATGTCGGTTCCGTCAATTACCCGGGTCTGGAATCTCATCCACATCATCATGTTGCGAAAAGCCAGATGAATGACTACGGTGCGATGGTTTCCTTTACACTTAAGGACGATTCCGTTGAAAATGCTAAAAAATTTATGAGTCATACCCACTATTTTACTTTAGCGGAAAGCCTGGGGGGCGTTGAATCATTGATTTCTCATCCGGCCAGTATGACACATGCATCCATACCTGCTGATATCAGAAAGAAAGCAGGTCTGAGTGATTCACTTATTCGTCTGTCAGTAGGGATTGAAGATGTTGAGGACCTGATCAGCGATTTGGATCAGGCTTTTAAGTCAGTGTAATTAATTGCGTGGAGCAGCTTTTTATATTGCCAGGATTATAATTGCGGCCATTATTCTGGCTTCATGCACTACTAATCCCTTTGCTCCCGGTATTGCTCAAGAAGCGCTTACAAACGATCCCCTTGGCGATCAGCATACAATCAGTGGTTTTTTTACCCGTTTTCGCAATGCGTATCAGTTGCGTGATACCACTATTTATGGTCCTCTGATTCAGTCTGATTTTACCTTCACCTACCACGATTTCAATAACAATGTGGATGTCTCCTGGGGAAGGGATGTCGAATTGAACTCCACATACAATATGTTCACACAAAGTGAAGACATCCAGCTTCAATGGAATAATATTGTCACACAAGTCGAAGATTCTACCTCAACTAAAGCTCAGGTTGTACGCCGATTCGATTTGGCGATCGTCCTGAAAAACTCAGATGTTTTGCATACCGACGGGGCTGCTAATTTTTTGCTGTCGCGAGCGGACTCTACTAAACCATGGCGTCTTCTAAGATGGCGTGATGAATCGAATTTTTAATTGGGAAGTGTTGAGCAGCGAGCAAAAAGTATTGAGAAAACTGCTTGATATTGACTAAGTTTTCGGATGATCGATTACCAGTTAATGATTCCCATGAGATATTGTACATTGACTGAATTCTCACTACCAACTACTCAATGCTATTTACTATGACTGACGTTGTTATCATCGATGCTGCGCGCACACCAATTGGATCATTTGGAGGAAGTCTATCATCATTCACGGCACCCGAACTCGGTGCATCCGTCATTCAGGCACTGCTCAAACGCTCCGGAGTATCACCCGAACAAGTGCATGAAGTGATTATGGGGAATGTACTACAGGCGGGTATCGGGCAGGCACCCGCCCGGCAGGCAGCATTAAAAGCCGGATTACCGGACCGCACCCCGTCTACAACAGTCAATAAGGTCTGTGCATCCGGAATGAAATCGGTGATGTATGCTGCAAATCAAATCCGTTTGGGAGAAGCGGATGTTGTCGTTGCGGGCGGCATGGAAAGCATGAGCAACTGCCCCTACTATCTAACAAAGGAACGTTTCGGGGCAAAATTGGGTCACAGCTCGGTCATCGATGGTATCATTAAAGACGGGCTATGGGATGTTTACAACGATTTTCACATGGGTAACGCTGCCGAGCTTTGTTCACGTGAATGCAACATAAGTCGCGAGGAACAGGATGCATTTGCTATTGAATCGTACAAAAGAGCTATAAACGCCCAGAGAAGCGGGTATTTTGATAATGAAATCATCCGTCTAAAAGTCAAAGGAAGGAAAGGTGATGTCACCGAAGTTTCAGAAGATGAAGAACTAAAAAAGGTTAATTTTGATAAGATCCCAAAGCTTCGGCCAGTCTTTGACAGGGAAGGCACTGTAACAGCAGCTAATGCCAGTTCTATTAATGATGGTGCCGCTGCCTTATTGGTAATGTCTGCGGATAAAGCCAAACAGTTGAGACTCAAACCGATGGCACGTATTCTCAGCCAGTCAAGCGCGGCAAAGGCTCCTGAGTGGTTTACAACGGCCCCTGCTGAGGCCATACCGATTGCACTGGAACGGGCAGGCAAGAAAGCAGACGAAATCGACCTTTTCGAGATTAACGAAGCATTCGCAGTGGTATCACTAATAAATAACCGACTGCTTAATCTGGATCCCCAAAAGGTCGATATACATGGTGGAGCAGTAAGTCTCGGGCATCCTATCGGTTGTTCCGGAGCTCGTATCCTCGTTACATTGTTGCATGCACTGCAACGAACTGGCGGGTCACTCGGCTGTGCAGGCATTTGCAACGGGGGCGGTGGCGCTTCTGCAATGGTTATTGAAATGTTAGGTTAGAAAGGGATAAACAGCGTATTTTCGAGGTGAACACTCTTTTTTCCTATTATCGAAATTATTATCATTAAGAAATGATTTTGATCATTACCTCATTTTCCTTTATCACCCCAAAAAAATCTCTATAGCGATAAACGATACGATCTAATTCATAAAAAGAATTGGTTTAACTGCTAACCTATCGCTTTTCGTTTCGTTGTCGAATACTCTTTTTAAATATGTGTGGGGTGTCTGCCTGGTGCTGGTTAGTCAACTCCTGAATTGTGTGCCGCTTTCTGCTCAGGGATTGCGAGTAGATAAGGTTACATCCAATTACATCGAATATGTAGTTGAAAATGACAGCCTGAATACGGGTTCCCCCATTAATTTTGTTATACCTTACGACAAAGGTTCCGATTCTTATCAGATCCTGAATCAATCTGTTGTCCCCGTTCCGGTAAGCAAAATGACGAATCCGTCTCAGTATAAAGATAACGGGAACACAAATGTATTACCGTTAGTCCAGATCACACGAACGGGAATATCCAGGAAGCAGCGGGTTGCAAGTATACGTATCAATATCAGTAGATATCGTTCAACCGATCAAACCGTACTCATTACGAAGTTTCTCAGAATTCGTGTCGAACGTTTTGGGAACCAGCCACTTATTTCAGAGCGTGCCCCCGGTATGGCTGAGGCGCAGATCCAACAGACCGAAGACAGTCCCCTTGCCACCGGCAAATGGTATAAAATACCTTTCGAGCGTAACGGCATTTACCGCATAGATAAACAATATCTGACCAACCTTGGTATCAATGTAAGTTCAATCGACCCAAGGGATATTCAAATATGGGGTACGAATGGATATGAATTACCACATCCAAATGCTGATCCCAGGCCCTCGTTTGCACAAATTCCCATCATTGTACATGGGGAATCCGATGGTAAATTCGACGACAGCGACTACATCTTATTCTATGGCAACAGCCCCAATCAAAATATCTTTGATACCACTACGCACTACTGGCATCATAAGCTGAATCCTTACAGTACGAAAAACTATGTCTTTTTGACTATCGGATCACAAGCCGGCGAACGGCTTCATGCAGTCGCGGCTTCCGGAAGCGGATCAACTATCACGACTTTCCAGGATTTTCTCTGGAAAGAAGATGAACTTCATAAATCTGAAGCTAGTATCAAGTCTGGTACCCAATGGCTGGGACAGTTATTTACCAATGAGTCATTCAATAACCAACAAACGATTTTTAATGATACTCTTCCGGGTTTACCTGCAACGGGCCCGATGCAGGTCCTTGTTCAGTTTGCCGCCAAATCACAGTCTACCTCCTATTTCAGTGTCAACGCCAACGGCGCGAATCTCGGACAGGTAAGCATTGCCCCCATACTTGATTACAACGGGGACACCGGTTATTCGGCTTACGAATCGTCGATGAGCCGATCTTTGTCCAATGCTTCCTTCAACAACGGAATTATAAAGCTGGATGCCACCTTCTCAAGCGGATCAACCAGTGCAAACGGATGGCTGGACTGGATTGAACTGACGGTCCGGAGGTCTCTTGCGGCGAAAAACGGACGCTTGCTGTTCTACTCTCCCAATAACGGTCAGAGCAGTGACCTCGCCAACTATATGCTTAGCGGGTTCAGCAGTCAGCCCGTGGTTATGGACGTCACGAATCCTGTAGAACCAGCGTTGCTGAATGTTCAGCAATCCGGTAATGATTACTCGGTGGACTGGCACGCCGACAGTGGACGAATGCTGATCGCACAAACCAATTACTTTACTCCGGAAGACGGTACTGAAATAGCCAATCAAAATCTTCATGGTATTACTGATTATCCGGATTATATCATTGTTACTGCTCCTGAATTTCTGAACGAAGCGAATGAGATTGCCGACTTCCATAAAAAGAATGACGGCTTCCGTCCATTAGTAGTGACCCAGGAACAAATATTCAACGAGTTTTCGGGTGGAGTGCCTGACGTGTCGGCGATTCGTGATTTCATGCGGTACTTATATGTACGGGCAGGAACCGATGCAAGCCGGCTTCCCAAGTATCTCCTTCTGTTCGGGAATACGACATACGACTACAAGGGGATTATTAAAAATGCTGCCGAGAAAAATTACGTATTCACATTCGAAAGCAATGAGTCGCTGCAGAGAATCAATACCTACGCCAGTGACGATTATTATGGTTTACTGGACCAAAATGAGGGAGCATGGTCACCCAATAATACCGATGAACTGCTCGACATCGGCATCGGCAGAATTCCCGTTGAAACACAGGCTGATGCAAAGGCAGCGGTCCAGAAGATTGAAACGTACAGTAACCCGGCTAATAACGGCGACTGGAAAACGTTGTTCACCTTCGCAGCCGATGATGACTATCCGAATCCGCTCGACAATCGCGACTTGCATGTTTTAAATGCCGATTCTACATCGGTCATTGTAACAAACTCGGATAACGGACTGCATCTCAATAAGATCTATGAATTCAGCTACCCTGTTGAAAACACAACTGCAGGCAGACGCATCCCCGGTGCTACCCAGGCGTTTATCAATAGTGTAAATAATGGCGAACTGGTTTTGAATTATTCCGGACATGGAGGCGACCAGGTGTTGAGTGATGAACGTCTCTTCGTCTCCGATTACACCAATCAGTTTTACAATAAAAATAAGCTGGCGATTTTCGTGACGGCAACATGTTCTTTCGGCCGCTACGATGATACCGATCAGCAGTCAGGTGCCGAGATTACCCAGCTCTACTCCGATGGAGGTATGATCGCGGCATTTACCATGACCCGCGTCGTTTACACCAGTGACAATCCGTATACACTAAATTTTGGCATCAACAGAATCGTCACTCAGTATATGTCTACGCGTGACGAAGCAACGGGTCAACCACGCCGGCTTGGGGATATTTACCGACTCACAAAGATCACCGGTATTGCCGGTCCCAGTTTCAACAGCAGAAAGTTTATCCTTCTCGGTGACCCGGGCCTTAGAATTGGCCTCCCTGACAAGAAAATTCGGCTCGACCAGGTCAACAATGTTACCCAGCTTTCCGACACGACAATCAATTTACGGGCACTTGACAAAGTTCAGATTGCTGGAGATGTTCTGAATTATGATCAATCTGTTGCGACTAACTTTAATGGTACGGTTTTTGTGCAGGTTTATGATGCCAGTCGTTCGGTCAAACTTCCCTACAGAAGCTGGATGCAATACGGCTGTTATCTGAAGAACTGCAGTTATAATGTCCGCACAGATGTACTTTTCAGTGGTCGTGCGTCCGTCACTGATGGACATTTCAAAGCTGACTTCATTCTACCAAAAGATATTTCTTATTCGGGCCGGAGAGGCAGGATGACGTTCTATGCCACCTCCGGTACTGTTGATGCTTCCGGGGAATATGATCGCTTCACACTATCCGGGAAAAATCCAAATGCTGTCAATGATGATGCCGGTCCGGCAATCGCCATGTATCTCAATGATAAATCCTTCCTCAACGGAAGCCTTGTAAATCAATCACCCGAATTGGTGGTTAATCTCTCGGACCCGTCGGGTATTAATACTACCGGCAATGGAGTAGGCCATGATCTTACCGCTCAGTTGACAAGTCCTAACCAACCCGATCAGACGATCGTTCTCAACAATTTTTACACAAGTAATCTCAATAGTTACACAAGTGGAAAGATTCAGTACCGGTTCAATAATCTCCCGGAAGGAAACTATCACCTGAATCTAAGAGCCTGGGATGTGTATGATAATCCCTCGCAAACGAGTATCTCTTTTAAAGTGGCGAACAGTGACCATCTCACAATCCGTCGCGTTTATAACTTCCCAAATCCAATGAATAACGAAACCCGTTTTATTATTGAGCACAATGAGCCGGGCGTACCGTTGGATATTCATATCCGGATTTACACTCTAAGCGGACATCCAGTAGCGCATATCGACCGGGATGGCCTGATAACGGATGCTCCCTATGCTAGTATTCAATGGTCGGGAAGGGACGACGACAACGACCGGCTGGCCACGGGAACCTACTTGTATACTGTTACTGTGAATGCCCAAACCGATTCCGGGAAACAATCCCAAAGCCGGATCGACAAATTGGTCATTATCCACTAGAACGATGATTTTTCTAAATAAACAAAAACCAAGCAACAGCACACACATCATGAAAACGACAATAAAATATCTGCTTGCAATTTCTGCAGTGGTTCTGCTCAGCGTGCCTGTGATGGCACAAGTTAGTGCAACCGCCGTTCCTTTTTTGCAGATTGAGCCGGACTCACGCGGTGCCGGCATGGGAAATGCGAATGTGGCTATCGCAGATAACGCGTATGCCATCTTCTGGAATCCGGCAGGACTGGCCTACCAGAAGGGAAACCAGATAAGCATAACCCACTCTAACTGGCTGCCTAAATTCCATACCGACCTGTTCTACGACTACCTGGTTGGAAAGTACTACGTAGACGGCATCGGCACCTTCGGAGGCGGCGTCACATTCCTGAACTTGGGTAAACAAACCCGGACTGACGAACAAGGTAATCCGCTCGGTGACTTCCGCAGCTACGAACTTGCTGCCGGAATCTCCTACGGCTTTAAGGTCAGCAAGAACTTTGCTCTTGGTACCGGCATGCGGTACATCTACAGCGACCTGGTGCCGACCGGAACAGACGTAGGTGGTCAACAGGCTAAAAACGGAACAAGTGTTGGATTTGACATTGCCGGCCTCTACCGTACCGATGTCTTTCACGTATTGAACCGCCGCGCTCGATTCAGTGCAGGCGCTAACCTGTCGAATATCGGTCCTGCAATCCAGTACACCGATAACCCGCAAAAAGACCCGCTGCCGACGGAACTCCGTGTCGGGTGGGCGTATACCATGGAACTCGATCAGGATGGCTATAATACGATCACAATCGCCAATGATATTTCCAAGATCATGGCACGCAAGGATACTACCGGGTACAGCAAGGGCATCCTTGATGGCATCTTCAATTCGTGGGGACCATACACCCGCTTTGACGGCCAAAACTATGTAACCCTCTCGCTTCTTGACCAACTCATGATCGGTACCGGACTCGAATACTGGTATAACAATCAGTTTGCGATAAGAACCGGATATTACTATGAATCACCGAAAAATGGTGGACGACAATACCTAACCTTCGGTGCCGGTTTGCGATATAATATATTTGGCGTAGATTTCAGCTACATTTACACCATTAAACAGGATAATCCGCTTGCGGATACAATACGATTTTCACTACTCCTGAATTTTTAAAGTATTAATTCACGTGACGGCTTGAATGGGAAGTGCTTGGTTTTTGGGCAGAGGCAGGATTTCCATAGTTCTGCTCCTGCTTTTTTTTACTATTACGAATGTACGGGCTCAGATAGTTCCTCATCTTGTCTATCAATCCCACCCTTACAAAGATGAAACGAACCAGACTATCAGAGGTACCGGCACACTCACTATAGTGGCTGTAATGGTTGATTTTCAGAAGGACGATAATCCTTACACCAGTGGCAATGGATTATTTAACACGTCTATCGTCGATACCAATGCATCCAGTTATTTTTCTGCCAAAGATGTAAAGATTGATCCTCTGCCGCATAACCGCGCATATTTCGAAGCACACCTCAAATTTGCGCAGAATTATTTCGAGACCGTATCAGGTGGGAAACTGAAGGTCAACTATATATTATTGCCAAAGGTCTATCAGCTTAATAATAAAATGGCAGCCTATAGTCCCCTTGGCAGCAACCCCGATTCATCGGGGCAGGATTATAAGCTCACCAACCTGCTGAACGACACCTGGACTGCGGTGCAGCAATCCGGTGGTCTTGACACAAGCGGACTCGACCCCAATCACACGATATTTGTGATTTTCCATGCAGGAACCGGCCGTGAATTTGATTTCCGGGGTACGGCTCTTGATCATACTCCACAGGATATCCCTTCTATTTTTCTTGATCATAACACTATCTCGCGTCTACTCAAACAGCCCGGATTTGCAGGCTTTCCAATCGGTAACAGCGGTTTTCATATCACAAATTCTGCAATTATCCCTGAAACGGAGTCACATCTTGCAACCGACATTACCGGAACGCGCTACCTGGTCGAATTCTCGATCAATGGACTTCTTTGTGCCACGATCGGCAACTACCTGGGTCTTCCCGACCTCTACAACACGAAAACCGGTAATTCCGGGATCGGTCAGTTTGGGTTGATGGATCCTTCGAGCTTCTTCGCATACCGTGGACTGTTCCCCCCGGAGCCGTCGGCATGGGAAAAAATCAGGCTGGGATGGGCTAACTCTTTTAATGTCTCTCTGAATGATTCGACACCAATAAAACTGCCGGCTTCTTCGCTTCACGAACCCAATAGTGTTGCGCGCTATGATATCTCACGGGATGAGTATTTCCTTGTTGAAAACAGATACCGTGATCCTTCCCAGAAAGGTCTTGATCTGACAATCCAACAACCGGACGGCACCATAACCGTACAGCATTTCAACGATAATAACGCCTATTTCAATAACTCTTATCCGGATAGCATCATCGCTCAGATAAAGGCTGGTACCGTGATTGGCGTAAATGACTACGACTGGGCACTGCCCGGCGGAGTGGATGCGGGCCCGGATAATGAGGTGGGCACCAAAGATGACAGACTATTGATGGGCGGGCAGCTGATCTGGCACATCGATGACGGCGTGATTCGCACCCAGGAAGCCAATGACGCCATCAATAACAACCCCAGCCGCAAAGGCGTAAACCTGATGGAGGCCGATGGTTCGCAGGATATTGGCCGGAATATTCCAAACCTGTTTTTCCAGGATGCCGTCTCCGGTACAGCGTATGACTTTTGGTGGAAAGGGAACAATGCATCGGTCATCACCCAGGCTGGTGACACTCTCAAACTATACAAAAACCGATTTGCCGACGATACCCGTCCAAACAACCGAAGCAACACCGGAAGTCCGACTTTTTTTGAGTTTTATGATTTTTCAAACACCCAGTTAGTCGCCTCATTCAGAGCTAAACCGGCATCACCCGATTGGTTCAGCAAAGAGGCCTTGAATCCCTCCTCTCCTCTTCCCGATGGTACCGGGAATAATCCCAAAGGGAATAATGCTTACCCGCTGGGACTCCGGATTTATACCTCACCGACTGACACCTTTTTGATCGTACCCTCATACAAATCAGTCTATGCCATTCGCTTATCTGGTAATCAAAAAGACGAGCTCACCGATTTTCAATTCCCTTACCCCTGTCAACCTCTCATTGACGGACAACTCGTTCTGGGAAGGGAATCAGGAACAGGCAATCATCCTGCCGAAGCCTGGAAACCGGCCAACGGACAGTGGTCGATGGTATGGGAAAATAAGGATGTCACATCGGTTCCGGCACTCATCAGCTCTGAAAATGGGGACACCCTACAGGTCGATCTTACCGGCAAAGGGATGCTCGCTTCGGATGGAAGCACCGTTATCAGAAACACCCAGGATCAGAGATCCAAAAAGATTAACAGGACATTTTCATCAATAGAAGATGGCACTCTGTCTCTCTCGGATAACAGCTACAACGAAAGTCTGCCCAACAGTAACCGACTCTACAGTGGTGCTGTTCAAATTAATGCCACAACATCCGCTTTCTTCGCCTTGCTTGATAACAGCTTCCAGTATATAAGCCTGAAGCAGAACTCCGACTTGTTTCAATCGTCAAGAACATTGCAACCTGTCGAGGGAGTGTCACTGGGCTGGCCGGCCCTGACCGATTTCAACGGCGACGGTACTATGGATCTGGTTTATGTAAACAAGACTGATAACACCCTGGAAGCCCTGAATCCGAACGGTTCTTTCTTGAATTCGTTTCCGTTGTCTGCTCCTGCCGGATCACATTTTGTCGGAACACCTCTGATTGTAAACCTGGATGGAAACAGTGGTTCTGATCTGCTTGTTGGAGCTACGGACAGCATCTCTTACGTTATTCATGGTTACAATCCTCAAATGCACGAACTTCCCGGTTTTCCACTCTATGTAGGAGGATTATCGGATTCCACCCATTCGCCGGTCGAACCTGTCTTTTTCAATCACACAGTATATGCAGTGAGTCCTGCCGGAGATATCAAGGCGTGGTCTTTCCCAAAATCTGTCGAGCCACTGTGGGGTTCGCTTTATGGAAACGGGAAATACAACAAAGTGTATTCTTTCGAGCTGGGAAAACCAGCCAGTACGGCGACAGCTGCCCTGTTAAACGTCAATGAAACATACAATTGGCCCAATCCAGCTAATGAATTAACTCATTTACGCGTGCAGACCAGCAAAGCCGCTGATGTCACCATTACGATCATCACCATGACTGGCCGCATGCTCTATCAGAAACACTTACGAACCAGTGCAGGTGTTCCTTCCGAGATTCAACTGATGACCGGTCAGTGGGGCAGCGGTGCCTACTATGCCCGCGTTCATGCAACAGATGGGTCTCGTTCTGGCAGTAAACTGGTTAAAATCGCTGTGATACACTAATGCAACGTAAGCTCCGAAACATATTATTTTTAACACTCGGCTTAACGGTATTTGTCGGATTATTGGGGCAACCTGCACAGGCGCAGGAGAGCCCGTATGATTACAGTTACCCATATAACAACCTGAAGTGGTACACGATACAGAGTCCTCACTTTTTGGTTCATTTTCAAAAGGGAAACAGCCGGTCGGCCCAGGTGGTGTCGCGGGTTGCCGAAGAAGTTTACGGACCCATCACCTCGCTTTACCACCATAAGCCCGATACCAGGATCAGCATCGTCCTGCACGACCGGGAGGATTATTCAAATGGCGCCACCTACTTCTTCGACAACATGATCGATATTTGGGTCCCTGCGCTTAATATGCCTCTGAGAGGTACCCACGACTGGTTCCGGAACGTAATCACGCATGAGTTTACCCATATGGTTGAGATACAGGCGGCCATGAAACGTAACCGGCGTGTTCCGGCGCTCTACCTTCAGTGGCTTTCTTATGAGAATGTCCGGCGTCCAGATGTCCTTTACGGCTATCCGAATGGTGTTATTACGATACCTTTTGCAAGTGTCTCCATCCCCTCCTGGTTTGCCGAAGGCACCGCACAATTTCAGCGGGAAGGCCTTCATTACGATTTTTGGGATAGTCAGCGCGACATGATCATACGCACCCGGGCACTGAGCAATAAACTGCTCTCCCTTGTACAGATGGGCACATTCAGCTCAAAAACGAGTATCGAACGGGAGGTGGTCTATAACCAGGGCTTTGGATTTACCCGCTACCTTGCGTACCGGTTTGGTGAAAATGTACTCTACAAGATTACCCATGCCTTATCCGAAAAAGGGGTTAACGATATATCCAAAGCTCTGAAAGATGCCACGGGAATCGACGGATATACGCTGTATAATCAATGGGTGGATACTCTTAGAAGTGGGTATCAGGATGCAATCCGCGATCTGAAGTTCTCTAAAAGTGATACACTTGAAAAAGGTGGGTTTTATAATCTTTCCCCACAATTTTCACCGGGCGGCGATCGGCTGGCCTACCTGTCTAACAAAGGCTTGGATACCTATAACGTGAGCCTGTATCTCCGGAATTTGTCCGACAGTTCCTCCTCTTCAATTCTGGCTGATGCCTTGCATCTCCAGGAGACACGCGACAATACCGACTCCTACGGATACCCGATCCGCCCCAAAATAAAACCGGATGCCGCAAAATTTTCATTCTCCCCTGACGGTACGCGGATAGCTTACAGCCAGCATACCAATAACCCTTACGGTGAATATTATCAGGACATCTTCATCTATAACCTGAAGACACACAAGAAGCAAAGACTGACTCACAGTGCCCGTGTAAGTCAACCTAACTGGTCGCCTGATGGACGTTATCTCGTAGCTGTTCAACAGCACGATGAATCACTGAACCTCGTAATGCTGGATACCAAAACCGATTCAATCCGAACTCTGCTGGCTTCAAATGATGGGGAACAATTCTATAACCCCGTCTGGTCAAAGGATGGCAAATCTATCTATTATGGCGCCTCGAACGAGGGATCCAGAAGCATCTACCGGTATGATATAAAATCGGGCAAGGCAACGCCCGTCCTTCTCAGCGATTCGAATGCACTGGATTACCGGGATCCCTGCCCGGGACCCGATGGCAAATATCTATACTATTCATCAAACCCGGATGACATCTTCAACATATACAGGATGAACCTCAAGACCGGCGAGAAGGAACAGATAACCAGCGTTTTAGGCGGTGCCTTTGAACCTACGGTCAACAAAAAAGGAGATCTGGCTTATTCGGAGTATATGGCCGATGGGTTTAAGATATCGCTCACTAAAATACCAAAAACCGATCCATCCTACGGAACATACCATAAACCGCCGCTCTCTCATGTAAGAACACCAGCAAATGCCAACTACACGTTTCTGAATCATTTTGATGATACCAGTTTGAAAACGTTGCCCAAAAATGTGATGGCAGTGGCGGATACCGGAATCTACAGGTTCAACATTGATACGCGCGGGGAAACCAATCATCGATCTCTCTACTCCTATCACGACGTATTTACCTCGTTTAGCTTCTTCCCGGTATTACGATTTGACAACTATGCCCGGCCGAAAGGTCCAAATGGCAAGCTTATCACGCACGGTGAATTCGGACGACTTGGTCAGAACCTGTGGCGTGACAGCAAGGTAGGTTTTTACATGTCATCTCATGACGTGCTGAACCGGTTTTCACTGTATGGCGGGGCACTCTTCGGCTTCGGATCGGTAGGAGCGTCGGGCATCGGAGACTTCTTCTCCCCCGCCAGGCTAATGGATCTGGACCGCGATCTTTTCCTCATTACAGAATACAGGGGACTGCCATTCATCAAGAAAAGGTGGTCTCCGACAGTTTCCGTTGAACTTTACAGCCTCCGGCGAAATGTCAAAAACGGCTTGTCCATCCAGGAATTTCCAAGTGTATCGGAGTTGCCCGACACTACAAAAGTGGATATCGCATACGATATCTGGGAAGCTGATTTTTATCTCCGCAGTAAAATCGACCAGTGGAACATGGTTGAGTTAGGCGCCACTTACTCGCCATATACGGTTACTACCAAATCCTTCTATTCGAAAGAATACCAGTCCTATCTCTCCAGTAACTCATCACAGTATTACATTGGTGCCGGGCTGACCGCTGCGTATATTTTCGACCTCGATCAACCTTACCGGAATGACGACATCGCGCCCATCGGCATCAAAGGTGAAATCCGGTATCGGTACCAACCAAGCAAGCTGTTGAATAATTACGATATTAAAAATGGCGTCCTGTTGCCCAACTACAAGACCTACCGGAATCATTCGGTCGAGGCTAATTTGCGATGGGGTTTTCGTGCCCTGGGTGAGACCGTTGATCTGAAAACCCGGTTCTTCACCTACTTCAACAATCCGAATGATTACTTTTTCCAGGATTACATCGGTGGTTTTACTGGCATGCGCAGTTATCCTTATTTCGCAGTGGGTGGCAATACAACAGCCTACGCTACAGTGGCTTACAATGTTCCACTCATAACCGGAATTAATAAACAGGTGGGACGTTATACTCTTGATAAATTATACGGACGGTTTTTCATGGAAGCAGGCAACGGATGGCGTGGACCCTTAGATATTGGCAACAACCTGAAAACAGGCATCGGTGCCGAACTGCGTTTAAGTATGAACTCCAGCTACTTGTTCCCTTCCAAGTTTTTCATCAGCGGTGCCTACGGTTTAAACAAATTCAACGTAAATTTGCCTGATGGGTTTATCACCAATACCGGCACGAATAAGGTATCCTATGGGCATCGCGTACTCTTTTATTTCGGCATGCTTTTTGATTTTGATATGTAAATCGTACCATACCCTCATTCTCTATCCTGCTTCATTATGAAAATGTCCAAACCTCTGTTTCCTTTTTGCTGCTTGACAGTTGTTCTGTTACTATCGGGTAGCGTGGCAAGTGCACAATCGGTGGTTATAGAACATCAGGAAGCCCCGAAAAAGATACAACCAGGTGAGTTTTCGTATGTAAACGCGTTTCCGTTTGATCACTTCCTGGGATTTCAACAGAAGGACAAACCACAAAAAAAATCGGGAAACTTCTTTGATGATATTGGAAAGGATCCGGGACTCTCATTTATTTCATCGGCACTGGTTCCGGGACTTGGTCAGGCAGCTCATCATCAATGGATTAAAGCAGGCATCTTTGCAGCTATTGAAGCTGTAACCCTTTATTCTCACTTTCATTTGCATAATGAAGGCCACAGCCTCGAAGAACAATATATACAATATGCCGACAACAACTGGAGTGTGGTAAACTACGCCACCTACCTTGTCAACTATCACAATCATTACTTTCCGAATGATAAGATCAGCCTGAACTCTCTGGCAAACCAGGGATATAACCTGACAACCGGGCCCGACTACTCCCATCAGGATTGGCAACGCGTGAACCTGGAAAAGCTTCATCAGTTGGAAAACATAACTTACTACGATGGAACCTCGGGTGTACCGTTTTCACATAACATGCCGGACTATGGTTCACAACAATACTATGAACTGATGAGTAAATACTTTCAGTTTTCACCCGGATGGAAAGACTTTACTGATAAATATCCTATAGATAATACGAGTGGCAAATTCACTCCACCATCATGGTCCCTGAATGATATGCCGGCACTTTTCCTTCAGGGAGCACGTATGGCCAACGAGTATAACAACAAATTCCGGATGGCAACAAACGTATTGACAATAACGATCATTAATCACTTTGTTTCTGCATTCGATGCATTCATCACAACTAAGCTTCGTGACCGTAATCTGCATGTAGAAGCCGATGGAATGGGTGCAAAACTGGTTTATGGATTTTAACCGATCCTTATACGACATTACGGTATGCTAAAACAAGTTCTTACAGATATACGATTCTACCTGCTGCTGCTTGGAGTGGCCCTTTTAGGCGCAATTTTCCTTTTTGTGATGAACGATTGGATCATGCCGGCTTACACAAAGCATGATGAGGGACAGACGGTACCCGACATAACAGGAGTATCCATAACCAGGGCAAGGAAACTGCTTGTGAGTGAAGGACTCCGTGATACAGTGATCGACAGGCGATATAATGCAGCTTATCCACCCGATTATGTCATTGATCAAAATCCGGGTGCTAACCAAATCGTGAAACCCGGGCGCCAGATCTACCTGACCATCAACACTTCCAGTATTCCGAAAGTTATTGTACCGGACGTCCAAAACATGTCCCTTCGAAATGCTGAATTGCAGCTAAAAAATTACGGTCTTGATATGGGACAGGTCTCTTATATTTCATCTCCATTCAAAAATACAGTTGTCAGGCAATCAATTGGTGGTGGAACGCCGGTTGAACGGGGTACTGTTATAAGCTTGACTGTTAGCGACGGACTTGGTATCAGCATGGTAAAGATTCCGGAGCTATCGGGTCTGCGCTTATCAGAGGCACAGAGCCAGTTACGGGATGCTGACTTGCGTATCGGAAGCATTAGTTATCAGCCATCTTCTACCGTCGAACCCAACCGCGTACTCAGTTTTAGTCCAAATGATAAAGATAGTCTGAGAGAAGGTTCAACTGTTGATTTAGTCGTTTCCGAACCGGCAAAAACTCACGAAGTACGCGAGTTGGACCCGATCATGATTGATTCAACCCAGCATAACAGTCCTCAATCTCCAGCTAAAAATGATAATCACAAACCGTGAAAAATCAGATCCCAATTATTGCCCCTTCAATTCTCGCAGCCGACTATACTCAACTTGGTCATGAGATCGAACAAGCCGCAGAAGGAGGTGCTGAGTGGATTCACTGCGATGTGATGGATGGTCATTTTGTGCCGAATATCAGTATTGGACCGGTGATTGTAAAAGCTGCCCGCAAAGCAACAAACCGGTTTCTGGATGTCCACCTCATGATTTATCATCCTGATCAATACATTAGCGATTTTGTGGAAGCCGGAGCCAATCAGATTACTGTACATTACGAGGCCGTTCCCCATCTGCACCGCTGCATCCAGGAAATTCACTCACATGGAATAAAGGCCGGTGTGGCTATAAATCCGGCCACTTCCCTGCAAAATATCGAACCCATTTTACCTTATGTCGATCTGGTTCTCGTGATGAGTGTAAACCCCGGGTACGGCGGACAGGAATTCATAGATCAAACGTACGAACGGCTGCACGAACTGGTCGGAATGAGACAAAAAGTCCATGGAAAATTTCTGATAGAAGTCGACGGTGGAATAACCCAAAAGAATATCGAACATATTTCTCGGTGCGGTGCCGATGTCTTCGTTGCCGGAAGCAGCGTTTTCCACACTGATCAGATAAGCGATAGTGTCCGTACACTTCATTCACTTGCCAGTACGGGTAAACAATTTCTTGTTTAATCATCAGTTATTCCCAATTGAGGGGTGACTAATATTGAGTCCCACATAATATGTCGTTAGCTTAATGACTGATGAAAGGCTTTAGTCTAAAACGAAAAATCAGTTACACTCAATCAGACTCTAAATTTGCAACAGATCCGAAAAAAACTTTTGGAAACCGAAGAAATACTCATCAAAAATATCGATCCGGTCAGCATTTTGGGACTCCAGGATGAAAATCTGAACCTGATCGAGGATGCTTTTCCAGAAGTAAAACTAACTGCAAGAGGTAATACACTGAAACTCAGTGGGAATGAGGAAGATGTCAGCAGAGCCAGAGAAGTAATCTATGACCTTATTGACATCAGCAAGAGAAAAGGCCGGGTTACAGGTCATGATGTCAATACCGTACTTTCTCTTAAACAGCACCATCCCGAAATTGATGTACCCACCTACATGGAGGATGACCTGATCCTTCGAACCTATACCGGTGAAAATGTGCGTGCCAAGACAGGGGGCCAACGGGCTATTGTACGGGCATCCGGGAAAAACGACATTACCTTTGTAATCGGTCCGGCCGGAACGGGGAAAACGTATACATCGGTCGCTCTGGCTGTTAAAGCCCTTAAAGAGCGCCAGGTGAAAAAGATAGTTCTCTGCCGACCTGCAGTCGAAGCAGGTGAAAACCTGGGTTTTCTGCCTGGAGGACTTAAAGATAAGATTGATCCTTACCTCCGTCCACTCTACGATGCCCTGGAGGAAATGATCGAATTTGAACAGCTTGAGTTGAATCTCGTCAAAAATATTATTGAGATCGCGCCCCTTGCCTATATGCGTGGACGAACTCTCAACAATGCGTTTGTAATTCTCGATGAGGCTCAAAACGCCACAGGCATGCAGATGAAGATGTTCCTGACGCGCCTTGGCATCAACAGCCGCGCCATTATCACGGGTGATATCACCCAGACCGACCTACCGCGCCATAAGGATTCGGGACTCCGTGTTGTGCAAAGCATCTTAGCCGACATTGATGGGATCTCCTTTGTATATCTTGATCGCAGTGATGTCGTTCGCCACAAACTCATCCGCGAGATCATAGCCGCCTATGAAAAGCACGAACAGGAACAAGATTCAGCAAAAAAAGAGAACAAAAAATAGGCTGATACAATCTTGTCTCAAGTTTTAAACCAGTTACATTTTATACTTAGTTGTTACGCAGCTAAGTATGAAATTAAATACTTTCGAACCATTATGAGGCGACCGCAGGTAGTGAAAAATGAATAGACGCATTCATACGTTCTTGCGGTGAAACAAATCTAAAATCCGGGTAATATCTAGTTATTGTGAGTATTTATGCAGCCCCGCTTTATGAGGGCACTTTTTATGTCGGACTCGACAAGAAATTTGTTCCAATGGACCGTAAAGGGAAGCCACCGAAAAACACACTTCGGGTTGCCATCCAACCTTTCTTGATCCATGCCGAAGACAAAAAAATTCTGCTGGATACCGGTCTGGGTGAATTTGGTCAGGGCACGAGTATCGATACCATTCACGAAAACCTGGCCGAACATGGTCTCAGCGAGTACGACATCACCGATATCTTCCTGAGTCACCTCCACTTTGACCATACCGGGGGACTGGCACATCGCAAACACGGTTACTGGGAACTGACCTTTCCTGATGCCAATGTCTGGCTTTCTGAAAACGCATGGAAACAGGTGCTGGCGAAAGACAACTATTACGATGATGAGAAAACCGAATTTCGTGATTTCATCGAAGCCAGGGCCGATCTGCATCTTCTTAAAGATGAAGATCAGCCATATCCTGAGATCAGGGTCCAAAAAATTGGCGGACACAGCCAGTATCACATGGCCATTTTTTATGAGAAGGAAGATCATCGCTATCTGATGGCGGGAGATGTAATTCCAACAAAAGGACACATAAATCAAAAATTTGCCGCCAAGTACGATTTTGATCCTAAGCAGAGCATTCAGGCACGCCAGGAGCTTGCACAAAAGGCGCTGAAGGAAGATTGGGTGCTGCTTGCATATCACAGCACGGAGACGGCCATGTTCCGGCTCACCGGTTACGAAGAACGACACGGCTACACCATTGAAAGCGTCACCGAATATGTCCCGTCCTGAAACAATAGAACAGGCTCATTCTGAACTCTGCCGGCATGGTTTCCCCGAACGGGTTGACGCGGCCGTTATCCTTGGCTCGGGGCTCGGAGGATTTGAGCAGCGATTAACGGACCAAATTACAATTCCCTATGATCAAATTCCGGGATTCCCTCCAACAACAGTACCCGGACATGAAGGGGCACTGCATTTTGGATTGATTGGTTCAAAAAAAACGCTCGTCTTTTCCGGCCGCTTCCATCACTATGAAGGTCATCCCTTTGAGCGAACTCTTTTGCCGGTGCGACTTGCCCGTTCTTTCAACGCTCATACCCTTTTCGTTTCCAATGCGGCAGGTGGCATCAACTACCGCTTTCATATCGGCGACCTGATGCTCATCGACGACCTCATCAGTCTTGGCGTCCGTTATGGAGTCAACGACAAGCCGGTTTTATCCGGATACCGGAATGATGCAATGGTCGACCGTGTAACCAAAATTGCCACACAACTGGGACTCCACCTGGTGCGCGGCACCTACATCTATGCTAAAGGCCCATCCTACGAAACCAAAGCCGAGATTCGTGCATTTCGCAGACTTGGAGCAGATGCAGTAGGCATGTCCACTGCGCCCGAATTGCTTGAAGCACAGCATCTCGGGATGCAAAGCGTAGGTATCTCTTTGATTACCAACATGGCTGCCGGCGTATCGCGTAAGAAACTGGCGCACGAGGAGATTAAGGAAGTGGCTGCAAAACGAGCCAAAGACTTTGCCCGGCTTGTGGAGACTTTGATTCAGAAGGTGTTAAGGTGTTAAGGTGTTAAGGTGTTAAGGTGTTAAGGTGCTAAAGTCTAGGGTGTTAAAGTTATTATCCCTGCGACGAATAAATCACAACTTACGTCATTATGAGCACCTCATTTTGATTTAATTCAAAATTTAGAATTCATAATTCAAAATTCTAATTACCGTATTTCTCCAGATACTTCTTCAACTTAACCTTCTTCCTCGTGCTGTCGCTGCTCATGTAGCGGATCTTTCCAAAAATGGGACGTTCGAACCACGGACGATCGAAACGGCCAAGTATCCAAAAAATGCCCGAGTAACTGTTTGGATCACGCCCATCCATGGCATACTTGTTATTCAGCTCGATCATGATTTTCAGGGCATCCTCAGGCGCTTGGGTCCACTCCAGGATCTTCTTTCCCCATAGCATGCGCAGATAGTTGTGTATATAGCCCTCTTCGATGAGTTGCCGCTGCGCAGCATTCCATATTTCATCATGAGTTTGAGCCTGCTCGAACTGCTGCAGGCTGTAAATATATTCACGCGGGTCGTCTTTATGTTCTTCAAAGGTTTCGAGAACCCAGTCCGGCAGTGATTCAAACCTGGCGTAATCCGGAGTGTGGTGGCAAAAATGATATCCGACCTCCCTCCACGTTATCAACTCATCCAGAAATTTTTCAATATAACTGTGCCCCTTGAAAAAGCCGCTTTTTTGCCCATTGTTATCTTTAACCTGACTTAGATCCCATACTTTGGGTTGTCGATCCAGGGTTCCTTTAACAATTTCATAATCGGAAATTTTACCAAAATGAAGCCACGGACTTAGCCTGCTCGTCCGGTCGTTATCCGGATCATTCCGTTCTTTTCCATACTTGCTCAGGTCATTGTCCAAAAACCTGTTCATCTGTGATATGGCCGCTTCCCTTGTGCCCTTTATTTCGACCGGGCCGACCGAATGATCAATATCTAATTCTGCAATGAAAGAATCGATATCCTGCAGTTGATCGCCGGCATGCGGCCACTTTTTTGTAATAGCCTCCGACAGAGCAATTTTGTCCGTGTTTTTCAGTTTTGACAGTGAATTTTCATCGGGTGGATTGGTAAAACAGTCCACAAAATGCCGCTGCATGATCTTGCGGAAATGATAGGCGGAATAGGGAGCCTTATTGGTCATCCCCAAAGGTATAATTCCGTTGGAGTCGACGGTAATGTATGGCACGTTTACCTGTTTCGGCCAGCTTTTATTTCGCTCAGCCATGATGAACGTTGGGTATTCATCGGTGATGATCACCGCAGCCTGTTTTGCAAGTTCAGAAATCAGCTTATCCGCCTCACCCGGGGATGTTTCCAGATAGGGATAGTAGGTGATCCCATAATCTTTGCTGATTTCGTAATCCTCTCGCGTACTTTCCAGCAGAAACCAATGCAACCGGTCCGAGGCCCATCGATAGTTACAGATGATGCCTTCGTGAACCAACAAAGGGAGATCCAGGTTGTTGGCCCAACCAACCGCGTAATCGAGTGCATAATTATATTCAAACCGGTGATGCGCCTGCATCCAGTACATCACATATTTTCCGTCGGGTTTGGGATCAAGGTCATTTCTGTTAAAAACCCTGTAACTGTTGATATTCTTCATAACCCGGGAACTCAATCGTTGTAATCTTTTTTTGAATATCGCTTCAACTATCGGGTAGACTCTTCAGCAGAAACAAGCGGAATTTGTACCTTTCTGATAAGCTTCGTGTACTTTTTCACAAACTTTCCATACAAGCTGGAGATCGGTGTTCAGATAGGGCAAAAACCAGAATAAAAGAGGAACGGTTGCCCTGCCGCCACAGCATCTTCGAAGGGACCGAATTTAGACAACCGCTCCTCAATAAACTGATCAATCAACTTCAGTGTATCACGACGAGTAACGGCCAGGCGGAACTCATCGATATAACCATAATGATCCACATTCAGCTGTTCTACCTCGTCGATAATATCTTTTGTTATCAAATCGGGCGTTGACTTCGTGACACAAGGAACCCGAATACCGGAGGGCAACGGTTTTCTATTTTTTTCGTCATAGTTCCATTTGCCTCCTAGAGGATTATCGGAATCCATAAGATATCCTATAACTCTTCTCATCTCACGATAGAAAAATCCATGCGATATCGCGGACCTATCTTATCCATCCAGTCCTCTGGATTGGCAAAAAAAACCGATTATCTAACACCCAAACCCGATCGGGCCAAAACACCTTTAATTCATTAATAGCTCATCTCAAACCTCATTCAGCTGGCTTCATTTATGTCACCTTAAAATGAGTGCTGGAATCTAACAAATTCTTTAACTCGTTATCCAGCTTTTCTATCGTTAAGATATAATAAACTTTATGTTTCTTGCCGTAACATTCCATCACGGAATGACGTAGTGTACTTAAATGGAATGCGATTTTTTGCTTGTGATAAGGAAGTTCATTAAACCAGCCAGTTGACTCAATAAACAAAAGCGGCTTTTTACAATCCCGGATGTCTTTCGACCAGACATCTGAATTTAACTGGTCATACCAGATTAATGCCACCGAATCGACTTCGGACAAGTCCTCTTTCACATAAAATGGATTTAAACTCCAGGGTTGTTCAGGCATTTTTGCATTTTAGGATACAACAATTGAAATATGAAGTGATTTCGTTCCTCTTCGTCACGATAAAAGACGCCAACATAAAACAATTTAGATCGAAATATTTTTTATGAAGACGATAGTTGGGATAATGGGTCCGGGCAAGACCACCGGAGAAGTTCTTGAGACAGCCTATGAGCTGGGTTATGCCATCGCCCAGCACGACTGGGTTTTATTGACCGGCGGAAGACGGGCGGGTGTCATGCATGAAGCTCTCCGGGGCGCGAAAGACGCCGGTGGCATGACACTGGGAATTCTGCCGGATGACAAATCCGACGATCTCTCTGAATTTGTGGATATGCCCATTTTTACCGGCATGGGCAGCGCACGCAACGTCATTAATATTTTGACCAGCAAGGTGATCGTAGCCTGTGGCACCGGACTCGGAACGACTTCTGAAATTGTTCTCGCACTCAAATCCGGAAAACCGGTTATCCTCATCCAACAAACCCCGGAAGCTATCAATTTTTTCAGCTCTTTTAACTTATCCAATCTCCAAATCGCTAATACAGTAGACGAAGTAATCGAATTGATCAAAAGCCACGTTTAGTGCCTGCAGAATCAGATTACTGAAATTTGTAATTAGGAATTTTAAATTAGTAAGAAACCCTATCTCCTATCTCCTATCTCCTATCTCCTATCTCCTATCTCCTATCTCCTATCTCCTATCTCCTATCTCCTATCTCCTATCTCCTATCTCCTAAAAAATATCTGATATAATTTGACTTTTATCTTAGTACGATTATATTAGTATTAGTAATTACTAACTAATTAGTATGAATATGAGAAAAGCACTGACCCCAATGGGTGAAACCGAAATGGAAATCCTGCAACTCGTCTGGGGAAGAGGCGAATCAACCGTTGCAGACATCCAGGAGGAGATCATGAAAAAGCGCAAAGTGGCCTACACCACCGTGATGACCATCATGAAGAACCTGGCGGATAAAGGATATCTCACCTTTCGCAAGGAAGGTCTGACCTATATCTACAGTCCAAAGAAACCGGAAGAAGATGTGAAGTCGAGCCTTCTCGAAGCCATCCTCAACAAAGTTTTCAAAGGATCTCCCACAGAACTGGTTCAAACACTGGTTAAACGGGAAAAATTAAGCGATGCTGAACGCGATGAGATCATTGAACTCATCAAAAAGATGAAGTAGCTATGCAAGGAATAGTCAAGTTTCTGTCAACCGCCGGTGGTCAGAGCATTCCGTTTTTCTGGATTCCACTGCTAATCTGGACCGCCTTTGCTTTAATCACAATTGTGATTATGCACTTTTCAAAAGGACTGTCGGCGCGATACCGGTTTCATACCGATGCGGCTCTCCTTGCTGCACTACCGGCAGGATACCTGAGTTATGTCATTGTGCATTACCTGCTCAGCACCTCTTATCTCCCCAATTCATTGATGCTAATCAGCATCGGGTCACCCACCCTCGTCCGCGCAACATCCACCGGCCCTCATCTTTTAATTACTCCGGATACCTGGATCGGTTTGACATGCGTCGTATTGTTTGCCGGAATTCTCTACAAACTCACCCTTATCTTCCTGAATCAGGCAGGACTTTGGAGATTTCATAGACGATTATCTCTGCTGGATCCCTCGCAAGTGGGAGAACTCAGTCCGGAGAACCGGCAATTTATTTCAGATGGAAAGAGACCGGTTCATTTCGCTTTTACCGATGACGACATCGTCCCGATGACTTTTGGATTGTATAAAGCGGTTATTGTCATCCCGGGCTTTTTACGCTTCCAACCGAATAAATTCAACCTGGCTGTTAGACACGAGCTCGAGCATATTCAACATCACGACTACCTGCGTTTCAGGTTGTTGCATCTCTTAAAAGCCATGTTCTGGTTTCATCCCTTCGTGCATTTCCTGGAAAAAGACATCGTACTGCACCGGGAAATGGACATCGATGAAGCCGTCGTCTCTCAAAACAAAAATTTGTCACCTGAATATGCTCATCTGTTACTGGATCTGGCTGATCAGGGGAAACACCGGTCATTATCCCCGACCGGTCTGGCCGCACATCCATCAACGATCAAAAAAAGAATTATTGCTATGACACACTCAAACAAATCTAACCGATATCACTGGCTTCCTGTTGGCTTACCCGTTTTAACCCTGATTATTGCTCTTGTCATGGGTTGCAACAACACAACTAACGACAGCAATAAACAACTGGTAGCTCAGACCAACAACCCCGTCAAGATTCGCAGTCAATTAAATAGTGGGGATAGCCTTGGTCATCCGTTGTTCATCGTCGATGGAGTTACAGTTGATCAGGAAACTTTCAAAAAACTCGATCCGAAGAGCATAAAGTCAGTTCAAGTATGGAAGGGTAAAGAGTCTGTAAAGAGATATGGTAAAAAAGGTATTAATGGTGCCGTAATCATTACTACCAAAGAAGGTTCATCCGCTTCGAGCTCCGCACCGGACAAAAAACCCCAACTTATTGGTGGAATGCAGAGTGTAGCCAGCCATGTTGTGTACCCAAAGGATGCAAAAAAAGCGGGAATACAGGGCAAAGTTTTTGTTCAGTTTACAGTGAATGAAGATGGGAATGTTGTTGATCCTCATGTAGTAAAAGGGATTGGCCATGGTTGCGATCAGGCCGCCATTAACGCTGTCAAGCAGGCCAAATTCACTCCCGGGACAAAAGATGGGAAACCGGCTACATTCAAATACACACTTCCGATCGTTTTTAAACTTTAGCAGACCCGTTATCAAGAACTTACGAGGAGACCTTTATGAGCGCCCTGATTCATAATCTCACAAACATTGGCAGCAGAAGTATCCATATTTTTTGGGCGCCTCTGCTCCTCTGGACGATGATGGCTCTTTTAGGGAAAGTGATACTGCACTTTACAAAAGGTTTATCAGCCAGGCAGTTTTATCACTCCCATCTCGCATTACTGATTGCACTGCCGGAAGGTTATCTGGCGTATCTCATCCTGCATAGCTTGCCGACCCTACCCACGGTGGATACAGTGGCCAAATCATTTGCTGTCATTCAATTTCAGCTGCCTGCAACATTGAGTGCGGCACCGGTAACCGCTCATCAAATAACGCTAACTGCTGATGCCTGGCTGGGGATCATTGAGTTGGTACTGGCTATTGGAATCTTAGTCTTGTTGCTGCGATTAATCATTGATCAGGTAAAACTCCATAAGTTTTCTCAGAAACTGAACAGACATGACCACCAGGAGGTATCGGATATCTCAACAGAGAATAGAAATCTGATACAGTCACTGAGAAGAAAAGTCGGAATTACCTTCTATGATGGTGACACGATACCTATGACGTTCGGATTGTTTAAACCGGTTATCGTGTTGCCGGACACTCTCAAAAAGGACCAGGTAAAGATGAACCTGGCTATTCGGCATGAATTGCAGCACATCTGCCATCACGATTACCTTCGTTTTTGGCTGATCAGGCTGCTCCGGATCTTTTTCTGGTTTCACCCGCTGGTCTGGCTGCTTGAAAAAGATATTACCATGTTCAGGGAGATGGACATTGACGAAATGGTAATATCACAAAACAGAGAAATTTCATCTGATTACGCGCAATTGCTACTTGACCTCGCCGCCACCCCTGCCACGCAATACCTGTTGCCTGCCGGTCTGGCCATGAGACCATCAACTATCAAAAAGAGGATTACCGCTATGACACAAACAGGGAAGACACACCATTACCGCTGGATCACTGCAAGCTTAACCATTCTGACCTTGCTGATTGCCCTCGTTATGGGTTGCTCAGATATGCAGAATCAGGATTTATCGGGCAAAAAACTAGTGGATCAGAAGTTAACTTTTTTGAAACCCAAGATAACCATCAATGATCAGACCTATTTAAGTAATGCCATATCAATGGAAAAACCATTAAAAGTTCCGGCATTAGGAATCACGTTCATAATGACACCTGATTATGGAACCTTTTTGATTTCCGGACAATCTTTTGATGGAGCAAAACCTGTTGGGACAATCTCCGGCGATCATTTGAAATTCACCTTAAATAGCAGAAATGTTGATGTAAGTTCCATAACGCCAATATTACCTTTTAAAAAGACTATTGTATGGGTTAAAAATGTTGATAACACACCTGTATCTAAGAATCATTGGCTAATATCATGGGCTCAGAATTTTGATGCGTATAATAAACGTATGTCCATGATGAGTACTCCACAAAAGACTTATGTCATGGAAAATGGCAAAAAAGTCTATGTCGTAGCTCATAAAATGCCCGAACTCATTGGTGGTTTGGCAAGTATAGAAAGCCGCGTGGAGTATCCCGAAGCTGCACGAAAAGCCGGTATCCAGGGACGTGTCTACATAATGTTCACTGTTGATAAACAGGGAAATGTAGTTGATCCTAAGGTTGTGAAAGGAATTGGCCACGGCTGTGATCAGGCTGCTCTTAACGCTGTTAAGCAGGCAAAATTCAAACCGGCCATGAACGATGGCAAACCAGTGAATGTACGCTATTCAGTACCGATCGTCTTCAGAGCGCAATAATTCGAATAGGTTACCCAAGGATCATACAATATTCAACACAACTGCCCCGTCCTCAGGAGTTGTTTTAAATCCCATGTCATACGGCGTGGGATTTTTTTATCTGTGGGATGCGTTGTCATCATAGAGAGATTCTCGTGTAAGCAATTGGGCAATTGAAGGTTATGAAACAGAAACTTCCCGGTTACCTGGTTCACGCATTCACGGCGCTCGGTGCCGCACTGGGATTGTGGGCTCTGTTTGCAACAGCGGGACACCAATTTCAGCTGGCACTGTGGCTGCTGGCTGCTGCTGCCGTCATCGACTCGGTTGATGGCGCGCTGGCCCGCAAAGCACAGGTCAAAATCAGGATACCGGAATTCGACGGAGGTCTCCTCGACAACATCATCGACTACCTGACATGGACGATCGTCCCCCTGTTCTGGGCATGGCAGGTGCTTTCTGTACCAACCCTGGTTGTAATCATAGGCGGTATGGCCAGCGTCATTGGGTTCTCACGGACCGACGCCAAGACTGAAGATCACTTTTTCAAAGGATTTCCCAATTACTGGAACCTGGTTGTGCTGCACATGTACAGCCTGCATTTTAGTCCAATGGGTGCCAGCATCGGATTGCTCATATGCGTCTTGTTCGTATTTATACCGATGGTGTGGATCTATCCAACCAGATCTCTTCATTTTCGCAAAACGATGTTGATTCTTGGCGGACTCTACGGCATTCAGTTGCTGATCATGATCACATTGTTTCCTCATATTCCGCTATGGCTGGCCTGGACGGCACTGATTTACCCGGTAATTTATTTCGCCGGATCTCTCTATTTGAATTTCAAACGTGAAAACGGTAGACGGTAGACGGTAGACGGTAGACGGTAGACGGTAGACGGTAGACGGTAGACAAGGATACACAATGATTTTGGGACTTAACAATAGATCCACAACATTCAGAAAAACTTTGTGACACAAGAATGATAGGTTGCGCCAGCGGGCAACTGGTAATATGCAACAGGCATCACTAAACATAATAATTGCAGTCCCATTTATGTACTTTGTAAGCGAATTTTGGTAGAACATCGTCTTGAAACTTCTGAATAAATGCAGCGTATGAATAGTATAGAGTACCAATTATTATCATCACGAATCCGGAGGGAATCATGAGTCGTACAAGATTAACCCGCTCATCCAGAAACAAGATGTTGTTAGGCGTTTGTGGCGGAATCGCTGAATACTGGGGATGGGACCCTACAGTAGTTCGCGTCATATTCTTGATTGCCACGCTTCTTGGTTTTGGTTCTCCGATCATTCTCTACATCATTCTGGCCGTTATTCTGCCGCGCTATTGAACGTGTATCATGTGAAGTCGGTATCGTTTGTTAAATTGTGTAATTGGTTTCTGCATTCGGGTTTATATTTTATCTCAATACTAAATACTCACGACTCATTTATATTAGCTATTGACCCCAACATTTTAGAATTTGCCGGTATGTGCAAAAATTATTGACGAATGCATGTATCATGAAGATGGGGATAATTGGTCCGGCAGAGCGAACGAGTGTTTGGGAACAGCGGGTGAGGCCTATACAATCGGTCAGCGAGGTTATTACAACCGAGCGTGCTGCGTATCTGGGTTCCGTTGACGCCTGTATATTCCTCGACGAGTCGAAAAACAAATATGAAAAGCTGCTCGATCTCATTCAGGAAGGCATCCATGTCTTCGCGATCATACCCCTGAATATCGAATCAGAGATGGCGCTCAGACTTTTTCGGTCAGCCGAAGAATCCCGTGTTCAGGTCCAATTTGCCCACTGGGCAACGTTTACTTCCCTGACCGAGTGGATGACCGAACAAATTCCAAATCCCCGAAGCCTCTATTTCAGCCGTATTCTACCCCGTTCGGTCTTCCTTGGCTATCAAACCGGATTTGATCATCTCTGGCTGGAAGATATTGCATTGTGTCTTTCCTGGATCTCATCGGAAGTACACCGTATAGAAACAATCCCCGTACGGCATGCTGGTGAAGATCTGGCACTGCATCTGCATATACGTTTCGATAATAGTGCCACAGGTACCATCTTTATCAGTACCCTCGGATCGGACGTCCGGCATGAACGCATGGCTTCCGACAACAAAATGTCTATTCAGGCTAACGTTTTGGAAAATCATGTCCGGATTGCACACGTCACTGCCGAAGAACGATTGGCAGTTGAACAGAAGAAAATTGAACAGAGGGAACCGGCGTCAACAGCACTTTTGCGTTTCATCAAATCCATCCAAATGCGGTTGGATCCCCCTTTTTCGGTTTATCATCTATTGCGACTTTCACGCACGTTAGAGGGTATACAGGCGCAATTAGCTCGTTATTAAATCCTTATCCTGCTGATGTTGGCTAACAATTGCAGGATTTGATAAATTTGTCTTCGTAAATATTCAAAAAATTATACACAAACATGCAAACTGTGCCAATCAAACAGGTTGATGCCTTCACACGAAAACCTTTTTCCGGAAACCCGGCCGCTGTTGTTGTAGGAGCCAACGGTCTGAGCGGAACCGATATGCAGAAGATAGCCCGTGAAATGAATGTTTCCGAGACTGTTTTTGTGCTGGATCCAGAGTCTGAAGAGACGGATCTGCGTCTTCGATGGTTCACCCCGAGCCAGGAAGTCGACCTGTGCGGTCACGCTACAATTGCAGCCTTCCATGTACTTGCGGAAGAAGGCGCTTACGGGCTCGAAGTTGAGGAACCCCAGAGTTTTATTGTTGAGACTCGTTCAGGAAACCTGGTCGTCGATGTTGAATGGCGAGAATTTCATCCTTATATCAAATTTAGCCTGCCTATCCCCGAATTTTTCCCTTATCCGGGGGACATTGCTCATTTATGCGGTGCTCTTGGCCTTTCTGAAATTGAACTTAGTCAGAAAGTAAAGCCGCAAATCACCGGGAATGGTTATTGCTACATACCTTTGAAAACGTACGATAGCCTTAAGACGCTTGATCCCAACATATCCCTGTTGCGCAAAATCAATGAACAGCATGATATTGTGGGCTTTGCGGTCGTTACGGATGATACCGGTGACAAGAATGTCAATTGGCACATGCGGTTTTTTGCACCTTCACTCGGTGTTCTGGAAGATCCTGTCACCGGATCAGCGAATGGCCCAATGGCAGCATTCCTGCTCCATAGCGGCTTTCTGGACAAGAGTAAGCAGGTCTTTACATTCCGTGCTGATCAGGGACGCTTTGTGAATCGCCCCGGAACTGTCACCGTTTACATGCAGCAACGCGAGGGGATAATCGAAGAACTTCAAATTGCCGGCCAGGCTGTTACAGTCATGACCGGTAACCTGTTCATGACGGCTAATCAGCCCGAGCATTTTTAAGCGAAATAGCTGTTGCTCAGTCGTTGTTGCCCGATTTCATTTTATGGAAGACCGCTTTTAGCTCTTCCCTTGGCATGAGATGATTCAGGAAGTTAAACTGGCCGGCATTCAGTCGTTCCCCTCCGTCGATCACCACATCTGCGCCTGTAATGTACGGTGACAAGTCAGACATCAGAAAGACCGCCAGGTTAGCCAGCTCTTCATGGTTCCCAAACCGATGCATAGGAATGCGGTTTAGATAAAGTTCCTGGGATTTTTCATCCGGTATGAGTCGGCTCCATGCTCCTTTTGTTGGAAATGGACCGGGAGCGATGGCATTTAGGCGGATTCCATAGGTGGCCCACTCGTAAGCAAGTGTATTGGTAAGGGCCAGAACACCGGCTTTGGCACAAGCTGATGGCAGCACAAAAGCGGAACCCGTTTCTGTGTAGGTCGTCACAATATTCAGAACAGAGCCGTTTTGTTTTGTATCGATCAGATGGCGGCCAAAGTGCTGCGTACAGTTGAAGGTACCATGCAGAACAATATCGACAACCGATTTGAACGCATTGGGACTCAGATCCTCCGACGCCGAAAGAAAATTACCGGCGGCATTATTAACCAACCCGTTAAGCACACCATACTCCTCGTTAAAATATCGGATCATTTCGCCAACGGCATCATAATCACGTACATCAGCCACATAAGTCAGAATTTTGCTATCTGATTGTCTCAGTTCTCTCGCTGCTTTTTCCAGCTTCTCCTCGGTACGTCCACAAATGGCAACATTTGCACCGCAGCTCACGAACTTGGTTGCCATAGCCAAACCTAGTCCGCTGCCACCGCCGGTAACAAGGATATTCATGCCTTTAAGTGTATCTGAAGCGAACATATATCCTCCTCTGGGTGATTCGTTTTTTCTAAAGGAGACTTTTCTTATTTTACGGTTCTATCAGTAACTGACTCGATAGTTCAATGGATAGAATAAGAGCCTCCGGAGCTCTAGATCCGGGTTCGAATCCCGGTCGGGTCACTCTCTAATATACTATTTAATTGAATAGCAATTAGTTCCGTCATCTGTTAATTCCCTCATTTTTAGAATGGTATGGGGATTTTTTTTGTATTGGCACTGACACAGGCTGCGGAATGCCCCCGAATCCAAACCTGTCTGAGTGACACTTTGTTATTCGCTGGATATACTTCAAGTTGCAGAGACAGGAGAAATAATATGTCCTCCAAATTTATAATAAGTTGGAATTAAGTATCAAGGATACATTTTAATAGGGACGTCAGATTAAATTTGATAAATAGATTCCATTGTTTCTCATAAAAATACTTCATTTATAATAAGACCGTAGATTGTAGCGTCACGTCTTAGTGATAGGCAGGGGAGGGAAAATTTATCTCTTTAACCTGTTAAAGATTAAAGAATTCCATTGTCAGAGCTATAAAGCTTAATCGTTATTGGGTCGATTATTCATATATGACTAATTATTAACCATTAATTAAGCAAATATACCAGATTTTTGAGACCATCTATTACTAATACATATATAGTTATATTATGAATGTGTATTAGAAAGTAAATGTTCTGCAGGAGTCGTTAATGCCTCAATATCCATCCAGCCATATAATCAATTATCTCAGTCAGCATTTTGAGAAATATATCCTGTCGGCATCTGTAAACATTCTTCAGGATATTGCCCGTATCCCATATTTCAATAAAGGTAATGACCCAATTTTAAGAACGAATCATATTGCAAATCTACTTATCACCTGTATCCTTCAGCTAGATCAACCCAACATTTCAACCAGATATGTGAATATGTACCTGGATATGCATTCTGACCAGGGCAGCTGGTATGAGTCGTTTTCAGAAGAAATAGCACGTCTTATTGATAATCCGAAGCTCATTGACAACGTTTATTGTATTCATATGCAAGGCAGTTACCCCTATGCCGAGATCTGGCGAAAGCAATACGTTCAAGGCATCTTATACTATTACAAGTATGTATATTCTCTGGATCAATATGAGGTTTATAATAATATGGATGATCCTGAATCGGCCAATATTCTCACCCAGAAAATCACCAGGCAGATGATCCGTCTGGATGGGGATTATCTTGAAAAAAGTGGCGATGGAGTTATCAGAGCCAGCGTAACCGACATCAAATCGGACTGCATAAAATGAAGCTAAATCAGCTTATATTTTCAAAGATACCGGCGGCTCCCATTCCACCACCGACGCACATTGTTACCATTCCATAGCGGCTGCCCCGGCGTTTCATTTCATACAATATCTGCGTCGTTAGTTTGGCCCCGGTACAACCCAATGGATGTCCCATGGCAATGGCACCGCCATTAACATTTACCTTCTCTTCGTCCAGCTCCAAATCACGAATAACAGCCAGTGACTGGGCAGCAAAGGCTTCGTTAAGTTCGATCAGATCTATATCACTCAGCTTTAACCCTGTTTGTTTGAGAACTTTGGGGACAGCTTTGATCGGACCTATTCCCATAATTTCGGGTGGTACACCAGCAACAGCGAAACCAAGATATCTGGCCATAGGTCTCAGACCTAGCGATTTGGCCTTTCCCGCACTCATCACGAGAACGACTGAAGCGGCATCATTCATTTGAGAGGCATTGCCAGCCGTGACCGTCCCTCCCACTTTGAAAACGGGTTTTAGTTTGGCCAAAACCTCAAGTGAGGTATCCGGTCTTGGCCCTTCATCAACCCTGAAATCCGAATTTTCAACAATTCGCTCACCATTTGCATCGATCATCTCGCGTTTAACAGCCACGGGGGCTATTTGCTCGTCGAAATAATGATTCTGTTGGGCATTAACTGCACGCATATGGCTGTGGTAAGCAAAAGCATCCTGATCTTCCCGGTTGATATTATACTGCTCGGCTACACGTTCAGCAGTGAGTCCCATATTCAAATAAATACCAGGATGAGTCTCCACGATATCCGGATTTGGTCGCAGTACATACCCTCCCATCGGAACCTGGCTCATACTCTCCACACCTCCTGCAATAATAGCATCTGCCGCACCGGCCATGATACGTTCGGCGGCCTGGGCAATGGTCTGTAGCCCGGACGAACAGAATCGGTTCACCGTTGCCGCAGGTACGTCTACCGGCAATCCGGCAAGCAGGCTGGCCTGCCGGGCCATGTTCATGCCCTGCGATCCCTCAGGGAAGGCACACCCCAGGATGACATCATCTACCATACCTGCCTCTAATGCTGGAACACGATTTAGCAGTTCCCTAATAGCTATACTTCCGAGCGTATCGGGCGGCACATCTCTGAGTGATCCTTTATTTGCTTTTCCACACGGCGTCCGCACAGCCGCGACAATCACAGGAAAAGAGTCGTGAGTATTGGGTACTGAGTATTGAGAATTTGGCATTACTTGTTGTTAAAGTTTTGAATCAGTTTATACAGCATTTTTTGTAATTCGTCAATTTGAATAGACAATGCTTCAAAGTTATTTGTATTCAAATAATGAAGATTATTCGAGATTATCAGTTGAGTTTCCAGCTCGTATATCGATCCATATGCGACATTTAAAAAATATTTAAATTCCGAATCCGAACCTCTTCCTGCACCTTCAGCAATATTAGAACTGATTGATACCACACTTCTGTGAATTTGTGAAATAAGACCATACTTCTCTTCATGTGGGTATGAGGCTGTCATTTTGTACACTTCGGTAGCCATGTCTACTGCCTTCTGCCATACCAAAAGATTTTTATACCTATGCATTCTGTTCTCCTCTGTGCCATTATCTATATAGAGGACACTTGAGTCAAATATGGCTTACATTAAAATCTCAATACTCAGGACTCGATACTCCATACTAGTTTCTCAGAGGCTTGCCCTTCTTCAAGGTGAATTCTATTCGTTCCTGGGTTTTCTTTTCGTGCAGGAGTTCTATGAATGCCTCACGTTCTAGTTTATGGACGTAGGATTCGGGTACGTACTGCGGCTCATTCAGAAGTCCGCCGGTCATGATGTACGCCAGCTTTTCACCAATCAATTGGTCATAATCGCTGATATAACCGGCCTCGTGCATGATGTAAAGCGACAGTTTCAGTGCGCTATATCCTTCCTTACCCATGAGATAAACCTCACCAGATGCAGGCGGTCGATATCCCGCTTCTGCCATCGCCTTTGCTGATTCTCGTGCCGCCCTGAGCTGCAGATCTCTGTTCATGACAATCGGGTCCTCCCGCCGCAACAGATTCATCTGTCGTGCTTCGTATGCACTGGTGGCCACCTTGGCCATTCCAATCTGCTGGAATGCTTCTTTCAAAAAAATCAGCGGATCCACGTTATTGTCATCCGGCATCCGGCTCATTGACCGTCGAAGGACTTCTGTCGTGCCGCAACCGGCAGGGATCAGCCCGACGCCGACTTCAACCAGACCCGAATAGAGTTCATGATGTGCTACCACCCGGTCGGCATGAAGCATGAATTCACATCCACCTCCAAGTGTCTGGTTGTACGGAGCAAGGACAACAGGAATGGATGAATACCGGATCCTTCTGGAAGCATCCTGGAAGGTCATCACTGCCTGAGAAAGCAAATCAAATTGATTCTTCGACACGGCAGTCAGCACCTCGTACAGGTTGGCTCCCAGTGAAAAATTCGCCCCATCGTTGCCGATTACCATTCCCTGGAATTCATTCTCGCAGATATCAATGGATTTGAAAAGCCCCTCAATCACCGACTGGCCAAGTGTATGCCCTTTGGAATGGAACTCAAACAAAGCCACACCTTCTCCCATATCGATCAGGCTTGTCTCTTTATCGCTGGAAACAACTTTATTCGTTTTATACAGATCAGGGATGAGTACAGCTCCTTTTATGGGAGGCGTCTGCTCTTCAACTTTTCCGACGCCAAGATTGTAAAATGTCCCTTTCTTGTGATCATAGAATGATGTTCTGCCGCTGGCAAGCATTTTCTCCACCGAATCCGGAACATCATATCCTTCTTCTTTCATCCGGTCGGTTGTCTCTTTTACCCCGACCGCATCCCACTTCCCAAAAGGACTCATTTCCCAATTAAAACCCCATTGCATGGCACGATCAATCTCTTCAATGGAATCGGTAATCTCGGGAATCCGATTGGCGGCATATAAGAACAGGTCACGGTGAATCTCCCACAAAAAACGACCGGCCTTGTCATCCTGTTTGATCATAAACCGGAGTCGTTCACCGGTCGTCTTGTATTTTTCTTTTGCCTGGTCGACCGATGAAAACGAAATCTTCTGCTGTGGTTCATAATCCAGCGTGTCCACGTTTAGCACCAGGTATTGGGTGCCCTCTTTCGTCCTCACTTTCTTATAGAAGCCCTGACCTGCCTTGTTTCCTATCAGACCTTTATCGATCATTTTCTGAAGGGTATCGGGCAACTTAAACAGTTCCCGCCGTTCATCATCCGGAATATTCGGATATAGATTCCGCGCCACGTGTCCCAAAACATCGATTCCGACCATATCGGCTGTTCGGAAGGTTGCCGCTTTGGAATAGCCGCTGAATGTACCGGTCAGGAAATCAACCTCCTCGATCCGCAGCTTTTTACTGAACACCCATGGCATGATACTGGCCATGGAAAAAACACCGATCCTGTTTGCGATGAAATTCGGGGTATCCTTACACGTCACAACTCCTTTGCCCAGTAGTTTCCCGGCGAATCCAGACATGTATCCGAAAACAGCCGGATCGGTATACGCTGTTGGAATGACTTCCAGTAACTTCATGTAACGGGGAGGGTTAAAAAAGTGCGTTCCCAGAAAATGATTTTTGAATGATTCCGAACAGTGTTCACTCATTTCTGTAAGAGGAAGCCCGGAAGTGTTGGTAGTCACAACAGTATTTTGGCGGCGGACTTCATCAATACGCGACATCACTTTCTGCTTGATATCCATCCGTTCAATGACCACCTCACAGATCCAGTCGGCTTCTCTCAGTTTGCTCCAGTCGTCATCGAAATTCCCGATCTGGATCCGTTTGGAAAAACCAGGCAAAGCAAGCGGTGCCGGTTTCATTTTGAGAAGTGCATCCAGTCCTTCTTTTACCAATGCATTGTGGTCTTCATTATCTTTTGCCGTGATATCCAGCATCAGCACATCGAAACCGGCGTTAGCACAGTGAGCGGCAATCTGCCGTCCCATCACGCCAGATCCAAGGACAGCAATTTTTTGAATACGGTAACTCATAATAGATCTTTAATTGTTTGAATAATCTCATTCATCTTTGATGCTTTCAAGCTACCGACTTTATAGAGATTGAGATTTTGGAAACAAGTGAATAATTTATTCGGTCGAATATTGCTTGGTTTTTTCAAAGATCCCTCTTCAAAATCACTCTCTTCCATTTCGTTTAATAAAACTTCTTTATTACTCATTTTGACGGTGCTGCTCTTTTTATCATGATTTTTGTTCTCAATCTATTTAAAAACAAACTATCTTTATTGATCTTATTCGTCTCCCGGGGGGTAAATTTCTTCAATTTCTTTTTTGCGGGTTTTCTTTACTTCGTTTCGTTTCACTTTTAACGTTGGAGTCAATTCACCCGATCCGATACTGAATGGTTCAGATAAAAGCACAAACTTTTTGACTTGCTCCCATATCGGGAACTGTTCATTGATCCTGTCGATCTCGTCTTGTATCAAATCATTAACGGGCTGTTCACGGACAAGGTGCTCATCATTAAGATCCGACAGTTCTTTGAGTCTGGACCTTACCCCATGAAAATTGGGGACAATCAGAGCCGAGCAGAATTTTTTCTCATTTCCTATCACAATCACCTGTTCCACAAACGGGCTTTCTCCCAGCGCGTTTTCGATGGGTTGCGGAGCCACATATTTTCCGGTCGACAATTTAAAAAGCGCTTTCTTTCTATCTGTGATAAACAAGAAACCGTCGTCATCAATCCGTCCCATATCTCCGGTATGCAGCCAGCCATCCGTTATTGTTTCAGCCGTTTCTTCCGGCAATTTATAGTATCCTTGCATGACATTGGGTCCCCTGGCGAGTATTTCTCCATCGTCCGCAATTCTGAGTTCTACTTCCTCAATTGGATAACCTGCGGAGCCCGTCTTATGGCGTACCAGATCGTTGAGCGTGAGCACAGGCGAAGACTCGGTCAGTCCGTATCCCTGGTTGCAAAAATATCCCAATGCACTAAAAAAACGCACGATTAACGGAGACAGAGCAGCTCCTCCGCTTATTATGCCAACCAGATTTTTCCCAAAAACTTCCCGGATCTTCGAATACACGATCTTGTCAGCGATCGAATATTTGAATGCTTCCAAACCGGTTGGAGGGTCATCAACGTTATAATTTTCAGCCAAACTGATAGCCCAAAAGAAGAGTTTCTGTTGCCAGCCGCTCAAGTGTTCACCCCGCTCCCGGACAGCTAGATGGATCTTCTCCATCAACCGGGGGACCGTTATGAAGAATACCGGATCAACCTCCTTGAGTTCATCTGCAAAATGCATGATGTCTTCTATAAAATAGATGGGGTATCCCATGTACATATACATAAACGTACCCATGCGTTCGAGTACGTGAGACAGTGGCAGGTAGGAAAGCATCCTGTGACCACGCATCACCTCAACGTCGAAGGGCATATGTAAAACAGTGCTCTTGGTGTTCGAAACCAGATTATGATGCGAGAGCATCACCCCCTTTGGCCTGCCGGTCGTACCGGAGGTATAAATCAGCGTTGCCAGCTGATCATAAGTAACCTCAGCACGAAGTCTGTCAAACAAACCGGGATCTTTCTCTGCCAGCTCCCTCCCTTTATTAATGATCTTGTCTGTTGTTTTTACTTTATCATGAACACTCGGCAAAAAAGAAATGACCGCATGCACTGTCTTTATCTGTTTGATCATCGGTTTTACCGAATCAAACAGATCATCCTTTGAGTACACGTATGCTTTTGCACCGGAATTCTCAAGAATAAATTTTATTTGATCGCCCGGTTGTGTTGTGTATATCGGGACACTCGCGGCGCCAATCGATAGAATAGCCTGATCGATCCAGAGCCACTCCGTGCAGCTTTCGGAATGCAACGCCACCTTATCCCCGGGTCGTACCCCCAGCTCATATAATCCGAGTGCAAAATAACGAACATTTTCCCTGAATCTGGAGACCTCAGTTTTCAACCAAATTCCGTTTCTTTTCGTCGCAGCAGCTATACCGGTCGTATTTTTACCAAACCCTTTATCAATCAGATCCAACAATGTAGAGGGATTCATCGTTGTTTTTTCCTCGATAGGTTCTTGATTTGCCGTTTCCATCGACTCCCCCAAGCACTTGCATTACAAATTAAGTTGAGCGAATATTCGCTGGCTTTTATCTCAAATTTAATACAAAGGAATTCTTAACAAAATGAATTTTCTCAAACCTCAGGTTGCTATCGGTTGATATTCATGGTACTAGATATTAACTATGACACTTTCGAAAGCGTTCTGATCCAATACAATTTCCTCATGTTCCCAACAAAAAAAGACCCTTTAGGGAAGAATTCAGAAATTTTCGTAGCCAATTGTCTTTAAATTTCTTTAGTCACTCAATGCAAAATTTTGACAGGTTTTAATACGGATGAATCATGGAAGTTGAAGCACAGGTAAAAAAACAGGCAGACCGGTTATTTAATCATGCCGTCAAAAACATGGCTGACACACTGGGCATCCGTTTTGCGGTGTTGCGCAGTGATTCGATTGTTGCCACAATGCCGGTCGATGAGAGAACAGTACAGCCGTTCGGACTCTTACACGGTGGAGCCTCTGCAGCATTAGCCGAAACACTGGCATCCCTGGGAGGCTGGCTCAATCTGAAAGAACCTGACCTCGGTGTTGTGGGAATCGAGATAAATGCCAATCACCTGAGAAGCAAACGAAGCGGAGAGGTCACAGGGCGGGCTACTCCCATTCGTATCGGATCAAAAATCCATGTTTGGGAAATACGGATTGAGGATGAAGAAGGAAGGCTGATCTGTATATCCCGATGCACACTGGCAGTCATCAAAATCCGACCCAATCAGACAATGGATACCGGGGATTAAGAGCATAAGGAAATACGGATTTCTTTCCCCTGCATTATTTTCCTTCTTCCTTCTGCAATTACTGCATAAACTTGCGGCGAGCCACAGGAAACAGGGTCTCCTGGAAGGGAAAATCGAGGCGAGTATTAAAGGCATACGTTGTTCCATCTGACCGATTCGATCTGCCACGTTTTTTAAATCGCTATAAAGATCGACAAACTCACTCAAATGTGGATAGAGTTCATTTTGTGAGAAGTACCGCTTTATATCTTTGAGATCATCGAGAATATGATACCGGCGAACTTCGAAATCTATACCGACTTGCGTAAAGAGTTCAAGAGACAATGCTTCCATGGCAAAGGGTTTCGTGACTATCCACAGATGTTATCCGTTGTTTACTTGTCTGTTAAAAAGATGTTCTCCGGATGCAACTCTATTAATTTAACGGATCAACATTTTAAATCAACATGCTTTCATTCTTGTTTCAGGGAGACATTAAACCAAACGGTTTTCTGTGTATGCAACTTTCTGTAAACATAGCCTAGAATGTCTTGTGTGGTGTTCTGTTTGTTCCAAGTACCAGTTTTCTAAAACCAGCCTTTCGGATATCTAATATTACCGGAGTCACATATTTCATTGGGGTATCTTTATCTATTAGGAACACGGGATACATGGCTGGTTCTGTAAGCAGTTGGTCTCTCAGAGCCGCAGTTCACTTTGTTATCGGTACTACCTTGTCCTCAATATGCTAAACTTCACACTCAAACGAGAAACAGATTTGATAACCGGCCGGCTTAGTCCGCCTAATTACGCTTGCTAAACCACCTTTTTGTACTAATTCTCTAAATCCAATTTGGTTTTACCAAGCTTGTGCAGTTCAGAATCTATCTTAGCGTGAGTATACATCGTTCGTGTTCAGCGCAGGGCCATTCGTGTGGGTTAACAGCAGGTCGGGAGCGGGAGATCAATCCGCTAGTGAAATCCTCAACGCCCACTGGATGCTCAGCACCACAAGCAGAGATCCCGAAGCAAACAGGACCGCCGTAAGTGGCAGTGAGGGGCCCCAGACGACCGAGGAAAGTCCGGCCGCTGTCACAACGACGACCGTCCAAGCGATACGCACCGCACGTGCCCATCGTCGCACCCGGAAGCAGGTTAATACTACCAACAAACTCAGCAGCCCGCCGGCAAGTTGGAGGGCAGTCTCAGTCAGCTGGCCAACCGTGCGGCTGCGTGGAAGCTGTTGCAATCCACCTGAGATTTCCATCCAGGCAAGCAGGATTAGTAACCCGATAGCACAGATAAGCAGCAGATACCGGCCTGCTCGCTTGAGATTCAACAGATGCTCTTTTGAACCCAAAGTATGATACTCTCCAGGAACTAACTTACGATTGCGCATCTGCTGATCCCCCGACTCAATACTCAATACTCAATACTCAATACTCAATACTCAATACTAACATACATAATCAACGCATCTTCCGGAACTGAGTAGATTTCCAGGTTAAAAAAAGCGAGGCCAACTCCATGCGTTTATACTTGCCTGTCGGCGTGACCGGGATTTCATCACCAAATACAACCACCTTCGGGCATTTTGAGAATGGCAAATATTTCTCGCAAAACGAAAGGATAACCAGTGGATCTTGTTTCACTCCTGGTTTCATCTTAACATAAGCGCCCACCTCTTCGCCATACCACTCGTTCTCGAATCCGACTGCGATTCCTTCCTCCACACCGGGTACTTTATTAATAATTTCATCGATTTCCAGAGGAGCAAGATTTACACCACCACGAATGATGATCTCTTTCAAACGGCCAGTAATGAAGAAATAGCGCCTGTTTTTATTATCCGTCGTATAAAAACCCTCATCACCACTCCGAAACCATCCGTTTGCAAAGCTTTCTTCATTGGCTTCCGGATTATTATAATATTCCTTGAGTACATTCAGGCCACGGATGACGATCTCTCCACGACGCCCTTCTTTCACAGGTTCACCGCTTTTATCGTGTATTTCCATTTCATTAACAGAAAGCGGTACGCCGATACTCGGATAACCATAATCACGCATCCAGCGACGGTGATCATCGGGCAGTAACTCCACGGGCATAAAACAGGAGTAACATGTGGTTTCCGATAACCCATACCCATGAATAACCGGTATTCCGAACATGTCTTCAAATTCGGCTACTGTCTTGATAGTAAGCGGTCCGCCGCCGCAGATGATATGCCTAAGCTCTGCCATTCCCGGCAGTTCGTTCCTGGTGTAGGCATTTGTTAAATAGCGGAGGAGAGTTGGCACAGCACTCACTACATGGACATGTTCCTCGACTATGACACCGAAAAACCGGTTAACCCTGAATTTTTCATTTAATACAACAGAACCACCGGCATAAAAAGGTGTAATCAGAGTTGCAACGGTACCGTTAACATGATGAATTGGTAAGACGCACATCATCCTGGTATCCTCGGTGATAAGATGCCACCATGCGATGGCATGGGCATCTTCAAGAAGATTACCCTGAGTGAGAAGCACTCCTTTGGGGTTACCAGTTGCCCCGGAGGTGTAAACCAGTAAAGCATCCGTTTCACCATCCACTTCTGGTAGCTTCACAGAATTGGCATGATTCAGGAAGGGCTCCAGTGACTCACCATATATTTCGGTCTCCAGATCTTTGATTTTTTTACTTCGCTTTTTGATCGTTTCGATCCTGTCGAGATAATCCTTATGGACAAAGGCTAGTTTAACGGCTGCATCTCCGAGAATAAAACCAATCCTCCGGTCGTCTTCTCCAAGATTGACAGGCACCACCACAAGTCCGGACAGCCATGCCGCGAAATAAATGATCACTGTTTGCCAGTGGTTGTGGGAAATGGTGGCCACCTTATCGCCTTTTTTCAATCCCTGGGATACCATGTAACTGGCCATCCCATGAACCATTTTCCCAAACTCGAGGTAGGTAAGTGTAAACCTTTGATCTTCCTGATCAATATATATCAAGTACTTCTCCCTCTTCCCACTTCTTTTTTCCAGAAGCTCAGGGATCGTTTTTATAGACGCACCTTTGTAAGAGGTCTCAAGCGATCGGGCATGAGATATTTTTTCCGCTATGGCAGATGAATAGGTCTTGACAGGCATAATCAACCCTTATTGATATGGGATATGTACGCAATTAAAAAAAGCGCTTTTCCTGTGTATTAATAACCAGAATCCAATTAAATAGCAATCCCGGTGTGTTTTTGTTTTACGATTATGCCTGCATTTTAGTACGCCTGGTTCGGTTTTTAAGATTTACAGGAGTAAGGAAACAGGGGAATAAGGAATGCCAATGCCCAAAAACGGTGTCAGATCCTGATGATTTAAAACTCGATTTTATAGCTCAGAAAAGGGATGATTCCGAGTGGCCGAAGCGTGTCGATATCTTTGGCGAACCGGTTGTAGCTGTAGCCGAGAATGGGCTTGCTGTTCAACAGGTTCTTAATCTGAAGCGCCCAGACGCCGGAATATTTTTTATGATTGGTTCGTGACGTAATGGTACCGTCCAGATAGAAAAACCATGGAAGTTGTTGAGTATATGCCTTCTGCTCATCCAGTACTTCCCTGTTCTGCGCTCTTGAGGCCGTCAAATCTACCGGGATATATCGCTCGCCACCAGTTAACGATGCTTTCAGGTTTATACCAAGCAGCCGGTTACCCAATTGCCACTCTTTACCACCCAGCAGATTCCCGACAAATCGACTGTCGTACCTGGTGTTCCTCCAAATACCGTCCCCTCCTTTATAACGTGACCGAAAAACCGATGCCGAGACCATATAGTAGTAATTCGTGCTCAGGAAATGTTCGAGCATTGCATCGACCCCATAATTCCGTCCCTTTCCCTTGTTAACCAGCAGTTCATCAAAATAACCACCCGGGTTGTTAAGCATCGAATAATAACTTCCCGGTACGACCGGAATATCATATAACAACTGCAAGTAGGGTTCTACCTGTAGAATCAGATCCTTATTCAGGTATTGCTTATAAGAAATAACAAACTGATGGGATTTACTTAAACCGAGTTCCCGGTTTTCTTGCAATTCTGATGGTGTTGTGTGCGCCAGATAGACACTGGTGCCTTCCTGCTGGCTCTCCAATCCGTATCCAAGGCGAACACTCGCGTCAGGATTAATTTCATAACCGAGTGATCCCCTCGGTCCGATCACATAGGAATGATTCAGGAACAGGTATTGTAAATGAGCACCTGCCACTAAGGTCCAATGCTTGCCCATCTCCCATTTGCTGTCGGCATAAGCCTGCAACGTCTGCAATGATCCACGATCGTTGATGACGTGTTCAAAATCACCCGAAAAAAAATTACGCGACCATATATCGGCTATATAGTGATGGTTGGTGACGGACCAGCCCGCATCACCGGTCACGCGTGTACTGAACCGGTGCGTGAGCTTGCTGAGAAACATGGTCTGGTAACTGCCATACCGTACATTATCAGTAGGATAGAGTTGATAACCGCTGCCCAGGTATCCATTCCGATAACGGGTAAAATACCCGGATTGTGCCATTGTGGTTTTCAGATAGGTATTTCGACCGAACACAAGCTTGTTGCTCAGTCCGACAGCTCCCATATCATTCGCCATCCTCGTTTCTGAACGATCGTCATTAGACTTCCACCGTGTACTGTCTCGTTCGGCTTTGGCCCCGGAACGATCAAGACCGCCGATACCAAATAATGAAAACACGCCGGCGCCTTGAGTCGGGACATTGATTTTGAAAGACAGATCCTGGTAGGATGGAACCCTGTTTTTCATCGACGGGTCGAACAACTGGAGAAATCCCAAAACCGAATAGCGGTAGTTGAATAAATACGAGGATTCATTCGCTTTGGAAAAGGGTCCCTCTGCGGCCAGTTCAATTCCCTGAATCCCCAACTGGGCAGTGTATTCCCGCTTGAAAGGGTTGCCCGTCCGGAAATGCATATCGAATACTCCGGACAAGGCATTTCCGTATTCCGCTGGAAAGGCGGAGGTGTAGAAATCGGAATTGGCAAGTACCTGGCTGCTGAAAATGGTGATGCCACCTGCCGATTGCCCGACATAACGAAAATGATTGGGATTTGGAATGGGAACGCCATCCAGCAGCCAGAGCAATCCTTTGGGCGAGTTGCCGCGAATCACGACACCATTCGAGTTTACGTCGGCATTGGCTGCCACACCGGGATAGGCGGAAGCGGCGCGCAGCGGATCATCGGCACTTCCGGCAAAACGACGGGTCTCTTCCACCGAGAAGGATATAGCACTCACCGAAGCCATTTGATTTTCAGGTTTTCCTTTTTCTGTTTTGGCAGTCACCGTCACTTCTGCACCTTTGTATACGATTTCCCTCAACTCAACAACCAGGTATACTTCTTTTCCTGATCCTACCAATACACCGGGGATGACACTGGCTTGATAGCCCAGGAAACTGGCCTTAACCTGGTATCTCCCCACCGGAACATTACTGATTTTAAAGGAGCCGCCTTTACCCGTTATTGCGCCAAGCACCGGATCACTCGGCTGAACGATTACATGGGCACCGGGCAGCGTTGCACGTGTTTCTGCGTCCACGACAATTCCGCGGACGGTTTGGGTTAGTTTCTGGGCGAAGGCTGGCTTAAAACCAATGAGACAAAGTATTAATATTATGAACGCGTGTCGCATCTTATATATCCTCGATTTAGTAGTAAAATCGGAGATCACTCTGATTTCCCATTGTAAAAAATGGACAAAACCGAGACAAACAGATCAGATAAACTGCGGCAGCTTTGCAACAAATTGTTCCGGGGAATGGCCGGTAAGCTGCTGAAACTCATGGACCAAATGCGACTGATCATAAAAACCGTATTTAACGACAAGGGACATCCAGTCGACTTTCTCCTGATCATTCATACGTAATTCCTGGTGAATAGCATCCATCCGCAGCATCCTGGACAGACTTTTGGGAGTGATACCCAGCTGATCCCTGAAAAAGCGTTGTACCCTCTTATAGTTGGCATCCGATTCCGGCAATAACGACTGCAGTGGCACCGAACCTGATGATTGCATCAGTTTATCGAGCCAATCCCACTCCCAGTGATGTTTCAGATCCTTTTTGCAGTATTGTTGTATCAGCCACTGTTCGATATGTCTGATTTTGTCTTCAGGTTCCCGAATCTCAAACAAGGACTGCTCCAGCTCCTTAGCCTCTGCATTAAAGACATCGGCCATCGGTACCGGTTGCTCAGGCAGTTCGGCCATGGGTATTCCAAGTAAAACCCTGCATCCCCTGGGTCGAAAACGAATCCCCAGAAGCTCAACCCGACCCTTATAGATCACGGGGAATACTTCTTTTTTTCGTGCCTGCAACACGCCTCCGGGTACTGTGAGAAAACCATCCTGACGGTCTTTTAATTTTACTCCGGCTGATAGCACGAATACAAGATCCACCCTTCCGTCGGGCAGAATCGTTCGCTCCACACCATCAAATGTCCCTGCTGAGTGGTAGTAATAATCCACCAGGGATGAGAGCTTCGGATTGGGTTGGTATATCTTGTACTCCATTCTCTTCAAAACATTGAAGTCGCAGTTATAACATCGTGTGGCAATTTCACTCTTGTGATATAATGTAAAACCATCCGGTATGGATCTACACGTTCTATGTTACGAAACGCGACAAAATGTTACCGGTGACCACAAAATGTAATCAACTGATCGAGCTGTTCTATTTCCTCCATCCGGAGCTGCGGATGGCTGCGCGCCTGTAACAGATAGGCACCGGCCTCCTTGATCTTGTGCTGATAAAGCAACGCCACACCGATCACATATAACCCAATCAGATTGTCGGGTTGCATTGCGAGACATTTTTTTGCATAACGAACGGCATTGCCATACTCATCCCCGGTCAACGAAAGTTGTGATAACTTCATATACATCAAAGCCCTGGTTTCAGCCAAAAGAATGTGATCCCCATCCCTCTGTTCCGCTTTTTTCAGAATTACTTTGGCCTTTTGATCCTCGCCCATCTGCTTATAAGTTGCTCCGAGTTGATACAAAAGGTACGGATCACCCGGGCTGTTTTTTACCGACTCTTCAAGCAATTGTAAGTTTCTTTGGGCCCGGGTTTCATTACCTTGTACCGTTTCGCCACTGTATCCCTTATGAAAAATGACCAGATCCGATTTCTGAATCATTCCACCTGTTTTTTCGATCGATGGTCGTATCTGTTCATGAATCATCCCCTGGTAGCGGTATTGATCTTTATTTCGAAACAGGCGTGTTAGCGTAAAATCGGAATAGGTCTGCAGTTCTCCTTCGGGGTGGGGATTGCGAATGATGAGGGTCAGGGCATCCGCTTTTGTACTTGTTACTGTCTGCCTCAAATTTTTCCCCGACTGATCTGTCAGAACTTCATCGGCATCCAAAACAAGTATCCATTGTCCTTTTGCTCTCTCCAGACCGATATTCCTGACTTCAGCAAAGTTATCATTCCAGGGATGATCGATTATTTCGGCTCCGAAAGTCCGGGCGATCTCAGCTGTAGAATCGGTTGACCCGGTATCGACTATTATCATCTCGTCAACCACCGATTGCACACTTTCCAGGCATGCAGGCAGCATAACCTCCTCATTTTTCACAATCATGCAGAGTGAAATCAGCAAATCATCCCCGGTACTCATATAAGTGTCTTCTGGATTGGGATATTGGTACATCCCCATTTCAAATACAATCTGGTATGACAAAGTAAACAAAAAGGGGAAAATGGAAAGTGCACGGGGTGTAATTTTCCTGATATTTTTGTTATCTCTTCGTAAAACTTTGCACAAACGGGATAGATCGTATGGAAATCCATCATTCGTCTGAAAGTGTAATAACCTGTAGACTGGGTCCTGGTGGTGATCTGAAAGGATCGTTGCAAGCTTTTGCAAACGGGAATCACATAGAAGCTGCCTACATCGCCACCTGTGTCGGCAGCCTTAAAAAGGCTTCCATCAGATTAGCCAACCGGGCCAACACAACGGAATTTGACGGGCCCTTCGAAATTGTATCGTTGACCGGAACAATTTCACTAAACGGATCGCATCTGCATATCGCTATTTCGGATAGTGCCGGAAAAACTATTGGCGGACACCTCATGGAAGGCAGCCCAATTTTCACGACAGCCGAGATTGTTGTCGGCATTCCTGATGAACTTATCTTCGAAAGGAGAAATGATCCTGCAACAGGTTATAAAGAACTGTTTATTAGCAGGAAATGACAGCTATTCAGTATACCTCTTCCCAACCCCTCTCCATCTGCATGGAGAGGAGCTATCTTTAATTTTTGTCCGAGTAAGTCCGTGTTCTATTCTTTACGCTATCGATTCTCATCTTGATTCACATTAAATAGTCGGATATCACTTATTTCAGGTGTTTATTGAAAAAGGTCGCCGCAGCGTTATAGACTTTGATCCAGCTCTCATATCGCAGAAACTCATGGATTTCGTTTGGCAAGACAAGTGTCTCCATCGGCACCTTTTGCTGCTTTAATCGCTGGACAAGATCCACCATCTGATGGAAATGCACATTCCGGTCATCGTCTCCCTGGATTAATAACACCGGAGAACGCCATTTGTCCACGTAAGCATCCGGTGATGACTCCCAGGCTTCTTTTAAGATATCTGCCTTATCGAGCTGTTCGTACCCGTTAGCATCCTTTATCTCAGGCATGTTGCCGACTATTGTCGACCAATCGTGAACACCGTGCATATCCACTCCGGCCTTGAAGATGTCCGAATTACGGGCCAGGGCAAGAGCCGTCAGGTAACCGCCGTATGAGCCACCCCAAATACCGATCTTGTTCTTGTCGACATCGTCTCTTTTCTGAAGATAATGTGCTGCTGCCAGGATATCCCTGTACTCGGATGCTCCTGTCGGTCCCCAGTCACTGGGATGATGAAAATCGTAGCCATATCCAATTCCCAGGCGATAGTTGACAGACAAAACGATGAACCCTTTGCTTACCAGGTATTGATTCATAGCATAGGCATTCGCGTAATAGTGCATATAATGCCAGCCAAGCAACATCTGCCGCGAGGGCCCTCCGTGCACAAAGATGATGGCCGGTTTCTTTTCAGACCCGCCACGCTCAAACAGCTGACCATGGATCGTAAGCCCATTATCCGAACGAAACGTGACATCACGTGGAACCACCAGTGATCCTGTCGGGAAATTCGACGGCACGAGATCGGCATCAATGGGTCGGGCGTTACCTCCGTTGCTCGACTGAACCATGACCAGGGGCGGTTGCAGGGCACCGGCACGGATGAAGGCTACCGTCTGTCCATCGCCGGTAGTTACCGGCGACCACTCAAGATTGTTGCCTGCGGTCAGCGGAACGGCGTTGGCCAGGTTTACCGAGACCCTGTAAATATGCCGGCGGTCGATATCCCCATTATTCTGGCCTGTGTTTGCGCAATAAAGGATTGATCCATGGTCCGGATTCTCACTGACATCCTCGACCATAAACGAACCTGCCGTCAGTTTCTCCGGCTCACCGCCTTTTAAGTTGAGAGAATACAGGTGAGGCCATCCATCCAGATCAGCCAGAAAAACGATCTGATTATCGGATCCCCAGTGGAGATTAGCGCCGCCACTGGTCCCCGGGTACGAACCGTGCAATGTCACCGGACTGCTCCACACTTTCCTGCCAATGCCTGAGCTGGCATCGGCAACCCAAATCGACCACGGTTTGGGATGATTCTTAAGAGGCGATACGGGAGCACCTCCCTTACCCGGACGGCGAACGAATGCGATCTTTACACCATCATGAGACCAACGTGGATAAAAGTCGCGGTTCGTTGATGGAGCCATGTATTTTATAGGATTCTGATTTGTTGTAAAAACACCAATGAAGCTATGATCACCCCGATTCGAGACGAATGCCAGAGCACTGCCATCCGGCGACCATCTCAGGTCTTTATCAATCCCTTTATCATAAAACAACCGTTCGGCTTTAGAACTGCCATCGACAGGTGCCCACCAAACATTGTGCGTCTTAGTGTCAATAAAGGCAACCCGGTCATCGCCCGATGCAACTGCCGGGGCATCACCTTCTCCAAGCACTACTGCCTTCCCTCCCGATACCGGTACTGAAACTATCTGCAGGTGTGGCTGTTCGGTATCGGAATCCGGATCCGGTTGCTGATCTTCGGCCCAGTTTGCGCCATGATCTCCTCCCCGCACAAAAACCAGAAACTTACCATCCGGAGAAAACATGAGATGCGTGATTTCCCGACCGGTATCACCGGTGTAATTGGTCATTTGGACAGGCCTGAAATTGGGGCCTTGCGCCATCCACACATTTCGCACTCCACGCAGATTAATGACCCATGCGATCTCGCTCCCTTTGGGAGATGCGGTCAGCTGGGTTGGATACGGAAAGGACATGATCTGGGTCAGCGAAAAGGGCTCATTCTGTGCATAAACACTTTTAGCAGACATCCAGCCTGATAGCAATAACAGTATTGCAAAAACAAGGTTGTATCGTTTTCTCATGATCTATTCTTTAGTTTGGGGGTCATCAATCAGCCGGGCAACAGAATTCATTTAGCCACTACCTACAATGCACTTATACAGACCAAGATAATAATTATCACTTTTTTTCGTCTGATGACAGGGCATACTACAGCGATTATTGACCAAACAGATAGATAATGTGGTAAACGGCGTTTATGAGTTGGTATCGGGGATTATTAAAGGCCGAATGTAAACGAATTTCCACATGTTGTTTAGGATGCATGACCGGGAACATTTAATGCATTTCGTTATCCGTTTTCTTAATTTCAAAGCAAATGCAGACAAATGGAAGCGCTTTTCTATGGTAAATGAAGAAGAACGATTACAGGCTTTCGAGAAAAAAATTGCATCGGGCGAGAAGATTGAACCTAAAGACTGGATGCCGGATCGCTACCGCAAACAGCTCGTCCGGATGATGTCGCAGCATGCCCATTCAGAGATTGTGGGGATGTTGCCCGAAGGCAACTGGATAACCCGGGCTCCTTCTCTTCGCAGAAAACTCACGTTGCTTGCAAAAGTACAGGATGAAGCCGGACACGGTCTCTACATCTACAGCGGAACAGAAACTCTTGGAGTCGATCGCAGTGAGCTAAATAATCAGCTTCTGGACGGACGAGCCAAGTATTCCAATATATTCAACTACCCAACGCTTACCTGGGCCGACATCGGTGTGATCGGATGGCTGGTTGACGGAGCGGCGATCATCAACCAAACTATGCTCGCGAGGGGATCTTATGGCCCATATGCCCGTGCTATGGTTCGAATCTGCAAAGAGGAGAGTTTCCACAAGAAACAGGGGTATGAGATCATGGCGACCCTCATGAGGGGGACCACCGGGCAGCAGGAAATGGCACAGGATGCCGTCGACCGCTGGTGGTGGCCGACGCTGATGATGTTTGGTCCGCATGACTCCGATTCCCCTAACTCGGGTGAACTGCTCGGGTGGCAAGTCAAACTCAAAAGCAATGATGAACTGCGCCAGAGTTTCATAGACCGCACGGTGATGGAGGCCGAGGCGATCGGCATCACTCTTCCCGATCCAGACTTAAAATACAATGAACAATCCGGACACTGGGAACACGGCGAGATTGACTGGGATGAATTCCGGAGGGTGATCAAAGGCAACGGTCCGTGCAACAAAGATCGCCTGAATGCGCGTAAAAAAGCTCACGATGAAGGCCGATGGGTCCGCGAAGCAGCCGAAGCATATGCCCGAAAACATCCGGGCAATTAGTTTTTAGTTGATGGTCGTTTGTTGCTAGACTTTTCTATCAACTATCAACTATCAACTATCAACTATCAACTATCAACTATCAACTATCAACTATCAACTATCAAAATAATCACAGCTCTCACATGGAACAAAATAAGGATAGCGATAACTGGCCCCTCTGGGAGGTATTTACGCAGAAAAAGTCCGGGAGTCCGCATGAACACGCGGGAAGTCTGCATGCCCCCGATGCAGAGATGGCACTGCTGAACGCCCGGGACGTGTACAGCCGCCGCAACGAGGCCACCAATATCTGGGTTGTTCCATCAGAGAAGATCGTCGCTTCCACTCCCGATGATGTCGGACCTTTCTTTGATCCTTCGAATGATAAAGTGTACCGTCATCCGCAATTCTACGAAGTACCTCACGCCGTCAAAAAGAAAACCACCTGAACGCATACTCTTTAATCTCTCATTACCCAATACTCACTACTCAATACTATATATGGACACCAGTCAGGCTTTATTTGAATACTTATTACGGTTGGCTGACGACCGGTTGATCCTGGGGCACAGGTTGTCGGAATGGTGCGGACATGGTCCCGTTCTCGAAGAAGATATCGCGCTGAGCAACATCGCCCTGGATCTGATCGGACACGCCTCATCGCTATTAGACTATGCCGGACGAGTTGAAGGGAAAGGTCGCGATGCCGATCGTCTGGCCTACTGGCGTGGTGTCAGGTCCTACCGAAATCTAAAAATGGTTGAACTGCCCCGCGGAGATTTCGGATTCACGATAGCCCGGGCATACCTGTTCAGCACATACAGCCATTTTCTGTACGAGCAGCTGATCCACAGTACGGATGATACACTGCGGGGTCTTGCAGAAAAGGCTCTCAAAGAAATCCGTTACCATCTCCGGCACAGCCGCAACTGGATGTTGCGTCTCGGTGACGGGACCGATGAAAGTCATGAACGCATCCAGGAATCAATCGATGACCTCTGGATGTATACCGGTGAACTGTTCGAACGCGATGAGGTGGACGCAATCCTTTCCACAACCGGCATCGTACCCGATATGCGGGATCTGCAGGGACACTGGGATTACGAGGTTTCTGAGACACTCAGACAAGCCACCCTTAATCCATCCGGACAACAGGCAATACATGGACACCGGCGGGCGTCAAGGCATTCACACCGAACATCTCGGCCATCTGCTCGACGAGATGCAGAGCCTCGTGAGGATGTATCCGGAAGCAACGTGGTGACGCTTTAGCTGTGAGTACAGAGTATTGAGTATTGAGATTTGGGCGTTATTAAGTTATTGGGTTATTCAGATTACTGAAATCTGGCACCCTAATAACTTAATAACCCAATAACCTAATAACTATGACAACTAATACTCCCACCGATATCCTCAAGATCCTCGACGCAGTAAAGGATCCCGAAATCCCGGTCCTCAGTATTGCCGAGATAGGGATACTACGCGGTGTGGAAGTGGATGGCGACAGGGTGACGGTGCGCATCACACCGACCTATTCGGGCTGTCCTGCGTTGCATGCGATACATGACGAGATCAAAAATATACTTCATGATCATGGATTTAGTGATGTGGAAATCAGAGAAGATTTCAGCGAGGCATGGACGACAGATTGGTTCACTGATGAAGCAAGGGAGAAGCTCAGAGTTTACGGGATTGCGCCACCGGAACGATTGTTTT
>CAWBCD010000024.1:0-49417 GCA_963787205.1 uncultured bacterium
TCCATGCATCCTTCGAGTACGGGCGGCTGAAACCCCACTGCTACATCGGTCACAGCCCGGCGGACCCTTCCCGGGACCTGAGCTACCCCGAGTTCATCCGCATCGCCGCCGATTTTTTGGCCCGGCGCGCACCGGCGGGCGCGGAGCTCAACTGGCTGGGGCGGCCGGGTAGAGCAAGCGGCCAACTCCAAGCGGAGGGCGAGGACCTACGTATTGCTATTCCCCCAAGCGCACCGGAGCACATCCCGCCGGGAGGAAGAAGACAACCGCCGACCCTGCCGGCTCCGTCGGAGAAGTCGGACGGAACAACAGATTCTCTGCCGAGTTTGGAAAGTCGGGGTGCAACCATATCTCCGGCCGTCACTCGGTCCTACGTCGCCGACAAGCTACGATCGCCGGGCGGCAGGGCGCTGAAGCCAAAGCTGTCGACACGCACGCCTGGTGCTTCGCGGTCCATCCGCGGCGGCCCGGCGGGCCAAGCGGACCTCGAGAGTGAGAGTGAAGTCCGCGACGGGAACGTTCGACAGCCATTTCCTGCCGTGGCTGCGGACGATTACATCTGGGTTACGCCGAATCGCTAGGGAGAATGGAGAATCTTGTCTCGGCCACCGGCCGGTGCAATACAGATGAAAAGGTCGTTCGCAGGATTCCGCTCCACAGACTCCAGATAGCCAAACACCGCCATGGTTGGCCGTTTCCGTCCGCCGGCCTGGGCCGCGGTCTTGGTCGTGCTTATCGGCCTCGGCGGCTGCCATTCCGCCACCCGCGAAGCCATCGAGCAAGGGGACACCCTCGTAGACTCGGGCCGGCTGGATGAGGCAATCCTTGCCTACTCCAAGGCCATTGGAATCGACCCGGACTGCTCCGAGTGCTACCAGAAGCGGGGTGGCGCCTATCTGAAGAGGGATGACTACCAGGAGGCGGTTGCCGATTTGACCGAGGCGATTCGGCTCGATCCGGAGACTTCCTCCGCGTACAGCCAGCGGGGGCTTGTCTTTCTGCGTCAGGCCAACTACGGAAAGAGGCCATCGCCGATCTGGATGCGGCGGAACCGGCTCCGGGCGGCCCAACCGCCGAGCTTTGCTCCTGGGCGCCGAGCGCATCTCGCGCTGCAGCAATACGATGAGGCAATCGCCGATGCCGACCAGGCCGTGGCGTTGGAATCCCAGTGCGGCGGATTGCCTGCTGCTCCGCGGGCGGGCCTATTTTGGCAAGGGAGAGTGGGAGCGTGCCGAGGCCGATTTCAGTGCGGCGATCGCGGTGGACTCGAGTTCCGCCTATGCCTACTGGAATCGGGCTCGGGTCCGGCAGCGGCTTGGCCGTGAAACCCAAGCCGCGGACGACTACCGACAGCTTGTCAACCTCGATCCAAGCTTCCAGTTGTCGGAAACGGCCGTGGGAAGACAGGTTATGTCCGACCTGCAAGGAATGGGATTCCGGTCTGGGGGCCCCTCGCTCAATGCGGACCTTGGCACGGAGAAATAGCTCCCGATTTTGCGGTGCTCTGCCGGCTGCGCTTGCGACGGCCAGGCGCAGCTGGTTTCCGGGCCTACCCCCGCGATGCGTTGACTGTGCCGAGCTCTGTCCTGCAAACTCGGCCGCCTGCGACGTGACACCAGGGCGGTTCGGCGGCGGACGGCCGCACGGGCACCGCCAGTTTGCCAAGGTGGCCGACACTGCCGCAGACGGCCGTTTTTTTGCACTCAGTCCACGTTGCCTGGTTTGCCTTCGGATGCCCCTTCTGAGGCTATCGGGAGCCGCAGGCTCCCTTGCCGAGCCGCCGGGCCCTCGCGTCTCACAACTGGCCTTGACGGCAAGGCGGTCTTGCCGCGATAGTTCCCCTCCCCGCGTCTGTGGGGACTCCCGGTTTTGGCAACGGCCCGACTGAGACTGAATCGCCCATGGCGGCCCGTCGAGGCGTCTATCTCTGGATTCTCCTTCTCCTTGGAGGCGGCGGCCTCCTCGGAACCAGCGGCGAGGTTGCGTGGTCGCAAACCGCCGCCGGCAACTCCATGGTTGCAGTGGGCTCGATGCCGTGCGGGGTGCCGGATGTCCGCGGCAGGCAGGAAATCCTGCCGGACACGCCGCCGGCGGCCTATGCCGTGCCGGCTCCCGTCGCCGTCCCTCCTGGGCAGTACGTCGGCGGGCCGCCCCGTGCGCTGGAGACGCTCGACCAGGCGTGGGCCATCCGCACTGGCGGAGGACCGGTCGCTTGAGTCGAGCCGATTCGTGGTGCAACTGCCCATGAATCGCTCGCGTCGGCTCGGGCGGAACGCCTGCCCTCGATCGCCGTGGAAGGCTCTTACGCTCTTCGCGACAGCGAGCAGTCCTTCCCGCTCCTACCCCCAGGGGCTTCCCATCCCGGTCCCGCCCGGCAGCTTCCTTTCCAGCAGCAGGAGGGGTTCGCCTTTCGCACCCGCGTCGACGTGCCTCTCTATACCAGCGGCGCTATCCGCCAGGGCATCGGTGCGGCCGATGCCGACAAACTCACCGCCGCCGACCTGGCCGTGGCAGATGCCCAACGCGATGTCATGATGGGCGTGGCCGAAGAGTACTTCGCCGTGCTCCGCGGGGAGCGTGCCGTCGAGGTGGCCGATCGAACCGTCACGAGTTCCAGCCGCCTGGGCGATACCAGGATGCGATCTGGCGCACCAGCGGGCGACGTCCAACGACGTGTTGGCGGCTCAAGTGGCCGTGTCCGATGCACAACAAGCGGCCTACCAAGCTCGCAGTCTTTTGGACGCCGCCCGGCAGCGTACAATCGGCGTCTGGGCAGGCCGCTCGACCTTCCCCGTCTGGCTCAGCGACGTGCCCGTGCCCACGTTCAGCCAGGACGTCGACCGCCTGACGGCCCTGGCCATCGCCACCCATCCCTCGCTGGCAAGACTTCAGCGGATCGAGTGCTTGAGCGTCAGGCCGCCAGCCAGCTCGCCCAAAACGGCCCGCAGGTCAACCTGTGGGGCGACTACTCCTATGAGGAGAACCGCTATACCGTGCCGCAGGGAATTGCGGAGGTCGGTCTGGGCGTCTCGTGGAATGCGTTCGACGGGGGACGCGACCGGCACCGGGCGGCAGCCCTGCTGCAACAAGCCGCGGGCCTGAAATCGGCGCGGGCCGATCTCGAATCGATGCTTGCCCTGGAAGTCCGACGTGCCTGGCTCGAGATCCAGGAGACGCGTCGGAGACTCGAAGTCGCCGGAGAATCGATCCGGCGGGCCCAAGAGAACACGCGGGTGGCACAGCGGCGCGATACGGCCGCCTTGGCCACCGGCACGGAGGTGCTCGAGGCGCAGCTGCTGGAGGCCCGAGCCATCGGCAACCACGCCAACGCCCGGTACGATGCCATCCTGGCCTACATCCGCATGGAACGCGTGACCGGCCGGCTGGCCTCCAATCCGTCCCCCCAGCCGGGGACCGTCCGTTGAACCCCCACCGGTCTCGAAATCCGATGGGCAGAGTTTGGCGGCAGCAGACGGTAGCCTGCTGCGGGGTGAGAAATGTACTCATGGTTGGGGGCATTATAGTCGATAACTCCAATACAATCCGGTTATCCCGCAGACCTCTTCGGCAACGGAATAAAGAGGGCTTGTCGTGGTCGCCCTACAACTCGGCGTGCAGGGACGCGTGCCGCCAAATCCGCATCCCAGAGGCGGAACGTCCACGCTAGTCATCTGTCGTTTTGCCCTCCCATTGCTGCTCGTCGGCCATTTTGCAGCGCAGGCAGCCGGGCAAGGGGTCGCCCTGAACGGAATGGGACCGGTGAATCGTTCCATGGCCGGCGCAGCCACGGTGCTCCCCTGGATGCCGCGGGCGCGCGGCTCTATTGGAACCCGGCGACGATCGTAGCTTTACCCGCATCGGATTGCAGCGTGGCCTTCGAAATGGTGCTCCCGCGATCCGAGGTTCGTTCTCGCGTCGCCGCTGACGCTCTAGGGCCGGGAATACCATCTCAGCCCTTAGAGGGAGTCACCCAGAACAACGCTGGTGTAGCACCCGTTCCGGTCATTGCTTTTGTGCAGAAGCCGGCCTGCGCGAGACTTTGCCTTCGGGCTCGGGCTGTTTGGAATTGGAGGTTTCAATGGCAACTACGCCGCCAGCCAGAGCAATCCGATCTTCACTCCGCCGCCGCCGACCGGCCTCGGCACGGGACGTGTGGCCGCCCAGCTGGATATCCTTCAACTGGTGCCCGCTTTTTCCTGGATCCTGTCAGAGCATGTCTCCGTGGGCTTAGCGCCCACCGTCACCTTGGCCAGGCTAACGGCAAGCCCGGCATTCTTCGCGGCACCCGACGACGCTAACGGCGATGGTTTCGCCAGTTATCCGGAGGCTGTGGGGACCCCGTACCATTGGGGCGCCGGATTTCAAGCCGGGATCTACTATAGGGGCGATTGCGGCTGGCATTTCGGTGCCTCGGTCAAGAGTCCGCAATGGTTTGAGAGGTTTAGGTTCAATTCCGTGGATGAGCTGCGACAACCACGCGTTCTCACCAGCAGTTTTGACTACCCGCTAATCGTGTCCGTGGGAGCCGCCTACTCGGGCATCGCGGACACTCTGATTGCCTGTGATATCCGCTACTTCGATTACGCTGGCGCCAGCGGCTTCGGAGATTCCGGTTTCACCGCCAGCGGCGCTATCGCTGGACTTGGCTGGCGGAACGTCATGGCCGTTTCCACGGGCGCCGAACGGCGGCTTACCGATCGGTTGACTGCACGCATGGGTTACGCGTTCAATGAGAACCCGGTTCCAAGCAACCAGGCGGCAGCCAATGTGGCCTCCTCGCTTATCATCAAGCATTGGCTCAGCGCAGGGCTTTCCTTCCAAATGGGACATCAATGGAATTTGTCCATGACGTACGTTCACGGTTTCGAGAACGAAATCAGCGGGCCGATCTTGATACCCCAGGGTCCGATACCAGGTACCGAAATCACCGAACGGGCCTGGCTCGACTCGGTCATCGCTGGCATCAGCGTGCGATTTTGATGAGCGAGGCAGGACCGCATTTGATCTGAGACTACCTCACTGACCCGCCAATTCTTACCAAGACGGTGGTCTTCGAGCAGGATCATGTCTTTGAGTTTCTTTCCGGCTCGGCGGTTACGCGAGCTGGTTTCCAGGCTGTTGATCATGTCGTCCCAAAGCTTGCTTCGTAGCATGTGTTGGCGTTGTGGCGTGCTTCCCAGGTCGATCGGTTTTGTCGCGTCGTCGGCTTGTGCACCGTGGCCTGCGGCGGCCAGGTGGGTCAGCAGGAGGTGAGCGATCAGCACGAGGCAAAGGTAGCGTTCGATGCCCCGGTACCGCAATACTTGGTAGTCGCCCAGTCCCAGATACTGTTTCGACTCTTTGAAGAGCACTTCAATCGGCCAGCGGTTCAGGTAATGAGACAACACACGTTTGGCACCCCAACGGGTTTCGTTGGTGGCCATGCAGATCCAACTCTTCTCGCGCGAACGCCGGCTGAGCCACCCGCCAACTTGCGGGGAGGCTGATTTTGCCGAGGCCACTTTGCTGATCGGCGGCGAGCCAGTGAAGGTGACCTTTTTCAGAATGACCTTGCCGTAATCCGACGCGATCTTCTGCCGGGTCTTCCCCGGCGAATGCACCGAGACGTTCCAGGAAAGCCACCGTCGTGCGTTCGATGTCTTCTGCGGGGTGCTTCATGGGATCGCCCATCCGGGTGGGGACAGTGCTTTCTCGGGGGCTTGCCAGCCTGCATATTCGGTGGGAAAATGCCATTCATGCATCGAGTGTGACGGCGGGCCGGGATCTCCCATCGCGATTAGGAGGTTTCTTTTTCGGCGCCGACGACGACCAGGATTTTTTCTAGGTGAAACGCACGCGATCATGGGCCGTGACGCAGCCGAGCAAAGCAGATCCTCCCAAGCAGGCCAGCCGTCCCGTAGTGACCGCGCACGGCTCACGGATGAGACCGCACGGGATAAGAATCTCTCATTTCAGCAATCACCGGCAAATTCCCCCGGGGAGTTTCGGATTCGCTGTCCGCATTGTCACAATTCCTGCGTAGGCTCGGAAGACACATCGCTCAGCGACGTCACCTGCCCGGCCTGCGGAAGCCATTTCAATCTGATTGTCGGCGACGAGACACAGGCGTACGCTCCGGCAAGCCCACGAACGATCGCCGGCTTCCAACTCGTGGAACAAGTCGGATCCGGGAAGTTTGGCACGGTGTGGAAGGCCCGCGACCTCCAACTCGACCGTATCGTGGCGGTGAAAATCCCCCGTCGCGGAGAATTGGATGTTGCGGAGTCCGAACAGTTCTTCCGTGAGGCACGGGCAGCGGCGCAAGTTGACCACCCCAACGTGGTGAGCATACACACCGTGGCCGCGAAGGCGAGACCGATTACATCGTCAGCGACTACGTCCAAGGGGTCACGCTCACGGAGTGGCTTTCGGGGCAGCGGTTCACGCCTCTGGAAGCGGCGCGATTGTGTACCAAGCTTGCCGATGCTCTTCACGAGGCCCACGAGAAGGGCGTGGTCCACCGCGACCTCAAGCCCGCCAACATAATGATGGATCTCAATGGTGAACCGTATATCACCGATTTCGGAATGGCTCGGCGGGAGACGGGCGAAGTAACGATGACGCTGGACGGCCAGGTGTTGGGCACTCCGGCGTACATGTCGCCTGAGCAGGCCCGAGGAGAGGGACACTGCGCCATCGCCGCAGCGACGTTTACTCCTTGGGCGTTATCCTCTATGAGCTGTTGACCGGAGAACGGCCTTTCCGCGGCGACCCGCGGATGCTCGTGCTTCAGATGATCCGCGACGAACCGCCAGACCATCGACACTCAATAGCAGCATTCCCCGCGATATCGAGGCGATTTGTCTGAAATGCCTGGAGAAGAAGCGAAGCCGCCGCTATCAGACGACTCGCGAGCTGGCAGACGATCTCAAGCGATTCCTCGCCGGCCAACCCGTGACCGCGAGGCCCGTGGGTCGGCTGGCGCGGGCCTGGCGATGGTATCGACACCACCCCGAAGCCGCCATGCTGACCGCTGGCGGTTACATGGTGTGTTGTTCTGCGTTCTTGACGCTTTGGGGTTTGGTCGGGATCGCTGCAATGCTCTTCCTGAAGAACACCCTGCCCAAAGTCCAGTCAGGCTCACGACAGTTATTTGCATGGTGATTGGCGGACTCTACCTTCCCATGCTTTGGTCAGGGCTACAGACGCTTTCGGGGGCATATCACTGGGCTTTGGCTAGGCAGCCTTCTCGCGACGGCTGGTTGGCTCTCTAGATTCTCGGAGTTGTTGCAGGCCAAGTATACGACAAATGCGCCTACGGTGACCCCGGACACGGCATCCCCTCTTTTTACTTCTGACGCTCATCGCCTCCGTCGCCCTTGCGATGCACGTCGTGGCTCTGGTTTGCCGAGGGCGGGCCGGAATTATAAAGTTGCGGACGCATTCCGGGCAACGAAAAAGCACCAAGCTTCGGTTGATCCTCGCATGAGGAGGAGTAGGAACAAGTCATCGCCCCTGGTCCAGCTTCGCCGGTAGTGTCCGATTCCTCGGAAACCTTGTCGTAGCCGAAGGCCGCCTGAAGGTGGGGATTCTTGACGCAAGTCCTTTTGGCTGGCGGGCCTGCGAGGCGTCGGCGGTGGGGGCCGTTGTAAACAACCGTCGCGATTTCGGCGGCCCTCGGCTGGGCTTGGAACTCATCGAGCAGTTGGGACTGAATGACTTCCTCGACCGCGCCATCCCTTCATCCTGACCGGCGAAACAGCCATATCGGCGGCCTCCGCCAACACCCAGAGCCGTCCCTTTCGGTAATAACCGGAAACATCGTACCGGCGTAACAGGATTTTTTGCAAGTTTGGCTTGAAAGCTTCAAGTCGCAATCTACGTTTTGAATAGACGGAAAGAGCATCCTCGTCTGCCAAGTGCACCTTCCGCTGCAAAGGCCTTTCGGCCACGATTCCGGCTCGCGACAAATGCCCCAGTGCCACCTGGCGCGATTCGGCCTGGATAGCTGCGGTTAGAGTTCGAAACCTCGCCGTGCCGGTCGAATCCGGCCCTCGCCGTTCGGCGATCGAGTGCAAGGCTTCCGTCTTGCCGCCAAGTGACGACGGGCTGGAAAACGCCGCCGATTTCGGGCGGAAGTGGCCCTCAGGGCGGCTTGGAGGTAGCGGGGAGACGGGCCTGGCGCATAGAGAAGCCTGGCTCGGCGCGCAGTCAAAAACGCGGAGGTTGGTGAGGTGGCAGAGGTGGTCGCCGCACTTGCAGCCGAGCGGTGCCGTCAGCGTCGTGCATGCAGGCGAGAGGTACAGGCCGCCTGGGCCGCCGCCGTCCCTCCAGCCGACGACAGCGGTACTCACCGCGGCTCGGGGCAAGAGCGTGGATCAGATGCCGCCTCAAGTGGCAGACTATCCGCGGAACGCCTTGCAGAACGAGGGGCGAGGGGTGCGCCGCCTTACAGGAGGATCGGCAGCCCCGGAGGTACCGGGTGGCGAACTGGGCTCCCCAAACGGCCCGCCTGCCTGCTGGCCATGTGATACCGACAGCGACCGCAACTCAAGCGCGGCCAGGTCGGTGGTCACTCGGCGGTCTTGTGTCTTGTACGATAGCTTTCTCCCTGAATCACGATCGCCTCGCCGTGATGCATCAGCCGATCGAAAGTGGCGGTGGCCTGGAGGTGTCCCGAACAGGGAACCGGAGGTTCGCACCGCGGTTGTCGATGGGCATATAGCCCAGTTCCGGACCGAGACGACATGCCCCAGAAATGACAAACGAAGTACGACACAAGGAATTATCAACCAGGAAAGGGGGACGATGCAAGTAGACAGGGAAGGAGACGTACCTGCTATGCGCATTCTCGAAGAAGACAGCCGAAGGAGGGGGTGAGGGTGACAGCAAGCCCGAAACTGAGGGCGTTTTCAAGCCCGTTCCCACCAAGCACAACTTGTCGTAATTCAGACTTCTCTGAGTTCAACCAACACGCTGCCGAAAACACGACCACGCCCGTGGCCGTCGGTCTGAGAACGAAGCCCCGACGCATTCGACACCGCTCGCCGAAATGCTGGCCGTGCAAGGCTGTCTGGCGGGAGGGTCGCTGCGGAGTGCCGTGACCGTGGCCAAGAAACCTTCACCGTGAGCCCGTATCATGTCTACCGACTGCCTGGATTTCGACTCGCTTCGCACGAAGACGAAGGACATTCAGTTCAAGGTTGCGGGCAGTGCGAGGAGCGAGCCTCCGCGTTTCGGCTTGTCTACAATTCCTACCTCGAGTCGGGACTCGGCAAGCCGAATTCCTACGGAATGCGAATCACTCCCTACCATCTGCTGCCGACCACCGAGATCTTCATCGCCAGCTTGCGGCGAGCGATCTTTACCGTCTCCTTGATCAATGACGGCGGACTGGGGCTTCCCATGGAGATCGTCTACGGGGACGAGGTGGCCCGTCGGCGAGAACTGGGACTGGCCGTGAGCGAGGCCTCCTGCCTTGCCGATCGGAGAAGCTGGTTCCGAGGGTTCTTTCCCGTCTTCGTGGGCATCACGCGGCTGATGGCCCAGTACGCCAAAAGACGCGGCCTGGACGAACTGCTCGTGGCCGTCCGTCCGAAACACGCCAGGTTCTATCGCCGCTACCTGGATTTGAGGTGATCGGCAAGGAGAAGGCCTATCCTACGGTCTGCAACACCTCGGCAGTGGCCCTTTGCCTGAACCTCGCTCGCGTCGCTCGAGAGCGGCCCGGAACCTACCAGGCGTTTTTTGGTCTGCCGATACCGGAGGAGGAGCTAAGACCAAGGCCGATCTCAGACGCGGATTGCGGCTACTTCGGCGAGATGGTCGATCCGAGCTTCTGCATCGCGCCGGCTTTTTGCGTCGACGAATTGTCCCGCACCACGGGCGAACCGGCAGAGCACCCCGAAGCGCCCGGGCCCGGACCACGAAGCGACGATTGGCGCAAGCCCCTCGACTGCGGCGCCCCCTGTTGAGACCTCCGACATGCCACATGAGATCACCGTCCACATGAGATCACCGTCCCCAGACGTCGGCTGGGCGGGCCCCGTGCCGCTTGTCTTCGGCCCTCGGGAGGCCGAGCCGCCCTCGAGTTTCCGCACGCGGTCGGACCCGATGCGTGATTCCCCAGCGTCCCCGCTGCCGGTTCGAGCCGGCGGCAAAGAGGCGGCTGTCGCCAGCGGGCTCGATGCCCTTGGCGGGCGGCCGCAGCCGCCGACCTGGCCAGCCGACGCGATGCGATGCCCGGCGGTCTCTGTTGCTGCGCCATGTGAGGGTGCTTTTCCTGGCACGCTTCTTCCGGATCGCGGCTTCTCGGTCGTGTCCAGCCCCATCGGAAGAACTGAACTTGCTGTTCGGGATCGGTCGAGAGCAGTGTTGCCGAGCCACGAGGGATTCGGGCGTCGCCGAGGCTTGCAAGCCCCGTAACGACCCGCGCCCCGCCCTTGCGTGACAACCTCGACAATCGCGACAGCACCAGTCTCCGACGGATCGGAGCTCTTTATGGCACGAGGGATTCGAGCAACGGCCAGCTTGGGGCTGGTGGTCCTTGTGGCGGCGGCCGGTTGCCTCAAGCCGGGAAGGCCGGACCACGGAAACCTCGGACCGTGGCGATTCGCCTCGAGCGGACCAGTTCGCTTTGGGGATGCCGGTGGCCGGGCCGAGCAGGCCGCCGCGCCGGCTGCGGCAATTGGGGGCGACGTTGCGACTCCCGGCTTCCGTTCGGGGAGCACCGCCGGCGATCCTTGGCGGGACACGGCCTGGGAAGGCTACGTTTCCGGCGGGACGATCACGAGTTCGGGGATGATGTCGATAGCTGCGGCGAGCCGTTGCCACCGGGATCGGCCTCACTCCTTCCGCCCGGCACCCTGGGCCGTGCAACCGCAGCTGGGCCCATTTCAAGCGTAAGTTTCCGAGGTTTCGGCCCATGGTGATGCCCAAGGAAAGGGCGGCACCAGCCGGCCCCCCTGCACAGCCAGCCTCGGAGACGTCAAGCAAACTGGACCGCGCCCCCCAAAATGACGCGCCAGACGCCCGCCGGCCGCCGCGGGAGCGTTTCCCTCCGCCAGTTGTTTTTGCCGCACGGGAAGCGGCCCCTTGCGGCCGAAACGGGTTCTACCGACAGGGACCGTCCGGACGCCAAACCGGCCACGCAAAAAGATCTCTTTGCCTACGGCGATTGCCGATGCGCACCCAGTCGGTCAATCGCCGGCCGCACCGCTTCCGCCGGAAATCCCGCCAGACCGGTTCCACGGCCATCGTCGCCGGGGAGCGGCCCGCCGGCGTACCCGGCCAACGAAATCCCCCCGCAAAAAGACGAGCCGCGATCCACGACGTCGGGCGACGACCTGTTTGGCCCGCTGGCCGATTTAGTGGCGAGGCCGAAGCATCGAGGCCGTGCGGGGAGCGGAGTCCGCGGTCGGCCTACTGCGAGCCGGAAGACACCTCGCGACTGGAGTCGCCGGCTTCGGTCACCCGGAATGCGTCATCGCCCCCGGCAAGCTCGTACTCGGCGTTGCCAAAATCCCCGCGGTGGAACTCGACGAGCCAGGGCCCCGGGGACGCCATTTGCGGCTTTCTCCCGGCTTGAGCGAGAAGGATTTCCCGTTGACCACCAAAGCCGGCCAGGCTCCGCCGGTCTGGGGCGGGTTGGACAAGACGAAGCTGGCCAAGTTTGCCGCTACTCGTGGGAAGCCTAGCCAAGTACCATCATGATTATTGCCGCGGGCTTGGCGTCGGCCGGCTCCAGCACGCCGCGGAATCTTGATCGGCTCGTTTGCCAGCGGGCGACTGGCCCCGATCTCAAAACGGTTTTCCGCTGTCGCGGACGCGAGTCCAGCTATCCACCAGCGATGCCCCGTACATTTACGGGCAATCCGGCCGGCCGTATCGAGGACCTGAGGGCAAGCCGCGGTTGCCGGGGCGAACAACGACGTATGCTGGGCGGCGGTCCGGTGTCGGACGGCCGAACGGCGTGCGACGGGCCGAGCATAGCGGCCGCAGGCGGTCCCGTCGCCCCGATCTCGGACGGTGGCGCGTCGTCGGATCGCCCTTGAGCCGTGCCGCCGGCGGTTGCAAGGTTCAGCGTTTTCTCGTCTGACCGTACAGGTTCTCTTGCCGGCGGCCGGAGCGAAGGCGGTGCCGACGCGGCCGCCTCGGATTAGGGACCGGCGTCGCTTATGCCACTCGCGGTGGCCACGCGGGCGAGCTGCCAGGAGGCGGTCCCCCGCCTCGCGAAACTCAGCCGGGCGATGTTCGCCCCAACGAGAACCAGGGCGGCCGAAGCACCAGGCGAAAGAAACGAGCAATACGTAGCTCCCTGTTTTGTGTGGTGTACTTGATCGTCTTGTTAGGTTTTGTTATTTCTTTTGGATATTGGACAACCGATTTTCTTGTAGTGCAACGGGTTCTTTCGGCTAAAGATCTCCGGTCTTCCAAGATGGCACCCATCATTGGAGCGGGATTTAAAATGTTTGTTCCGTTGATTGTCATACTTCCCGGACTCATAGGACTGGCCGTTATGCCGGGTTTGGTTGGGCAGAGTCAGGCTGTAGCAACCGGGGCGCAGAGCTATAATGAGATTCTACCGTTGATGATGGCACGTTATCTTGGTCCGGGTTTGCTTGGGCTGGGTATAACGGCTCTCATAGCCGGTTTTATGTCGGGTATGGCAGGGAATGTGAGCGCGTTTGCCACGGTATGGACGTACGACATCTATAAGCCCATTCATTTCGCCTTGACGAAAAAGAAGGGCACCGATGCCCACTATGTCAGGATGGGGCGCTGGTCCACATTTATAGGTGTAATAATAAGTATCGGAACCGCTTATCTGGTTGAGAATGCAGCCAGTATAATGGACTATGTTCAGGCGCTTTTCAGTTTCTTCATAGCACCGTTATTCGGAACCATTATCCTTGGAATGTTGTGGAAACGTTGTACCGCTGCCGGTGGCTTCTGGGGATTACTTGCCGGAATGACATCATCCATTGGCATGTGGATATGGGTGGAACTCAGCCCCAGCGCTTTACGTATTGTCGCACTTTCGCCTGATGCGAAGGCCATGTCTGAAGATATGTTCCGGGCTTTATGGTCGTGGCTGATATGCGTGATAGTGACGGTCGTTGTCAGTTATATGACGAAGCCAAAACCGGAAGCGGAATTAGTCGGGCTGGTGAGAGGATGTACGGATATTCCGTCGGAAGGCCATCTGACTCTGACCAAGCGGCCTATTTTTTGGGCAGGAATCATTTTTGCCGTATTCATAATCTTGCAAATTATTTTCTGGTAAGAGTAAGGAGTTATAAATGGGAGATGAACATAGAATTTCGATCTGGTTCTTTATCGGTTCTCTGCTAACCGCTTATGGAGTCATCATCTTTATAGTAAGTCTGCCAGGGTTGCTAAATCCGGCCCATGAAGCCGACGTGGTACTGGCCAATCTTCATGCCGGTGTCTGGTGGGGTATACTCCTGGTGTTGTTAGGACTCATGTATGTCATCCTTTTTTGGCCGTTTGGGAAAGAAAAGAATGAAAGTAATGAAGATGCCGGATAAGGCTTCGGCCTAATTCCGAAGGGATACGATCTAAGAATGATATATCCCGTGATATGGAAGTAAATTGGTACGTGAGAAAAATCTGTTGAGATGAGTGATAAAGGGTTTTCCCGCAAGGACTTCTTGAAATCAATTACCGCTGTAACACTTGGAACAGTGGGAGTTGGACTGACAGGAACTCCTGCACTCTTTGCCGAAGGAACGCCCCGGAAAGCGACGCAACAGACTGGTAAATTCATCACAAGACAGCAGGCATCAGGATCTCCCAACATTCGTCCTTTCGATCAGGACTGGCGATTTATGAGAAATGATGCTCCGGGCGCTGAGCTGTCTTCCTATGACGACTCCGGCTGGTCGGTACTGGATTTACCGCATGACTGGAGCATTGAGGATCTGCCTAAAACGCACACATTGCCTTCACTAGCTGTCTCTGACGGAGAATGGAAGTTTAAACGGGGGGACAATGCCGGGTGGCGTAACCCGTCTTTCGATGATCATTCCTGGCAAAAAGTAAAATTGCCTGATTATTGGAATCATTATTCAGATCACGATCAGTCAGGTTCCTTTGGATGGTACCGGAAAGAAATTGAAGTGCATGGTAATCTTCACGGTAAGGATTTTCTACTGAATCTCGGAAGAATTGCAGATACCGATGAAGCTTTTTTTAATGGCGTACGAATTGGTGGAACAGGGGATTTCCCTCCGGAATATCGATACTCTTATTATACACTGACCTTTGTAAAGGTAAGAGTATATCGTGTGCCCGCCCACTTGGTTAGGAAAGATCGTAACGTGATTGCCGTCAAGGTATACTGCCATAACGAGAAGGGAGGGATTTATGCTTCTGCCCCAACTCCAAGGGCTATCGGACCATTTTCGCCCGATAGCCCCGGCGGAGGATCAACGGGACATACAATGGGAGGCGTCGGATGGTATCGCAAGGAATTCAAACTGGATACGGCGGATCAAAATAAACGGGTATCCATTTTATTCGATGGCGTGTATATGAACGCTGATACGTGGATTAATGATCACTACCTTGGTAACCATCCCTATGGATATACGAGTTTTGGATATGACTTGACTCCTTATTTAATGTCGCCCGGTCAGCCTAACATTTTAAGCATCCGTGTAGACAACACGGGAAGAAACAGCCGGTGGTATAGCGGTTCGGGCATATACAGACATGTAAAATTACAGGTTACAGATGCTGTTCATTTTTCTCAGTGGGCACTATATGTAACAACACCTCAGGTTACGGATGATCAGGCACTTGTGGAGATCGAGTCCACTATAAAAAACGACTCAAACGGCCAAAAAATCCTTGGACTTGAATCCGTTCTGTATGATTCCCGCGGAGACAGGGTGGGTCATGGTTATAGTACGATTACGATCGGCGGGAACGAGGAGATAAAAAGAACACATCTGATAAAAATAGATTCTCCCTTATTGTGGTCTCCCGAGAATCCTAACCTCTATAATGCACAGGTCAATCTGATTCTGGATGGTGAAAAGATTGATCAGTTGAATACCACAGTTGGAATTCGATCGATAGAGGTTGATGCGACTCTTGGGCTTAGGATTAATGGGAAACCTGTTCTCCTCAAAGGTGGGTGCATGCACCATTGTAATGGACCGTTAGGCTCTAAAGCTATCGACCGTGCCGAGGAGCGTCGTGTGGAACTGATGAAAAAACACGGCTTCAATGCGATACGTACAAGCCATAATCCACCGTCTCCCGCCTTCCTGGATGCCTGTGACCGTTTGGGAATGCTGGTGATGGATGAAGCTTTTGATTGCTGGGATAAGGGCAAGATGCCGATGGATTATCATCTGTACTTCAGGCAATGGTGGCGCCGGGATATCGAATCCATGATAAAAAGGGACCGGAATCATCCCAGCGTGATATTATGGAGCATCGGAAACGAGATACCGGATAGGGCTGAATTGTCCGGGCTGGATATTGAAAAGGAGTTGGTATCCCTGGTCCATCAGTTGGATCACACGCGGCCAGTAACGGAAGCCATCAACGGTGTTTATCACTGGTCGTCAACCGCTGCCGCTTATGATATGCTGGATGTCGGCGGGTATAACTATTTGTGGCAGCAGTATGCCAAAGACCACGAGAAATACCCGGACAGGGTCATGGTTGGTACTGAATCGTTTCCACTGGAAGCGTTCGAAAACTGGCAACAGGTGGAAAAAAATCCCTGGGTCATCGGAGATTTTGTATGGACCGGCATGGACTATTTAGGTGAGTCCGGAATTGGTCACTCACAAATTACCGGTAAACATATCGCCTCCGGAAAGCTTTGGGATGCCATGGCCCTGGTATGATTCGTATTGCGGCGATATCGACCTATGCGGGTTCAAAAAACCGCAATCCTATTACCGGGATGTTATCTGGCGGCAAAGTAAGCTGGAGATGGCCGTCCACAGCCCGATCCGCCGCGGACAAAAAGAAGAACTGAGCAAATGGGGATGGCCCGATGAGCGTCAAAGCTGGAATTGGTCCGGCTATGAAGGGAAAAAACTCAGTGTGCGTGTTTTTAGCAGGTGCGAGTCAGTCCGCCTGGAACTGAATGGGAAAGTGATTGGCCGGAAGAAGGTATCCGATGAGACTCGCCTGATAGCAGAATTTGAGGTTCCTTATGAACCCGGAGAATTGCGGGTAATCGGCATTGAAAATGGCAAAGACACAGTATCAAAGGTGCTGAAAACCTCCGGCAGGGCTTATGCCATCAGGCTTACTCCTGATCGTGTAAAAATCAAAAACAGCAGAAATGATCTGTCGTATGTGACGGCGGAGATAATTGACAGGAAGGGAAACAGGGTGCCGGATGCCGGCATGACGGTTGAATTTGCAGTAAGTGGTGGCGGGGAACTGGCAGCTGTTGGCAATGGAGATCCCTCGGATATGATGAGCTTTCACGATGGGAAATGTAAGGTATTTCGCGGTAGGTGCCTGGCAATTGTGCGACCTGTTGGCTCAGAGAAAGGAAGAATAGCGTTAAAATCGATGGCTAAAGGGCTGAAAGTTGCTACCATTACTATCGAAACGCAGTGAATAAGCAAAGGTTGGATTACAAAAACCGGTAATTAATTAATTTTTAGTTTAACCAGTGAAGGCTCCCGGAATAGATATCAGCCGTTTGTACCACAAAATCACGCCTGTTACACAAGCCAAATAAAAACCTTCATTAAAAGGTTACTCCCACTACAAACACCTGTGCCATAGAAAAATTTTAACACACAACTAATAACGCCAGTTCTTATATCGAACTGAGGTTGCATACGGATTGCTACTCTTAAGTTGATATTAACTGTGAAAAATGTTGCGTCTTCTTATGTCTTCCAGTTCTTTCATAACGTCTTCGTAAATCTAATAGTAAAAGTGAAATGACTAAACGGATTTCTACCTGTATTTTGCCTGTCCTGTTTTTAGTGGCGGTGACAACTCCTTCTTTTGCGCAAACATATAAAAAAAAGGAACATGGTGTAAGCGCAACTGTCAATAAAGTAAATATCGAGGTACAGTTCTACACCAATAATATTGTAAGGATTTTGAAATCTCCTGTCGGCACCAACTATCACAAGACGAGTTTTGCCGTAATTAAAAAGCCGGAGCACGTTGATTTTAGCGTCAAAAGAGATAATAACACATTGGATATTACAGGGAAATCCATAAAGGTCAGCTTGGACCTGAAGGATGGAAAGATAAGTTTCTATTCGTCTTCAGGTAAAGAGTTGCTTACTGAAAAGGCTGGAGGAACACAGTTTTCACCGTGTAAGGATCCCCTGGAACACGCGTTTGATGTTAAACAGTCGTTTCGGCTGACCAACGATGAAGCTATCTACGGATTGGGTCAACATCAGCGTGGTACGATGGACCAGCGGAATCAGACACTTTTTTTGGAACAAAGGAACCGGCAGATCGACATCCCCTATTTTTATTCCACAAGAGGATATGGTTTGTTTTGGGATAATACGTCGTCGACCATCTTTAAAGATACGACCGGTACAACCTACTTTGATTCTACCGTAGGTAAATGCGTTGATTATTATGTATTGCGGGGAGAAAGTGCCGATCAGGGACTTGCACGATGGGATGAGCTAACCGGTAAAGCTCCGATGTTCCCCAAGTGGGCGTTTGGATACTGGCAGAGCCGTGAGCGGTATAAAACCCAGGATCAGTTACTTGGAGTGGTAGAAAAGTGCCGGTCATTAAAGGTGCCGCTGGATGTCATTGTGCAGGACTGGCGATATTGGGGAGGCGTTCATAAACATTGGAACTCGACAAAGTTCATCAGTACGAGATATCCCCATCCGAAAGAGATGATTAGCCAGGTTCATCAAATGAATGCCCATATCGTCATCTCGGTATGGCCTTCGTTTGGCGAGGAGACGCAGATTTATAAAGAGATGAGTGAGCATGGTTACTTGTATAAGGAAATGAATACCTGGCCGCCAACCTCGGACGACCGGGTATATGATGTCTTCAACCCCGGTGCGCGTAACCTGTACTGGAGCTTCCTGAATCGTGATCTGTTTTCGATTGGGATAGATGGATGGTGGCTGGATTCAACCGAACCCGACCAATTGGGACCGGCAAAACGTTACAATGATATCGAGACTCATCTGGGATTATTCGGGAAGGTGCGCAACGCTTTCCCCATTGAACACGTAGGAGGAGTGTTCCGGCATCAACGCGCCGAGACGTCGAAGAAAAGAGTGGTCATTTTAGCCCGGTCGGCCTATGCGGGCCAACAGCGGTATGGCTCTGCGGTCTGGTCGGGGGATACGCAATCGGATTGGAAATCACTGCATGCGCAGATTACCAACGGACTGAATATGGCCATAAGTGGTATTCCGTATTGGACAATGGATATCGGTGGGTTCTTTTCGAACGGATATCCCAAAGGTTCAAAAGATCCGGCCTTCCAGGAATTATACGTGCGGTGGCTGGAACTAGGGACATTTTGCCCGATTATGCGATCACACGGTACGAGTACACCGAGAGAAATATACCAGTTTGGGCATAAAGGATATTGGGCCTATGATGCCATTGACAATTTTATCAATCTGCGATACCGCCTGCTGCCTTACATCTATTCCACTGCGTGGCGGGTGACCTCACAGTCTTATGCGATCATGCGCCCCCTCGTTATGGATTTTCCGAATGATGGAAAAGTGAGGGATATCAATAACGAGTATATGTTTGGTCCCTCCATACTGGTCCGGCCGGTGACCCAACCGCTTTATACTCAAAGGGTCGGTAAAGATAGTTCGACAACTGATTTTTCGACAGTCAAAACAGTTAATGTGTACTTACCCAAGGGTACCGAATGGTATAACTTCTGGACAGGTAAAAAAATGACCGGCGGGGAGGAAGCGACTGCAAAGGCTCCGATCAACAGGATTCCGCTATTCGTGAAAGCGGGGACCGTGTTACCCATGGGGCCATTTGAACAGTATTCCACTCAAAAACCAGGTGCTCCCATTGAAATTCGTGTTTACCCGGGGAAAGACGGTCATTTTACATTGTATGAAGATGAAAATAACAATTATGATTACCAGCATGGATCCTATTCACTCATTCCGATCATGTGGAATGATACAAACAGAACATTGACCATTGACAAACGGGAAGGCGGTTTCAACGGGATGGTTAAGAACCGGCTGTTTAAGATTGTCATTGTTAATGAACGAACGGGTTTAGGCATTGGCGAAACGCCTGCCCCGGAGACCAAAACCGTGAAATATTCAGGACAGGCGGAATCTGTTCGTTTTTAAAAATTCAGTATCAATTTTTTTGAATGACTTTAATCGATTACGATCATGAGAAAGAGAATGGGTACGGTTGCACTGGTATTGTTGTGCCCCTTCATTTTTGTTCTGAGTGCGGCAGGTCAGACAACAAATCCTGATTTTGTACATGAAAACCAAATCGCCAGGCGGTATTATGGCAACGATTTTCAGTGGTATCAAAAAAATATCCCGTTTTTCGAGTGTTCCGACACTACGATTCAAAATGTTTACTATTACAGGTGGCGGTTATATAAGGCTCATTTGAAGAACCTTGGTCCCTTCGGTTATATCGTCACTGAATTTTTAAACAATATGACATGGGACCTCGAGCCTTATAACTCGTTGAATGATGCCACAAGTTTTCATATTTATGAAGGTCGCTGGCTGAAGGACAGACAGTATATCAATAATTACATTGACTTCATGTACAAGCACGGAGGCAATGATAGGCACTTCAGCGAAGCTATTGCCGATGCCGCTTATTCCTATTACCTGGTGAATTCGGATAAAAAATTTATTGAGTCGCAGCTTCCGTACATGGTGAAAATATACAATGAGTGGTATGATCATTACGATAAATCCAAGGGACTTTATTGGATTGAACCATTACTCGACGCAACCGAATATACCATCTCCTCAATCGATGCAAGTGGCGGTAAAGGCGGCTTTACGGGCGGAGATGCCTTTCGTCCATCGATAAACAGCTACGTGTACGGCAATGCGTTAGCAATAAAAAATATTGCTCTTCTATCGCATAAAACGGCACTGGCTGATACCTTTCAAAACCGGGCTAAGGAAATAAGAAGAAATGTCTTGAAGAGCCTGTGGAATCCAAAATTGACTCACTTTACGGATCGATATAAAGTGACGAATCAATACGTCACATACTGGCATTTCATTCGTGGCAGGGAATTGGTGGGCTATGTACCCTGGGATTTTGATCTGCCGACTCATCATGCCGTCTACTATTCTTCATGGAAACATCTGATGAATCCCAAAGAATTCTACGGCCCATATGGTCTCAGGACGAATGAGCCCAGCTACCAGTACTACATGAAGCAATACCGGTATGACAAAGCCACGGGTCTGCGGGAATGTCAATGGAACGGACCAAGCTGGCCGTTTCAGACGACGCAGGTACTGGTCGGTATGGCAAACCTGTTGGATAACTATAAACAGGATGTCATTACCAAAGCCGACTATCTGAAGGTTCTCAGACAATATTCCCTTCAACATTATGATGGAAAGAAACTGGACATTTATGAAGATTATGATCCGGATCACGGCGGAGCGATTGTCGATATTCCCCAGCGAAGCGAACACTACAATCATTCCGAATACAATAATCTTATCATAACAGGATTGTGTGGTTTGCGCCCACGCAGTGACAATATATTGGAAGTTGACCCGCTCATACCGACAACGAAAATTGCGGATCCCATAACGTATTTCTGCTTGCAAAATGTTCGTTACCACGGTCATAACGTAACTATCATGTATGATAAAAACGGGAAAAAATATGGGCAGGGTGCCGGTTTGAGCGTTTGGGTTGATGGGGAAAAAGTTATTGACGCCGCAAAGCCGGGCAAACAAATGATCAAGATCGGATCCCCGATTGTAACGCATATTTCATCCAATCCGGTTGATTATGCCGTGAACATGAATGGGAAGGGATCTCCGGTGGCAACTGCTTCCTATACCTATCCGCCTGACAAATTAACCATGGCGGATGACGGAAGAGTATGGTTCTTTAAAAACGTGAGAAACCGGTGGTCCTGTTACGGGTCCGGTCATGAAACAGACTGGTATGCCATTGATTTCGGAGTGACACACACAGTAGGTGAAGTTGATTTATTCCTTTACAGTGATGGAAAGAAGTATAAAACTCCTCAAAATTATTCTGTTTCCTATTGGAAAGAGGGTAGATGGTACCCCGTAACGGTGAAAAGGCATATTCCGAATAATCCGCTGGGAAATACAAAGAATGTTGCACTATTTGATTCTGTGCGGACTAATAAAATAAAAGTGACATTCAGAAATGCCGGTAACGGTTCGTATACAGCTTTGTCGGAGATTGAGGCATATCTAGATGTTTCAGGAACATACCAGCATAGCAGACTAATTCGCAAAGCATTTGATTCCGCTCAGACAACGCGTCAAAGACACGAAGATAATTCGTTAAAGAGTATCTGTAATTAATTGTAAAAGAGCATAGGTTGCCGTTATCAATTCTGTTTTTAGTGGTCTCCACAAGTTGCGTTTTATGAGAAAAATCTCGTACTTAAATAAGTGTACTATATACACATAAATAACAACGAACCGTCTTTCCAGAGTTCATTTTTGAGTCCCGGAATAAGATGAGTTCATCGGTGGAATCATAGATGTAGTTGGCCTTTTAAAAACCTTCTTGGAAGCGCTACCTATATGGTTTTTAAAAGCCCAATGTTGAAAGTACGTGTGATGTCAAAAGAAAATGATGGATAAACGGGAAAAAGCTTTGATATCCGCCCGGATAAGAAGTCGCGTATTATTCACTGAAAAACAAATAAAGTCGGATAAGTAATTGATATTAAACATAAACCGGATACGAACATGTTTAAAACAGCATTCATTTTAACATTTGCATTGGCCATAATTTCATGTGCCGGCCCTAAAAGCAAAAACGCAGATCCTGTTATGGAGCAACAGGCCACGTTACCCAGTAAATCGGCTTTTGAAAAGGTGATCGACGGGAAGAAGACGGATCTCTACTATCTCAGTAATAGCAATGGCATGAAAGTCGCCATCACCAATTATGGAGGCCGTGTGGTTGGTATATTGGCTCCTGATAAAAATGGCCATTTTGCAGACGTGGCACTCGGCTTCGACAGTCTTGGAGGATATCTGGACAATAAGGAATATTACTTCGGAGCCATCATCGGCAGATATGCCAACCGAATCGCCCGTGGTAAATTCAGTTTGAACGGGAAAGAATACCATCTGCCTATAAATGATGGTGTAAACAGCCTGCACGGCGGCAACAAGGGATTCTTCATGAGAATCTGGAATGCGGAACAGCTCAATGACCAGAATCTCCTGTTAACCTATGAATCGAAAGACGGGGAAGAAGGATATCCGGGTGATCTGAAAGTGCAGGTGTTATATACCCTGACCAGCAATAACTCGCTCCGGATAGAATACACGGCTATAACTGATAAGGAAACGGTTATCAACCTGACCAATCATACCTATTTCAATCTTGGGGGAGCCGGCAGCGGCAAGATTACAAACGAAGTTATGATGATCAACGCCGATAAAATTACGCCGATCGATTCGACGATGATCCCGACCGGTGCCATCACTTCCGTTAAAGGGACGCCATTTGATTTTACGACCCCTAAGAAAATCGGACAGGATATCAATGACAATAATCAGCAGATCAAGTATTCAAAAGGGTATGATGATAACTGGGTTTTGAATAAAGATGAGGATTATCAATTAAGTCTTGCTGCAAAAGTCTACGATCCTGAATCCGGCCGGGAACTGGATGTGTTGACAACCGAACCCGGCATCCAGTTTTATTCGGGTAATTTCCTTGATGGAGTGACCGGGAAAGACGGGAAGAAGTACAATTACAGGACAGCCCTCACACTTGAGACCCAGCACTACCCGGATTCACCCAACCACAGCAATTTCCCGACAACGGTGCTGAAACCTGATCAGATTTTCCATTCGATCACGGTCTATCATTTTGGAATACATAAATAATCGATTTGTTGAGGGGAGCTCTCTCAATACTTATTACTCACGACTCAATACTAATTAAACATGATGAAACCCAGGAATAAAACCAGCTATATACTAGCTGGGATACTCTTTCTGCTGTCTTGCCAGATTGCATCAGCACAGCAGAAAGATACAGTTGTTGTCAATGCCGATCTTGGTACTGTTAAGATCAGTAAATACATCTATGGACAGTTTGCCGAGGATCTCGGTCATGGCATTTATGGAGGGGTGTGGGTTGGGCCCAATTCCGATATCCCCAATATTGACGGTATTCGTAAAGATGTCGTCGAGGCTTTGAAAAAGATTGATGTGCCAGATGTGCGCTGGCCGGGTGGTTGCTTTGCCGATCAATATCACTGGAAAGATGGTATTGGCCCGCGGAAGGACCGGCCTAAACGGATTAATATGTGGGGGAATGTGATTGATAATAATAGCTTCGGTACCGCTGAATTTTTAGAATTTTGCAAGCTCATCGGGGCACAGCCGTACCTTGCCGGGAACGTGGGCAGTGGAACCGTCCGTGAGATGAAGCAATGGGTTGAGTATCTGACTTATCCGGATGGCACTACTCTGTCGGATTTGAGAAAGGAGAACGGGCATCCTGCGCCGTATCATATCAAGTTCTGGGGCGTTGGCAACGAGAGCTGGGGATGCGGCGGGAACATGACCCCCGAGTTTTATGCCGATCAGTATAAACGCTATACGACCTATCTGTCAAATTACGGGGGGAATCACTTGTTTAAAATTGCCAGCGGACCAAACGGCGCGGATTACCACTGGACTCAGGTGCTGATGAAAGATGTGGGGCGCCGTATGAATGGGCTATCATTGCATTATTATACCATCGCCGGACCAAGCTGGAGCAATAAGGGCTCATCGACCAATTTCTCTGAAAAACTGTATTTCGATGCTTTGAAGAAGGCAAAACAGATGGACGAAATTGTGAGCCGGCATTCAACCATTATGGATGAATACGATCCGCAGAAACATGTAGCACTGGTTGTGGATGAATGGGGTATATGGACCGATCCGCTGCCGGGGACAAATCCCGGATTCCTGGAGCAGCAGAATTCGATGCGCGACGCCCTGGTGGCCTCAACTACTCTTGATATTTTCAACAAGCATGCCGCACGGGTTCGCATGGCCAACATTGCACAAATGGTGAATGTTCTGCAGGCGATGATCCTTACAAAGGGCAAGCAGATGGTACTGACTCCAACCTACTATGTATTCGGCATGTACAAAGTTCACATGGGTGCTACCTATCTGCCGATCAGTATCCATTCTGCAAATTATACCTTTGACGGGGATTCCTTACCTGCGATCAGCGCCACGGCATCAAAAGATTCGACGGGCAAAGTGCATATTACCATGAGTAATATCGATCCCTCAAAAAAACAGACTGTTGTTATTGATTTGCGGGGGATAAATCTCCATTCGGTGCATAACGGACAGATACTCACAGCAAAGAGTTTCGATTCTGTAAACACGTTCGAAAATCCGGATAATGTGAAACCCAAACCATTTCACGATGCCAGGCTGAGAGATGGCAAGCTTACCGTTGATATGCCCTCAAAATCGATTGTCGCTCTCGAACTGCAATAAATAGTTTCACCCACACAAAAACGACCTCCTCATTGTATTTATTTAACAGTGGGGAGGCCTCTCTTATGTCTTATGAATTGGAATTGCATTGATGGCATGTGAAAAAATGGCGCTTTAAAATAAGTTTTTCGACTTCGCTATTTATGCTGGAAAACTTATCGGGTTGAGTTTTTTATAAACACTCAAAATTTTTGGAGTACATATGGATAGACGAGAATTCTGCAAATTAATTGGAATGGGCGCAGGCGTAGCGGCTGTCCCGTTAAGTGTGAAAGCAAAAAGCCTACAGAAGTCGAATGCAAAAGAAGTGGTCCCGAATTTTCCCGTCTCGGACTGGAAGGCTGTGGTCGGGGAGGGATGGGGACCGACCGGAGACTCCGAGGGCCCGGGAACATGGGATGGAGTTCCGTTGAAAACACCCAATATTCCTGGTTTGGCCGGAGACGGACCGTTCAAAGCGGAATGGGATTCGCTTCTGGACTATGAGGCCCCGGAATGGTACCGCGATGCCAAGTTCGGCATCTGGGCTCACTGGAGTCCGCAGTGTGTTCCTGAAGACAGCGACTGGTATGCACGAAATATGTATATCCAGGGACAGGGACAATACGAATACCAGATCGGGCACTACGCCCATCCGTCGAAATTCGGTTATAAAGATCTTTGTGCCCAGTGGACTCTTCTAAATTGGGATCCCGAAGGGATGATGGAACGTTACAAGAGAGCGGGAGCGAAACTGTTCCTGGCACTTGCCAATCATCATGATGGATTTGACACGTGGAATTCCAAATATCATGCGTGGAATGCAGGCAAGATCGGGCCGCGGCGCGATGTCATCGGTGCGTGGGCCGCTGCCGCCCGGCAACAGGGACTTCATTTTGGAGTTACAGTCCATGCGGCACGAAACTGGTGGTGGTTCCAGGTGGCTCACCTCTGCGATAAATCCGGTCCCCTTAAAGGCGTGGCTTACGACGGGCAGTTAACTGATAAAGAAGGCAAAGACCAGTGGTGGCAGGGATTCAATCCGCAGGAGCTATACGGACGCAAGCACGGTATCCACGAGAATCCGGATGAGAAGTATGTTCGTAATTTCTATAACAGGGTCCGGGACCTTCTCGACCAGCATGACCCCGATCTTCTCTATTTCGATAATACCGGTCTGCCGCTCGGCTGGGCAGGAATGAACCTGGCTGCCTACTTTTATAATCATTATCTGAAGACCCACAATGGGAAGCTCGATGCGGTTCTCAACATAAAAAAGGTACGTGAAAACCATGTAAAAGCTGTTGTGGCTGACTATGAGCGTGGTGTCACTGCGCAGATTATGCCGCATGCCTGGCAATCGGAGACCTGTATTGGCGACTGGCACTACAACCGGCGGCGTTACCTGGACCACAGTTACATGAAGCCGGTTGAGGTGATCCGGTGGATGGTTGACGCAGTAAGCAAGAACGGCACATTCATTCTCAATATTCCGGGCAAACCGGACGGGACAAATGATTCAGATGAGATAAAGATTCTCGAAGAGATAGGCAGTTGGATGCAAACCAACGGTGAGGCCATTTATGCCACCCGGCCCTGGAAGATCTATGGTGAGGGACCGCATGCGGCTAAGTCGGGAGCTTTTGCCGGCAATAGCACGAAATCTCTTGATGCAAGCGACATCCGGTTCACCCGCAGTAAACGCGGTGATGTCGTTTATGCGATTGTACTGGGTTGGCCCTCGGCGAAGAACTTCGAGGTAAAAAGTCTGGGTACGGCTTCCTCCCTGCGTCCCGGGAAGGTAGAACATGTCGAACTGCTTGGTTGTGTAGACAAGCTGAACTGGAATCAGACAGCCGAATCTCTGACGGTTGAGAAACCCTCAGTCAAGCCCTGCGATTACGCTTATGCATTGAAAATAATGCTGGCATGATGATGAGTTAATGAAAATTATGGATCCGACCGCATGAAAACGGTAGAAATTTTTTGCGCACTAATCTTGGCGTTATCACTAAATGCATCGGCACAGCAAGTGATAAATCTATACCCTGGCGCTATTCCGAATTCCAAACAATCCAATGTAAAGGAAACCGAGAAGTCGGGACTTATACGTGGAGTGACAAAGCCTACCCTGCAAATGTTTCTGCCGAAGAAGGAGAAGTCTACCGGTGCGGGTGTAGTTATTTGCCCGGGTGGGGGGTATGCCGTGCTGGTTTATCAGGCGGAAGGAGTAAGAACCGCAAAGGAATTTGCCAGGAATGGGATTGCTGCTTTTGTGCTCAAATACCGGCTTCCAAGTGATAAGACTATGATAGATAAAACAATAGGTCCTTTACAAGATGCTCAGGAAGCCATTAAAATTGTGAGAGAAAACGCTTCTAAATGGGGCATTGATATCAGTAAAGTAGGGATAATGGGATTTTCTGCCGGTGGGCATTTGGCTTCAACAGAAGCCACGCATTATCGAAAGGCAGTTATTGATAATAAGAATCATACAAATTTGCGACCGGATTTTCAGATTCTGGCTTATCCGGTAATTAGCATGCAGGATAGTTTAACTCATCTCGGTTCAAGAACAGAGTTATTGGGGAAAAATCCATCGAAAAAAACAATTGACGAATTTTCGAATGAATTACAAGTAGATGACAACACTCCGCCGGCCTATATCACTCAGGCTGCATATGAAGTTTAGCCTCAGGATCTTCACTAGAAACAAATTCTGTCTTTTCAATTATGCCACAAAGGCTTTGGGAGGATATGCTGATTTTGACTGGTTCAGGATGCATCCCGGAAAAAGAATTAATTGAAACTGGTCAAACGAGAATTCGACAATGGCAACATGTAAACCATATTTCATCCTGTGCATACTGCTTTTTTTGTTTGTCGGTAATGTGATGGCTCAAAATCCTATAAAAAAAAGGTTTGCAGGTTTTGTTTAGGCATTTAATATGGGTCATTATAATACATCGTGATAGGATCATGCCCCCAAATTTATAGCCTGTCATCATACTTTGAGAGGTAGAGAAGCAAATGGGAAATCATAATAAATGAATGAAATAATAAACATGAATAAGAAAAGTCGTCTTTTAGTCCTTCTTTCGCTGGTGCTGATATTACCTGTCGCCCTGATGATGATTGCAATGACAAAGGAAGGAAGCAATATTACTCCGAGAAGACCGGATGGTCCGTGTGATATTTATGCTGCTGCCGGCACTCCATGCGTGGCTGCCCACAGCACCACGCGTGCTTTGTATGCTTCTTACAACGGCCCGCTCTACCAGGTTATGCGTCAGTCTGACGGGAAGACCTTAAATATTGGAGTAGTTCAACCCAGTGAAGGCGATCCGGGTGGATACGCCGACGCAACAGCGCAGGACTCATTCTGTGCCAATACATACTGCTGGATCACTAAAATTTATGACCAGTCGGGAAATGGCAACGAGCTCACCCAGGCACCCCGCGGCAATTTCAGCGGCCCGGCCATGGGAGGATTTAACAACGTTCCGATTGCGGACATGGCGCCGGTTACGATTATGGGGCATAAAGTTTACGGTGTTTTCATCGAACCAGGCATGGGTTTGCGTTTGGACGATCCAAGGGGAACCGCGGTCGACGACCAGGCTGAGGGTCAGTATTGGGTTATTAACGGTCATCACTACAATAACGGTTGCTGCTTCGACTATGGTAACGCTGAGATCGACAGTCACGACGACGGCGACGGCACTATGGAGACGGCCTACTACGGCAACGCCAATTATTGGTATCATGGGCAGGTACCCGGTCCGTGGACCATGACCGACCAGGAGAATAACCTGGTTGGTTGTGTTAATCAGTCTCCAAACAATAAATATTGTGCAGATTTGCCGAGCATTCCATGGCGCTTTGTAACCGCAATGGCCGATGGTGAACCGCACCACTGGAGGTCTATGGGGGGTAACGCGCAGCATGGCGATCTGCGGGTTATGTACGATGGCCCCCGTGTAATCAATGACAGGAGCAGCTACGATCCGATGCGCAAACAGGGGGCAATCCTGTTGGGCAACGGCGGTGACAACAGCAATGGTTCGTCGGGTACCTTCTACGAAGGCGCAATGACGGCAGCAGGGACTTTCCCATCGAAAGGAACCAACCAGAAAATTCAGGCTAATATTGAGGCAGCCAGGTACGATGTACAACCTTTGAGCCTTGCACCGGCGAATGAAACCGCCACACCTCCGGGACTCCAGACATTTTCGCCACGGTCTTCGCAAAACGCTACCGTGACATTTACAAATACTACGGGAGCACCAGTGAAAGACGTCATGTTGAACATTTCCGTACCCAGCGGGTGGAAATCCGAGGTTTTAGGCTCAAGTGAAACTTCGAAGAAATTCACTGAACCGATTGCACCTGATGCGAGCGTGAGCGCAACCTTTACGGTCACTTCCGGATCGGAGTCATTCAACGGCGACCTGGTCGGCAACGCTTTGTGGACGGACTCGAATGGTAAGAATCAATCTGTGACAACGACTGAAAAAGTGCGCAACGTTGCCCCGGTCAAGATTAACGAATTTCGTGTTAGAAACGGTTCTGCCGACAACATAACGGATTCGTTCATCGAACTCTATAATGCCGGCAACAGTGCCGTCGATATCTCAAACTGGACCCTGACTCACCACCCAACCCAGTTGCCGATCTTTTCATCAGTTAAAATTCCTGCCGGGACAAAGCTTGCTGCACGCGGGTTCTACTTGTTAGGCCTGTCTAATTCAGGCCTGGCGGTCCCTGCGAAAAAGGGTCAGTCAACTCTCTACGTTAGGAATACGAACGGTTTTTCGGTTGGCGATAAAGTTGAAATCGGCACCGGCTCAGCCAAAGAAATCCGCAAAATTGTTAGTGTTGGTTCAGCGGCTGGTCTGGGGAACCCCAAATCGCGATCCCAGTTCCGTCCTCCTGTAGAACCCGGTACCCCCACTACCGTATGGCAACCGCTTCCTGATGGTCCGGTTATTACAATCCCCGCAGGTTCACACAACGTTCCTGTTGCAAATACAGACGGCTTCAAGATTGGCCAGAAGATGGCCATCGGATATGGTGCAACTTATCCGGCTGTTGGCCGATCTATCGAGAAGTACGAGATAGTCACTATCACTAAAGTTGGTAAACCGGGTACGCAAGCCTATCTGTCAGCAGATGCCAAAGCCGGTGCCACCAACATCAAGGTGTCGTCTGTCAAGAATATTTCAGCCGGCGACCAAATCAGGCTGGATATTGACAGTAAAGGTCATGGGAGTGAGACCGTTACCGTGAAACGCGTTGGTACGGCGTCAGCTCGCAGCACTTTTCATGGTCCTATAAAAGATACCAAGGAACTGGGTACGGGACTCGAACTGACCAAACCGTTGAAGTTTAATCACGCGGCAAATTTGCCTTTCAGCGACAGGGGAACCGGGATCAGCTTTAAACCGGCAACAGCTTTCCCTCACTCGAGCAACGAGCCCGTCTTACCACTTGGTACAGGCATAACGCTTGATCAGCCTCTGTCCATGAACCACGCGATTGATGCGGTTGTTCGTGATCAAAAGGTAAAGACAGCGGGTTATCGGGGAACTCCGGCACCCAACGAGTGGTTCGGAGGTCCGGCTCTCTCTGCCAGAGCCGGTAGTATGGTTTTGCGCAACGCCGCCGGGGACGTTGTCGACGGTCTTAACTATGGTGGACTCGTTGACCCGTGGCTTGCGGAAGGCTACCAGGGTGCTTCCGGAACAGGGGCGTACGGATGCTTCGTACCATCACCCAGTGCGAGGAGGGGGAGGTTTCGTTCTTCTTCCTCATCCCGGCCCGATAGGAGCGCCGGTCGTTTCCCGGATGGTGCCGGAAACGACAGTAATTGCCAGGACTTCCATCTACAAAATACGACCACCCTTTCCGCTGCATCGGCCCCCGGATCAAACAATATTAAAGTTGCCAGTGTAGCGGGTTTCAGCATTGGGCAGAAGATTAAAATCGATACAGGCACGAAAAGCGAGACTGCCGTTGTCGCAATCATCGGTACACCGGGTGCTACTACAATCAGCAGTGCCACCAAAGCGGGTTCGAAAGTTATCCCTGTTGTTGGCGCAGAGGGTTTCAGAACCGGTGAGGCCATCACGATTGGCGGCGGTGTTAACCGTGATAAGGCCGTTGTGGCATCTGTTATTTTCGGGCGTCCTCACTTTGTCAATGGCAAGTTTATCAGGCCTGTCGATTCTCTCAAGGTCGCTGCACCGCTCACTATTGCCCACGATGCGGGTGCTCAGGTCTCTGGTAGTGGTATCACATTAGCTGCGCCTTTGGTCAGGGCTCATGGCAACGGCTCCCAGGTCGCCAGCAACGTTCCCACACCAGGTAAACCGAATCAATATTTCATGAAACCTTAGCGCTAATCAACGCGACTCTGTCCCGGAGGTGCTACCTCCGGGCGGAGAAGAAATATATTATGATAAAGCACATAGATCGGCTCTTTCATCAACGGTCATGGCCATGGTGGCGCTTGACGTTGACAGGACTAAACGTATTAGCCCTGGTTTTGAGCTTGGTCTTGAGCTGGCATTTTATAAACGGCGGATCGATGGTTGGCTGCAGCGGTGGAAGCTCATGCGAGACGGTGCTTGGCAGCCGGTGGTCAATGATAGCGGGAGTGGTACCTGTCAGTGGTTTGGCAATGGGAGTATACCTCACGATGCTGGTGGCCGGTCTCTTCATCGGTCCGGCTACGAAGGCCCCTATTCGACGCCTGGCCTGGACAGCATTGTTAATGCTGACAGGTTCGGTCGCCGGAAGTGCTGTGTGGTTCATCTATGTACAGAAATGGGTCATTGGTGCCTTCTGCATCTATTGCATGAGTACGCATATCACCGGTCTGTTGTTGACCGCTATGGTCATCTGGAGAGCGGTCAGGGAATTTGAGAACCCTTCAAACGACGTCCTTCCGGCTGGTACCGGGATTGACAAACAGGGTACCGTCGGCTTCTTCCAAACGATAAGCCCTGCCCTCATCGGCCTGGTACTTGCCGGTATCCTGGCTGCCAGCCAGATAGGTATTTCTATGCCTGAAGTCTATCTCAACGGGGAATCTCAGAATAATCTGCCCGCCATCGATTACCACGCTGCACCAATGGTTGGGTCTCCGGATGCTCCTGACATCGTAACCCTGCTTTTTGATTATGACTGTCCCCATTGCCAAAAACTGCATTTGATGCTCGATAAGGCAATTCGCAGCTTCCATGGCGAACTGGCATTCGTTTTATGTCCGACACCATTAAATACCCATTGCAACCCTTACATTCCACGGGATGTGGCTGAATTCAAAAACTCATGTGAACTGGCCAGGATTGGGCTGGCGGTGTGGGTAGCCAAACGCACGGTGTTTCCTGTATTCGATAATTGGATGTACTCGTATGAGTCCGGCAATAGCTGGCACCCGCGAAGTATCCAGGCCGCCAGGGCAAAAGCAGTTGCATTGGTTGGTCAGAAAAAGTTTGAGGCCGCTTTGTCTGCTCCCTGGATTGGAAGGTATATGCGGAAATGCATACAAATTTTCGGGCAAACCCTTAAGAACGGTAACGGTGGTGTGCCCAAACTGATTTTCGGCTCGCGATGGGTCATCCCTGAACCGCGCAATGCAGACGAGCTTGTTAGAATTCTGCAAAACAAATTGGATGTACCTAAATCTTGAAAAAGCGATTTTAAGCCAGATGCAAGACTAAAGTCACATATAATTGATGAGAATTATGAAAAAGTCATTTTCCCCACCGTTTCTATTATTGCCGCCAATAGCAAGCGCACAAAAGGCAAGCATCACGATCAATACCGTTTATGGTTCGCAATACGATCCAGGCTCGAAGTACGCCAAAAAGGACGGTTTCGACATCCGATATATCGATGCGGTAAAGGAGCTGAAAATAGACAATACGCATTGGCCCGTTGGCAATCGCATAGCTGACTATCACTGGATGGATGGCATCGGCACAAAGACAAACGGCCTGTTGGATTTTTTTAAAAGACAAAGGATTTCCTCAGCAAATATTCAAAAAAAAAGTGTTAGAAATAAGTAAATCGGTGAAATAATGGGGAAAATATTTACAACAATTGCTGCTGTATTGCTCTTTACTTCATGTTCTTCCACGAAAAGGAAGTACGATATAAAAAGTCCTGACGGCCAGTTGCAGATGGAATTTTCTATGTCGCCCGACCATATGGCGCAGTATATGATTGAGAGAAACGGTATGCTGGTTCTGGAGAACTCCCATCTCGGGATAATCAGAAATGACGGGAACTTTGCAAAGAATCTTAAGCTGGTGTCCGTCTCAGATGTTACGCCGTTCACCGAAAGCTACACGATGAAGACGGGCAAGAGGAAGGACCACACATACAAAGCCAACGGGCAGACGTTTCATCTCACCAATGCATCCGGCAAGGAAATGGATGTAACCTTCAGAGTTTCAAATGACGGCGTTGCCTTCCGGTACCATTTCCCGGGCAAAAGCACCGATGATAAGGTGATAGAAGATGAGGAGACATCTTTCAACTTTCCAGATAGTGCGAAGGCATGGCTGCAGCCTATGGATGTAGCCAAAACAGGATGGGACCACACCAATCCTTCGTATGAAGAGGATTACATGCAGGGTATTGCAGTCGGTACACCCTCGCCGAGCAAAGCAGGATGGGTATTCCCGGCACTATTTAAATCCGGACCGAACTGGGTGTTGATTACCGAAGCGGGACTGGACAGTACATGGTGTGCCTCGAGATTACAGCAGGAATCGATCAATGGCGATTACAGGATTGGTTTCCCCGAAAAGGAGGAGGTATTCCCGGGAGGCGGGTACAAGCCGGTATCAAAGCTGCCGTGGAGTTCGCCATGGCGGATTATCGCTGTCGGTTCGCTTAAAACGATCATGGAATCAACGCTGGGGACGGATCTTGCCAAGCCGGCGGTTAAAATGGACAGTACATTCATAAAACCGGGTCGTGCTTCCTGGAGCTGGGCGATTCTCAAGGACAACTCGATCAAATACAATGTCCAGAAACGGTTCATTGATTACGCATCCGATATGCATTGGCAGTATTGCCTGATCGATGTCAACTGGGATACCACGATCGGGTATAATCGCATGGCAGAGCTGGCCAAATATGCGGCAAAGAAAAACGTCGGTCTTATCCTGTGGTATAATTCATCGGGAAGCTGGAATACGACAACCTATCATCCTAAAAGCAAACTTGTGACACATGTCGACCGGGTGAAAGAGTTCGGCAAGCTTGAAAAGATGGGGATCAAAGGGGTCAAGGTCGACTTTTTTGGCGGCGACGGGCAATCGATGATCAAATATTACCAGGATATCCTGAAAGACGCCGCTGCTTATCATCTGTTGGTCAATTTCCACGGGGCGACTCTGCCGCGGGGCTGGGAGCGAACATGGCCCAATCTGATGACTATGGAGGCGGTCCGGGGCTTCGAATACATCTCCTTTAACCAGCAGGATGCCGATCGCGAGGCCAATCATTGTGCTATGCTTCCGTTCACTCGTAATATCTTTGATCCCATGGACTTCACGCCGATGTGCCTTTATAAGATACCTCACATTGAGCGGAAGACCACCGACGGGTTCGAGTTGGCGCTGCCGGTCATCTTCACCTCAGGTATTCAGCATTTCGCAGAAACGCCGGAAGGCATGTCGCATATGCCGGAATACGTCAAAGATTTTTTGAGAAAAGTACCTGTTCGCTGGGATGATACCCGTTTCATTGCCGGTTACCCGGGCGATTTTGTGGTGCTGGCCAGGAAATCAGGCAATTCGTGGTACCTGGCAGGTATCAACGGCGAGGACACGACCAAAACCGTGACCATGCATCTGCCATTTCTTCAACCCGGTGAAAACGGGACACTCATCACAGATTCAGATTCTCAACTACCGTTTATGAAAAAAGAGGTCACACTTCCAGTGGATCGTATTTTTAAAATTAATCTCCAGAGAAGAGGGGGTTTCGTTATCGTCTGGAATCAAAATTGATGAAAATAGACCAATTAAACATCACCAGGAACAGGAAATACAAAGTTGCTCATCACGCGTATCTGGGCTGGATACCTTTTTGTTTCGCAGTTATGGTCTTAAGCATGTTCTCCGGTTTGTGTTTTGCCCAGAATGGCACCACAAGAAACGATACGGCACATATAACCGTAGATTTGGCACGCAAAACCGGTACGATGAATCCCATATGGGCCTATTTTGGATATGACGAGCCGAATTACACGTATATGAAAAATGGGAAAAAACTAATCTCGGAGTTGTCTCATCTGAGTCCGGTTCCCGTCCATATCCGAACCCATAACCTTTTGAATACCGGCGACGGTACCCCGTCGCTTAAATGGGGATCCACCAATGTCTATACCGAAGACAGAAGCGGCCGGCCGGTATACAACTGGAAAATCGTCGACAAAATAACGGATACTTATGTACATAATGGCGTTCAGCCGTTGATCGAGATTGGATTCATGCCAAAGGCTCTATCCACACATCCTGACCCGTACAGGCATCACTGGGCGCCGGGAAAACCCTATAAAGAGATTTACACCGGATGGTCCTACCCCCCCACAAATTATGATAAATGGGCGGATCTGGTTTCGCATTGGGTTCGTCACTGCATTGCGAGGTATGGGAAAGAAGTGGTCAGCAAGTGGCAGTGGGAAGTATGGAACGAACCCAATATCGGGTACTGGCAGGGCAGCGAGGAGCAGTATTTTAAATTATATGATTATACGGCTGATGCAGTTAAAAGCGCGTTGCCGAATGCCATAGTTGGCGGACCTGCCGCTACGGGTCCGGGTTGGGACAAGGCCGCCAGGTTTCTCGAAGATTTCCTGAATCACTGTGAAAATGGGAAGAATTTTAGAACAGGGAAGACCGGATCTCCACTGGATTTCATATCTTTTCATGCCAAGGGGAGTCCCAAAGTTGTCGATGGTCATATCAGGATGGGGATCAATTCGGAGCTGAGGGATGTGGAAACCGGGTTTAAGATTGTATCTTCATTCACCCGGTTTAAACATCTCCCTGTCATCATATCGGAATGTGATCCGGAGGGATGTGCAGCCTGCTCTGTGAAATATGATCCTAATTATGCCTATCGCAACGGCACGATGTATCCGAGTTATACAGCAGCTGCTTTTTCCCGGATTTATCAACTGGCCCAAAAATACGATATCAATCTTCGGGGGGCTTTGACATGGGCATTCGAGTTTGAAAATCATCCATGGTTTGCCGGATTCAGGGATCTGGCTACAAACGGGGTGGATAAACCGGAGCTGAATATATTCAGAATGTTTGGTATGATGGAAGGCAAATTTGTATATACTTCAGATCCATCGGAGGTGAGAACAGATAGTGTGGTAAAAAATGGGGTACACGGGGATCATCCTGATGTAGGAGTTATGGCGACGACAAAGGATCATTCGGCTTCTGTCATGGTCTGGAACTACGATGATGATGCGGTTGCTGATTCTTCTGTGGATGTGACGGTGAGTGTCGATAATCTCCCGGACGGACGTGCTTTGTTGCACCATTACAGGATTGACAAAGATCATAGCAATGCCTATCAGAAGTGGCTGAAAATGGGTAAACCACAGAATGTGACGGATGAGCAATATCAGGCACTGGAACGTGCGGGCCAGTTGCAGCAGTTGAAATCACCCAAATGGATTGAAGTAAAAAAACACAGATATGAAGTCGTTTCCCGGATACCGGGACACAGTGTATCGCTATTTAGATTTACCTGGTAACGTTCATTATAATGCAGAATCATAATCACATGAAAGGCAATGTCTTGAATTTAAAAACTGTTGATTTTAACAGCAGGTTAGGCATAGGATTGATGAAAGACTTGAGATGTATTGTAATGGTCACCTAACGATACATTATATTCAAAAAAACACTTTTTAATAGTAGTTCATTAAAGGTTAATCACGTGCACCAATTGCATTAATAAATAAGAAAGATGCAGAATTTTTATGAGAATCATGTAAAGCATTATGTTGCAACCGATTGTATTATTTTTGGATTTGATCAGAAGGAGTTGAAAATCCTTTTGATAAAGAGGGGATTTGAACCCGAGGAAGGAAACTGGTCATTGATGGGAGGATTCGTCGGTACGGAAGAGAGCCTGGATGAAGCGGCCAGCAGAATATTATACAAACTTACCGGACTGCGCGACGTCTACATGGAACAGTTGTATGCCTACGGCGATGTGGATCGTGACCCGGTGGCAAGAACCATATCGGTCGCCTACTACGCTTTGATTCGTACCGACAGTTATGAGAAGGCGCTGGCGGAGAGATATAATGCGAAGTGGTTCGCCATCTCAGAGAAACCCGATCTGATCTTTGACCACGAGGTGATGGTCAGAAAAGCCCTCGCACGTCTTCGCAGGAAGACCAGGACACAACCTATCGGGTTTGAGCTGCTTCCTGAGAAATTCACAATACCTCAATTGCGGCACTTGTACGAGGCCATTAACGATACAAAGTATGACCGGCGAAATTTCAGCAAAAAAATTCGCTCCATGAAATGGATCGTCAAACTAAACGAGAAGGATAAATCCTCTTCCAAAAAAGGAGCCTACTACTACAATTTTGATAGTGAGATGTACCAGGAGATGCAGGCTGATGGATTCAGCTTCCAGTTGTAACTATGCGGTCTTAAAAGTGCCAGAGATTTCTGAAATTAAATATTATGAACCTGCTCTATTTCAGTAAGAACCTTGTTTTATTATTATTAAGTGTATACTTTACACGTATCATAAAAAGGTTGTGACTTACAAGATTCTATTTTATTAATCATATGGATTATCAGACAATTTGAGAATGAGTAAACGTAAGATTTTGGTGACCGGCGGGGCCGGTTATATCGGTTCGCATACCACGAGGCTTCTTGCCGATCAGGGATATTCGCTTATAGTTATTGATAATCTGGTCTATGGACATCGGGAAGCGATTTCATCGCCAGAGGTGGAACTGATTGTGGGAGACATCGGTGACAAAAAGCTGGTGCATAGGATATTTTCGGAAAACGAAATAGATACCGTTCTTCATTTTGCTGCGTATGCCTATGTGGGGGAATCAGTCACGGATCCTGAGAAATACTATCAGAATAATATCGCTGCACCACTGAATCTGCTTGGAGTGATGAAAGAGCACGATTGTAAACGGTTCATTTTTTCATCGACTTGTGCTACTTATGGAAATCCGGAATATATCCCCATTGATGAGAATCATCCACAGAATCCTATTAATCCATATGGCAAGAGTAAAAAGATGCTGGAGACTGTCTTGAAGGATTATGCGGCCGCATATGATTTTCGATACGTGTTCCTCCGATATTTCAATGCAGCAGGAGCATCCCTGGATGGGAAAATAGGGGAGGATCATGATCCGGAGACCCATCTTATCCCGCTTGTGCTGGATGCTGTGGCCGGCGATCGCGAAAATATTACGGTGTTTGGAACGGATTACGATACCCCTGATGGCACAGCTATTCGCGATTACATTCATGTCGTCGATCTGGCTCGTGCCCATTTGATGGCGGTCGGACACCTGAATAACGGAGGGGATTCACTGATCTGTAATCTTGGGACGGGGAATGGGCATTCCGTGAAAGAGGTAATTGCAGCCGCTGAAAGGGTAACGGGTAAACCTGTGCCTGCCGTGTATGGGGACCGCCGGGCAGGTGATCCGCCCCGCCTGGTAGCCAACCCATCGCTTGCAAAAGAGACTTTGGGCTGGGAGGCCGAATATAAAGATATTGATCAGATTATTACCTCAGCCTGGAAGTGGAAAAACGGGTCACATAATGGGCGCTACTCATCATGAGAATGCATGACAGAATTTTATTCGAAAGATTAAGACGGATGTGGTAAATGGGTAAATACTCTATTGGTTTGGATTTCGGAACTAACTCTTGCCGAGCTGTAATAGTAGATATCAGCAATGGCAAGGAGTTAGCTAATCACGTATTTAATTATCCTTCGGGAGATGCCGGTATCATAACTGTATCAGATGACCCCAACCTGGCAAGGCAAAATCCGAAGGATTACCTGCATGGGATTGAGGAAACCATAAAAGGGGCGATTCGGAAAGCCGGGGATTCGGGTACAGGATTTTCACCTGATGATGTCATTGGCATCGGGGTTGATACGACAGGAAGTAGTCCCGTACCGGTCGACGAGGAGGGCACGCCACTCTCATTCAGTGAGAAATTCAAGGATGTACCGGCTGCGATGGTGTGGTTGTGGAAAGATCACACTTCCTATGCCGAAGCTCAGCAGATAACAGAGACAGCAGCGAAGATGCGCCCGGAATACCTGGCTAAAATTGGCGGGGTCTATTCTTCAGAATGGTTCTGGAGCAAGATATTACACTGCAAAACCGAGAATCCTGCCGTTTTTGATGCGGCATACAGCTTCGTGGAAATATGCGACTGGATCCCAGCTGTTTTAACGGGTGACACGAATCCTGATCAGCTTAAACGAAGTGTCTGCGCGGCCGGACACAAAGCTATGTATAACGACAAGTGGGGAGGATTGCCTGATACAGAGTTCCTGACGGCATTGGACCCCGGTCTGGCAGATCTCCGTAACCAATTGGATTTCAAAGCCTGTTCGGCAGATGAAAAGGCAGGTTACCTGTCCCGGGAATGGGCCGACAAACTGGGATTGTCAACAAAAATTGCCGTTGCAGTAGGTGCATTCGATGCTCATATCGGTGCGGTCGGCGCAGGTGTTAAAGAAGGCACTCTTGTCAAGATACTGGGTACCAGCACATGCGACATCATGATCCATCCAGCAAACGAGCAACTTGCCGATATCCCCGGTGTCTGCGGCATCGTCGATGGATCGGTTATGGGTGGTTATTATGGTATTGAAGCAGGGCAATCTGCTGTCGGAGATATTTTCCTTTGGTTTGTCAACCAGCTCGTACCCGAGAAGTACGGCAAGACCATGGATGAAAAATTCAAAAATCTTGAAGACCGTGCCTCAAAATTAAAACCGGGTGAAACCGGACTCCTCGCTCTCGATTGGAATAACGGTAATCGTACGATTCTGGTGGATGTTCGCCTGACAGGCCTGTTACTCGGGCAGACGCTTCATACACAACCCCATGAGATATATCGGGCACTGGTTGAAGCCACGGCTTTTGGCGCACTCGCAATCGTCGATCGTATTGAAGACAACGGAGTGAAAGTCAACGAAGTTGTAAACTGTGGTGGTCTTGCAGTGAAGAATCCGTTACTGATGCAGATCTATGCGGATGTCATGAACCGCCCGATGAAGATATCCAGAAGCGAACAAACACCTGCGTTAGGAGCTGCTATCTTTGCTGCCGTTGCGGCCGGTGAAGAAGTTGGAGGCTATAGGGATATAGGGGAAGCACAGGGAGTTATGACCGGCGTAGATAAAGTGTATGAGCCTATCCCGGAACATCATGCAGTATATAAAGAGCTATACAAACTGTACCGGCAACTTCATGATGGTTTTGGTACACAAGAGCGACTACCGGACAGCATGTTTAATATCATGAAAGACCTTTTGGATATACGTGATAAAGTACGCAAGGAGAATTGATGTTAGAGGAATTAAGGGAGAAGGTTTGGAAAGCCAACTTACAGCTCGTCGAATACGGTTTAGTAACGTTAACGTGGGGAAATGTTAGCGGTATAGACCGAAATGAAGGATTGGTTGTGATTAAACCAAGTGGGGTTGATTACAGCCAGATGAATCCTGATGACATGGTAGCCGTTGATCTGGATGGTAAAGTGGCCGAAGGGGATCTGAGACCATCATCGGATACATCAACTCACATCGAACTGTATAAAAATTTTCCGGATATCGGTGGCATAACACACACTCACAGTGAATATGCTACCACGTTTGCACAGGCGCTTATCGAAATACCGTGCTTCGGTACAACTCATGCCGATCATTTTGATGGTGTTGTTCCGGTGACAAGATTCCTGACAGAAGCGGAAGTAAATGAAGAATATGAGCTAAATACGGGCAAGGTAATAGTCGAACGATTTAAAAATCTGGACCCGGTCTCAATGCCTGCAGTGTTGGTTGCCGGTCACGCTCCGTTCTGTTGGGGAAAGAATCCGGAAGACTCTGTTAAGAATAGTCTTGTTCTCGAAAGAGTGGCAAAGATGGCTATGAACAGTATAAGGCTAAATCCAAATCTGAAAGGATTGCCGGACTATATCCTGAAGAAACACTACCTGCGTAAACATGGAAAGAATGCTTATTACGGACAGGCACATTCTCATCAGAATGAATAAGATTTTTTCGTCAGACCAATAAAATAACCTGACGTTTTTGCGTCAATGCTCATATACATACTGAATAATAGACAACAAGAAGAATTTATACAGGAAAAACAATGATTGATCTTAAAAATTACGAAGCCTGGTTTGTGACAGGAAGTCAACATCTTTACGGGGAAGAGACGCTGAAGAAGGTGGAAGAACACTCGAAAGAAATTGTTAAGAGATTATCGGGGTCATCCAGGATACCGGTGACGATAAAATTCAAGCAGGTTCTGACGACGCCTGAGGCCATTTATGATCTATGCCTGGAAGCCAACAACGCAAAAAACTGCATCGGCTTGGTGATGTGGATGCACACCTTTTCACCAGCTAAAATGTGGATCGCCGGCCTGAAAGTCCTGCAGAAACCATTTGTCCACCTGCATACGCAATTCAACCGTGACATCCCATGGGGGCAAATCGATATGGATTTCATGAACCTGAACCAGTCGGCCCATGGCGGAAGAGAGTTCGGTTACATTTGTACCAGGATGAATAAAACACGCAAGGTCGTCGTTGGTCACTGGCAGGATGAGAGTGTACATGACAAGCTTTCGGTTTGGAGCCGTGCCGCTTGTGCCTGGCAGGATGCACAGGGCGGCAAGATTGCGAGATTTGGCGACAACATGCGGGAAGTGGCTGTAACGGATGGCGACAAGGTCGGTGCCCAGATGCAACTGGGATATTCCGTAAACGGTTATGGCGTGGGTGATCTCGTCGAATATGTCAGGTCCTTGGGAGACCGAGAGGTGGATCGTCTGATTTCCGACTATGAAGACCAATATGAGTTGGCACCGGATTTGCAAAAAAACGGTGAAATGCGTTCTTCTCTGCGTGAAGCGGCCCAAATAGAACTGGGCATCAAGGCGTTCCTCGAGGACGGAGGGTTTAAAGGCTTTACAACCACTTTCGAGGACCTGCATGGTCTGAATCAGCTTCCGGGCCTGTCTGTTCAGCGACTGATGAATCAAGGTTATGGGTTCGGCGCAGAAGGCGACTGGAAGACAGCCGCCCTTTTGCGGGCAATGAAAGTGATGTCGACAGGATTGAAGGGTGGTACTTCCTTCATGGAAGATTACACGTATCATTTTAATCCGGATTCCAATGGAATGAAGGTGCTCGGTGCCCATATGCTGGAAATTTGTGAGTCCATAGCAGATGGCAAGCCTCGTCTTGACATAAAACCGTTATCAATTGGAGGGAAGGAAGATCCTGTCAGGTTGATCTTTAACGTAGCCCCGGGGAACGCCATCAATGCATCCGTCATCGATATGGGTAACCGTTTCCGGATGATCGTCAATGAAGTGGAAGCCGTTACGCCGGATGCCGATCTGCCTAACCTGCCGGTTGCCCGTGTCTTATGGCTCCCGAAACCTGATCTGCAGGTTGCCGCAGGCGCGTGGATACTTGCAGGAGGTGCGCATCATACCGGGTTCAGCAAGGCTCTGACCGCCGAATATATGGAAGACTTTGCAGAAATCGCCGGGATCGAATATCTGCTCATCAACGATGAGACCAGAATCTCCGAATTCAAGAAAGAACTGCGCTGGAATGAGATGTACTATTCACTGAACAACCGGAGCTGATCAAAGCGTCTGATTTCATCCTGATATCGAAAAGCTAAGAGCCCAAAGGATCGGTTTTGATGGTCCTTGGTAAGGCGTATCTTAAGCTTACATTAAAAGGGCGGCTCAGAATATTTGTATCATGACCTTACTTATGAATGTTCCATCAAATTATCAGTGAGGGCAAAATTGAAAAAAGTAGCACTGACCGGTAAGAGAAAATTTGAAATAACAGACGCCGAAATCCCCCGGATTGAAAACGATGATGATGTTCTTCTAAAGATTGATTCGGTTGGGGTATGCGGATCAGATATGCATTATTACAATGAGGGCGGAATCGGGGATCAAATCATAGAGTTCCCGTTTACTATTGGCCACGAAGGATCCGCGGTCGTGGCAGAAGTGGGTGTAAATGTCACGAAAGTTAAAAAAGGTGATATCGTAGCGATAGAGCCTGCCGTTTCATGTCTCCACTGTGAACAATGCCGAAGCGGGAGGGAACACACCTGCCGTAATCTGCAGTTTCTAGGTTGCCCCGGGCAATTGGATGGATGTCTGTCCGAATATATCGTAATGCCGGAACGCAACTGCTATCCGGTTCCTGGAAATATGAATGTGGAGGATGCCGCATTGGTGGAACCGATCTCGATCAGCTATTATGCATCGACATTCCTCGATGATATCCGGGAGGTGCATTCAGCGGCAATTCTGGGTGTGGGGCCAATAGGTATGGGCGTTTTGCTGTCACTTCAGAACAGAGGAATAAAGGATGTATATGTCACGGATAAGCTCGACTACCGGCTTGCGATGGCAAAAACAGCCGGTGCCGTTTGGAGCGGAAATCCAACGAAGGAAGATGTGGTTACATCAATCCATGACTATCATTCCCGTTCTGTAGATGTTGTTTTTGAGTGTTGCGGTCAGCAGGAAGCTCTTGATCAGGCTATAGAAATCCTGAAGCCAGGGGGAACATTATTAATCGTCGGTATTCCCTCGGAAGACAGGATCTCTTTCGATATCAGCAAGCTGAGAAGAAAAGAAATTACGGTTCAGAATGTGCGGCGGCAGAACCATTGTGTCCAGCCGGTAATCGATTTGATTGCATCGGGGAAAATTTCTCCACACTTTATGATAACTCATCGTTTCCCTTTTGAAAAGACAATGGAGGCATTTGAGATGGTCAACAGTTACAGTGATGGAGTTTTAAAGGCGATGATCAGCTTTTGAATATTGACTATTGCATGCAGTATTCAGATAGTGTCGTGCGAAGTCAATTTTGTCTCAAGGAGGGCAAGCGGATAAGTGTCGTCTTTAAGGATGAATTAATTAAAATAAATGACTATCCGGAATCAAACCAATAAGTGCCTGGAAATCGCACACGGGTAATAGAAACCACTGAGAAACCACTGGGGACACGGAGAATTATGCAGAGAACACCGGGAATTAAGCCTTATTTCTCTGTGACCATCGTGCCTGCTTTGTGATCCCCGGGCTTTCCAAAACAGGGAATGAAATGAGAAAATTGCTACTTTTATTGGTTATTGTCGTTCTGGTCGTTGCTTGTCACAGGGTTACAGATTTAAATGGACCCGGGCTCGGTGAGAAGTTTACTGTAAAATTTGGCCAGCAGGTTCTGATTCGAAGCGAAGTGTTGACAGTGAAACTCGATTCTGTAACGGATGACTCCCGCTGTCCGAAGAATTCAGAGTGTTTCTGGGCCGGTAATGCCAGAATCGTACTTGAAGTTAACGGCAAGTCCAACCTGGCTCTGAACACGTATCTTGAGCCCAAAGAAGCCGTCTTTCGCAATTATCATTTCAAACTGGTGGATCTGAAACCGTATCCAGATGCGACCAGTAAAATAAAATTGAATGATTATGCAGCAGAACTTATTGTTACTAAACAGTAAGGCAGAGTAATCTTAAATTAATGCTATGGTTGTAGCAGATTAATGAGTAGGATTCTCGCTTGTATCGATTCCCGAAAGTAATTTCCATAAATCTCAACTCAAAGTTATTTGTGAAATCATTGTATTCGTTTGAATTCACTGATATCTTTGGTACTGATAAATTTAGTTGTGGGTGATTATTGTCTGATACGGTTTACGGTTATATTCGCCGTAGAAACTCATGTGAGGATATTGGGATCGGTTGTCCAACAGGTCCTTTTGCTTATGTGATACTAAGCATATTTGAATATGTTACCCCAAAAGATAACATACTAACGAACTTTTTATAACGGAACATGCATACAAACGAATCGGAGCTAACACCATTTCCTGTTTTCCTGGAATCCTTCAAAAAGAGCATGTATCGCGTTTTTCATACACGCGAAAATATTGATGAATTTAGTTTACGACGTGGTATCCCTCCATTCGTACTTCGGGAAATTATGAGCACCAATCCCTTGTCGGTGGCCATTCCCACAGAATATGAAGGTCGTGGTTGTCACGTGCCCGAATGTCTCGCTTTGCTGGAGGCCGCATCATATGAGTCACTCGCCCTGTCTCTGACCATCGGTATCAACCTTGCTTTATTTTTAATACCCGTCGGTAAATATGCGGATGAGAAAGTCCGTACTTCTGTGTTCCACGATTTCATTGAAAACAAGAAGATGGGCGGATTGATGATTACCGAGCCGGATTATGGCAGCGATGCTTTGCACATGCAGACAAGTTATACCCATGATGATGGTTTCTACCGGTTACAAGGAACAAAACACTGGGCGGGTCTGACCGGATGGGCCGACTATTGGCTTCTTACGGCACGGCGGCAGACCAATTCGGGCGATCTCATGCGGGATATTGATTTCTTTGTATGCAATGTTAATGCTCCGGGCCAACACATAGTCGTTGACGAATATTTTCATAATCTAGGACTTTACATGATTCCATATGGCAGGAATCTCATTGATGTTAAGATTCCTGCGAATCAGAAATTGACACCAAAAACAAACGGTGTTGGAATGATGCTCGACGTATTGAACAGGAGCCGCCTGATGATGCCGGGCATGGGGATGGGGTTTATAAAACGACTTCTTGATGAAGCAATCCAACATACCCAGCAGCGTAATATTGGCAAGAGTACTTTGTCGGAATATGACCAGGTGCAGCAACGTTTGTCAAGAATGCAGGGTGCATTTACGATTATGTCTGCTATGTGCGCCTACAGCAGTAAACATGCCGATAGGGAAAAGGATGTCTCAGGAAGCGGTCTGGAAGCCAATATCCTGAAGACGGTCAATACCGACCTGATGCAGGAATCGGCACAGTCGCTTCTGCAACTTTTTGGGGCTGAAGGCTATAAGATCAATCATATAGCCGGACGTGCCATTATCGATTGCCGGCCTTTTCAGATATTTGAGGGTTCCAATGATATCTTATATGTGCAGATTGCAGATTCAGTAATGAAGATGATGCGAAAGAAGAAAGAGCAGAATCTGCTGATGTTTCTCAAGGATTATCCGCTTTCGTCCCGGGCATACGATCACGTAAAAGACCTGATTAATTTTAAGCCCGATCCCAGCATGTCACAGCGCAAGCAGGTGGAACTGGGACGTGCCATCGCCTATGTTTTTTCCATCGGTCTGTTGATGGAACTCGAAGATGGCGGATTCAGAAAAGATCTGATCGACGGTGCCCGTATCATGCTGCAACAGGATATTACCAAAATGACGAGCGCCTATCACTTCGAAAACGAGACTAATGTCGTTGAAGACTACAACGATAACAGTTATTGGTTTGATTCGATAACCCAGGAGTCTTAAAACCGGAAAGCAGACATGGTATAATATTATCCGTGCTATACAGTTATCATCACTGGCTTTTCACCTGATAAGATTTAGAATATAGAGTGGTGAACGGGTTTATATACATTGTATATTTTTTCTTTATTTTAATGAAACTACATAATTTCATAACGATAATTATTTAAATTATCTCCCGTTCAAAGAGGTGTGCAGCTAACGAATTTATATAAGGATAAATTGAAAAACTCGTGGATGGTTCTAAGTCGGAAGAGGAGAAAGTGTAGTTATGCTGATATCTAATCCACTAAATGAATGATGAATATTTCTGAAGAAGCGTTACACTAGCCGGATAAAAAATATCAGATTCATTCAAGATCCACAGAATCAGCCGCTTTGTAACAAATGGTACTCCCTTATTTAATCACAACAATTTTCATAGCAGAAAGATATTATATTCCGAATAGCTACTACCAATTTTTAAAATTACATTTAAAGGAAGACCTTACATATTCTCGAGTTTGAGATCTATGTTTGATTAAAACTGGTAAACGACAAAACATGCACATTTTGAAGGTACATCTCGTTTCAGAGACACCATTTGTCAGAAAGGGAAATGGTGTAAACACCGCATTTTTGGATTCTATCGATTTATTGCGGGAAAAAGGTGATATCGAAATTGTGGTTAATGAACAGGGCGAGGGTGATGTATTCCATTGTCATACATATGGTCCGTACTATTTCTGGAAGGGACGGAACTATAAAGGTAGGAGAATACACACAGCTCACGTAATCCCGGATTCTGTCAAGGGGTCCATCCCTATGTGGAAGTACTTCATGCCTTTCTTTAAATGGTACTTCCGGAAAGTTTTTTCGTATGCCGATGTGGTCATCGCACTGTCTCCAACTGTTGAGAAGGAAATTCGAAAGCTTGGCGTGACGACACGCATTGAAAAAATTTACAACCCCATTTTTATCGATCACTGGAAGCGAACAAAAGAGCTGCGCGAAAAAGGTCGAAAGATGCTGGGTCTGTCGAAAGAGGATATTGTCGTTTTAGGAGTTGGCCAGTTGCAGCCACGAAAAGGTGTTGAAGATTTTCTGGATGTCGCCGACGCAATACCGGAAGCACGTTTTGTCTGGGTTGGGGGACGTCCTTTTGGGGCTCTGACCGAGGGTATTTCCCGAATCAATGCGAGAATGGCCAAGTGTGGTGACCGCGTGAAATTTCCCGGAATGCTGGACCTTAAAGATATGCCTGCCATTTACGCTGCTGCAGATGCCTTCCTTTTCCCATCATACCAGGAAAATTGTCCTTTGGCTCCGATGGAGGCCGCCGCCTCCGGATTACCTGTCATATACAGGGATATCAAGGAATATTCAGCCTTATACGAGCATTCTTATCTGAAAGCACGCAACACCAAAGAGTTCATCAAGATTACCAGGCGTTTGATCGACGATAAGGATTTTTATAAAGAGGCCGTCAAAACATCGGCGACACTGACGACCCAGTTTGATAAAAATACCATCAGGAAAAAACTGGTCAGTTTATACTATGCATTAAGTCCTTACCCCTATGAAGCGGTAGACCAGATTCCCTCAGAAGTCGCCAAGGCTGTATAATTTTTGTTAGGCCATTTCCCACTCAGAAGGTGTTTGAACATGCCGGACTCTTGCATCAGCATACCAAACTTGGAAAATCGGTTCAGGAACTTGAGAAATTAATTTATCGGGAACTTCTGGTTTCTCCGTGTCGTATTTTCTACTGTGAAGAGGACAAAATAGCCTAAATCGTCCATGTCATGAGAGTGGAACAATTGCTCCCCGTATTGACTTGCTAAATCAAGGTAGACTGGAAGAAAATGACCAAGTATCCCAAATTGCCCTTTCTTTTTAAAAATTTGTTGTGCCTAGTTTATGAATTCACACAGTTATAAACCGGAAAGAGAGAGGATACCGGCCGTCCGTTTTCATGTCTTCTTGATGATCATTAGGGTAATATCATCACTCTGTGGTACACCTTTTGCGTGTTGCCTGATCTCTGCAATCAATTTATCATGGATCACATTCGCAGATTCGCTCCGGTACTTTTTGACTGATGACAGCACGGCATCAAACCCCAGCTCCTCTCTTTTATCATTCATCGATTCGGTGATGCCATCGGTGTATAACACCAGAATATCCCCGGAATCCATTTCGAGCGTTGATTGTCCGTAGACGACATCCTCCATTACGCCAAGCAACAACCCGGTAGCCTCCAGCATGACCGGTTCCTTGTCTTTTTTCAACAGTATTGGATTGTCGTGACCGCCATTGGTGTACATGATCGTATTGGTGAAGGGGTCGAGAGTCCCGTAAAATAAAGTGGCAAATTTTGTGGGTTCTGTGCTTCGAAAAAGAAGCTTATTGACATTTTTCAAGCACCCGGCACAGTTACTTCCGGTGAGGACCTGGCTTCGTAGCGCTGCCTGCAGATTCGCCATAAGCATGGCAGCCGGCATCCCCTTTCCGGTAATATCACCGACACAGAATCCAAGCCATCCGTTATCGAGATACATAAAATCATAATAGTCACCACCAACCTCTTGTGCAGGTATCGTTGTTGCGGAGAATTCATAACCATCAATCTGCGGTATCTCTTTGGGCAGCAAGTTTCGCTGAATCTCTCTCGCCATTCGCATCTCCTCACGAAGAGTAATCAGCATCTTCTCCTCCTCATAGAGCCTCGCATTTTCTATGACGTGGGCCGACTGCGATGCGATAATCGATAAGAGCCTTTGATCCTCTTCCGTGAATATCTCTGCGTTCTTTTTGTTGAACACAGCCAGGTAACCGATCAACTTACCCTTTATCATGAGTGGTACACAGAGCATTGAGTTGAAGGATATCTCATCATTCTTGAAAAACCGGAACATATCATCTTCACGAATGTTATTGCTCAACAGTGGCTTCCGGTTTTTAAGCATCCAACCGGTGACCTGTCCGTCAAGTTTGAATGAGACTCTCTTTTGCGTAATATCCTGACGCCTGATCATCGTATGAAATGTCTGATCAT
>CAWBCD010000025.1:0-27041 GCA_963787205.1 uncultured bacterium
GCCAGGCCGACCCAGCCTTTCCCGAGACGCGGGAGCAATACCTCGCCAGGCCCAGCGTCTGGGCATTCCCTCCGGATGGAAGCGATTCCGCTGGCTGACCACAGCTTCTGCTCGCGGCCGGCCAAACGCCTGGTCATCGAGCAAACCGTAACGTTCCTCGCCGACCAGGAGTCCGGCGTTCCGGAAGGAGTGCTATCGAGATGATCTGCTCGGTTGACGAACTCTTGGGGGAGGCCGCCCGTCAGGCGCCGCAGGCCTTGGCCGTGCAGGACGGCGATTGGCTCTGCACGTTCGCCCGGCTGGAAGCGTGGGTGACGCACCTGGCCGAGCGGCTCGTCCGCATGGGCGTGCGGCGAGGCGACCGCGTGGGGATATGTCTGCCCAGACGCTCGCCCAGGTGGCGGCCATCTTGGCCGTGGCCCGAGCGGCAAGGCGGCGTTTCGTAGTCGTCCACGCCAAACTCAAGCCCGACCAGGTGACGTTCATCGCGGCAGAAGACTGCCGGATTCGGCTGATGCTGCGGAACGCCGGCCGGCCCCGCGCCACGGGGACAGCCTCGCCCGCCGGCCAGGAACAGGCCCTGCTCGGAATCGACAGCCGAGGCCGGGGCTCTGCCTGGACGGCCAGCCGCTGCCGGACGGTCGGCCCGGACGCCGCCTGACCGGCCAGAAGCGCGCGGACCATCGGCAAGGACCTGGCCTGCCTGATGTACACTTCCGGCTCGACCGGACCGCCCAAGGGAGTCATGGTCTCTCACGCCAACCTCCTGGCTGGGGCCGAGGCGGTGACCAGCTATCTGGACATCCAGCCGGACGACCGTATCCTCAGCGTGCTGCCGTTCTCGTTCGACTACGGCCTGAACCAACTGCTGTGCGCCTCCGGCGGCGTTGCACGCTGGTGCTGCGCCGGTTCCTGTTCCGCAGGAGATCGGCCGGGCATCAGAGTCGCATCACCGTGCTGGCGGGGATCCCCAGCGTGTGGGCGAACTGCTGCATCGGCGGGGCGGGGCCGGGCGAACGGCGACTTTTGACGGCCTTCGCATCCTGACCAACTCCGGCGGCAAGGTCTCCCCGCAGATGTTGCGGGGGCTGCGGCAGGCGTTCCCGCGGACGCGAATCTTCCTCATGTACGGGCTGACCGAGGCATTCCGCTCGACCTACCTGCCGCCGGAGCAGCTCGACGCCCGGCCGGGATCGATCGGGCGGGCGATCCCCGGCGCCGAGATCCTCCTGCTGGACGAGCAAGGCCTGCCCGTCCAGCCCGGGCAGGTCGGCCAGATCGTCCACCGCGGCGACACGGTGGCGATGGGCTACTGGAATCGGCCGGACGACACGGCCCGGGTGTTCCGAGCAACCCGGTCGCCGGCCGGCCAACCGACCCCGCCGAGCTTGTGGTTTTCAGCGGTGATTACGCCTGGGCCGACGCCGAGGGCTACCTGTACTTCGCCGGCCGAAAGGATCAGCAGCTTAAAGTTTCGGGCATCCGTGTCAGCCCGGAGGAGATCGAGGCGGTCCTGGCCGACATCGACGGCGTCAGCGAGTGCGCGGTGATGGGGCTGGGCAGCGACGAGGCCGGCGACCGGATCGTGGCCTTCCTTCTAAGCGACGGGCCGTTCGACAGCGACGCCGTCATGCGGCATTGCCGGCAGCGGCTGCCCGCCTACATGCGGCCCCGGCGTCTCGTGCCGGTGGCGGCCATGCCTCGACTAAGCAATGGGAAAATCGATCGCGGGGCGCTTCGTCGAGGTCTGGCGGCGCCGGCGACAGAGGAGGCGGAATCGCATGAGCGATAGGCCTGATTGCGTGCTTTGGTGCCCCGACGTGCTCGTCGAGCCGGGGCGGTACAAGCAGAGCCATCATCTCGGGTGCTTTACGTCGGCCGGGTCGCTCGCCCGCGGCTACGACGTGGCGCCCTGGTGCTGCACGGGCACGATCCGCGAGCCCTGGCCGAGGAAATCCGGGCCCTTCGCCCGCGGGTGGTGGGCGTGTCGGTCAGCAACAGCCAATGGCGCAGCAGCATGAGCGATGCGGTGAACCTGTGTCGGCTCGTCAAGCGGGCGCTGCCGGCAACGCCAGCGTCCTGGGCGGCATCCTCGCCAGCACGTTCGCTTGCGACATCATCGCCGCCCATGAATCGGTGGACGTGGTCGTCTGCGGCGAGGGGGAATTCACGTTCCTGGAGATCCTGGCCGAGCGTCCCCTGGCTGAGCTGGCGGGAATCGTCTTCCGAGACGGAGCCGGCCATGTCGTGCGAAACGCTGCCCGGCCCCGATCGAGGATCTGGACAGCCTGCCGCACGCGCTGCGATCGAATCGGCGGCGACGGCTACCACGGAACTGGGGGGGCTGCTGGGCCACCTGGAATACGCCCGGCCTCACCGCATCGCCACCCTGCTGACCGCGCGGCTGCAACGGCGCGTGCACGTTTTGTCTGAACCCGTGTATTACGCGCCGGTGCGGGTCCGCAGCGGCCGACGTTCGGGCCGAGGCCGAGCAGCTCCGCCGCCAGGGTGTGCGCACTTTCGGAGTCTGCGACTCGAATTTCGTGCTGAACGAGGAGCGGGCGATTGCGATGTCCCAAGGCCTGGGCCCGCTGGGCATGACCTGGACGTGCTGGCAGCGGGCGACGTGACCGCTCCGGCTGTCTACCGGGCGATGCGCCGCGGGCTGTCGGGCAGACGACCATCGGCGTGGAAAGCCTCGATCAGACCGTTCGCAACACCGGGTACTCGCAAGGGCCTGCCGGCCGAGCGACTGGAGGCGGTGGTGCGCCACGCCAGCCAGGCCGGCCTGGACGTTACCATCGAGATCATCCTGGGCTACCCCGGCGAGGACGCCGAGTGCGTTCGCCAAGGGCTGGACGCCGCCGGCCGGGTCTTGCGGCATGTGGACTACGTGAACGTCTCGTTCCTGAAGGTCATGCCCAACACTGCCCTGTGGGAGCGGTTCACGGCGGACCTGCCGGCCCGCGGGTGCGTCAGCTCTGGCTGCGGTCGATGTTCCAGGAAGTGCCGATCTGGCGATTCGACGGCGTGGCGGACCAGGACCGTCTCAACGACCTGGCGGGGGATTACCTTCGGTATGTCTATCGCAGCCCGCGCCATCTGTTCCGCCAGGCCGTGGCGCACTGTCCGGCGGGCAAGGGCTTGCTTTGGTCCAGCCGCGGCCGGCTCGCCCGCCACTTCGCCGGCCGGGCACGCCGCCTGTTCACCGGCGGCTCGGGCCGGGGTTTCGTGAATGCCGAAAGAACGGACATCGGGGGACGCAACGTGTTTGGCACCAGAACAAGGGCCGAGCCGGCAGAACGCACAATGGCGATGCCTCGCCGGCGACGCCTCATCCTAAACACTGGACGTGCAAGAAGGAGCGACCACATGGACGTTCGCGACACGATCAAGCAGGTCAAGCAGATGCTGGCCACGCGGTTCGACCTGGGCATCGGAGCGAAGGACATCGGCGACGACGAGGCGATCTTCGAGACCGGCCTCCAGGGCCTGGACTCCATGGCGGCGATCGACCTGCTGGTCGGGCTGGAAACGGACCTGGGCGTGCGGGTCGACGACGACGACCTCACGGTCGAGAACTTCCAGTCCGTTCGGACACTGGCGCGACTCATACACGATCAGGAGCCCGTTCGTGGCTGATGGCCAGCCAAGTCTTATCGAGCGGGCAGGCCTCGAGAGGCCCGCCGTCGTCGAACCGCCGCCCAGGCTGGGCCGGGCCGACGTCATGGTCGAACTGGACGGCGTGAGCGTGCGAGTTACCCGGTCCCCAAGCGATACCGCCAATGCCTGCTGCACCCGTTCGGCCGGCGGTACTGCACAGCCTTGCACGACGTTCGCCTGGCGATCCGGCGAGGCGACTGCCTGGGGGTGCTGGGCCCCAACGGGGCGGGCAAGACCAGCCTGCTCAAGCTGATCGCCGGGCTGATCTACCCCAGCGCGCGGGACGGTGCGGGTGGCAGGCTTCGACACCTGGCGACAGAGCCTCGACGTTCGACGGCGGGTCGGGTTCGTGATGAACGAGGAACGCAGCTTCTACTGGCGTCTGACCGGCCGGCAGAACCTGCGGTTCTTCGGAGCCCTCGACGACGGCCGCGGCCAGGCGTTTCGCCGGCGGATTGACGAACTGCTGGACCTGACGGGCCTGGCCGGTGCGGCCGACGTGCGGGTGAGCGACTATTCCTGCGGCATGCGGCAGCGTCTGGCCATCGCCCGGGGTCTGCTGGCCGACCCGGACGTGCTGATCCTGGACGAGCCCACGCACCCCTGGACCCGTTGGGCGCCCAGCCGCTCCACGGAGCTGATCTCCCAGCGAGTCCACGCCGCGGGCCCGGACGCTCATCGTCGCCACGCATCAACTGGCGGAGGCCGAATTGTGTGACCGGGTGTGCATCCTCGCAGCTAGGCGCACTGCGGGCGGATGAGCCGCTGCCCGCGCTGGCTGCGGGGCCGGGCGGGCTGGCCGGTGCGTACGCCGCCCTGGTCGAGCCGAAGGAGGCCCCCTCATGCTAGCGGCCAAGGCGTGGGCGTTCCTGCGGAGGGATTTCCTCATCGACACCAGCTACAAGATGGCGTTTGTGACCGAACTGCTGGGGTCGGTCTTTCCCGTGTAGCGTTCTACTTCGTCGCCAAGCTCGTCGGGCCGGCCGGGTCGAGCCGCCTGGCACGGTACGGGGGACAGTACTTCCCCTTCGCCGTCGTCGGGCATCGCCGTGACGCAATACTTCATGCTGGCCCTGCGGACGTTCTTCACCACCATCCGCCGCGGCCAGATGGCCGGCTGTCTGGAGGCCATGCTGGGCACGCCACGCGTCCGGGCACCGTCATCCTCTGCTCGTCGATCTACAGCTTCACGATGAAGACTTTCCACGTGGCGCTGGTCTTCGCCGTGGCGTGGCGGATACGGGCGCAAGCTCGACCAGGCCCGCCTGGGCAGCGAGGCGGTGATCCTCCTGCTGACGGTGCTGACCTTCAGCGGCCTGGGGATATTCTCGGCCGCGATGATCGTGATGCTCAAGAAAGGCGACCCGTTCGAGTGGATCTTCGGCTCGCTGACCTCGCTGCTCGGCGGGGCGCTGTTCCCGGTGCAAGTCATGCCGAAATGGATGCAGGGCGTCGCCGCCGTGCTGCCGAATCACCTATTCACTGGACGCGATGCGGCTGGCCATGCTCGACGGTCGGGGCCTGGCGGACCTCTGGCCGCAGGCGCTCACGCTGACGGCCATGGCCGCGGTGCTGCTGCCGCTGAGCGTCTGGGCGTTCGCCCGGGCCGTGGAGCGGGGCCGCCGCGACGGCACCTTGATGCACTACTCACCCCGGACTCTCGAATCACGCCAAAGGAAAGGGCACTTCCATGACTCACAACCCGCGCCGCCATTGTCGGAGCCGGCGTGGTCGGCTCGGCCATGGGTCGCTCACTGCGTCCGGCGCTGCTGTACGACCCGCGTCCCGGCTTCTGTCACGACCACCAGACTGTCAACGATTGCGACATCGCGTTCGTCTGCGTGCCCACGCCGCCGGGAAAAGGCGGCCGATGCGACGTCTCCATCGTCGAGGAAGTCGTCGACTGGCTGGAAACTCCGCTGATTGTGCTGCGGCCTCGACCATCACCGGCACGACCGACCGTCTGCGAAGCCGGACCGGCAAGCGGATCGTCTTCCAACCGGAGTATTGCGGGGAATCGCCCGGCCATCCGTACGCCGACCTCGCCCGGCAGGAGTTCGTCCTGGGCGGGCCCCAGGCGGACGGCCTGGCCGCGGCGGATTTCCACAAGCGACTCCGCCCGCCACGACGCGGTACGTCTTCTGCGACGCCCTCAGGCCGAGCTGGCCAAGTACATGGAAAACGCCTACCTGGCGATGAAGGTGACGTTCGTCAACGAGTTCTACAACATCGCCCGCACCTCGGGGCGGCTGGTGACTCCGGGAGGTCTGGCTGGCGGATGCCCGGATCAGCCCCGACCACACGGACGTCTACCCGCCGGGCTACGCCGGCCGATGCTTGCCGAAGGACGTGCAGCTCTTATCGCGGTTGACGAGGCCCGCGAATGAGGCTGAACTGCTCCAGGCGATGGAGCGGGTGCAATCGGCGGAATCAGAACGCGCCGGCGACCGCGCTTGCCCCGTGGCCGAGGAGGTCCTCTAGGCAGGCGCCAATCCGCTCCGCATTGTCCCCCCGTCATTCGTCGACTCCCTCCATCAACCAGAAACTCAACACCAATTCAGCCCAGCTTCTCGTCGAGCCCGGCCCCGCCGGCGATCGACCAGGCCTTCGAAGAGGCGTACACGGAGTACCGGCCCGTCGTCCGGGATTTCATCGGCCGGAAGGCCGGCCAGTCGGAGGAGCGCGCGAGGAGTGGGTTCAGGAGGTCTTCGCTAGGTTCTCGCCGGCCGGGCGAACTTTCCGGGGAGAGTGCTCGACTAAGACCTACCTGCTGGCCATCGCCGCCAACGTGGTTCGGAAGGCGTGGAGCCGCCGGACGATTCCGATGGAGCTGCGGGAGTCGCTCTCCGCCTGATCAAACCGAGCGCGGACGGCCTGTCCGAGGCGGAATCCTCCCTGGAGGACCGCTGGCTGGCCGAGCACGTGCAGCGGGCCAAGCAGACGCTCACCCGGCCCCAGCTAGTAGCCTTTGAGCTGTGCTGCATCAAGGAAGTGCCCCGGAAAGAGGCGGCCCGGCTAATGGGCTGCTCGCGGAAACAGGTCAGACAACTGGTCTACAAGGCTCAAGCACGCCTGCGGCAAGCGCTGGAGGGCTTGCGGGAGGAGCTTGACGGAACAAGAGGGTGACCGGAATGCGTGCTTGCCACAGGAACCGGGGGGGCCGATACTAGCTTTCGCTGGCTAGCGCCGCGTACCTCTGCGGCGTGCGCTCCACAGGACTGGCCGGCGTAGGAGGTGGCATCATATGGGGGAAGCCTATCCAACGACAGATGTGGCGAGTGCTTCGCGGGCCGCGGTGGCCGCTTTCATAGTGTTGCTCTGTGGTGGTTGTTCCCCACCCCAAGACTTGGCTATTCGTGACGCGCGCCAAGGGAAGATTGATTTCATGGCCGAGCTAGACGCGTTAGGCGGCATGCCTGCCACAGCCGCACGGTCCGAGCGGGTCGGGGCGTTTTGAAGTACGTCGGCAGCATGATTTCGACCGAACGGGAGGATTCGGTTGCGTGGGAACTCCACCTTGCCAGAATCAGGTGCCTGGTCATGCTGAACAGGATCGAAGAGGCGAGCGAGGAAGTGCGTACCTTCGGCGCCAGCAATGGAGCGGTGTCCGCAGAGCTGCTTGTCGATGCTCTCTGGGATGCGGGCGCGGATTTGCAGAAGAGACACGACCCCACGTCAGATGCAATGATTGGACTGGGGCGGGAGTGCTTGGGGGAGATGGCTGCTCCAGAAGCACAATACCGCGTCCTTATGCATGCGTTCTATGGGGGCCAATATGAACTGGTCCTTGATGGGGAGAAGGCGTGGTCAGGGGAAACCAGGGGGAAGGACTCCTTCTTCAGGCTGTGTCACCTCAAGCACAAGCGCTGGCCGCGACATATTGGCGCCTGTATGACCAATGGCAGCTGGAGAATGGGCCGCCGACTCCCGAGGACGCGGCGCAGTTCGCAAGATCGCCGGTCGTTGCACTGAGGCATACGAGGCCCTGCTTGGAGAGAGCCCGGATTCGCTGGCCCGAGTGCGGACGGCCGCAGAGTGGTGGTGCCTCAATGCCAATCGCTATTACAAAGCCGACTCGGAGGTTCTGCGCCCGCCCTGAACCCCCCCGACACGGCAGGCACGGCGGATGCCGCGGGGCAGATCGACGCCATGTGCGAAGAGTTTCGGCAGGGGATTTACGCGATTCTGGACAAGGAGGCCCAAGCTGGAAAAACCGGCCCGCAACAGCGTGCCTCGGCCCGCGAAGCCCTCACTCAGGAGTTTTGCGCGTTGGTGGTGGCGCTGGGGCTGGGGCAGTGGATGCTTGATTCGCTCCCAAAGGAACTGCCGTTCTTCCTGGGAGACGGATTCCCCCTTACGAGCGAGCCGCGCAATCCACGCTTCAGAACACGCTGAAATGGTACTTGTGGATCGCTGTTGTCAGGGACTTGCCCGACGAGATCGAGGGCGATCAGATCCGCGCCCAGTGGACGCCATGGCCATGATACTGAAGACGAACTTGGCCCGGTCTTCGGCAAGGTATCTGGCCCACCCTGGTCGGCCACCAGTGACGCGAACCGCCTTCGCCGCACTTGTGACGATTGGGGCAACCGGTGCTTCATCCCTTTCTATAGACGTGCATTGCTGGCCCATGAAATGGAAGCGGCGACGGCCGTTCTCCGGCAAGCGAAGGAGGGCTGGCCCTGGGGTTCACCCAGGACCGGGTGAGAGGCTCGCGAGCGGCAGAGATGGCGATCGCGCGAAAAACCAGGGTATCTTGACACCGCATTCGCCTCAGCCTTGCATTTGCTGACGTTTTACGACAAGCCTCTCGTCAGATACAACATGCGTGACCATCGCGTTGACGTACTCCATCGGGTCTGTTGACGGCACGGGGATGTACCGGATGACCGTTAATCGGGCTGAAGCCTCTGCCCGCGTACGAGGCGGTGTCAACGCGCGGCAGCGAATAGTCGGCGGGGGGCCGCAGCAGGCAGGTGGCACGATTGATGAACTGCCCACCGCATAAGGGTCGCCCGGCGTCGCCTGGTTCGAGCCCTGCGATATTCTGGCGACTTCGCCCGCCTCAATCCCCTCAGGACGGCTTGGCCCCGGAAAACGCCGGCGGGCGACGAGTCAACTGCGACCCGCCGCCCGCCCGGTGTTTTTATGCCTCGCTGAATGTCGTCCTGGTCGGGCATTTCCAGGAACAACCGCTTCTGACGGCCTCAACTCGCCTTAGCGTCTGCCGGCGCAGCAGCCCCAATGCACCCAGGCACAGCAGGCTCATCGTCGCCGGCTCGGGGATCATGTAATCCACGGCCGCATCGAACAGGGCGACGCCGTCGGCGTTGGCCTTGCCGAAACCGTCATCCCACCAGCAGAACTCCATGCGGCGATCGGGCGCGTCGAAGTCCGACAACAGCTTGCTGCCCTTCTCATACACAAACAGAGCCGTTCTGACCCGTCGGCCAACTGGGCGATGATATCCCGCCCGGCCCATAGGCGCCGCTGCCGGTGGAGATGTCGCCGGTTGGTCGAAAATGTTGCATGCGCCTGCCGCCAGACCGGCATTGACAATGATCGGGTGGGTGGGCATCAGGATGTCGATCTGCGTCTGGTCGGGGGCTCCGCCCGAGTTTTCCCGGGTCAGAATCCGAGTGCTGCTGGTGCCGATCGCGTCTTCCCAGTACAGAAGAGGCTTGGCCATATTCCGCAGGCCGTCGGCACCGCGCTGTCAAACGTGTGGATACAGGTGCCTGAGGAAACCGACGACGGAATCATCACGAGGTCGGCGGTGGGCACGCCGGCGGTCACACCGGCGACATCGTCATGGTTGACGAAGCTCACCGTGAAGCCCCTGCCTTCCAGGTGGCTGATGATCAGGTCGTCACTGCTGGTGTACCCCGTGTGGCCCATGAACAGGATTTGCTGGCCCAAGGCCGGCAACGCACCGGCCGAAACGCAGCGGCAACAAAAATACAGAGCGTGAGTTCCGAAGAACCGTGCCGCGGCCTCCTTTCGGGAATTGCGATTAACCCGATTCCCTCGCCAAGGGTTTTGAAATGCAACTATGCCGGCGAGCGTCCGGCATTGTCTACTATACTACAGCCGCCGGATTCGTCAAGGCATGCTCGCACAGGAAGTTGCCGGATATCCTCTAGCGAAGGATTATTGCGGGCTTTCCAGAGCCTTCCAGGCTCGGGGGATCACCGAGAATCGGATCATGGCCACCCGCCCGCCTCGCTATGCCGCCAACCGGAGGCCACTGGTGCGGTGTGTCCTCCGGTGGCATGGGATCCGATGTTCGAGTCGAAGGCCCCGTGGCGCCGAGGGGTTAGCTGCGCCGTTGGCCCATGCAACGCCCATGCCGGATGACGTGGGCGCCGGCGGCGCACATTGGAGTGTACGCGCACGGCCGATCCGGGGAATTGGCTCGGCCAAGGCGAGAATGAACGCGAGATGCGCGCGGTCTGGCGCGGCTTGATGGGTTTTCGGCGCGCCCCGGACGCGCCCAGCCGGAAATAGCGAAATCGAGTTTTTCGCGCGAATTCCGGTGTGCGCCGCCACGCATCGCTTTGGGGGCGTGCGGCGCGGGAACTTGAAAAGTCGTATCTCCCGGCCAGACCGTCGGCGCGCATTACGCCCGGACCGGAAACACCGTGCCGTTGCAGCACCGGAGCAAGCCTGGCCGGAATGGGTAGAGGGCGGGCAGCCGCCCGGCGGATGAGGGCTGCTTGAAAAGTCGAACCGTTTCTCGGACAGGCGGCCCGGCCGCGGGGCCGCTCCGGCGGAAGCTTCACGGTTGGCAGCCCCTCGGCTAGGCCTCCCGCACCGCTGCGGCGACCTTGTGAGGGCTCATCGCTTCCCGCCTTGCCGCCGCGATTCCGGCGGCCGCTTTGGCTGGGCCAGCCGGCCATGCAGCCGCAACCGCTCGGCGTCAGTGCGGGCCACGGGGATGGCCCGGCCGGCGGCGTCGAGGCCCGCATAATACATGGCCGCGGCGATCGTGCCGGGCAGGGGGATGAAGCATTGGACCTGCTGGGGCTGCCAGCCGCGGCGGGCGAGCCAGTCGGCCAGCTCGGCCATGTCCCGCTCCGTGCAGCCGGGAAAGGCCGTCATCAGGTACGGCACGACGTACTGCCGTTTGCCGGTGCCGCCGAGAGGTCTCGCAAAGACCTCCAGAAATCGCTCGAACACCTCGGCCGGGGGCTTGTGCATCCGCTTCAGCACGCCCTTGCTGACGTGCTCGGGGGCGACCTTGAGCTGCCCGCCGACGAATTGGCCGATCAGCGTCCGCAGGTATTCCGGGGATTCCATCGCCAGGTCGAAGCGCACCCCGCTGGCCACCCGCACGTGCTTGACGCCGCTCAGCCGGGCGACGCTCCGCAGCAGCCGGGCCAACTCGTCCTGGTCGACCTTCAGATGCCGGCAGCGCGACGGAAACAGGCAGCTCACCCGCGAGCATTCGTTCGGGCCTGCGGCGCAGCGGCATCCACATGTTGGCGCTGGGCCCGCCGACGTCGCTGATGCTGCCCGTCCAGTGCGGATGCTCCGTCAACCGGCGGGCCTCAGCCAGGATGGACGCGGCGCTGCGCGAGCGGATGCGCTTCCCTGGTGCAGCGCCAGCGTGCAAAACGAGCAACCCCCGCCGCAGCCGCGATGGCTGGTGATGCTGAAGCGGATCATCTCCTCAGCCGGGATGGGTTGAGCGATATCCAGCGCCGTTTTTTTAATACGGTTGTCAATACGTATTCGTTCTTCGCGATGTATGCGAATATCGACAAGTTTACCTACGCCGGTCAGCCCATTCCTTATGCCGACCGGGCTGAAATGGACCGATGGATCATCTCCCGACTCTTCACGACGATCAAAAAAGTAGATGTGTTTCTTGACGATTATGAGCCGACAAAGGCGGTTCGTGAAGTCGAGAAGATTGTCGAAGAACTAAGCAACTGGTATGTACGTCGAAATCGCCGTCGTTTTTGGAAAGAAGGTAAATCTCTGGACAAAACGGCCGCTTACCAGACACTTTACGAATGTCTGATGGCGATCACGAAACTGATGGCGCCGATAGCGCCTTTTATCAGCGAATGGCTGTTTCAGCGATTGAATGATGTCACCGGGAAGGACGAAGAATCCGTACACCTGTCCTTTTATCCGACGGTGGAAGAGACGGCGATCAACAAACAGCTCGAGCACCGGATGGAACTGGCCCGGATCATCTCTTCCATGGTATTGAGGATACGAAACCAGATCGGAATTAATGTCCGTCAACCGCTGTTGCGTGTCATTCTACCTCTCTACGAAGACGAGGAAAGGCAAGCTATAGAATCTGTTAAAGATATCATATTAGATGAGGTGAATGTCAAGAATATCGAATATGTTAAAGATGATACGGGGATCGTCGAAAAGACAGCGAAGCCTAATTTCCCTGTTTTAGGGAAGAAGATGGGATCAAAAATGAAGAAACTGGTCCCTGCAATCAAGAACTTATCTGCCGATGAGATAAGGGAGTTCGAAAAAGAGGGCGTTATCCATTTGAATATTGGAGACCACGAACCTGTTCGACTTACGGATGATGATTTAGAGATTATTCGCAGCGGCCTTCATGGTTGGTTGGTCGAAACGGAAAGTGGCCTTACCGTGGCTGTAGATACGGAATTGTCACCGGAACTCAGAGATGAAGGTTTGGCCCGCGAATTTATCAATCGGGTTCAAAACATGCGTAAAGAAGCCGATTTTGATGTAACAGATCGGATTGAAGTGGCATTTGAAGGAGATAACGAACTCCTTGAGGCCGTCGATAATCAAAAAGACTATATTAGTTCAGAAATTCTCGCCGTTGCAATAGAGCGGCTCAATTCACACGAAGTTTACGATTATACCAAAAAGTGGGACATCAATGGGTCCGAGTGTACCATAGCCATTAAAAGAAAACCTAATTTTTAGGGGTGCAATATGGAAGTATCGAACAACGATAAAGAAAAAAACGAACAAGAAAATAATCAGGAACGTGTTACGCCTTACAACGATGAAGAACTGGAGTATTTTCGCCAGATCATCCTGAAAAAACGCACCGAGGCGGAACAGGATCTTGATATGCTTCAGGAGTCGCTAAAAGAGAGTATGGAGAACGCCTCTGATGATTCGGCCTATTCGTTTCATATGGCTGATGCAGGAACGGATGCGCAGGAACGGGAAAAGACGTATATGCTCTATAACCGTACACGCAAATTCATAAAATATCTTGATGCCGCCTTAGAGCGTATCGACAATAAAACTTATGGAATCTGCAAGGTGACGGGTAAGAAAATATCTAAAGGCCGGTTGGAAGCGGTGCCTCATACCCAAATCAGTATTGAAGCCAAACTGAAGAGGAGGTAATCATAGAACCGGTTTCGGAAGATATTCCTCAAAGTACCCCGGCAAAATTATCTGTGTTCTGGATTACTGTATTTATCGTGATTTTGGTGGATCAGACTACCAAGTACATCATCAGAACGCATTTTGCCCTCCATAATTTTACGATCATTCCGGGGTGGCTGGCATTTAATTACACATTAAATCCAGGGATGGCCATGGGTATCGACTGGCTGCCGACACCGGCAGTGAGCCTGGTTTCTATTGTCGCTGTGACCGGTATTCTGATCTATACAACACGTATTGCCAGCAAAGCCAGCCGCGGGATGATGATATGCCTGGGTATGATTATTGGCGGAGCACTGGGCAATATTGTTGACCGCGTTATTATGGGATGGATAAATGGTGCCGGGGGTTTCCTGAACGGACATGTCGTCGATTTTATTCATTTCACACTGACGATCGACGGTCATCCCGTTTTCCCGTATATATTCAACATGGCAGACTCATCCATTACTATTGCCGTTCTGATCATCCTGATCTTTAACAAGAGCCTGATGGCCTGGACTAAAGACTCCGAGACACCCGAGGGTTCGCCGGAAACAGCACAATCCCGACATGTAGGGACTGATTGATAATTATTTAGTATTCTGCGGTTATGCAGGATCGCTCTTCTCATATTCTGATGCAGCATTATCGAAATCCGGTGGCAAACCAGCTCCTGGACCATCCTGATCGTGAGGCCAAACGCAGGAATAATTTATGTGGGGATGAAATTCATCTGCAGTTCAGAATGGATGAGGCTGGGAAAATTATTGAATTTGGCTGGCACGCAAAGGGGTGCATGCTTGTAAAATCGTCCGCTTCAATTTTGTCTGATATTTTAACAGGCCGGTCGATTGATGAGGCACGGGAAGTGGCCGGTTCGTTTATAATATGGCTGGATGATGCAGAAACTTCCGGCGGTGAACATGAAGCACCGCAATTGATTCGGGAGCTTGGGGTGTTTGAAGATATGAGCAATTACCCCGGCCGAATCCCCTGTATCAAACTGGCCTGGCAGGCATTTCTGGATGCTATTTCTGAGGGTTAGTTTTCACCAGGTATTTCTTCATGGCCTGTTTAATTCGGTTAAAGATGTAATAAATACTCTGGCTTCTGTTTCGAAATAGTTGTTGGCCTATGATCCGGTGAATAACATCAGCAGATAGTGAGGTTACTTCTTCGGGTTTTGCGTGATTCAGTCCGTCTGATAGTATCGTTCCGATAGCGCGGGTCAGTATTTGCACATCATTTCCGTATTGCATGCGCCAGACAAGTCCCTCCCCATCATCCACTATAAAAACCCCCACCTCATCCAGACACTCTTCATCTTTACGGATATCCTGATACAAAATTTTGTCGCTTGGCTGGGGAAGCCATTTGTCCGACTGCTCTGCAAAGGCAATGAGACGTTCCCTTCTTGACTGCTCATCGAGTTGTTCGAAGTACGATGCAATCTGTTCCAGTCGTTTGGGCAGGTTAGACATGAATCAGTAGTTGTAAAGCAGGAATGAGGATCACGTTTTGAGGTGTGAATTATTCCTGTGATTCGTCTTCATTTGTGATGATCGATTGCAGAAAGTCAGGACTATGTGGATCGATATGATGAAGTTCATGACCCATGCGGTCGCGTTTGGTTCGGAGGTATCGTTCGTTTTCGGGGAAGGGGCGTATTTCAATTGGAACCCGTTCTACAAGATTAAGTCCGTAACCTTCCAGACCAACACGCTTGGTTGGGTTGTTGGTCATGAGGCGCAATTGGGTAGCACCCAGTTTTCTGAGAATCTGCGCACCGACACCATAATCGCGCTGATCGGATTTGAATCCGAGGGCCTCATTTGCTTCTATGGTATCAAGTCCCTGTTCCTGCAGCTTATAGGCTTTAAGTTTATTCATCAACCCAATACCACGTCCTTCCTGGTTCATATACAAGAGGACCCCCCGGCCTTCCTTTTCAATCAGACGAAGTGCCGTGTGCAGTTGCTGGCCGCAGTCACATCTTTTTGAACCGAAAATATCGCCGGTTATGCATGATGAGTGGACGCGAACCAGGATTGGTTCATTCTTTTTCCACGTTCCCTTCACGAGAGCAAGATGATTCGCACCGGAGAGTTTTTCTTCGAAAGCATATAGACGGAATTTCCCGTAAATCGTTGGCAATTCGACCTGGATGATCTCCTGCACAAGAGATTCATTAGCCATGCGATAGGCAATGAGATCCTTGATAGTGATGAATTTCATCTCAAATTGCCGGGCGATTTCATACAGTTCGGGTGTCCGGGCCATGTCTCCGTCCGCGTTCATAATCTCGCAGATAACACCGGCAGGCTGCATTCCGGCAAGTCTTGCCAGGTCTATGGCGGCTTCGGTATGACCTGCACGCCGTAAAACGCCGCCCTCCATAGCAATAAGAGGGAAAATATGACCCGGCCGGCGGAAATCATCCGGATGGGCGCGCGAACTGATGAGCGCTTTTACTGTTTTCGATCGGTCAGTTGCAGAGATGCCAGTAGTTGTTTCGTGCCTGAAATCGATGGAGATGGTAAACGCCGTTTCGTGCGATTCGGTATTATGTTCGACCATCCGGTCGAGTTTAAGCTCAAAAGCACGCTGGCGGGTTATGGGCGTGCAAATCAGTCCCCGTCCATGGGTGGCCATCAGGTTGATGGTCTGTGGCGTAACTTTCTCAGCAGCCATGACAAAATCGCCTTCATTTTCACGATCTTCATCGTCGACAACGATGACGATTTCACCATCTTTTATGGCTTCAATAGCCGATTCTATACTATCAAAATGAATTTTACCCATACCGCTAATGAATTGTGAGATGCGGTAACGGTTTAAGATTTTTTATCGTTCTTTTTCTGCGGATTGACATCAACAATAGAGTTTTTCATAAAACGAACTTTAACATTTGTGTCAACCTCTACCAATAACGAATCGTCCTCAATATTATTAACCGTTCCTACTATTCCCCCGTTGGTGACTACTTTATCACCCTTTTTAAGTCCGGAAATTTTTTTCTGGATTTCTTTTTGGCGTTTGGTTTGCGGCCGAATAATGAAGAAATAAAAGACCGCGAAAATTGCAGCCATGAATAGGAGACTGACGGCATCCTCCACTGCCACCTTGTCCGTTAGCCATAAACAGCATAAATGTGTGTAACATATGAAAAGCATCAATTAGTGTTATAGGAAATACTATTCAGAATTATAAAAATACTGCTTATGAATACTAACCACAACGCAAAGGCAATAAAACGGTAGTGGAGATCTGATAGAATTAGATTATATTTCTTAAAACGTGTGATATCTTTACAAGACAAAAAGGTATGTATATATTTAAATCGAATATTAATTGCACATAACAACATGGTACTATCAAAAGCTTGCAGTTACGCGATCCTGGCTACGCTCTATATTTCCAGAAAAAATTCTGGTGACTATGTGTCGATTAAAGAAATCAGTAAACAACTGAATATTTCTTTTCACTTCCTGACTAAAATTCTGCAGACTCTCACGGAGAAGGGAATCCTGGAGTCGTTGCGTGGTCCACGCGGCGGGGTAAGATTAGCGCGTTATCCGTCAGATTTAACCCTTCTGGATATCATACTGGCCATTGACGGTCCTGAACTTTTTACCGAATGTATCCTGGGATTGCCCGGTTGCGGTGTAGCAAAACCATGCCCGATGCACGAACACTGGGAAAAGATTAGAAACGATTTGAAAGCCAGATTTGCATCGAAGACCCTGGCAGACATATCGGAACGAGTGGAAGAATTTAAACTTCGCTTAAGCCGCGGATTATTACCGTAGATTAGAAGCCATCTCTTGTTTTAAATAATTGTATGCCTTAATTTAAGATAAAAGACTCTTTATTATGGAAAAATGACAATTTCAAAGACGTGTTCATATGGACTTTGGGCAGTGATCTATATGGCAAGCTTGCCGGAAGGGGAGTATGTGTCCATACGAAAAATTAGTAAAGAATTGGGTGTATCTTTTCATTTCCTGACCAAAATCCTGCAAAAACTGACCGATGAGAAAATTCTTAATTCATTAAGGGGCACTAACGGCGGGGTTGCTCTGGCAAGGAAGAAGGCAGACATAAACTTGCTGGAAGTTATCAGGGCGATTGATGGTCAGAATGTATGGAGTGGCTGTTATCTGGGTTTGCCCGTTTGCAGTAATGAAAAACCTTGTCCGATGCATGATCATTGGAAGGAGCAGCGAACCAGGTTGAAAGATTATCTGTCTTCCAAAAACCTGGAGGAATTGTCCGGGAGTATTGAGGTCATCAAGTCGAAGCTTCAGGGTGAGGTTATTTAGAAATACGTGAGTATCCGTAAATAGTACAACAACTGCATAACAGGAGTTTTACAGTCGGGATTCTCTGGAAACCACATCCCGATTCATGGGGAAAAGCAGACATTATGTTTACAGAAAAATAAGGCTGAAATCCTCGTATTCTCTGCGTATATCTCTATGTTCCCCAGTTGTTTATATTATCCGTGTGCAATTCCCAGTTCACAATAACCAGGTTGCCATCCTACAAAAAGGGAAATCTCAGAAAGAACTACCGTTTAGCCAGCGCCCTGATGTGTAATGGTTAAACATAGACGTACGTTATATCCATTTGAAGTTTATCATGTTTTAAGAAAGCATCCTTTAAGTTGGTTGCAGTCAACAAAATCACAGGTTATGATCAAAATAAAACGTGTGTATGATGACCCGGAAGATGACGACGGCAAACGTTACCTGGTGGATCGCCTGTGGCCAAGAGGGATAAAGAAAGAGAATCTGAAGCTGGATAGCTGGCTTAAAGAGATAGCACCGTCAACAGATTTGAGGAAGTGGTTTCATCACGAGGATGCAAAATGGGAGGAGTTTGTTGATGCCTATCGAAGCGAGCTGGAAGGCATTGAAAACTGGAAGCCGTTAGCGAAGGAAGCAAAAAACGGAACGATAACGCTGTTGTATGCTGCAAAGAACAGGGAACATAACCACGCAGTTGTACTGAAGGACTTTTTGGATGATAGGATTGGTTAACATATACCGACGCAATTAAATGAATAGATAAATTTTAACAAAGGCCTAAATTAACCAGACTTATAAACACTTTAATAGAAAGGTATTCTGATGAAAGACACATTGTACATTACCCATATATCAAATTTCATTAAAGATGAGCAGATTAAAGACAGGTCAAGTGAGGTAATCACAAAGAAAGAAGGGGTGAATACTGTTATGATGTCCATGCCGGCGGGAGATGCATTGCCACAACATAAAACCACTCATCCAACCATTGTCCATATTCTTACCGGTACCGGGTCGATGAATCTTGATGGCAAGGTTCAGGAGGTTAATCCTGGTTCATGGATTTACATGCCGGCCGAATTTACTCATTCAGTCTCTGCGGAAGAAGACCTGAATTTTTTACTTTATGTCATCAAGCAATAAGATGAATTACCTGATCGGGGAAATGCCGGGTGGAAGAATTGGGTGAACAGTTTCATTGCTTCTCAACAATTTTCAAATGGTAGGTACATGCGTGGTTACCGTTGGGGATGTAGGTGACGCGATCGAGTGTTGCAGCGAAGAAATCCTGCAGAAATTTGGCTTCGAGTTTGCATGGCAGCCGTGTTTCCTTCACCGTGTCGGTAAAAGGGCAATTACACTCCTCGATAACCAGCATCCCCGAATCAGCAACCAGGATGTTGGGCATAAAACCCTGCTCTTCCAGGTAATCCTGCAATACTTTGATTTTGTCTTCAATAGTTTCAACCTGTTCACTTTTTAAGCGATGCGCTGCCTCTTCTGCTCTCTTGTCCCAGTATTCTTTAAAAAATGAGTCAAGATAGTCTTCTTTCTTATGTGTTTTAAGATAGCTTATCAGCGACCTAAGCAGGAATCCGTCACTTGATGGGAAGAGCCTGTTCCCACTGTCTGTAAGTTCAAAAACCAGTTCGGGCCGCCCGCGTCCTTCACGCCTTGAATGGCGCTTCAGATATCCCTCGTGCTCAAGGTTAGTGAAATGTTCCCTGAGGGTGGTTCGGGAGAGGCCGGTTTCCTCAATTGCCTGGTTGAGCGTTAGTTGGCCGTTTTTCTTAATAAGATTCAAAAGCTGTCTTCTTGAATCGGATTGTTTCAACATGACAGAAATAATATTGGATAGTATGCTCTTTGGTTAATGAATAATAGCAAAATTTCTGGATATAATTTTAACTAAAAAAACCGATTTAATATTTATTAATACGATTTGTATTCCTATATTTTCCTGTATTACAAATATCGAATACGTAACACACAAGTAAATTTCAGATAAAAGACTACGAAAATGAGTGAATTAACATTAAATGAACTTGATGTTCGTACCATACCACCCCCTCAGAAACACCCGACTATTTTCAGGACTTTCGATGCTCTGGCAAAAGACGAGGCTTTTGTCCTGGTAAATGATCATGATCCGAAGCCCCTTTACTATCAGTTCCATTACGAACGTGATGGTGAATTCGATTGGACCTATCTTGAGCGTGGTCCGGAGGTGTTTCGGGTAAAGATCACCAGGACACATGTAGTTGAAGGGACCGGGACCAGAGATATCCCGGAACATAGCTGCGGCTGTGGTGGTAAGCATTAAAGAGAGTATTAGTGCTCTCATCAATTTGAAGTGGATACAGAAATAACACAACAGGTGACCCCCAGGCAGGTAGCACATCGCCTCAAGCTGGTGCTCGATCCCGAAGTCGGTATTAATATCGTCGATTTGGGTCTGGTTTACGGCATAAACTGTCACGATGCCGATGTTAAGGTCACGGTTACCATGACCAGTATGGGCTGTCCAATGACTCATTATATCCGGATGAGTATTGAAAATGTGCTGTCAAAAATGCAAAATGTACGGAACAGTGAAATTGAGTTGGTGTGGTCTCCTGCCTGGTCACCTTCAATGATCAACCCGGTTGTGTTGCCTCCAGGACGTGGACGCTAATTATGAATTATGAATTTTAAATTATGAATTTTGGATTCAGGCAATCCGCAGAGGTTGTCCGAAAAGTCATTATACTTATTGAACTGCCTAAAAATAGTAGGATTTTCAACCTTCATTATGGAACATGTCGTTTTTCCCCCTTAAAAAAGGGGGCCAGGGGGTTGTTTCCCAGCGTGACATATTAGAACCCCTATATAAATGAGACTTAAATTTTATCATTTATGCTTTTGGAACAGCCTCCTGCATGAACCTGTGCGTGTGGTTCAAGCGAGGACACATGAACCAGCATTGCGGTTTTTACTGCCAAATAAATAAACATGTAGCCTTGAAAAAGCTTCAACTACCGGTGGCCCTGTTTGCTATCCTTTCGCTTTTTAGCGGAATATGGGGCGGGTTGTCGCGAATGGGGATGTCGCTTGATATCCCGTACCCCAACATGGTTGCGTTTCACGGAGTGCTGATGGTAAGTGGTTTCCTGGGAACCCTCATTACGCTGGAGCGGGCGGCTGCACTGGAATGGGGTCCCGGCTTCGTTTTTGCGCTGCTGTCGGCCGTCGGCGCCTTTATCGTTGGGACAGGATGGGGAATTGAAGCAGGTATGGTTATGATCATATTGGCAGGGATGGGACTCCTTGGCATGTATGTTTTTATCCTCTCACACCAGCCGACCTGGCATACCCTGATCATGGCTCTGGGCGGGGTATTATGGTTTTTCGGAGATATCTTTTGGCTTCAGGCTTATCCGTTTGCCTACACTGCAAATCTCTGGGCGGGATTCCTGATCCTGACTGTCGTTGGCGAGCGCATCGAATTATCCAGAATGGTACAGACCAGTGACTCAAAGCGGAGTCAGGCTGGCATCTTATCCATCTTATTTATGTTGGGCCTGTTGATTCATGTTATTTGGATTTACACAGGAGTGATAGTTGCGGCAGCCTCATTGATCATTCTTGCTGTATGGCTTCTGAGGAATGACCTGGCCCGGTTCACTATAAAACGGACCGGACTGCCAAAGTATATGGCGTTTTGCCTGCTCTCGGGTTTTATCTGGCTGATCGTAGGATCCGTGATAAGCGTCTTATACCTGAAATTCCCCGACCATCTTTATTATGATGCCTACCTGCATTCTTTCTTTCTTGGCTTTATTTTCAGCATGATCTTTGCTCATGCTCCGGTCATATTTCCAAGTTTGACAGGCCGGCAAGTCGGATATTACGATCGTTTTTATATTCACTACCTGTTGCTGCAGGTTTCACTGATTATACGGCTCGCCGGCGATTTCATGTCGGACAACATGATCCGCGAACTCGGTGGAATACTCAACGGTCTGGCTATTGTAATTTTCCTGATCAGCACGATAGCTGCCGTTTTGCAGACACAGCGCTCATTAAAATTGCAAACTGGTGAATTGTTATGAGACACACCCTGTATGTCATGAACGTTTATATTCATATTCTTTCCGCCATGATGTGGATAGGCGGGATCCTGTTCATGGTCTTTGTGATTGTCCCGGTCCTGCGTAAACTCGAAGTAAAAAGCCAGGCATCGACAAATCGAAAATCCAATCCAAAGGAATCGGGGCAGGCGGCGGTGTTTGTCCATAAAGTGGGCGTTCAGTTTCGTCTGGTAGGATGGATTGCACTTGTTTTGCTCCTGATTACAGGGATACTGAATCTTGGCTTCAGAGGTTACCACTGGGCCGATTTTTTCGACGGCAATCTCTTCAAAGGCAGTTTCGGTCACGATCTGGCCATAAAATTGGGATGTGTTACGGTTATCTATATCATCAGCGCAATACACGACTTTTACATCGGTCCCAAAGCCACCGAGTTGTGGCAGCAAATGCCGGACGATCCACAAGTAAAAAAACTGAGAAAACAGGCCGGACTCATAGGCCGTCTGAATCTGATACTCGGACTCGTTGTCGTATTTGAAGCGGTGATGCTGGTCCGTGGTACTATTTTTTAGTTAGAATGATAAGAAGCAAGAACAATCGGATTTTCTCCCTCGTGGGAGGTGTAGATGGGTGTTGCACGAACGATTCATAATGCAACGCTGTGAACACCCCCTAAAAGTCCCCTCTCCCGAAAGGATTCCTATGGGAAAGGGGACTGTGTAAACCCAGACAAGAGGATGTCATCCTGAAGTTGTCCGCCGCGGCGGATAACGTAGGATCTCGTTAGCAACCAGTAGCTATCATAGCAGTTGCAGTGATCGTTTCACCCTGTTTGCGAGATCCTACTTTTTCCCCGAATAGGGAAAAAAAAATCAGGATGATGGTGGCAGGGGTGACGCTGGGCGAACATCCCTGTGGTCCCCACAAGGGGACAGAAAACATCGGAACAACAAATCATTAAATGATCAATCATGCCTACACTCAGCAGATGGTACATAAAATCAGGTATTCTATGGCTGGTGATAGCCCTGGGTTTGTGGGTGGTTTCTGAAATTCCCGGTCTGCAGTCCGTCTTCTCTTTTTGGATTCCATCGATTTTTCACCTGATTACTGTTGGCTGGATCACACAACTCATCTTCGGTGTCGCATGGTGGATGTTCCCGCGCTATACAAAAGAGAATCCGAGAGGGCACGAATGGATGGGATGGATTACATTTGGGGCGCTGAATACCGGGGTGTTCCTCAGACTGGTTTCCGAACCATATGCAGCGGATCATAGCAAGGGCGGTTTTTTTATGTGGATTCTCCTGCTCGCTGCCTTCTTGCAGTGGCTTGCTGCCGTCCTGTTCATCCTGAATACCTGGAAGAGGCTCGAACCCCGAAAGAAAAAGTAGCATGCCGCGTCTGAGTTCATGGATGATTAAGGTCTCGTACCTGTACCTGTTTATCGGAGCCACAATCGGTGCGCTTTTGCTGGTGAATAAGGCAACCGGTGATATCCAGTGGATCTGGGTGATGCTGCCGGCTCATATTGAGTGCATGATCATCGGATTTATTATGAACCTGGTACTGGGGACCGCCTATTGGATTTTTCCACGTTACTTCACAAAACCCAACCGCGGGCATCCCGCACCGGCCTGGTTGGGCTTTGGGTTGGTGAATTTGGGTGTTTGGGTTGTCGTGATTGCTCGTTACCTTCCATCGGCGCAGATTTTATTAGGTACAGGAAGGATGATAGAGGTGTCCGGGATTGTTCTGTTTGTGTCTTCGCTTTGGTTTCGGATGTATCCTCCACCACATTCGGACGGGTGAAACCGTTGAAACGGTTTTTCACTGGGAATGGGTCTGTATGTCCCCTGGATGAATCCAGGGGTTAGGGGTTGCAGATGTACCTGAAAAGCTGGGGTTGGCAACCACGAGGGGCAATCACGGGGGTGGGCAATCACGGGGGATTGCCCCTACTAATCGTTATAAAATGGTTTGTTTGATTTTATATGATCTTCCAGGATGGGGGCCGGCTTGAATCGTTCTCCGTGGCCGTTGACCAGTTTATCGAGTTCGTCCAGAACGGTTTTTGCTCCTTTGGCATCGATGTAACGGAATGGGCCGCCAAGAAATGGCGGGTATCCTAATCCGAGGACGGCCCCGAGATCACCATCCAGCGGTGATTCGAGGATTCCGTTCTGCAGGCAGTAGAGCGCCTCATTAACCATCATCAGGTTCATGCGTTGTTGGATGACTCCACGTTCGAGCTTCAAGTTTGGACTGGCACCGATGAACTTGTATACATCCTCGTTGACTTCGCGGCTGTGTTTCGAACTGTCGTCGTATTTGTAGAATCCTTTTTTGTTTTTTCGGCCCTTGTATCCCGCTTCGATCATTTGCTTAGCCACCTTGCTCGGTTCGATTCCACGTTGTGCAAACCGTTCAGCCAGCACTTCATTGACATGGGCACCGACATCTAGTCCGACTTCATCCAGTAACTTAACGGGACCGACCGGGAATCCAAATGCCGTCATTGCCCGGTCTATATCTTCGATGGATACACGTTCCTCGAGCATTCGAATGGCTTCATTTATGTAAAAAGCCAGTATCCGTGTAGTATAAAAACCGGGACCGTCGTTGACCACGATCACATTTTTCCCCTGGCGGACACCGAAATTTCGTGCTGTATCGATAGCTTTTTTCGACGATTTATCGGTTTTGATGATTTCCAGCAATGGCATTTTGGGGACTGGGGAGAAGTAATGCATTCCCACTACATTCTCAGGTTTTTTCGCAGCTTTGGCAATTTCAGTAATGGGCAGGGAAGATGTATTGGAAGCAAAGATGCATCCGTCTTTAGTTTGTGCTTCGGTATCTTTTAACACCTGGTGTTTTACATCCAGGTCCTCGAAGACGGCTTCGATTACAAGGTCGCAGTTCTTCAATTCCCCGTAGGTTCTGGCCGGTATTACACGGCTCATCATGATGTCGCGTTCAAAACGGCTGATCGCGTGTTTTCTGACACGTTTTTCAAGTTCATCCCAGATGTTCTTCAATCCATGCGCTGTATCCTCCAGATTCTGATCTTTGAGCAGAACCCGCGCCCCGGCGTTAGCCGTTGAAACATAGCAGATCCCCGATCCCATCAATCCTGCTCCAAGAACACCGACCGTACCGGGTTTTTGGGTCTTCTGTCCGTCAGTCGTTTTCTTTGAAGCCTGCATCGCAAAAAACAGGTTGACGAGCTGCTTCGACTCCGGACTAAATACCAGGCTGGTAAAGTGTCTCGCCTCCGCGTTTCTTCCGGCCTTGAACCCCTTCTCCATGCCGGTCTTGACACACTCCAGGATCTTAATCGGGGCAGGGTAGTTGCCTTTCGTCTTCTTTTCCACATTTTCACGCGCTTTCGTGTAGACAATATGACGGCCAAGAAAGGTCTGGCTGACCAGTGAATCAATGATGGACTTCTTACGCGATGCATGAATGCTGCTTTGGGTCTGTTCGTCGGCGACCTTGAGTGCCGCCTGCAGCAGACCGTCGCGATGAATGAGTTCGTCGACAAGCCCCATTCGTTTTGCGGGGACCGGATATACGTTTTTCCCCGTCAGCATCATGTCAAGGGCTTTAGGCAGACCGATGAGTCTGGGCAGCCGCTGAGTGCCGCCGCCGCCGGGCAGTAACCCAAGCTGTACTTCGGGGAAAGCAAATTTGGTCTTAGAGCTATTGGTTGCGATGCGATAGTCGCATGCCAGGGCTACTTCGAGACCGCCGCCGAGCGTGGCGCCGTGGATCGCCGCTATCACAGGTTTTGGAAAATGATCGATGCGATCCAAAAGCTCGTTGCCTTTGATATTGAAATCCATGACTTCTTCATGGGTTTTCATCAGCTTCAGCATTTCGAGGTCAGCCCCGGCAATAAAGGTGTCCGGTTTCCTGCTGATCATGATGATGGCATGTACATCGTCATCTTTTTCCAGTTCATCAAGGATGGGGGTGAATTCAGAAACCAGGTTGCTGGTAAGCGTGTTTACTTTCTCACCGGGACGATCGAGCCAGAGAATGGCTGTATGGTTTTGTTTTTCGATATCCAGATAGCTCATATCAATATCGTAAGAGTAAATTATTTGTTATGTCGCATCGGAAGAAAAAGCCAAACAGCAAATGACAAAAATCAAACAACTCACAATTTTCAAATCTCAGAATCTTCCCATGGAATGTCTTCAGCGAAGAATTTTGTTGGATTTTATTTATCATTTGGTGCTTGATATTTGTTGTTTGTTCCGATCAATCAGGACCAGTTCCCAATAGCTTTCAGATTGATAGTAAAAAAGCTAGACGTTTGAACGTGCAATGATCATGGCATGACCCTGGCCGCCGGCAGCACAGGCTGCGACCAATGCGATGTTTCCATCTTCACGGATCAGCCTGTTGATGGCTGTGGTGACCAGCCGCGCGCCGGTTGCACCAAAGGGGTGTCCGAGCGAGAGTGATCCTCCGAGCGTGTTAAACCGGTCGAGCGGAACCTCACCGACGGGCTGACCCTGGTTCAGGTTGTCTTTTGCAAAATCTTTTGAGTTGAGAGCGTTCAGGTTGGCCAGAATTTGTCCGGCGAATGCTTCATGAAACTCAAACACGTCGATGTTGGAAAGGGTCATCCCCGAAGCTTTCAGCACTTTGGGTGTTGCATATGCCGGACCCAGTAATAATTCTTCGCCGGGGTCCTGCGCCACATAGGTGTATTCTTTGAGATATGCCTTAGGGGTGTAGCCCATGGCCCTGGCTGTCTCATCATCCATGAGCAAGACGGCAGACGCGCCATCGGTCAGGAAAGAGGCATTGCCGGCGGTGATGGTACCGTGCGGCCTGACAAATGCAGGTGAGAGGCTTGCCAGTTTTTCAAGGGTCGTGTCTTCCCGTATGCCATTATCGGTGGTGATTGGTTCAAAATTCGGCGGGACCGTTGCAGGTACGATTTCATCCGCCAATAACCCATCGCGCGTGGCCAGTGCCGCTCGCTGGTGGGCACGCAGGGCATAGGCATCCTGCTCTTCACGGGTGACACCGAATTTTGCAGCCAGCTTGTCGGCACTTTGCCCCATGGTTTCGTTGGTTGAAAACTCTGTAATAGACGGGGTTTCGGGAACAAGATCTTTGGGCCGTAATTTCTTCAGTAGAGAAAGATAACCGGATGGCGATTTAACCTTTTGAGCATCGAGAAGGATACGCCGCATCCGCTTGGAAAGGCGAATGGGCACATCAGACATCGTTTCCGTGCCACCGGCGATTACAATCTTCGCCTGTCCGCTGCGAATCAATTCCATTCCGGTCGTTATTGCCTGGTTCGAAGAGACGCAGGCCATGGTTACGGTATGGGCCGGCACACTGTTGGGGATACCCGCTGCAAGGGCAGCTTCCCGTGCTACATTACTCGTCTTAACCTCCTGGATGACGGTACCCATTACCACATGGCCAATATCCCTGGGATCGAGATCGATCCTGTGAAGAAGTCCCTGGATCGCCATTCTGGCCAGGTCGTACGACATGAGGTTTTTGTACCCGGTTCCGGCCCGTTGAAAGGGGATCCGGTAGCCATCGATAAAAGCGATAGCCGGTGATTGCGTCT
>CAWBCD010000026.1:0-51694 GCA_963787205.1 uncultured bacterium
TCAGATAAATCAGTTGAATGCCCGTGGAATACCGGCTGCCGCAATCAACAGCACCCAGTCGATGTTCGAGGTCGAGCAACATCTGGTCAACGCGCGTAACAACATGTACAACCTGTTGTATTGCTCGCCGGAACGTCTGGAGTCGCAGATATTTCAGAATGAACTGCCTCAGTTGCCTCTGTCAATAGTTGCTATTGATGAAGCTCACTGCATCTCGGAATGGGGACACCAGTTCAGGCCCTCGTACCGACGGATCCGCGATGCCCTTGAGCAGATTGATCAGGCTGTTCCCTGGATTGCCCTGACTGCAACGGCTACTCCTGAGGTCCGCAAGGACATACTGGAACTGCTGGCTCTTCGGGAACCGGAACGCGTCATAGGTGGGTTCAATCGCCCCAATCTTAATTGGTGGGTTAGATATACCGAAAAAAAAAGAGAGAAGCTGATCGAGATGGTCAAACGGGCACAGAGAAATCCAGGTGCAGGATTAATCTATACCAGTACGAGAAGATCCACAGAAGATCTTGCCAGGATACTTCGGGACAACGGATTTAAGGCGGAAGCTTATCATGCCGGTTTGCCTTCCCAAAAAAGGCAACAAATTCAGAAAGACTGGCTGGATGATAACCTTGCGTGGGTAGTTTCAACCAATGCCTTCGGTATGGGAATCGACAAGAAAGATTGTCGGTATGTGTTTCATTACATGATACCCTCATCGATAGAAGCCTATTACCAGGAAGCAGGACGGGCCGGTAGGGATGGTGCATCTGCATTTCCCATATTGCTGTATAAAGATTCCGATTATCGCAGAATACGTGGATTGATTGAACACAGTTATCCGGGTAAAGAAGAACTCAACCGGATTTACTCCGCACTTTGTGATAGCTTTGATATCGCGGTGGGTTCCGATATGGAGGAAGCCGATCAGGTCGATCTTCATAATCTTGCCCATAGAAGTGAGCTTTCTGAAAAAAGAATTCTGGCAGGATTCCGTGTGCTGAATCAGCTCGGTCTTATTGAATTGATCTCAAATTACCAACCCGAAATTGGCATCCGTTTTTTGATTGGACAGGACAGTATCCTTGATTTTGTTTCAAATACTCATAATGTCGCCAAAGGTGAATTTGTCGACCACCTGTTCCGTCTTTTTGGTCCTGAGTCTCTGCATCATCGACTTTTTCTGAAACTCGATTACTTACTGGATAAAATGAGTATCTCGAAAAATAAGCTCCTGAAAGGTCTTACTGTGTTACAAAGGGAGCAAATCCTGCAATTTGAAAATCGGGCTAATAACCCGCTGGTCTTTCTAACGGATCCCCGTCAGGAACGGTTGCCATATACGGCACAGCAGTTGGAATGGTACCGGAATATACTGCTTCAGAAGCTGAATGCCGTTCAGGGATACGCTAATACCCGGGAATGCCGAAGTCGGTACATCAGGATGTATTTCGGCGAGACCAATGTACCCCGTTTTTGCGGTAAGTGTGATAACTGTCTGAATCTCCTGGAAAAAGACAGAGATATAAAAGCAGTAAATGTTCGTCACTGCTACGACCTGATTTCTAACTCCCCGAGTACCTCAGAAGATCTTGTTAAATATTCCGGTTTCTCCCCGGCTTTGGTGAAGCACATTCTAAAAATTTTGCTCAGGGAAGAACTTATTACTGATTCGGCGGATGATCCTGGAGTTTTCCGGATTTCGCGGTAGTGTCTGCGCTCCGAATATCTTGCTTTTTATGTGTGGTATCGGTTTTCTGCCTGATATAATTGTAGACCTTGTCTTTTTCGTGATTCAACTGATCCAGTGCTTTCTTAATAATTTCATGCTCCTGACCAGTTTTTTGATAGTATGAACGTGTCTCCAAATACTGTTTTGCTGTTATACCATAATGCCGGAGCAATTCTGTACGGATACTGTCAGCACTTAGGGAATCCCTTGCGGCCTGGTAGTATGCTTTGTTCAACTCCAGATCTGCCATAATCTGAGTAAACTTGTCCTTCGGAATCAAATCAGGAGGCGGTTTGGTTGAGCACGCCGTAAAGAAGCTCATTAAAATGAGCGATATCAGTAATATGAATTTATTCGTTAACAACTATTGATATCCGGAAATAAGTTAAAAGAGGATTCTGAATCCGTGATTCCCTCAATGAAAACGTGAATCGATCTAATCAGATCATGAAGAGGATGGTTTTGGATTTCTGGGGCGCATCACGATCTCGTCGACCAGGAAATTATCCGGAGTCTCTAGCAGATGGATAATCATATCTGCCACATCCGCCGGTTGAAGCATGTTGGAATGCGCGGTATTGCTTTTGGACTGTTCAAAAAAATGTGTCGCTGTCGAGCCCGGATAAACACAGGTAACTTTGATCCCATCATACCTGAGTTCTTTCATAAGCGATTCGGAAAAACCAGTCAGACCAAATTTGGATGCATTATATCCGGAAAGACCGGGGTTCCCAACTTTCCCGGCAATCGAACCGATGTTAATGATATGACAAACAGATTCCTTCTTCTTCATTAGTGGCACTACGGAACGCGACATGTAAAAAACCCCGGAGAGATTTGTCTCAATCATGGTATGCCAATCTTCCAGGGATAATTTATCAATGTCATTGAAGAGTCCGATTCCAGCATTATTAATCAGGATATCCGGCAGTCGCTCCGTATTGAATGTATGCTTTACCCAGTGTTCAATCTTGTTGGCATCAGTAACATCGCAAACGACGGACACAAACAAATCCCCTAATTCATCTCGTATCTGATGCAATTTATCCTCACTCCGCGCCAGTCCGTATACGGTCACACCTTTATCCACCAATTTTTTAGAAAAAGCCTTGCCAAGCCCACTGCTTGCACCGGTAACAATTGCTATCTTTGATTGTAGATCCATTACGATCTTATCTCGTTTAATTCACAATATATACTTTAAGGTACAGAATATATGATCGAAACCGAACGGTATCAAAGTATAGATGGCAAGCTTTATATCGATGTCGGCAATACCCGTGTAAAGTCTGCGATATTTACCGGCGATCACTGGGAAATCCTGTTTTCCGGCAAAATGCAGGATACCGTATCATTTAATGATTTCTGCAGGGCGTTACCTGACAATATCAACGAGATCAGGATCGCGTCTGTTATTAGTGATTTCATCGAAAACAGACGTCCCCTGTTTTACGGTAAGACCATAAGACAAGTCACCGTATCAGGCATCAATCCGAGATATCTCGACTATCACACAATCGATACATTAGGAATAGATCGTTTTCTGGCCTGTTTGGGAGCCTGCCATCATAGCAGGGAAGCCGTTGTTGTAGTAGACGCCGGGACGGCGTGCACGATCGATTTTATGGATCAAAACCGTGTCTTTCACGGTGGTTATATTTCTCCGGGATTGTCCGTCCGTGAAAAGGGGCTTCGTGAGTATGCTTCGTCTTTGCCGGAAGTGCCACGGGAGCTTCCGGAACTTTGGCCGGGTAAAAGTACCAGGGAAGCAATCCAGTGGGGGGTGACAGGCGGTTTTATCAATGAAATAAGGGCAGCCATTCAGAATTACAAGCGTCAGTTTGGCGACCTGCAGGTGTGGCTGACGGGGGGTGATGCTGAGATCATCGACAGATTTATGCCCATCCCCTGCCAGAGAAATGAGCACCTTGTTTTTGAAGGTATGCGTGTATACCCATCCGTCGAGCGCTAACGATACTTTATTCCAGTTTGCTCTTGATCAGGGAATCCAGCATATCGAGCGCTACCTGATTCTTCCCTCCACGAGGGATAATGATGTCGGCATAACGCTTGGTGGGTTCGACAAATTCAAGATGCATCGGCCTGACAAACTTCTCATATTGCGCCAGTACGCTTTCCAAATCCCGCCCGCGTTCATGAATGTCTCTCCGGAGTCTGCGCAACAGGCGAATATCATCATCGGTATCCACAAACACCTTAATCTTCATCAGGTTTCTCAGCTCTGTTTCTGTGAAGATCAAAATCCCATCGATTAGAATGATATCCCTCGGATATATGGTCTTTGTTTCTGGCAGCCGGATGTGCCTGCTAAAGTCGTAGAGAGGCATGTCTATGCTATATCCGTTACTTAGCGCATTCAAATGCCGGATCATCAATTCCGTTTCCAGGGAAGCGGGATGGTCAAAATTCTGCCTCGCCCTGTCCTCAAACGGCAAATGCTTGAGATCCCGATAGTACGAATCGTGCTGTATCAGCACCAGCTTGCCTTCGCCTATTCGTTCAAGAATATGACGTACCACTGTTGTTTTCCCCGAGCCGCTGCCTCCTGCGACTCCGATGATAAATGGTTTCTGCTCCAATTTCGTCTTAAAAATTATTATTAACGGGATGTAAAATTCTGACTTCGATCATATTCTTCTTTGTACTCCTTAACAGCCCGGTAGATCGCGGAAGCCATTAGGTTCTGCCCATAATCGCTATCTAAAAATTTGGCCTCTTTTTTATTACTGATGAAGCCAAGTTCGACAAGTATGGCCGGCATGGAGGCGTAGTAAAGAACGACAAAACCAGCCTGTTTCACACCCCGGGTATGCCGGTGGGCACGATACTTAAACTGATGGTCGAGCAAGGTAGCCAGCTTCTGGGCATTAGCCATATTACCGCTGTTGGCCAACTCATAAAGGAGTAATTGTTCGTCTGTTAACTGGGGCGTTTCATTATCATTTTCCAGCTTTACCACACTGTTTTCTTTTTTCATTACTTCAAACGCCGTATGGCTCTTCGACTGACCTAAAAAGTAGATTTCGGTGCCATGGGCAGAGTGTGCCGGTGAACTATTACAGTGTATGGATATAAAAAGATCACCCTGAGCTTTATTCGCTATATGCCCACGTTCCTTAAGAGGAACAAAAGTATCATTATGGCGGGTGTAAACGACCTTGACGCCGGGCATGTTTTCTTTGATATAATGACCAACCTTCAGAGCAACGGAGAGGGCAATATTTTTCTCCTCGATGTGGTGATAACCAATGGTACCCGGATCCTTTCCGCCGTGCCCTGCATCGATTACAACCACATCAAATTTCATTTTTTTCTTTTGTTCCAGATAGCTCTTGTCCAGATAACCGGAACCCGCACTGTCCAGTCCTGCAAGTTTTGCATTGTCCGTGTTCATACGTGACCAGTCGAACGGCACAATTCCCTTCACAAGAACATCCACATCCTTCTTCGACGCTTTTGTCAAACCAAGCAGAAAATCATGACCATTACGATCCGGATAGCCGTTGCAAATAAAATACTCCCCTTCTTTCAGATTGATATCGACTCCAAGTCCCCACGGAACATCAAATACCTTCACATCCTTTATTGGTCCTTCATGTCGTTCCACTTTCATCTTCTGATGATCTATGGATTTTTTGTAGAGCAGGAGCTGAATTTGATTTTCCGAAGGTTGCAGCACGAGAAAGGAATCCACTGGACTGCTCAGTTGAAAACGGACTACGTACCCCTTATGATCTCTGCGGGTTGCAATCGAAATTCCGGATAACGTTGTACTATTACTGCCGGATGGGAAGGAATAAGCAATTTGGCAGATGCTAAAAAAGAAAAAAACTATAAAAAGAAAACTCTGACGTATTTGGGCAAACTGATGGGGTCTCATGTTCAATCCTTGATGTCTATGAAACTCGCGTAAGGCATTTACGATGGGAGAAGTGTAATATAAACGGTTATTATTTTCAAAAAAACGCTTTAAATATCACGAAAAGGTACCATTTATTCAGGATATTTACAGAATAATATTATAAACAACCTATCCATGATTTATTGCTGCGATGTGGACTGCTTTTTCGTGTCAGGTAATCTTCTGCCGGACTTTCCTCTGTATTCGATCAAAAAAGTTCTTAGCTTTGTGAGTCTTTAACTGGCGATATCAACTAAATGCGAAAAACTTCCAATTCAGATGCATGGTGCTACCAATCGTAAGTTGATTGTTGCTGTTCTCCTGATAGCCTGCAGCATTGTGAGCATACTGCTACTCAGGCAGCAATCGGGCAACACCAAACAATTAATAGGTCTGAATAAGGCCGACAGCCTGATCGTTACCGCCTGCAACAGTTTTAATATCAGTAAATCCGCCTACCACGTTGAAACCATTCCGGTGACACCCCATTTTAAACGTAAAATCTGGCATATATCTCTGCCGGTGAATTTGTCTCAGACCTTTTTTCATTATGATATATCACAATTGTTTGATCCCTATAACATCCAGACCCCGGCTAAAGTTAACCTCAAGGATGGCACAATGGACATCGAGCTGTATTACAAGGATACTGTGATCAGAACCATTGCTCTCCATAACGATACCAATTCTGTGCGGTATGATATGCCGGCAAGTATCGTTCTTTTTTTTAACCAACGGCCCAATGAAAAAATAACAGATCAGATACGGTCACTGGGAGAACCCGTCCTTATCGCTTTCAAAACAGACCGTGTAGTACAAACGGATTCGTGGCTTCATGTACCGGGAATTGAAGATTTTAACATTGCCTACTGGATCGAACCGTCATCTTCCCCGGATCAGGATTCGGAAGACCGGTGGTATCGCGGCGAACAGATTCGGAATCTTGCAAAAATGATCCATCATCCCCAAATCCTGGTTGGACCTGATAACAGCAACGATCAGCTAAAACAGTGGACCGATATCTGTAAAACCCATGGCTTTCGCATGATTGATGCCACAGATGCACTTTGGATCTCCCAAGATACCTCAACACATTCATTGGTAAATATTATACGCAGATTTTACAAGCAGGCCAGCCTTGGTCATCATCCAATCCTGATGATGGCTGCTGATCAAGTGAACCTCAGTGAATTGAAACATACGATTCCTGCTTACCGGAAACGGGGACTTGTCATCTTACCTCCCTCAAGAAACGTCAGATAAGTATGAGTGGTATATTACATGAAAATGGGAAAAAACTTCTAAAGCTGTTAGAAGCCAAGGAATTTCCCCAACCAGAGTTTATCCGTATCAGGTATCCTATTCTGTTATGCCACGGTTTCGGGTCGCTTGCCAATGTTATCAAACCCTCTCCGATGAATGATATTTGTATGTTGGCAAGAGAACATGGCATTGTTGCCTTTGCTCCCAATATTACGCCATATCATTCCATAAAAGTCCGTGCATACGACTGGAAACGTATCATTCAGATCATTCTGAAGAAAACTCAGGCATCGAAGATCAACATAATTGCCCATTCCATGGCGGGTCTGGATACGCGCTACCTGATTTCGAAAACGGATATGGGAAAATATGTCAATACGTTAACGACTATTTCGACTCCACATCACGGAACCAGTCTTGCTGAGTGGGGGTTGTCTGCACCGGCTAAGGTTCGAAACATCTTGATTGAAATCTTCAACTGGATGGGAAACAACATCTATCCTAAAATGCAGAGTGATGTGTGGGCTGCCATACAGGAACTAACCCGAGATTATGTTGAAAACAAATTCAACCAGGAAATTCCCGACAGCCAAGACGTGACCTACTACTCGTACAGCTCTGCCTGCGGCAAAGATACCAATGCGCCTATCAATCGGTTGCTGGTCCCGCTAAACAATTACATTTATGATAAAGAGGGTATCAACGATGGATTTGTATCGGAACAAAGTGCTCACTGGGGAAATTATGCTGGGTTGACCGGGCTCTCTCACACTGATCTTTTAAAGATCAATTTGTCATCTGATAAAGAAAAGGAATGGGATGATTTCTGGATCGGCGTTTTTAAAATGTTGAGTGAAAAGGGACATTAATGTAAACAATTATACGTCCTGACTGGAAAGAGAGTTCGAAATAAATACCAAAAACTAACCTTTCGTCCCGTTAGAGACTTAATATTGATAGAACACATTGATCGCCACCACTAACGTGCCGTCAGGTACGGAATGTGTACCACACAATTCAAACCGGATAGGACCGTGTCTATTCGACCTACGTCACAGGCATATACCGAACCCAAAAGTACGGCATAGGAAAGGAGGTCTGTGTTCCCTACCGATAGTTTATCCCTTCAGGATGGTATCGGTAATGGGTGATTTTTTTTGCACGAGCCTCTACAAAAAGAGCAAGAGATAAAAGCCATATACTTTTAAATACTGTAAGCATTTACAGTTAATTTTTAGCACTTATTATTATTTTATTTACAGATATTGATTCAGATAGTATATACTTCGATTGTATATGAGAGTATATCGATATTCCTTGCCACGAATATCATATAGTTACAAAAGTGCTTGTTCAATAATCGGTTGATTTAAGTAACTAGCATTTTTCGCTTTATAATCATACACAGGAGTTTCTACAGATAATGAACGTTATATTATATATGAAATAGCCTGAGATAAGACTTAAAGGTTGAGTGCCCTCAGCAAACACAAATGAGGATAATTTTTAACAAACAACGGGTAATACAATGAACAAATCTACGTATTCTTTACCATTGTCTTTTTACTTGTAGCAACAACAGTCAAGGCTCAGATAACCATCAATGAATCTGACATACAGGGTCTTGTTGGCAGTACCTACGACATTAATTCATATGAAACTACTACCAGCAGCGATCTTACAAATCTCGCGTCGATAAAGGGAGCGAATCAGACATTTGATTTCACTGCTATTTCATCATTTAGTATGAAATATCAGGGGAAAATGAGTTATATAAGCTTACCTGCCAATATACCCGGAGCTTCAAATCCGGATTTTACAAATGCCAATACCGTATTCAAAGTTAATTTGACCGGATCCGGTCAAACGGCCGATTCAACGGAATGGGCCTTTCTTCAAACAAAAGCCGATGGTATGTACCCTGCAGGAGTTGTATATGTTTCCCCGACTGATGTCAATGGAGATGGTAAATCACCCGACACACTTACGGCCGCATATAATCCTTATATGTTAACATCAAAATTACCACTCACCTATCAGACCTCGTGGAAAGATACTACAACAAGTACTATTTCAATCGGCACGACTAACTACCTGACTCAGACTGTTCAGACGGACGCGGTTGTCGATGGATACGGAACCTTAAAAATTCCAAATAAAACTGCCGACTGCCTTCGTCTAAAAGTGACCACAACTACAATCACTAGTTATCTTGGGTCCCCAATTTCTAATACGACAAGTGGATCTATTCAATATATCACCAAATCGGGTACAGCTATCAGTGCAAATATTGCACTAGATTCTAATGGAAATCCGGTGTCGGCAAGTTATACTGATCTTGCAACGGGAACACCCATCGAAAAAACGCCCGGACAGGGTATTGCGAAAGATTATCGCCTTAATCAAAACTATCCCAATCCTTTTAACCCTAGTACGGTAATCAGCTATAATTTAAAGCAAGCCAGTCCTGTTAAGCTGCAGATTTATAATTCCCTGGGTCAGCAGGTGGCTACTTTGGTAAATGGGACACAGGCTGCCGGTATCCATAAAGTAACCTTCAACGCATCCGGACTAAATAGCGGACTTTACTTTTATAAATTACAGGCGGGCAGCTTCGCACAAACGAAGAAGATGATGCTGATAAAATAACATGATAATCGGTTCTTAATGCGCTCCTCTGGTATAATCTGAAACTATTTGACAATTTTTTCCCCTCGGAAAGGATTCAAAACAACGGATCCTTTCCGATTTCGATTTATTTATTTCCCGTCATAAGAGTTAAGCTTTGTTTAAACGATATTTCCCAATTCTCACTATTTAACTTATAATTTATTAAATAACTTAGGAAAAGTTATATAAATAACATTTATATATATAAATATATGTTTACAAACATATTATGATTAATTAATAATATATAAAGAGAAACCTTCATTAATATCTCTTAGTCAAACTAGCATATGCGGGATAATCAGATATAAATAGTTTGCATTCACATCTGATATTTTAACAGGTATTATTTTAACCAGATTTTTGGAGGTAGGGATAATGAACAAGGTTATTGTTCTTATAATTGTCTTTGGGGGGATTGCTGCGTCAACAGCAGCAGCTCAAATAACAATTACGCAATCAGATTACCAGTTGCAGGATGGGGTCCAATATAATGCCACTGCTTATGAAACTTCATCTACCGGCGCGCTGGCTGGCATCGTAGCTATGACAGGTCCTAATCAGACATTTGACTTTACTTCCATATCATTCACAAAAAGTCAACAGGGACAATTTACATTCGTGAAGTTACCGGCAGATATTCCGGGGTCGAATGATTCTGACTTTGCGAGCGCGAATGGAGCGTTGGTTTTAAACTACACCGGTTCCGGTGGTGCCTTTGATTCGACTGCATGGGTTTATGAACAGGTGAAAAGCAATGGCGTTTATTCTGCCGGCCTTATTTATCTCTCACAATTAGACTTTACTGGAGATGGCAAAGTACCCGACACTTTAAAGTTTAGCTACAAACCCTACCAACTCGAATTTAAACTACCTCTGACCTACCAAGCGGCCTGGAAAGATACAATCACTCAAACTATTTCCATTCCGGGCCTCTCATCAATATCTGAGATTGCCTGGGAATCGGGAGTTGTCGACGGTTACGGGACCCTGAAAGTACAAGGTAAAACAGAAGAGTGTCTTAGATATAAGATTATGTCAGATCTCTATATGGATAATGGTGGAGGATCATTATCCCCAATTGGCACGGCAGGCACTATTTATTTTATCACAAAGTCCGGTGATCTGAGTGCCAGTATCAGAGTCGATGGTTCCGGAAATCCAATATCAGCAATTTATACCATCCTTGATACTGCTACTCCGATTGAAAAAAATCCCGCGGGTCCGGTCGTTAAGGACTATCAGCTCAATCAAAACTATCCCAACCCGTTCAATCCAAGCACTGTCATCAGCTATGATTTAAGAAAAGCAGGATTGGTAAAACTGGATGTTTACAACTACGTTGGCCAGCATGTCGCTACACTTGTGAATAGCAGCCAATCGGAAGGCATTCATAAAGTGACCTTTAATGCTAACTGGTTAAACAGCGGTCTTTATTTTTATAAACTTAAGGCGGGGAACTACACCCAAATCAAAAAAATGATGCTGATAAAGTGAGCATTATTACAAAATGCAGGGTACCTTTTCCAGGCGTTGGAGGTATCCTTTAGAATTCTTTGTTCCTCAGTCTTTCGTAATTCTGATAAGCTGTCAAATCGTACTGGATGGGTGTCAGGGAAGCAAAACCCTGCTCCAGCACCTTCACATCAAGGTCATCACCGGAATCCAGAACTTCAAACCGCCCGGTGATCCAGTAGTATGGGCGATCGTTTGGATCCATACGGCTATCGTATTCTTCAACGTAGCGGCTATTTGCCTGGCGTGTCCATTTGATTTCTGTAAACGGTCCGGCAGGGGCATTTAAATTCAAGGTTATCCCCCTCGGTATCTCACCTTCCAGCATAAACCGAATAACACGTCTTGCGGCTTCCTGGGTGCCACTAAGATCGGCATCTTCGGAATAATCGGCGCAACTGACAGCAAGTGAAGGATATCCGAGAATAGTTCCTTCGGTAGCAGCACTCACCGTGCCGGAATACAGAATGTTTATCCCGGCATTCGATCCATGATTTATCCCGCTGAGAATTAAATCGGGCTTACGATCAAGCAACTTATCGTGCGCCAGCTTCACACAATCGGCGGGTGTGCCGTTGATGGCGTATCCCCAGAGTGTACCATTCAACCGAAATGGATTAGCGCGCAACGGTTGCAACACGGTAATAGCGTGGCCCACTGCGCTCTGTTGGCGATCCGGGGCAATGACTGATACATCTCCGAATTCTTCTGCGACCTCAGCTAGCGCTCTTATCCCCGGTGCCGTAATACCGTCATCGTTACATACTAAAATCAAACGTTCAGAAGCAGACATAATCAGGTATATTGCTCATCAGGTCCAGGAAAATCACAATCCCTGATATCCTTTATATATTTTCCAACTGCATTTGTTATAATGGTTTCAAGATCGGCATAGCGCCTGACAAAACGTGGGTGAAACTCTTTATTCAGTCCCAGCATGTCGTGGATTACCAACACCTGTCCATCACAGCCGCCTCCGGCTCCGATACCAATTGTCGGGATCGTTAATTTAGCAGTAACTCTCCTGGCCAAATCGCTGGGAATTTTCTCCAGAACGATCGCAAAGCAACCGGCTTCTTCCAGATGACGCGCATCACGTATGAGCTGTTCCGCTTCGTCCGGGTCGGTAGCACGCACTTTATACGTGCCAAACTTGTAGATGCTCTGGGGCGTCAAACCCAGATGCCCCATTACAGGGATACCTGCTTCTGTAATCTTCTTAACCGTCTCGAACATACTAGATCCACCTTCCAGCTTAACAGCATGGACACCCGCCTCTTTCATCAGTCGACCTGCATTCATCAAGGCTTCCTGCGGGGTGACCTGGTAACTCATGAACGGCAGATCAGCCACAATCAATGCCCGTTTAACACCCCTGACAACGCATTGACTGTGATATATTATCTGGTCAAGTGTGATCGGCAGGGTTGTTTCGTGTCCGGCCATGACATTACTGGCTGAATCACCGACCAGCACGATATCGATACCCGCTATATCCACAAGGCGTGCCATGGTATAATCGTAGGCGGTGATCATACTTATTTTTTCGTCCCTTGTTTTCATATCCACTACGGAACGGGTAGTAATGCGGGCTGGATTGGTATTATTTTCGGTACTCATATCGTGAAAGCGTTAAAATTTGGCACCACTATCGAAATCTGCTTCATCTAGGCTATTGACCCGGTTGAACAAAATGAACATACCGAATCCAAAAACAGCAGGTAATTAAGCCGGCTCGTTAGGGACCATCGCAGCCGAAGCCTCCATCTCACAGACGACCTGCCCGTCGACAAGTGCGCGTCCGCTCATAGTGGCAAAATTTCTGCGTTGCCCCGCCAGTTCCACCTCCATACGAAGCTGATCACCCGGCACGACCGGTTTACGAAAACGAGCTTTTTGAATACCTGAAAAGACGATCAGTACATCATCCGGGATTTTCCACTTTCTGCTTGAGCATCAGGATACATCCGCTTTGCGCTAAAGCCTCAATCTGCAAGACACCAGGCATTATTGGTTTGCCCGGGAAATGGCCGTTGAAAAACTCCTCATTAGCTGTCACATTTTTCAGAGTAACAATCCGATCTCCTTCCAGTTCCAAAACTCTGTCTACTAAAAGAAATGGATATCGATGTGGTAAATACTTCTTTATCTCTTCAATATTCATCATGGTAAGAACAAATTCCCGATTCGTTTCATTTCATAAAGCCTCGTTAATATACTTCTTTCATTTGACGATGCCCACATATACATACGCGATACTGCCTGTCAATGAATGCGCCAGCATCTTTTACAAATACACCCGACTCATCCATAAGCTCGATGAACCGATCACCTGCGGGAAATGCCGCACTCGTCTCGGGCAGATAGACATATGCCTTCCTGTTCCCGCTTAGCATACCTCCCACGGCAGGCATAACCACGTTGCTGTAAAATTGGTACGGTCCTTTAAGCAATCCACTGGGCTGACCAAACTCAAGCACAACAACCCGTCCACCGGGACGCACAACCCGTGCCATCTCCCTGAGACAGCGAACAGGATCATCTACATTACGAATTCCAAAAGCGATACTGGCTATATCAAAACGATCATCCTCATACGGCAAATCCATGGCATCTGCCACTTCAAAGTCAATATCGAGATCCTTTTTCTTCGCTTTGTCCGGCGCGGTTTCGAGCATTTCCTCACAGAAATCGGTTCCTAAGAACATACCCAGATGGTCCCACTTTCTTTTTAAATGCAATGGCCAGATCGCCTGTGCCTGTAGCACAGTCGATCACCGAATCTCCCGGCTTGGCATGACTTTCTTTAACAGTGATATGCCGCCAGTAGTGATGTATCCCAAATGACAGCACACTATTAACCCGATCATACTGATCGGATATGGAGGCAAACATGCTTCTAACTTCTTCACTCATAGCTAATTACTTCAACTGAAAAATTTCCTGAATCTGAGTCCGTATCGATTATTTCAGGTTTAATTGTATCGCCATCTATCCTGACGAATGATAATACAGACGGTATTCGGTATTGCAATTTCATCCATGCGGGACAAACCCATGCCGAACCAATCAGACAATAAAATACGCATTAAACGACCATGAGTCACAATTAAAACTGTCTCCGAAGGATGTTGGTCAATAATTGATTTTATAATTGCGTCTGCCCTGTTCAGAACCTGCAATGGATTTTCACCGTCTTCAAAACCGCGGTCGATATCTCCGTTGTTCCAGGCATCAGTGCACTACATCCCATAAATGTTTCACATCTTTATATAATCGGCCTTCATAGGTTCCAAAATGCATTTCATTGAGTTCTGCATACTGTTTTACAGGGAGCCCATGCGGCTTCATGACTATTTTTGCCGTTTCATAGGCTCTGCTTAGACAACTACTGCATGCCGCATCAATAGGTATACCTGAAAGTTTTTCTGAAAGTTCTACTGCCTGTCTACGACCAATCTCATTCAGTGGCACGTCTCTGGTTCCCTGGATAATGTTGAATCGATTATAATCAGTCTCACCGTGTCGTACGAGCAGCAAATGGGTAGATTCCACAGATGATAATATTTAGAGTATTGAATTAGTATTGTGTATTGTGTATTGTGTGAATATCGGGATTTTGAAGTCTTGATTTTTATCATTTCGGAAGTTAGAAAATTAGAGCATAAGGGAATAGGGAAATCAGGGAATAGAGACACTCGATACCCGCTTGCAATACACCTGATACCAGAACCGGCTTCGATGCATCGGAATAACTGTGAACCTCTCACTACTCAATTTTCAGGACTCACGACTTCTTCTTTTTCTTCCTCTTTTTCAGCAGGTTCTGGATGTCTTTCTCCCATTGATTAACGCTCTTTTCTTTCAGATCAATACCTTCGTGAAGGGAGTATTTTAAGATGATCATTCTCATAATGCGGTCATTCAAAGGAATGCCTTTCAGCTCGTCTCCTTTCCACATGTTTAATAACGAGCGCAGCCATCCGAATTTGAACAGGAAGAAAAACAAAAATCCCACAACGACCTGGATATACTCTCCATGGATCCCCTTGATACTGATCATCAAAACTGCCAGAAGAACCTGTAGCATTTCGATATTGATCAACTTGATTGCCTTTGTGCTCGAATAACTCACAAATGCACTCTTGTTATAGTGCCAAAACGGGAAAAACACCAGCGCAATGACACCGGCGAATATGCAGTTCATAAATAGCGACAAAAGAAGAAAAACGACAAGAGATACATTATCTGAACTTACCACCCATTCCTCGGCATCCTTGAGCATAACACCCATGGGATAGGCATCCGTCAGACCCGGGGCATACCCATCAATCTGGTCCCTGGTAATATGAAACCAGTGACCATCCGTGGTAAATATCCCGGTCGGAGACTCTACAAAATCAAAACTTTGTTGTGTTTTTGGACCTTTAAGCATGACGTCGACAAGATAACTCATGACGCTAAATATTTAAATATTTGTTTTGGGTGAAATGACAATCATGCTTGTGACACAGTAGCTATCAGGCAAGTCACGGCACCGGATTGCCAACACTGCATGGCAAGTTCAAATGTGGTGGCACCGGTAGTGAACACGTCATCTACAATAATTACTACTTTACCTTTAATATGACCAGCAGCAGAAATTTCAAATGCACCGTGAACATTTTGCATGCGCTTGTCTACTGAAAATCCTGTCTGTGATCGGGTGTTGCGTATACGGTGAACTGCTTCTTCATTCACAACATCAATACCCGTGGCCCTCTTGATTCCATTGGCGATTAACTGGGCCTGATTATACCCGCGCATTCGTTTTTTAGACGGATGTAACGGAACAGGAAGCAAAATATAATTCTCGGGCGGCCAGATATAATTGGTGAGGTAATAATCACGCAACCGCTTGCCCAGCATTATACCAGTTTCTTCACCAACAGCCGCCAGTCCGTCGTATTTCAATGAATGAAGCAAATCCTGAAGTGAACCACCTTTATCAAAGCTCCACAGGGCATATTGCTGGTACACAGATTCCGGCAATATGACATCTGATGTTGATGGACGCATACCGGCTTCTGTCTCCGGAAAGCGATTTGTCAGGCAAAAAGGACAGATCAGATGATCTTTGGCCGGCATAACTTCCCCGCAACAAATGCATACTTTGGGAAAAACAACACTTTCCCAGTCAGCCGTAAGTTTTATCAGATTCCGAAACACTTTCTGATGATTTAAAAGTATACCTGCTTTTAAAAGGATACTGTAATCCGCAACTCCTTACAGTATTAAACCGGGGATTAAAAAGTGTTAAGGTGTTAAAGTATTAAAGCGTTAGGCTGTTGAGCTAATTATACTCAATACTCAATACTCAATACTCAATACTCAAATACTGAATACTAAAATAACCTGTCTACCAGGATGAGAATCCAGACCGTTGGCAGGTAAAAGAGAGAGGCGAACATCAATTTCCGTGCATTATCTTTCGTCACTTTTCGGATTGGCGGGATACCGTAGAGAAGGAAGCCGAGTCCGGTAATAACAGAGCCGATGAGGTATATCAACCCACTATCACTGAAATAATACAACAGAGTGCTTACGGGTATCAGGAGTATCAGGCAGGTAAGCACGGTAATCGATGCTTTTAAATTATTACTGTCATCCGACGGCAGCATATGGAATCCGGCACGAAGGTAATCGTCGTTGCAGAGCCAGGCGATGGCAACCACATGGGGGATCTGCCAGAAAAAGACGATTCCGAACAGGATCCACATCCCGATGTCGGTCAGATGACCGGTTGCAGCCACCCAGCCGCCTACCGGCGGGAGTGCGCCCGGTATAGCACCCACGAACACATTCAGAAATGATTTACGCTTGAGGGGTGTGTATGCACCTAAATAGAGAATCGAGGTAGCAGCGGAGATGCAGCCGGCAACGAAGTTTACTGTGAGAATCAGGTAACTCAGACCTGATATCATCAGTATTGTCGAAAACAAAAAGGCCCTGTCACTCCCTATCCGGTGCATCGGCAACGGACGTTTTCTCGTCCGGTGCATCAGCTTATCAAGATCCCGTTCGATGTACTGGTTAAACGCAGACGTGCCGGAGGCAATCAGTAAGGTACCCAGTGCAGCGTTGAACAAATTCAAATAGTCGATAGCACCATTTGATCCCAACAAAAAACCAATACCCATACTGGCGAGTACAAGAAGCGTGATTCCGGGTTTGGTCAACTCGACATATGCACCGATGACTGATACATCGATATACCGCGAAATTGTCTTGCTAATCGCCGTCTTCATATTGGTCTGCGTCTGATCAGGCTTGCTAGAGTGTTCATGCCAATTAAATCGGCGTTAATTTACGAATAATTTGTATTTTTAGACATCTAAAGTTTGACTCATTTTTATTTCATCACTACAGAAGCGAGTTCCTTTTTCATGAAACTCAATGCATACCAGAAAGCTGCATTATTAACTATCGGAAGTACCCTACTACTTATTTTTATTGGAGGATTGGTCCGGGCCTCAGGATCCGGACTTGGGTGTCCGGACTGGCCCAAATGCTTTGGGCATTGGTTCCCGCCTTCATCCTCATCCCAATTACCTCCAGGCATAGATAAATCCCTGTTCAATCCGACACACATGTGGATTGAGTATATCAACCGCCTTTTTGGAGTACTTACCGGATTACTTATCACGATAACATTCATTTTATCCTTTCGATACCGGAAGAAACAAGTGTCTGTATTCTATGCATCCATTGCAGCATTTATTATGGTATTGATCGAGGGATGGCTTGGCGGGGAGGTTGTGACAAGTGAATTAAAAGCCTGGATAATTTCCATTCACATGTATCTGGCTCTGGCCATTCTGCTGGCCTTGCTCTTTGCTACGTACAGAGCATTTTCCCAGGAGTTCATATTTGAATTGGATGATAAACTCAGACGCACATTATTGATTGCCGGTGGTATTCTGTTGGTATTCACGCTTATTCAAACGGGTTTAGGAACTCAATTACGCCAACAGATTGATGTGTTGAAAGATAGCGCCAATCCACCTCCCCGCAGCCTATGGCTGAGCATGACAGGGGTTATTGACACCATCCACCGGCTTTTCACATGGACCGTGGTGGGTGCTGCCCTTTACCTGGCTTATGTTGTTAAAGACCTGGATCCTAAATCCATTTACAGGCGGACAACAGTCAGTGTTCTGTCTCTGATTATATTGCAGATTGTGCTTGGTCTCGGTCTTGTGGAATTCAACGTATTCCCACCCTTCCAGGTCCTTCACCTCACCAACGACGCGTTACTGATCTGTGCCGAGTTCCTGCTCATCCTCTTTACATACGAAGCGCATAAAAAAAGCCAGTCACCTTTTATAGGTACCGGCTCTTTTTCAAAGAATTGATGCCTCTTTTATCCCGCTGTAAAGGTCGGGATAATTGCATGTCGGAACATTGTATCCAGCATTGTTATGCCAACCAAGGCGCTCAGGAAAATAAGTGATATTACCAGAACCAAGGCATTAAATTTCTTATCCCAGTAAAGGTTCATGAAGAACATGGCTACCAGGCTGGCTTTCACTACAGCAATGCCAATCGAAAAAATGACATTATATGGTGGGGGAAGTTGCATGAAACCGACGCCAACAGTAATAACAGTAAGAATCGCTAACGCTACGCCGACCTTAATAAGAGTCTTAACTGGTGTAATATGATGTTCACTCATTTTAAATCCTTTTAATCAACTAAGTAGAAAAGTGGCAACAAAAAAATCCAGAATATATCGACGAGGTGCCAATAGAGGCCTGTAATCTCGACCGGTGTAAAATATTCATTGCTAAATCTGCCACGTTTGGTTTTTACCATCAGCCAGGCCATCAATCCCATCCCAACCAACACGTGTATTCCGTGAAGACCGGTCATGAGATAATAAAGACTGAAAAAGACATAGGCATGAGAATCTGTAATTCCTTTATAGGCATATGCAGATCCCGGATACATACCATGTGAAAAGTTATCCAACCATTCGATTATGTGAGAGCCGATAAAAACAGCTCCCAGTATAAACGTTATACCGAGATAAATAATCGTAAGCTTCTGTTTATTCGTTTGAATGGAGTGTATGGCCAGAGCCATGGTTAAACTACTCAAAATAAGATCGAGAGTGTCGGCACCACCAACCAATTTATCCAGGGCATTCGACCCATCAATAAAGGCCTGAGGATACCATGATCTGAAGATGATATAGGCAGCAAAAAGCCCGCCAAAGAATAATATTTCTGTACCTAAAAATATCCACATGCCCATTTTGGATGCATCAAACTGTTGATGTGCATCTACAAAATGGTGGTAGACGTGGCTGTCATGTCTCGACTCAGCTACTGCATCTGACATATTTTAAAATCGCTTGAATGGGTTATTAATGATTTTCATCCGTTACCTTCGGGGATCAGGCATTAGCCATTTCCGGACTGCCGCTTCCCGACGGAGCCTCTACTTCCTGTTCATGACCGCCATGCTCACCATTACTCAGCAGACCAAGCTGAAACTCACTTATAGGCCTCTGATACTCGTAAGGACCGTGAATTACCACTGGCGTATATGAGAAGTTCTCAGTAGGAGGCGGTGCTGATGTCATCCACTCAAGGGTGCGGGCATCCCAGGGATTGGCAGGGGCTTTCTCCCCTTTGATCAGGGAATGCAGGAGGTAACCCAGCATAATGAAGAAGCCAAGTGCCAGTATCCAGGAACCTACCGTTGAGAGTTGATGAAGTGATTGAAACTGTGGCAGGTAATTGTAATAACGACGTGGCATTCCCTTTGCACCTAAAATAAACTGTGGGAAGAACGTCACGTTGAAACCGACAAAAATCAAAAACCAGGAAATGCGTGCCATCGTCTCGCTGTACATCTTACCAAACATTTTGGGCCACCAAAAGTGGATTCCACCGAGCAGAGCGATAACCATTCCGCCAAACATCACATAGTGGAAGTGGGCAACGACGTAGTAAGTGGCATGCAACTGTACATCAACAGAGAGAGCGCCCAGCATAACACCTGTGAAACCGCCGATACTGAACAGGAATATAAATGACAGAGCATATAGCATCGGTACCTTTAGTCGTACTGACCCTTTGTACATCGTGGCCAGCCAGTTAAAGATCTTGATACCTGTCGGGATACCGATCATGAAGGTGAGCAGTGAGAACACGATCGAAGCGATCATCGACTGACCGGCAACAAACATGTGGTGTCCCCAGACCAGGAAGCCAAGGAATGCGATAGCGAGTGTCGAGATCGCTACGAACCAGTAGCCAAACAGTCTCTTGTGGGAGAAGGTAGCTATCAGGTCAGCGATAATACCAAAGCCTGGCACAATCATGATGTAAACGGCAGGGTGCGAATAGAACCAGAAGAAGTGTTCGTAAAGCACCGGATCTCCGCCCAGGGCAGGATTAAAAATACCCACATGCAGCAGCCGTTCCATGATCAGCAAAGCCAGCGTAATGGCCAGTACGGGAGTCGCAAGAATCTGGATGATGCTCGTTGCATAAATACCCCACACAAACAATGGAAATTTACCCCAGGTAAGACCGGGGGCCCGAAGCTTGTGTATGGTTACAATAAAATTCAATCCCGTAAGAATCGATGAAAAACCGGTAATGAAGATACCCGTTGTCATCGGAATTACAGCCGTCGTCGACTTTATACTGTAAGGAGCATAAAAAGTCCATCCGGTGTCGACACCATGAGTAAGAATAGTTACCAGGGTAAAGATGATACCTGTCAAATACAGGTAGTAGCTTAGCAGGTTTAATCGTGGAAAAGCCACATCCTTCGCACCAATCTGCAATGGGATGAAGAAGTTACCCAGGATACCCGGTACGGCCGGAACCAGGAAGAAAAAGATCATCATCGTACCATGAAGCGTAAACAGTTCATTGTACGTATGCGCATCAATGATCGTCTTGGCAGGTGTCCAGAGCTCCAGACGGATGGTCAGGGCAATCAGACCGGCCACAAAAAAGACGATCGCACCGGTAATGAAGTACATCAAACCAATGCGCTTGTGATCCCGGGTGAGCAACCAGGATTTTATCCCTTTCTCCTGGTTAAGGTAGTTTAATTCCGAATGCTCCGGCATGACATAACGCCGGACCTTCATTGTTACTGTTTTTCTATTCGCTGCTGCTGCTGTTTCCATAATCACTTAAGCGATTTGATGTAAGCGATGATCGCGTCAATCTGGTCGTTGTTCAATTGTCCCTGGAAGGTCGGCATCACATTGGGATAGCCATTGACAATCTGAGATCCAGGATTAAGTACTGATTGTCGTATGTAATTTTCGTCGGCTGTAACGGTAGAACCATCGGATAGTTTTACTTTACTACCGTATAATCCTTTCCAGGTCGGTCCAACAATCCGGCTTCCATCGGTTGAGTGACAGGCTTTGCAACCCTGAGATCCATACAGTTGCTTTCCATAGGCGACGAGTGACATACCCGCCGGTTTACCTCCGGCTCCCTGTTTCAGCCATTTTTCAAACTGATTATTTGTCTGGACAATGACGGTGCCCAACATATTGGAGTGTCCCGTGCCACAGTACTGTGTACAAAAGATTTGGGAACGTCCGGTATCGGGCGCCTGAAACCAGACGTCTGTATACCGATCAGGCAACACGTCATGTTTAATCCTGAAATCCGGGACAAAAAACGAGTGGATGACATCCTTGGACTTCATCACCAATCTGACCGGCCTGTTCTGCGGGACATATAACTTACCCACTGAAGTTTTTCCATTGGCATATGTAAACTTCCAAAGCCACTGCTGTGCCGTCACATTTACTTCATAAGCATCTGATGGCGGAGTGAACATGCGGATATAATCACGGAAACCCCAAGAGAATACGATCAAAACGAGTCCTAATGGGATTATGGACCATACCACTTCGAGTGCGTTGTTATGATCCACCAGAGAAGTGACATCATTATCACTACGCTTGCGGTATTTAATGATGAAATAGATCATGGCCACCGTGATGCCGATGAGGATGATAATGCTGACCAGCGTTATGAAGCTGAACAGATTATCGACACTGGGGGCAAACGTCGACTTTGCCGGTGGCAAAAAGAACCGTGAGATTTTATCGAGCATTATGCGTCTGTCGGATATTGTTTATGGTTTTTTGATTTCTTTTCCCTGATCCAGAAAACTGTAAGAAAACCGCCTAACACGAACATTACGACGATCCCGCTTAACTTCATGATGTTAATAGCGGAAGCAATGTATGTACCAGATTTCGGATCGTACTGACAACAATAAAGAATAACCTTGTCGAGTGTGGAACCGATGTTACCACCGGCCGCATCACTCAGTGCACCTTTCAATTCCAATGGGTTAAATGTAATACCGTATAAATATCTACTAATTTTACCTTTCGGAGAGATAAATATAAGAGCTGCAGTATGCGCAAACATCTTTTTCTCCGGCAGGTACCTATAGTCAAATCCTACCGCTTCGGTAAGTTTTGTAATTTGATCCTGATCACCTGTAAAAAAACGCCATCCGGTATTTGCACCACGCCTGTTCAAACTATCGAGATAAATCTTACGCTTTACAGCAGCTACATCCGGTGTGTCTTTTGGATCAAAACTTACCGTCCAAATGTTGTACTGGTCGCCCGGGCTCCATTCAAGCTGACCGGCACTTTTACTCAAACCGGCCATAATCATTGGACAAAGCATTGGACAACTGAAGTACGCCAGGTTTAAAATAACAGGTTTGCCATCCTTGAGCAGTTCGCCCGTTGTAACCTTATTCCCTTCCGAATCTGTGAATTCCAGATCGAGGGGGATATTTTGACCCAGTTTTTCAGTTACTCCAACACCTTCCAGACCTCGCGCAGGATCCATGGCACGTTGTGCTCTGGCAGGTAATACGATTACAGAAATCCCAAAGAACAAAATAATCGCAGATATTAATTGCGACTTACTGAAACGAAAGAATTTATTTATTTGCTGATTCCGATGACTGATTCTGATTTTCCCTGACATAAAGAGCCATTGCACTGTCAATAGGTATTCTATAGATGCTCTTTTGCAAATTCTCAATCCCATATGTATCAAGAACACGATCCGCATGTGTACGTAAACTATCAATAAGATAATACTTGCTGTTCTGATAAGTAGTATTTGAAATCGTAAAGCTATTGTACTTCATCAGGTTTACGGCTACGATATCCAGCGTCAAAATGGTAGCGACAACCACAATCGCATAAATGGAAAGCCTCTTTACGTTTATCTTATCCTTTGTAGCGCCATAATTTAGCGCTTCAGCTTCATCATCACTTACTTCAATCTCGTAGATTTTATCTTCCTGAGATTGCTCTTGTGGATCTTTATCAAGGTCCTTCGAACTCATCAGATTTTAATTAGGGTATTTATTTTTATTGAGCGATCGTTCTAGCAATGGATCGTTCTTTGCAACCATGCTGTGCTTCGAAAACCGGTAAAAGAATATACCAAGAATCAGACAAATCAGCCCAATTAAAGTCGTAAAATCGAGCCAGTGGATATCCAGACCGCTTTTATGCAGAGTCGGCATTATGATCCAGTACAGTTCTACAAAATGCATAAACAGTATCCAGATCGCCATGTACTTTAAGTAGGTCATATTCTTCTTCGGAGTGGTACCAATCAAACCGAAAAATGGAACAAAAAAGCGTCCAAAAAGAATCAGCCAGGCAAGATCAACCCAGTTACCAGCGAAATGATTCTGGAACCAGACGACCTCTTCCGGAACGTTTGCATAATAAATAAGCAAATACTGGGCAAAAGCGATATAAGCGTAGAAAATAGTAAATGCGAAAGTAAGCAATCCCATGTCGGAGACGTGCTTCTCCGTAATGGTATTCGATAATATGCCACGTTTTCGCAAATAGAGACTCAGCAGTATCAGCACCGGAAAGAATGCCTGGAAACTCATGGCGAAAAAGTACACGCCAAATATCGTCGAATACCAGTGTGGATCCAGCGACATCACCCAGTCAAAAGCCGCGAATGGAACGGTGATCGCAAATAGGAATAAGCCCGGACCACTGGTACGGCGTAATAAGGTTTGCAATCCCCAGTCTCCGGTTTCATCCATTTTTATCGAATTACGGTACAGGCGGACACCCAGGAAAGTCCATATTGAGAAATAAAGGACGTTACGGATGATAAAAAACCCGGGTTGCAACCATGGTGATTTCCATTTTAAGGCCGCGCTATCGGCAACAATGTCGTGATGTGTCCATTCGTATAATGTGTGTAGACCAAACATGACCGGGATAAAGAGTATGGCGATCCAAAGCATATTCGCCGAGATTACTTCAGGGATACGCCGAAAAACAACACTATATTCTGATCTGGTAACATGCTGCAGCATCACATAAAACAGAGACGCTAATGTGAGGCTGGCAACAAAAATCAGACTGGTCAGATAAGAGAAGAAAAACTGTTGCGAATTTATGAAATAGCCTACGAAACTTGCCAGTAAGGCTACACCGCTTACAACAAATAAGCTTCGCGAGACCTTCAGGTCCGATGGGAAAGTAAGGGAATCGGTTAATTTTGCTTTACTCATGATAACTAAATTCGCTGGAGATAATAGGATTTCGCAACGTGAATCATTTCAGTGATTTGATATACGCAATTAACGCTTTCACATCCTGTGGTGAGAGTGCACTAGACATATTCGGCATCACAGGACTAAACCCGTCAACAACCTGCTTGGCAGGGTGTAATATCGACTCGGTGATGTAATTTGGATCAGCAGTCACCGTAGAACCATCGGTCAACTTGACCTTAGAGCCATACAGGCCTTTCCATGTAGGGCCAACACCCTTCGAACCGTCAACAGAATGGCATGTGGCGCATGTCATGGAGTGGTATAATTTCTTTCCCTGGGCAATGAGCTGTTGCGTATTTCCGCTGTTACTCTGCATTGCCTTTTGCATGGCTTCCTGCTGTTCATGCTGAGCTTGCGCTTCCGCCTTCTGTTGTTCATTGTAAGCAGCAATAGCTGAATCTGAGAATGTATAGCCTTCCAAATCGGCTTTTGTTGCATTCTGGCTTAACTGCAGTGCACGGATATAAGCAACGATAGCCCACCGGTCATGCACAGGAATCTGGTACCTGTAAGGCATCATTGTACGAATACCATTAGTCATAACGTCGAAGAAATGTCCATCAGGAGCATTTAACAAACGTTCCTGATGATAATTAGGCGGGTGAATCAGACCTACGTTAAGACTCGGGACAATCCCGTTTCCGTCACCGAGACGCCCGTGACAAGGAGTACAAAAGACATCGAAGCGATTCTGACCTCGCTTGATCAATTGCATGGTGACAGGAATCGGTATGTGTTTTACAAGATTGCCGTCCTTATCCTTGCCTTCATAATACCTGGTATTCAGTCTCAGGTCATTTCTGGCAACTGTTCCCTTGACAGGCATACGCATCGACCGCTGGTCCGGGAAGAATGTATTCACATCCTGGGCCACGTATTTATTCTGCTTAAACATGTTGCGTTCAAGCTGAATCGGTGTCTGTTTGAACGGGGCTCCCCGGCATGCTGACAAAAGCAGGGCCAGAAGGAATAACGCGATATAACGTTGCTTCACAATGTTCATCAGTTAGTAGTTTAACAAACTCGTATAATCGTGGTTATCATCATTCAAATATTTCTTCCACATGCCTCGCACCGGTTTCTTCAAACAAGTGCTTCACCTTATCCTCGGCAAACAAAGAATCTTTCGACTCAATGCACAGAAAGAATCCGTCATCGGTAGCATGCTTGCTGAACCGTTCAGAGTTAAACAAAGGGTTATAATGCTTCGGAAGTTTATTTAGACCCAACATCCCGAAAAGTGCTCCAAAGGATGAAAGAAGAACGGTCAATTCAAACGTGATTGGTACAAATGCCGGCAGGTTAATATGCGGCTTGCCGCTGATATCAATGGTATAATCGATGCCCAGCATCCAGATCATCATCAACAAAGCGCCACAACCGCCTATGATACCGCTGATCAGTACTATCAATCCGACCTTCGATTTTTTGAGACCCATCGCTTCATCCATCCCATGAATAGGAAATGGACTATAGGTGTCAAACTGTTGATAACCCGCGGACCGAACAGTATTGGCTGCCTTAACCAATTCACCTGGATTGCTGAATTCAGCAAGGATACCGTGTAATTTTCTTTCTTGAACTGCTGCTTCCATATCGCGTTCAGTTACATATAATTAGGTTGATTGAACACTTTCGTCAGACGGCGCAATTACTTCATCATGCTCATCGTAATAATGCGGATCAGCCTGAGGCATTACGCCTTTCACCTCTGCGATCGCAATCATTGGGAAGTACCTTAAAAAGAGCAGGAAGAACGTAAAGAACAGACCAAAGGTCCCCATATAAGTCAAAATATCTACCCAGGTAGGCGAATAGAATGCCCACGAAGACGGCAGAAAGTCCGTTGACAATGATGCCGGAACAATCATAAATCGTTCGAACCACATCCCGATATTTGCCAAACAGGCGATAATAAAGGTCAGTGGTATGCTCCGGCGTACTTTCTTAAACCACAGGAACTGCTGATTCAATACGTTACAGAACATCAGAATCCAGAAGCCATAGGAATACGGTCCGACGACATACAACCAGAAGATACTTCTTTCATAGATAAAGCCGCTGTACCAGGAGATGAATCCTTCCATCAAATAGGAGAAGGCAACCAAATCACCGGTAACCATCATGACGATGTTCATTTTCTCCATGACATCGACATTCATAATATCCTCCATGCCATAGATCTTCCGGGTGATGATCATCAAACAAAGCACCATCGAGAATCCGGAATAAATAGCCCCGGCAACGAAGTAGGGCGGAAATATCGTACTGTGCCATCCCGGAATCAGTGAGACGGCCATGTCGAACGACACGATCGTGTGTACCGAAAGCACCAGAGGAGTTGCCAGACCGGCCAGGATCATGTAGGCTTTCTCATAATTGTGCCAGTGGCGGTTGCTGCCCGTCCATCCGAGTGCGAAGATACCGTAGACGACCTTCTTAAGCTTGGTTGTAACACGGTCGCGCATAGTGGCAAAGTCGGGGATAAGTCCCATGTACCAGAACAGAAGTGAAACTGTGAAGTACGTACTAACTGCGAACACGTCCCAGAGCAGCGGTGAGTTAAAATTCGGCCAGAGCTCCATCTGGTTTGGTATCGGGAAAACCCAGTAGACCACCCACACACGACCAACGTGAAAGAGCGGGAACATACCGGCACACATAACCGCGAAGATGGTCATGGCCTCGGCAAAACGGTTAATAGCTGTACGCCAGTGTTGGCGGAAAAGATGCAGGACAGCCGAAATCAGCGTACCAGCGTGACCAATACCGACCCACCATACAAAGTTGATAATGGCCCATCCCCAGGCAACAGGAATATTTATACCCCAGACACCGATACCTTCGTAGACTTCCCAGCCAAACATGCTGACCATAACAAGTAACAGCAAGTTGGCCACGCCAAAGGCCACATACCAGCCTGGTGGAGATTTCTTCAGTGGCACATCACCGATAAGCGCTGTTATACTGGCGAAATCGTAATTTCCCTGAACAACAGGCGCATCCGGTTGATATTCGTATTTATTGCTCATGTTCTAGTTCTTTACCAATTGTTATGATCTTGTCCTGTCTCTTCCTTTAAACCATTTTTTCGTTTGGATTGCGAAGCTTACCCATATACGAGGTTCTGGGTCGGGTATTCAGCTCGCCAAGCAACAGGTAACTACGTTCGTTGAGCTTTTGTTTAACTACATTCGAGTCATCCTTGTTCACCAACCCAAAGACAATGGCATCTGCCGGACAAGCCTGCTGGCAAGCCGTTTTAACCATACCTTCGGGTGGTATGTAAGAATTGGTCTTATTTCGTGTTTCGATCTTGGCCCGTTTGATGCGCTGTACACAGTAAGTACATTTCTCCATCACACCGCGGAAACGAACAGTTACATTAGGATTCATGGCCATTTGTACGATTTCCGGATCTTTACCGGTGGTCAGGAATTCGCGGGTATAATTGAAGAAGTTGAAGCGACGTACTTTATACGGACAGTTGTTGGAGCAGTAACGGGTACCAATACAACGGTTATACGTCTGCTGGTTCAAACCATCTTCACTGTGTGTGGTCGCTGCGACGGGACAAACTTCCTCGCATGGCGCAAGTTCGCACTGCATACACGGAATCGGCTGATGAACCACTTTCGGATTATCAGAATCACCTATGTAGTACCGGTCGGTGCGAATCCAGTGCATTTCACGACCTTTTCGCACTTCGATCTTTCCTACGATCGGAATGTTATTCTCAGACTGACATGCAACCGTACAGGTTCCACAACCCACACAGGTATTCAAATCGATCGACATGCCCCACTGCGGTTCGTACTTGGGGAAACGGTGGGCATCAAATAAGGGAATAGTAAATTCCTCTTTGTCCTTTCGACCCGGGGATTGTTCTTTCTTACCCGGAATTTCGACCATTTCCGGCGCGAAACGTGGATTTTTACGATACTCACTAATACTCGCTTCCCGAACAATCGCCCTTCCCTCCATCGAACCATGATCCTGCGTTGTTGCGACAGGATATAATTCTCCGGTCTTTTTGATCTTCACATCATTGTAATAGAGGGGGTTGGTCGTTGTTACAAAGCTGAACGCATTGCGTTTGACCATTGTACGGGGGTTGTCACCTTTATTCCAACCAAAATCATCACTCGCTATACGGCCTATGCCCGTCTGACCATATCCGGTGTAAACCGTAATGCTGTTGTCGGCATGCCCCGGGAGGATCCACGCAGCAAGTTTGAGCATCTTGTCGCCGGAGGTGATTTCAACAACATCCTGGTTTCTGACACCAATAGTAGCCGCCGTTTTCATGCTCATGAGGGCCACATTATCCCAAGTTACCTTGGTAATCTGTGATGGCAGTTCCTGCAACCAGCCGATGTTGGCATAACGACCATCAATAATCTTGGGATCCGGTTTGAGGACCAGTTCATACTTGTTTTCATCGGGTGCTGAAAGACTTTTCAGTGCCTTGGAAGCTGTGGATGCAAGATCTCCGGATATGCGCACATTCTCAGCGCTGTAACCCGTACCAGGATAGATACCATCATGCAGCAGTTTTTCCCAGCTTGGGCTGAACGGCTTCGGGAGAATCTCTTTCCAGGTCTCCTGCACCATGTCATATCCCTTCGCATCTGTACCATTGACCACAGCATTCAACAGTTCGATATTACTCTTGCCGTCAAAAAGAGGCAGAATCAGTGGTTGAACAGCCGAGATCTCACCGGTAAAGGCGGCTCCATCGCCCCAACTTTCGAGATAGTGGGCCCTGTTGACATGCCAGTCAACAACTTTTGCTGTCTGATCATCATAATCCGAAACTTGTACGCTGGTTTTGACAGCTTTTATCGCGGAGGCGATGTCCAGATCGGCAGGGCCGGTGTATACCGGATTGGCGCCGATGATTACCAGTGCATCATACTGACCACCTTTAAGATCCTTGACCAGTTGGTAGAAACGCTGTGTATCATCCCCTTCATCAAAATGAGGAACAGAATAATGTGAAACGGTGCGATTGACGTTGCCAAGTGCCAGGTTCATCGCAGCTACGGCAGCATGTGCATCAGGGGTCTGTTCCGTACCTGTTACTACGATGCTCTCGCCCTTGTGATTGGTAAGATCTTCGACAAGGGTGCTAATCCAATGATGATCGCTAAATTTATTTGTATAACCACTGTAGGCTTCCAGGCCGGATACGCGTTTTGAAAGTTCTGCTGCCAATGCAAAAATGAAGGGTTCGACTTCAGCTTGTTTTACGCGAAGCCGATGATCTGCATTGGAGCCCGTAAGGCTGTAATTGGCCTCAACCGAGTACAAGCGACTCATATTGTCGCTGGTCTTCATTACCCGGCGTCCTCTGGCAAAGTTGCCGATGTTCATCACGTTCTCGGCTCCTTCCAGCAGGAAGTCACTATCTAGAGCGACAATTACTTTTGCCTTATCGTAATGGTTAAATGTGCGAAGCTTTTTTCCAAAAGCCAGTAATGTTCCTGCAGTGGCATTCTGTTCACCATAGGGTTCATACGTAACCCAGGTTGCCTTTTTGAATTTCTTAAGAGCCTGCTGTTTAAGTCCGTTCAGCGTCAGTGACGAGTTAGCCTCACAGAGAAATGCGACACGGGTATCGGGAGTAAATTGTTGTTTTGCAAAAGAGACAAAATCACTCCAGCTCTTTTTCTGTCCTTTTTGCGTGATACCTTGTGAACGATCCGGATCATACAGGCCCAGCACTGATGCCTGCTGCTGAAGATTGGTATTTCCCAAACTTCCCGGATGATCTTCATTCCCTTCAATCTTAATGGGACGTCCCTCACGGGCCTTAACGATCAAACCGGTCAGTGCTCCCCTGTAGGGCATTGCTGTTGCATAAAACAGGGGATTTCCTGGATCCATGTCTTCCGGCCGGGTACGATAAGGAAGGATTTTTTCAACGGGACGGCGACAGGCAGCCAATCCTGCAAGGGCAATGGATGCGCCCATGATATGCAGGAAGTTCTTGCGCGTCATGCCATCTTTCAATTCAGATGCGTTCTCCGGAAACTCGCGTTCCAGGAATTTTTTGTATTCCTCGTTATTAGCGAGCTGATTAAGACTTCTCCAGTAAGTTGATTGTTCCGTCTTTTTGGTAGTCATATAGAACAGTTGAAAATGTCTTCGCTTTTTTGTGAGATCTTCAATTCAATGACGATCGATCAGTAATGGCAGCCGTTGCAGTACACTGGCGGATGCAGGTTTTCCTCTTCCATGATCTTTCGGCCAAAGTCTTCGGCGTTGCCCGGTGGTGTCCACCCCATAGCTGTTACTTTGTCTTTAGGACGCAGATAGGGCGCCGGATTTCTATGGCAATTGATGCAGAAACCCATACTTAACGGTTTCGCCTGTCTTACTTCGGTCATTCTGTCGATCCGACCGTGACACGTCTGACATGCCACACCTGCATTCACGTGAGCACTGTGATTGAATTCCACGTACTGGGCCAGTTGGTTGACACGAATCCACTGGATGGCTTTTCCGGTTTTAAAACTTTCGCGCACCTTTTCCAGCCGGGCGTCATTCGTGAGAACCTGGCTGTGACAGTTCATACAAGTTTGTGTTGGAGGAACATTGGCGTGGGGCGATCTAAAAGCGGAGGTATGACAGTACTGGCAATCGATCCCTAGCTTGCCTGCGTGTATAGCATGGCTGTAAGGAACCGGTTGCGTAGGCTGATATCCAACCCATAGAAAATAGGGAGAGAAAAAATACCACACACCAAAAACCAATGCATTCAGCACGACGATTGTCGCGATAAGCATTCTTTTTGGTACCCGATTCGCCCAACGGGGGAAAATCTGAGACATACTTGACCTGCTTTATTAGTGAAATCCTTCTGATACTGGCCGTAAAAAAATCGCCTAAATATAAGGGAGAAAACCTAAGTAACAGAAGTAAATATCCTATTTAGAAAAAGTCCAAATAAAAGCTGACGTCCGTCAAAGCCTCTGCACACTATCACACAACATGGGCGGCTTTTAGAACAGCGTGAAAATAAGATCTATTTGGCAAAATTTCCTACTATTTGATCACTTTTTACCATCTAATTCATACCTTTTTCACAAAAGAGTTGCTACAAACACCAATCCGACTATTCCAACTCTTCAAGACACTTATTGTTAATATTGATCCTATGAAATATCTCCCCTTATTGAATGCATGCATCAATCTAACCTGCACAATCTTACTTTTGGTCGGATTGGTGCTCATCCTGAAGAAAAAGAGGGAGCAGCACAGGAAAGTGATGTGGACGACTTTCGGTTTATCCGTTACTTTTCTGGTCTCTTACCTGATTTATCACTACGTGGCAGGAGATGTTCATTTTATAGGTACTGGGATGATTCGTCCCATCTATTATTTTATTCTGATCTCCCATATAATCCTGGCAACAGCTATTGTTCCTCTTGTGCTCATCACATTAACCCGTGCGTACAAAGGAAACTACGCACGGCATAAAAAAATAGCGAAATGGACCTGGCCAATCTGGTTCTACGTGACCATAACCGGTGTCATCGTTTTCCTGATGCTGGCCGCTTCCGGTAGCTACACGGCTGCAGGGATGTAGCCTTTCACTATCAGTCACCATCCGGCTTCGGATGATTTTTTAAGTTGTAAGTCCAAAAATGGGAATAACATCCTTGGAGATCCCCTCCAATGAGGGAGGACGAAGACGGGTGTTATGGCGGGTTCATACACATTAAACGTGCATTATTTGTAGCGACCGCGAACACCAACTATAAGCGCCCCAAATATTTTCGGGCGGGCAAGGAAATACCTTAGATGTGAAAAATGTCAATCGGAGTCATTGATTATCCGCAGCAGCGGATAACCCTTGCAGGAACGACATTCTTTTTAAAAAGCCTGAAAATGATCTGCGACGAACCGATGAAGCGATTTACGATGTTCGATTTTAAGCCAGGTCATACTTCATAAATCGGTCCGTCGATCTATCGCAGATCAAATGCGCAAGATGTCAATAGGAGTCTCTCCCGATTTATTTCATGAAATTTTCACCTATCTTCGGGATCAAAACCTTGGTTGAGGTTTCATTTTCAACCAACTCCTTAAATTTTTGGGGCGATCCCGTAAGCGGTGGCCAGGTTCCATAGTGGATAGGTACGGCGATTTTTGGTTTTATCAATTTTACAGCCAATGTGGCTTCGACCGGATCCATCGTGTAATGGTCACCAATAGGGATCAGTGCCATATCCGGTTTGTATAGTTCTCCGTAGAGTGCCATATCCTGCATGATGTTGGTATCACCGGCATCATAAACCGTGTACCCGTCGGAAAACCGGATCACCAGCCCGGCCGGGTCACCGGCATACTCGCCGCGAAATGAAGAACTGTGATTGGCCGAGGTCATGGTCACTTTAAAATCATCAAATGCTACAGTTCCACCCTTATTAATATCCAGTGATTTATCCTGAGGCAACCCGTGTTTTTGAAGCAGAGATACTAATTCCAGGATCCCAAGAACCTTAGCACCCGTTTTTTTGGCCAGATCGATGGTATCTCCTACATGATCTTCATGGCCGTGAGTGAGCAATATGTAGTCAATCTTATCCGGATTTTTTTCGCTGTCCGGAGTTTTGGGATTATTTGTTAAAAAAGGATCAACATAAATAACCGATCCATTCGGACTCACAAAACGAAATGTAGAATGTCCCAGCCAATATGCCTGAATTGAGGTACTCATAATGTTTCTGTTTAATATTCTCGATTTTTGTTTCCAGATTTGTAACTTCAGCTTGTACTCTCAGAGATAGACGAACGATGAACGTTTTCTCCCTCCCAGGTACTTTTTACTACAGGACTCTATGAACATAATGGGTGAATCACCCGCAATTTAATAATGGTAACCTTCTCCAAATAGTTCACTAAGAAGAGGTTAAACCTATGGCAACGAAAATAAAAATCCATCCAGTTACTCCTCACCAGAAAAGAATCTTTGAGGTAAGCGACTATCTGCACCAAGGATCTGTGATCCTGTTTCCGACTGACAGCCAATATGCCCTTGGCTGTGTGTTTGATAACAAAAAGGGCATTGACAGAATCCGGCAGATAAGGCAGCTTAAGGAGGATCATTTAATGACGCTTATCTGCGATTCTTTATCCGGTATATCAAAATTCGCAATAGTTTCAGATGATAACTTTAAGATTATCAAACGGCTGATTCCCGGACCATATACATTTGTTCTCCCGGCAACAAAATCTGTTCCGCGATTGTTGCAGCACCCAAAGCGAAAAACCATTGGCATTCGGGTGCCCGATTATCCCATATGCCAAAAACTGGTAGCGGAGTTGGGCGATCCTTTGCTCTCAACTACAGCCAAGAGTCCGGATTTGAACGAACAAAACGAACTGTACCTGGACAGGGATGAACTGTTCACGTTCATGGATAAACAGGTTGATTACATAATTGACGATGAGCAGAACCTGACGAAACAGCAAACATCGATCATTGATATGACCAATGATCGTGCAATTATTCTTCGCAGGGGGCTCGGACTCAGCAAACTTGAAGATGTATTCAGCCAGTACGATAAACAACTCGTTGAGGTATAGACTGCATCGACGACTTCAGCCCGAACAAATTAATCACCCGAGAAGAGTTGCTTAAACGTCTTGCTATGAGCGACAACTCTTCCGGGATTAATTCAGATATTACTCGTTGCATCTTTAGGACGACTAATTTACAATCCATTACAGTAGCTAAATGACTTTTTTCAAGCGATCAAGAAGCATGGAGAACGACTGGAAAACCCTTTCAGACGAGGGGCAGATAGATCAAATCATCTCTGATTCTGACAACCGGCCTCAAATTATTTACAAGCACAGCACCCGTTGCGCGGTGAGTGCACAGGCATACCGAAGGTTAAAGATCATCGATTCTGAAATCACACAATCAGCCGATATCTATTATCTTGATGTCATAGCCCGGAGACAGGTATCGAATGCGGTGGCAGAACGCTTCAGAATCCAACACGAGAGCCCTCAGCTTCTTCTTATCAAAAACGGCCGTGTCGTGTGGGAAGAGAGTCATTATGGTATCCAGGGCGACGCTGTACTGGAAGCTGTTGAAATGCAGACCCGTCAATCTTGATAAAGATCATTCCCCTCATCATCAGATAAGCGTCAAGCTGCAATCAACAAATCTCACATAAATAACCCGCCGAAACCACCATTCGCATCGAAAATCAATTGTTTTTTAGGATTCGTCAATTGCCTTTTATTTGTACTTTGTGTTTTGAAATTTTATACAAAAGGATTACTTCGCCTCGGCGAATAATGCCGGCAGTGTTTTATTATAATCCGGTTTAATAATCCCTGTTTCTGTAATAAAAGCCGTTATCAATTCGCCGGGTGTCACATCAAAAGCGGGATTGAAGACCGGTACTTTTTCAGGTGCGATATGTTGATTGCGGATCATCCTCACTTCGTCGGCATCCCGTTCTTCGATGGGTATCTCATCGCCGCTTTTCATGCTCATATCAAAAGTCGACAGAGGAGCTGCCACGTAAAACGGAATATTGTGTTGCTTTGCCAGTACGGCTACGCTATATGTGCCTATTTTATTTGCCGTGTCGCCATTGGCAACAATCCTGTCAGCACCAACGATGGCCATATCCACTTTCCCCAGTTTCATGAGATAACCAGCCATGGAGTCGGTAATCAGATGCATAGGAATTTTCGCCTGCTGCAACTCCCACGCCGTGAGACGAGCGCCCTGTAAATAGGGACGAGTTTCATCCACCCAGACGTGAATCCCCTTACCGGCCATAAAAGCGTGATATATTACCGACAACGCTGTTCCATACTGCCCGGTTGCCAGACTGCCTGTGTTACAGTGTGTAAGGATATCTCCGTTTTTGGGGACCAGGGCTACTCCATTCAGACCAATACGGCGGCAGATTCGTTTATCCTCTTCATGGATCGTTATCGCCGTCTTCAGGATCAGATCCTTCAAGTCATTCACCGATAATTCCTTATTGGCATACACGGTTTTTTTGATACGGTCGAGTGCCCACTGGAGATTTACTGCAGTCGGGCGTGATTGTGCCAAATACTCTGACAACCTTTCGAGTTCAAGCCACATGCTGTCAAAATTCCTGACTTCCAACTGACAGATTCCCAGGTACAGTCCGTAAGCGGCGGTTATCCCTATTGCCGGCGCTCCCCTTACCCTCATTTTGCGTATCGCCTCCCATACGTGCCCGATATCCTTGAGTTCGATATAAACCATCCTTGCAGGCAGATAGGTCTGATCAATTATTTTGAGATGATCATCATCCCATATGATGGCTTGTATAGCGTCGCTGGATTCTTCTTTCATAAGGTTATCCTCTATAATTCACCGATCGGCTTTTGTCGTTTTACAAGGTACAGAGTATCTGGATGAGGGGCTAAGCAATACATTTTTTTTTAAAACATTAGATCTTTATAACCTTTTGCCCCTCATATAGTTAATGTGCCACACCCACTGTTTTTTTGCCACTTATTAGTATACTCATCACAACGTAACATATTATTATGCGGGTGAATTGTTGATATAAAAGTATTAAAACAATTCGATCAATCAACTTCAATTAAGGGGTAAATAAAATGAAACGCTTATCTATTTTTTGTCTTGCCATAGTCTCTGTTGTTTTGCTCGGTTCACTCAGTGCACAAAAGTCCTTTGCCCGGAATCATCAGATTGTAATAAACAGTGACTCAACCTACACACTGACCGGAACAGTTGTAAATGCCGATTCGAGTAAAATGATCAGTAATGCCAACGTAGAAGTTGAGGACTCTGATATGAGTGCCACGACCGATGACAATGGAGAATTTACGATCGAGGGTCTTTCTCAAGGTTCTTACACATTAAAAGTTTCCGCCGAAGGTTATAAAGATTCGGAAGTTAAAATAAACGTTGGTAACGACACACAAAAAATCGTCGTCAAACTGACTCCGGAACAAACCGACAACAACAAATAATTGCTGACTAGCCAATCACAGCAAGGGCACTCGGATTGGATTCCGGTGCCCTTATTTTTTGTGTTTGATGATGGACAGTCGTCAGTGGTCATTATAGCCAGTTGATAATCATCAACACGTATGGTTCAAGCGAGGACGCTTGAACAGGCGTTGCCGCTTCGCTTAGCCGCGCCTCGCTGAAACAACAGGCGTCCTCGCCTGTTCTCACACGCCGCATCGTACGTACGGGCTTAGCCTGGCACGTCCTATTCCCTATCCCCCCTGTCACGCTCTGGGGTGAAATGTATCGTAGGTACGCTGAAGAAAGGTGCGATCGACATGTGTATAAATTTCTGTCGTGAGAATGGAAACATGTCCGAGCATTTCCTGGACATCCCTCAGATCTGCTCCGCCTTCCAGCAGATGAGTCGCAAAAGAATGCCTGAAAATATGAGGATATACTTTCTTGCGGATGCCCGCCTCTTTAGCGGCTTTCTTTACAATGTTATAAACACCCATCCGGCTTATGGGTCCTCCCCTTTGATTCAAAAACAACTTGTCGCCCGTTTCCTTATCCATCCGAAGGAACAACGGTCGGGCTGATTTCATATACTGTGTCAATGCGTTGAGAGCCGGTTTCCCGATAGGAATCAGTCTTTCCTTGCTTCCCTTCCCCAGAACGCGAACGAGTTGCAGCTCCGGCACAAGTTGTTGCCGTGTCAGCGAAACCAGCTCGCTCACACGCATTCCTGTTGCGTATAGGCATTCCAAAATAGCCTTGTCCCTCAATCCATCGGGGGTGTTGACATCGGGCGCATCGAGTACCTCTTCCACCTCCTCAACCGTCAATACCTCAGGCAAATGTCGTGTTGGTTTCGGAAGATCAACCAGCTCGGCGGGATTTGCTTCTGCCCAACCCTCTGAAATCAGAAAAGCATGATAATTCCGTATGCTCGATATATTGCGCGCCAGAGTACTCACTTCCAGTCCAAGCGACATCAGTACCTCGAGATATCTCTCAATATGCCGCAAATCGATGCCAGCCGGTTCTGTTACCGAAAAGGTATCCTGGACATAATCCAGATAATGACGCAGATCATTTTTATAAGAATGGCACGTGTTGTCAGAGAGCCCCTTTTCAAGCCTTAAGAACTGCAGATACAAACGAAGCGACTCATCAAAGGCATTCATCTGTTGAACAGATTTCACTCGTCATTCTTATCCCGGTGCGGTGGAGGTGCGTCACTGATCACCATCGGATTGATGGGGTCATTCTGCTTCGGACCTTTATTCTCACCGGTATCTTTGTGGCCGCCGTAAGTACCCTTCTTATCACCCTTACTCTCACTCTTAGCCTCCGGCGACTTCTCCATTTCATCCTGACCAGGATATTTCACGCGGCCATGATACATTCCAACCAGAATATTCATAAACCTTTTTTTGATCTCCTGAAGATCTTTGAAGGTCAGCGGACAATCGTTTAGCTGCCCTTCTTTCAGGCGTTGATCTATGATATTGCTAACCAGGTTATCGATGCGCGCATAAGTCGGTTCGGTCATTGAACGACAGGATGCTTCGACACCATCGGCCAGCATTACAATACCGGTTTCTTTGGTCGTTGGGATTGGTCCCTCGTAGCGAAAATCCTCTTCCTGGATCTCGAATGACTTATCCGTGTTCTCCCTCGCCTTTTCATAGAAAAAGCGAATCAGGGAGGTACCGTGATGCGTACGAATAAAATCAATGACCACTTCGGGGAGGTTGGCTTCTTCCGCCATTTTCACACCATTACTCACATGCGATTTAATGATGATCGCACTCATTCTTGGTTTGAGTTTATTGTGACCATTCATCCCGGCCGTCTGGTTTTCGACAAAATACTCAGGTTTCTCAGTTTTCCCGATATCGTGATACAGAGCGCCGACACGGCAAAGTAAAGCATTTGCCCCGATTTCAGTGCCCGCTGCCTCTGCAAGATTAGCGACCTGCAAACTATGGTGAAATGTTCCCGGAGCCCGCATCATCAGCTTCTTCAGCAAGGGCTGATTGGTGTCACTGAGTTCGAGAAGCGTAACGTCAGTGGTTACTTTGAACAGCTTTTCAAACAGCAGGATCAACGGATAAGTCAGCCAGATGAGCACGGAATTGATCAGAACGCTGATCAGTTGTTCACCAAGGTGACTAAAATCCCCGAGGCGGCTCAGTGTGAAGCCGGCAAGTACCACCACGTATGTCGCCAGTACCAAACCCGGTGTAAACAAAAAAAACTGGCTTCGATTCTTGATATCACGCACTGAGTATACGGCCATACTGCTGGCTGTTATGGTAGCCACCATAAACTCAAAATTGTAACCAACCATCATCCCTGCAAGCATCGACAAAGTGATTGTCGTCAACAGGCCGACGCGTGAATCAAACACGATGGTCAGGATAATCGGGGTGATAGCAATAGGAACGACATATGCTGAAATATTATCAAAACGCACCACAAAGGCAGTAGCTCCTACCACGAGTGCCATAGCCAGGAAGACCAGCAGGAACTTACTGTTTTCGTCATAAATCGGCTTTCGGTACAAATAGATATACATGAAGAAGACGAGCACGACTCCAACAATAATAAGAACCTCTCCAAAATACTGCTGCCATACTTCAAACTGACTGGCACGCTCCTGCCGCGCCTTAGCCAGACTTCGAAGCATATTCACTTTCGTAGAGTCTACCAGATCACCTTTCCGGATGATCACCTGCCCCTTAGCCACAGCCCCTTCTGTCGGTGAGATGGAGGCTAATGCACTGTTAATACGCTGGTCTGTCTCTTCCTTGTTGTAAATCAGATTTGGCTGTATTACAACACCAAAGATTTGGGATCCCGCATTTGCAGCATTAGCCGGCAGTTCCCTGGACAGCCAGTAGCGGGCATACTCCTTAGCCCCGTTGATATCACGTACATTCGCCAGAAAATAGCTTCTCTCGGTACTGTTTTTCTGGTTACGAACAATCAGTTCATTATCCGCGATGCTCGATTTATCACGGTTGACGACACCATCCCTCATAACCTGGTTGACCAGCGTATTCAACTTAGCCAGGATAGTTGAACCGACATAGTCTTTTTCAGCCGTCGCCAGAGAGTTTTTGGGATAATAATGGCTAAAACTCTGCAACAAAGGGTTCCAGCCATTGTCATCAAGATCAATATTTGTACTATTCCTCAGCGCCTGGTATTGTACACTGTCCTGCTGGGCCGAGGGGTTGCCTGTGCTTTTATCATGCTGCCATTGTGCATAGTCCTTCAACACCGGTACCACAGCCTCGAAAAGAGAATCGATATGATTCTGAACCAACAGCGGGGCATGGTTATCCTCATAGAAAATCGGGGATGTTTCCTTGACGATCTGCTTCTTTTCCTTCTCCAGTTCATCTTTATTTTTGATCAGACTGAATGTGAAGGGTGCTGTTAAATCCTCATGGCGCCATGGCTCCCCAATTTGATAGGAGGTCTGCTTATAATTAAACCGTGGAAATATGAGGATCACAAAAGCCAGGAAGACAATAAAGATCAGCGCCTTGATATAGATGCTGTCATTCAGCGAGAACGGTTCGTGGTCTTTCCCCTTGTTATCGCTGACAATGGGTGCCAGCCCTTTGGTCTTCCGTGCCAACCCGAGTTTTTCAAGAAGATCCATATTGATAGATTTCGTTATTGCGGCTTAAACGGTTTTGCTGATTTTTATCGAACGACGGGCCCTGTTTGATATCGTTGCCGCAAGAGCATACATAGTTACTCCCATGAAAGTATACCAAGGCCATGCCACTTTCCCAAATAATATGATGATTGTCATAGTCGCAACTGAGACCAATAACCCAACCACCGCATCTATTCGCGAATAATTTGTATATCTGCCTATTAAAAAAGCTCCAAGTAACCCGCCATATGTAAAACCGGCTATACCCAAGCCTAATACAATCACAGGACTATCTGTGCTGGTGAATGACACAGCAAATCCGATGAATATAACGGTCCATATCAGCATAAAGTATCTCGATATTTTCATCGAGTCGGCTCGTTTTGCCAGTTTTGGAAGGATATCAAACAATGTGGAAGAAGACAACGCCGAAAGAGAACTACTTAGCGTACTCATGGCAGCTGCGAAAAGACCGGCTATAATGAAACCGGTAAGTCCCGCCGGCAGGGATGTCAGTACATAATCCGGGAAGATTTCATCAGGCTTATGCAGACCCAGTTGTTGCAGTGTTTGTCCATGATAGTGTACAAATAAAAGAAAACCGATCCCAAGGAACAGTAAAAACTGGAAAAAAACTACAAACCCGCTGCTGATCAATGCCTTGCGCGCCTGTTTCAGTCCATTGCAGGCAAGCAGCCGCTGGACCATCAGATGATCCGTTCCATGGGAAGCCATTGTGAGGAACATGCCGCCGATTACGGCACCAATAAAGTTATACGGAACCGTAAAAACATCGGAAAAACTGTGAGGCCACTGCACCATGGTAAGTTTTCCCTGACTGATATAATGATGCAATAACGGGCCATTCAACTCCGGCGCCAAGTGAATTACGATATAAATCCCTCCGGTCATATACACGCAGAGCTGAAGCACATCAATCCAGATGACCGATTTTAATCCCCCGTAATAGGTGTATGCCAGCGTTAAAACAGCGATAATGGCAATCGATTCGGGGTAACTTAATCCGGTGATCAGCTTAATGGGGATGGCTGCTGCAAATAATCGTACGCCGTCAGCAAGCAGGCGCGTGATAAGAAATACAATAGAGATCAGACGTTCAAAAGAGTGGCCGAATCGCTCATTGAAAAAAGTATATGCAGTTTTCTGATTACCTTTGAAGTAGGATGGCAAAATCAGGTAGGCCACCACGAATCGTCCAATGATGTATCCGAATACAATCTGGACAAAAGTAAAACTTCCAAAATAGGCAAGCGTCGGCGTAGAAATGACCGTTAAAATGCTCGTTTCGGTAGCCACAATGGAGAACGATACAGCCCACCAGGGTACAGAGCCCTCCGTAGTGAAATACTTGGAAGGATCGGACGGACTCCCTCCTACGCGAATCCCAATGACGACACACAGTACCAGGTACCCGATAATCGCAACGATGTCAGAAAAATGAAGTCCCATTAATTCGCCACAGAATCAGGATGGCATCAACTGATGCAGGGCAGATTCACGATCGGGAGCAAAGGACAATACCTCGTCCAGGCGGGTGATTTTAATGAGATCCATCACGTGTTTTGAAACCCCGCAGATGACCATACGACGCTGTGAGTCACGGTAAAGCCGATGTGCCATCAACAACCCACTGATGCCGCTTGAATCGGCATATTCAACACCACTCATGTCGATGATGAGGTTATCCTTTTCTTCTGCATTTGCTAAAATGATGATCCGACTCTTGAATTTGGGAGCGATGCCAGAATCCAGCTTCTCATTCTTGATTGAAAGAATGGTTACACCCTCGTCATGTTCAATTTCGTATTTCATAGATATCAGAATTAAAAGTCTGTCGTATTTACAAAAAACTAATCTGGACGAGCCAGATCCAAAATAGGAATTAAAGAATCGTGGGAAAACAAAAAAAAGGAGCAGATGTTTTGACCAACCAAACGGGCTACCCGTTAATAGTACAATGATCTCGCTATATCAAGCAAATCAGGTAATGACAAAAAAGCGGAATTATTCTACGCTCCCATTATTCCTTACAGGATGGTAAAATACGCAAATTAAGTTGCTATGATACCCGGTAACAGCTTTTTTTATTGCTGTTCGCCGGTCATCATCAAAAAATCCTCTTCATTGATCACTTTTACACCAAGCTTGTTTGCTTTATCAAGCTTGCTTCCCGGCTCAGAGCCGGCCAGGACATAATCGGTATTTTTGCTCACAGACCCTGTTGCTTTTCCACCATACTTTTCGATCAGGTCGGTTGCCTCTTTTCTCGTCAGATTGGGCAGACTCCCTGTCAAGACAAATTTCAGGCCCGCGAGAGCATCGCCTTTCCGGATATCTTCCTTCAGCTCCATATTCAATCCGTAAGAACGCAGACGATCGACCAGTTCGCGGTTTTTCTTTTCACCGAAATGATTAACCACGGAATTGGCAATTCGAGGTCCTATTGAATCAATGGCCGTTAGTTCCTCCTCACCAGCGGTAAGAATAGCCACCATCGATCCGAAAGCGCGAGCCAGGTCCCTCGCTACCGTGTTCCCGACAAACCGGATTCCCAACGCATACAGCACACGGTCAAAGGGCTGCTCCTTGCTTTTTGCGATCGCGTTCACAAGGTTCGTGGCACTCTTCTCTCCCATCCGTTCCAGGGGTGTGAGATCCTCCGTCTTTAGTTCGTACAAATCGGCATAGTTGGAAACCAGTTCGTTGCTGACCAATTGATCGACGATCGCTGATCCCAGTCCATCTATATCCATGGCATCGCGGGAGGCAAAATGCTCGATCCTGATCCGCACCTGTGGCGGACACGACGGATTGACGCATCGCCAGGCAACCTCTTCCTCCAGACGTACCAGCTTCTCATCACATGCCGGACATCTATCCGGCATTTCAAACGGCTCGGAACGGCCTTTCCGGTCGGGATCGACCACGCTCACGACCTGCGGAATGATCTCACCCGCTTTTTCAATCAACACTTTGTCGTCAATCCGGATGTCCTTACGGTGGATCTCGTCCTCGTTATGCAATGACGCCCGTTTTACGGTAGTGCCTGCCAGAAACACAGGTTCGAGTTCTGCCACAGGAGTGATCGTTCCGAGTCGTCCAACCTGTAGCGTGATGTCATTGATCGTGGTCTCCGCCTGCTCGGCCTCGAATTTATAAGCGATGGCCCAGCGCGGCGCCTTTGCTGTGCTGCCCAGTATATCCCGGTATTCATCCTGGTTTACTTTGATGACGACTCCGTCCGTGTCATATGGCAGATCTTTTCGAAGCTCGCCTACCTCCTCGATAAATTCATGCACTTCATTGATATCGGCACACTTTTCATAGTGCGAGCAAACCCGGAAACCCATATCAGACAGCTTGCTCAATTTCTCATATTGTGTCTCGCCGTTTCGACCGTCAATCAGAAGATCATAGGAAAAAAAACGAACCGGGCGTTTGGCAACAACTCCGGAGTCCTGCAGTTTGAGCGTGCCGGCAGTGAAATTTCGTGGATTGGCATAAACCTGTTCCCCCTGGTCCTCGCGCTGCTTGTTCAGATCGGCAAAAGCCTGCCGCTCCATGTAGGCTTCACCTCGCACTTCCACAACATCCGCAACATCTCCCTTCAGCTTCAGGGGGATATCGCGTATCGTTTTGACATTGGTTGTGATGTCATCGCCTTGCCGTCCATCGCCGCGTGTTGCACCCAGCGCCAGCACTCCGTTTTCATAACGAAGCCGCAAAGCCATGCCGTCGAACTTGAGTTCGGCCACATATTCATAATGATCATGCCCCAGAATATTTTGCACGCGCCGGTCAAAATCATCCAGTTCCTCCCGGCTGTACGTATTGGAGAGGCTCATCAGCCGCACCGGATGTTCCACGGTCGGGAACTCTTTGGTAATCGTTCCACCTACTCTCGCTGATGGGGAATCAGGTGCCTGCAGACCGAATTTCTCTTCAAGTTCGATCAGCTCGTCCATATCGTTGTCGTACTCACGGTCCGACATGATAGGTTCTGCATCCTGGTAATAGGCCTCGTTCGCCCTGTTCAGAAGCTTACGAAGCTCCCGAATGCGTTTTTCTGCATCGTCCTTTTTCATCGGTAATCGGCAAGTAGGATTACGGGAATTCTAGTAAAGAGGTTGGTTGCGAACTACGCTCGGCTGTGGAACACCGCCGGGAAGAGAGTCGTGCGTGACGGTTTGCCATTCTGGATGCTCCTTGAAATACGAGCGTGCAAGCTGAAGGACACCGGTGCTCTTCTGTATGTGCTCCCGGAAGTCATCCAGCGGATGGCCTTTGTAAAGCAGAATCATATTTTTAAAAACCCCCTTTACTTCGATACTATCCTTGAAATTAAAAAGCATGCCTTCCCCTTCGTCAATCCAGTAAGGATTCAACCTGCGGGCAAAGTCGGTCTGGACACGGACGGGACCCAGCGGACCAAAGGCAGCATAGACCGTAAGCTTCAGGGTATCCGGCAGGTTACTCGCCGTTGGCGGTAATAGCCCGGCCTTTACGGAATCACTTCTGGTCATGAGAGGTGGGGTTTGTAACGAATCAACCTGTGCAATGCCTGCGTTGGATTTCTGTTCGGATGAGCGGCTCATTTTTCTGACCACAACTAAGGTTACACCGGCAAATACAACGATAACCAGAAAGATCAGCAGCAGGATACCCGGCCGGCGGCTGAGTGAATAGGTTCTCTTGCCTACCGATGCCCAATCCACACTCTTCACGCTTGGGGGTTCCGGAACTTTGCGATTGTATGGTTTTCCTGGATCGGGTAAAGAGTACTCCTCACGTTCGATTGTGGACTGATTATTAGTTTCCGGCTCAGGCTTCTGCGGCTCCCCGAAAACACTATCGGATTCTTCCGGGAACAGATCTTCATCCTCTTCTTCCGGTAATTTTTCTGACTCTTCCTCGTACGGTTTTTCTTCGGGACTTTCGGGCTCCGGTTTTTCAGCCTCCTCCTCGGGAAGATCTAATTTAAAACGACTCCCATATTTACTCTTCTGAGACGACTCGGCATCATCTTCTTTACCTTTTTCGGTTTTCGTGGAACCAGACCCGTATTTATCGAACAGGAATCCGTTGTAAACTCCAATAACCTGATCATCGAGGGCGGCAACAATATCTTCTTCAGAGATTTTCAGTGCCCTGGCATAGGTTCTTACAAAACTACGGATATAGGTTAAATTACGACTTTCGTCCTCAAATAATGTCCCATCCTCTATAGCTTTTATGATATCCAGCGGGATACGCGTAAGCTCGTACGTATCCTGGATACTGAGTTTATGATCTCTTCGTATGTTTTTAAGATCTACAGCTAATGATGGCATATAAGCTCTGTCTTTTTTTATAACATCGATCCAAATTCTGAATCTGTCAGCGGTTTATACTAATAAAAAATCCTGATTTTTCCCGCTATAACGTACAAGAAATTTACAGGTTGCAAATCATTCGCATAAGACCAATCATCGGATCGTTTTTACATATGTTTATCAATAAGTTTCCAAATGGTTACGATAATGAAAGGTATTATATCTTAAACAAATTCTAAATTCATTTTTCTTTCCGTGTTTCTCTTCGTTTTCAAAGATGCCACTATATGATAATAACAGGAATCTTCCAATCACAATGTGGCAGGAACGAATGGGATTACAGAATATGAAAGGGTAGCTTCACGATTATCCCAGGTGTCCAATTCTTCCCTGTCATTCTGAATCGTCGATATCAGTCTTTCCCAACTGTCCCGTGTGCTTATTCAACTACTTCCAGATAAATATCCCCTCTTACGTCTCATCATTGCCTAAAATTTTTAGCGCCTGCAAGTGTGTATAACTAAAAAAACAAGACGTCATTCCCGACCCTGATCGGGAATTTCCGTGGAATGTGAACGTTTTGCCCCCCGTCATTCCCGCCTCTGCGGGAATGACGGGGGGGAAGTAGTGAGGTGTCGGATTAACCTTTTTTGCTTTTATCCATTCCTTCATTTTCTTATCCCGAACTCACGTTTTATCCTGCAGGATATTTCGCCACATCATGGTTTACCGGATTATCTCATACCACAAAAGCGCTCGCAACACTCCGGATCTTTTCAATATATATGCTTTCTGTCGCATTTGCAGGATTTATCGAATCCTCGTTGAAACGTGCCTCCAACCCCGTGTTAGGTAAACGAAATTTTCCTTGTTTTGACGCGTTATTATGACGTATATTAAAATAAAAATAATACGTCTTGTTATGAAGAATAAATTAACTCTTCGATTAGACGATTCGCTGATTAAGCGGGCCAAAAAACGAGCCAAACAAAAAGGAACATCCATATCTCAAATGGTGGCTGATTATTTTGCCCTTATTGAGACCGAACACGTTTCATCTGAGCGAGAACTACCTCCTATTACAGCTTCCCTGGCGGGTATTTTAAAGAACACCGATATCCAGGAAGAAGACTACAAAAAACATTTGGAAGATAAGTATCTGAAATGAAAGTACTTTTCGATACAAATGTACTATTAGATGTTTTCTTGGAACGGGAGCCTTTTTTTGGTCCCTCAGCCCAAGTGGTTGGGTTGGCCGAACAAAGTAAAATAGAGGGATGGATTGGTGCAACAACCGTGACCACCATTTTTTATCTGCTGGCAAAAGAACTCTCCAACAAACAAGCGGAAAAAAATATTAGGAAACTGCTTAAAATCCTTCATGTTTCCAGCATTAATCGTGTGGTACTGGAAGATGCCTTGGATAGTAATTTAAAGGATTATGAAGATGGTGTCCTTTATCAATCAGCAGTTCATGCTAATTTGGAAGTCATTATCACCAGAAATCAAAAAGACTTCACCAAAAGTGATCTACCCGTTTACAGCCCAACAGAATTTCTGAATGTCTTGGATATTTTAGAGTAATCGCGTTGCCTGACACATTAAGGGGACTGACCCCGAATGCCTTCGGGGATGAATCCGCATCTCGCTTCTGCTCAAGCTCTTAACTAAATTAACAAGTATTGCTCGTATCTTAGCCCCTTATGCGCAGGGTCATTATTTGTGCCGTCGGGGACGAAATATGTCTGTTCTAATAGAAGTAGAAGACCCCAGACCTAATTCGGCTTGTCTTGGTGTTGCCATGTTAACGATCTATGGAAAATCTGTGCGCCTCTTTCCAAACAGGACCTCATACTGTAAACTTTTTTATTTAATTACACGAATATCAAAACCTTGCGTTACCGGTGTTGAATCTGAGCCGTTATTTACCTTTACATCAAATCCATATAAACCTGTCAAATCCGGAGCTATCCAAAACACGTAATTGCTGGTATCACTTGTATAGCCCTGAAGTGTTGAGTTATACATTGCATGCAATATCTTGCCCCGCGAAAAGTGCCATAGAAATAAAAACCGCTTATCTGTGCTATCCCGAATAATACAGGTAATCCGTGCAGTATCGCCAACAGCTACGGTATCCGGTTGTATTTTCACCTCCAGAATTCGGGTTTGGTAAGGCATTGCTTTGTCCCCGCCTGTATCCGCGGGAAATTCACAACCGGCCAGCCACAGGCTGCCAAACAACAAAACCGGCAACAGACGGATGACCGTCATTCTAAGACGCTTCAACAGCACCGTCCTCCTCTTCTTGTCCATAAGTAATCTCCCTCCAGATGGTATCTTAGATGTGCTTTAATAGTTTATCCAATTACAGGATATAAACCAAGCACGAACTTATGTAAAATGGGAGCAGAGCTCCCAGAGTTGGCATTACGAAGCAGAGCTTCGTAACGAGGGAAATAGAATAGGCTTGCTATGGGGTCCAGGCGAGGACGCCTGGACCAGCTTGTGAGCTTGTGGATCTGGACGAAGTTTGAGGTAAAAAAGCCCCTCTCCACGAATATGGAGAGGGGTTGGGGTGAGGTTAATCCGTAAATCCGCCCTTGGTCATCTTGATCGGATCCAGCGCTTTGTCCAGCTCTTCTTCCGACAAATCCGTCATCTCCAGGGCCACTTCCTTGAGCGGACGTCCTTCGGCAAATGCCTTTTTAGCGATCTTGGCTCCCAAATCGTAACCAATGATGGGATTCAACGCTGTAACCAAAATCGGGTTCTTGCTCAGGCGATCCCCGACCACTTCTTTATTCACTTTCAGTGTGGCCACCGATTTGTCAGCAAAGTTGCGGGCCACGTTGGCCAGCAGCTTGATCGACTGCATCAGGTTGTGGGAAACCATCGGGAGCATCACGTTCAGCTCGAAATTACCGGCCTGACCGCCAATTGTTACGGCGGCATCGTTGCCGATCACCTGGGCAGCGACCATCGTTACCGACTCCTCAATCACCGGGTTCACTTTACCCGGCATGATGGACGAGCCCGGCTGCATCGCTTCGAGCTGGATTTCGGCGAGACCGCTGTTCGGTCCGGAGTTCATCCAGCGGAAGTCGTTGCCGATTTTCATCAGACTGACAGCAATCGTTTTCAATTGGCCGCTTAACTCAACAAGCGCATCTATACTTGCCTGTGCTTCAAAGTGGTTGGTTGCTTCATCGAACTGCCAGCCGGTAAGCTCACTGACTTTAGCAGCAAATTTTTTCGCAAACTTTTCATGTGTATTGAGTCCGGTCCCGACCGCCGTTCCACCCTGCGGCAACTCGGAAACACGATTCAGGGCAGATTCAACGCGACTGACACCCAGTTCCATCTGGCGGGCATATCCGCTGAATTCCTGGTAGAAAGTCACCGGCATGGCATCCATCAGGTGCGTACGGCCTGTTTTGGCAACATCTTTATATTCTTCTCCTTTGGCAAGAAGCTTATCGCTCAGATACTTCAGCGAAGGAATCAGTTCGTTCGTAGCCTGAATTGCCGCCGCGATGCGAATAGCCGTCGGAATCACATCGTTCGAACTCTGACCAAAATTGACGTGATCGTTCGGATGGATTTTCAGCGAGGTAATGCCGTCGGCTTTGGCCATTTCATTGGCACGGTTGGCAATCACCTCATTCGTATTCATATTGGAAGAGGTACCTGAACCGGTCTGGTAAATATCGATCGGAAAATGCTCGTCCAGCTTTCCCTCGATCACTTCATCAGCAACTTTGATGATATACTTGGCAACGGTGTCCTCGATAAACCCGAGGTCACGATTCACAATGGCGGCCGCCTTCTTGATATATCCAAGCGCCTGAATCACCGGCCTGCTGAACCCAAAACCGCTGATCGGAAAATTATTAACCGCTCTCTGTGTCTGGGCACCATAATATGCTTTGGCGGGGACTTTAATTTCCCCCATCGAATCTTTCTCAATACGATAGTCATGTCATAATGATTTTCACTCCGTTTATTAATTCGAAATTTTAACTGTTTGCAAATAATTCACCAGCGATTGAACCTGCTCTTCGGACCAATGGTCCGCCGAATGTCTTCATAAAGCCCGGCATCATATGACGCTTACGGGGATCCGCAGGTCCCTTCGGCTATCCTTTTGAACAAAAGCTTGCGCGTCGAGCGTTGACAAAAAAGCGTTATCCAGCGTCGGTCCAGGATGAAATACGGAATCCGGTTTTCCTGCGCGTCCATGACAAAGCTGACAATCGGCGGCGAATAATGCTTCTCCTTTCTTGCCCAATCCCTTATCAACGTGACAGCTCCTGCACGTTCCGCTGAAAATAGACTCGTTTGCTGAAGACATTGCCGCCATGCTGCCGTTTTTCCCCGGATGCAGCACCACCCTCGAACGCAGGATCAACTGGATTTTCGGGGATGTCGGATCGTTGCTCGCCACCATAGTTTCCTTCTGGATTTGGCCGAATTTATCACCCGCATCAAAAGAAACATTTATGACACCCGATTCTCCCGGTGCGTAGCTTTTTTTCGGCAGCTTGGCGATGGTACACCCGCATGATGTTTGCACACTTGTTATGTGCAGGGTATCCGATCCGTTATTGGTAAAATGGAAAGCAACCCTCGCGGTATCATGCTGCAGAACGGTCCCCAGGTTGATGAAATCCTTCCTGAAAACCAGCTCAGGACTGGGATTTTCTTTCACCATGCCTTTGTGGGATATGAAAGCTGTCAGATAAACAACCTTATCCGGCTTTACCGAATCTGTCGTTTTAAACAGAAGCGAATCCCGTATTAACCCATTGTGTCTCGCCTTACCGGGAAGGAAAGTCACCGTTACCCTCATCGTCTCGCCTGTCAGGATGGTAAACGGCGGATAGTAGGCCTCTACATCCTGCGGATGTTTGAGCTCCAGGATCCGGATTGGATGCGGCGAGGCATTCTGAAAATGCAGGATATATTTCGCGGGCTCCCCGCGCGACACTGTGTCCATGTTGATCGTACCGTCTGAAAAACGTATGCCGCCGATGAGCCTTACGTCCTTCCCTTTCAGTGGCTTTGGCAGCACATTCCCTTTGATCCTCACTTTTACCGTTGCCGGTTCGCCGTTCGTGGTTATCACCACTTCCTTCTCAAACGGTCCGGGACGATTTTCGCTGTGATAGATGACGGTCACTTCTCCCTGCTGACCGGGAGCTACCGGTTTGTGATTAAAGGAAGGCGTGGTACAGCCGCACTGCGCGTGTACTGAAGTGATGATCAGGCTGTCTTTACCCGTATTGGTGAAGGTAAAATCCCAGCGGGCGTTCTTTCCCTCGTGGAATATCCCGAAATCATGGATGCCCTGCTTATACGACATGCGCCCGGACTGCGCGTTACTGATGGTGATCGAACACAACACCAGGGCGAAGAGGGCTGAAAGACGTAAGACAAACGATCGCATCACTTTCCCGCCCTTTTCATCCCGTCGGGATCAGTAGTTGATAAGCCGTTCAACAGCTTTTTCTACATCCTCATCGGATGGCAGGATGAAGTTCTCCATCTGCGCGGCAAATGGGATCGGTGTATACTTGGCAGCCACGCGCATTACGGGTGCATCAAGATATTCGAACGCCTTGTCCGCTATTTGTGAAGCTATCTCCGCACCGAAACCAATGAATTCCAGATCTTCGTAAAGGACTATAGCACGGTTTGTCTTCTTGACCGAATTCAGGATTGTTTCGGAATCAAGCGGAACGATGGTTCGTAAATCTATGACCTCAATATCCACGTTATCCTTCGAGGCGTATTTCTTGGCAGCATTCAGTGCCTTCTGTACCATGGCTCCATAGGCGATAATCGTCAGGTCGCTGCCTTCGCGAACGATATTCGCCTTCCCAAATGGGAGATAATAGTCCGCATCAGGTTCAGGGGACCGCGCAAATCC